>NZ_CP026538.1:3026785-3632142 GCF_004135975.1 Solidesulfovibrio carbinolicus | reverse complement strand
GGGCCACTTCCAGATTGCCCGGCAGGGCAGGCGATAACCGGCGCTCCATATTCTGCACCGACTGCAAGATGATGCCTAGGGGGTTGTTGAGTTCGTGGGCCATACCTGCGGCCAGCCCGCCCACGCTCATCATCTTCTCGGTTTGGATCATCAGCTCCTGCATCTTTTTGTGCTCGGTGATGTCCACGATGACGCCGATCAGCCCGCCTGAAGCGCCGCCGGACAGGCGAAATCCGGTGACCGAATACAGGGTCTGGTGCACCGCGCCGTCGGCCAGGGGGATGGACATTTCCTTGTGCACCGGCTCGGCCCCGGCAATAACGGCCTCATCCTCGGCCTGATAGGCAGCCCGGTCCTCGGCGGGCAGATAGTCCAGATCCAGCACCGTCTTGCCAATGAGATCCTGACGGCGCACCCCGAACCAGTCTTCATAGGCCTTGTTAAAGCCCAAGAATCGGCAGTCCGTGCCCTTGTAAAAGACCGCGTAGGGGATGGTGTCCAGGAGCGCCTGTTGGAAGGCCAGTTGGTCGGCCAGTTGCATCTCCAGCTGCTTGCGCCCAGTGATGTCCCGGAAAATGCCCTCCACGCCAAGCACCCGCCCCTCTCCGTCGCGGTAATAAGCGCTGGTGGTTGAAACCAGCACCGGCCCTCCGCTTTTGTCCTTAAGAGTGACTTCGTAGTCCAGGACCCGGCCCTCGACCGCGATGCGCTCCAAAAGGGCGTGGCGTTTGTCAGGTTCCATCCAGAAATCTGCGGCCGGCCGGCCAAGCAGCTCATCGACCGAGTCGTAGCCGAGCTGGCGCGGCGTGGAGGGGCTGAGCATTACCAGCCGGCCTTCGCGGTCGGTGCGGTAGTACATGTCCTGGATGTTCTCAATGACGGAACGGTACCGGGCTTCGCTTTCGCGCAGAGCCTCTTCGGCCTGCCGTCGCTCGGCCACGTCCTCGACAAGGCCGTTAATGCTGGCCGGTTCGCCTGCGGCGTCGTACTGGAGGGAAGCGTTGATGATGGCCGGAAACGCTTGTCCGTCCCTACGTCCCAGGAGCGCTTCCAAGCGCAGCCCCTGGGGCGAGACGGCCAGAGCGCTGCGGATATCCCGTGATCCTTGGGGACGCAGATAGCTGTTAAGCGGCAGATGTTCGAGACCGCCGAGCATGGCCTCGGGGCTGGAGAAGCCGTGCATGCGGGCGAGGGCGGCGTTGACCTCCTGCAGGCCGTCGCCATAGGTGCAGCGGAAGATTCCGATGGGGGCATGATCGAAGATGGCCCGGTATTTTTCCTCGCTGGCCCGCAGAGCCTGCTGGAACGTCAGGCTGCGTTCCAGTTCGGCCGCCAGTTCCTGGGCCTTGTTTTGGTAGGCCCGCCGCAAGGCCAGGGAGCGGTAAAGCAGGACGCCAAGCAACGCCACAGTGACCGAGAGCAGCCCGATGGCTGCGTATAACAGCCAGGTCAGGGTGCGTATCTGGCGCTCCTGGGGATGGACCCATTTGTCAAGCAAGGCGCGTCGACGCTCCTGGGGAATGTTGGCCAGGGCCTTCTGGATGGCGGAGAACAGTAACGGTCGGTCGCTGCGCACGGCCATGGACAAGGCCGTCTCGTGCTCGGTGGTGGCGGCCACCCGCAGATTGCGCAGGCCTTCCTGCTCGATGTAATACGAGGCCACGCCCACGTTCTCCACAAAAGCGTCGAGATCGCCGAATGCGGTTTGGCGCAGGCCTTCCTGGATGTTGTTCACCGGCACAATGGTAAACGTGTCCGGATAATTGCTCTTGAGAAAGGCGTGGGAGACATAGCCGTTGACCACGCCCACCCGCAGGCCGCGCAGATCGGCTAGTCCGTCAATGTGCTTAAAATGCTTCTGGGTGAACACCACAGTGGGCAGATGCACGTAGGGGTCGGTAAACAGCAGATACTGAGCGCGCTCGGCGGTGTAAGCCATGGCCGGGGCCATGTCGGCCCGACGCTCCTTGAGGCTTTCCAGCAACGCCGGCCAATCTCGCTCGGCTTCGGCCCGGATGGCGACGCCCAAGCTGTTCTCAATCTCCTTGATGAAATCGGCGGCTAGCCCCGAGAAACGGCCGTCCTCGCCCAGGAACTCAAACGGCGGGTATTTCCAGTCGTAGACGAGGCGGATCTGCTTGAGCTCGGCCAGGGCGGCTCGCTCCTCGGGAGACATGATATCCGCCGCATGGGCAACTGCGGCCAAGCCGAGCAGCACGGCCAGCCCCCAGGCCAGACACCGCACCCCCAAGCACCAGGCACGTCCGTGATTCCGAGCCGGCATCGCCCCTCCCGGTCTGGATTGCATCATCTAAGATACACTATTTTTTTACAATATCGCACAGACGGCGCAGTCTGTCAATTTTCACTAGTGGATTGGCCTAGGGTTTTCTTGGACACCAACTTGGCGGTATGACTCTGCCGCTCGGGATGTGCCGTATGCTGAGAGAGGGAGAAGCACTCAAGCGATTCTGGGCGCCTCACAAGACTCAGGCCGTGCTCCGGCTGCTTCGAGGCGAGAACAGGCGGCAAGTTTCTTCCGAGTAAGGCTTTGGTCGCAGAAGGAATTACTTGAGCAGTTGTTCTTGACGTACGAAAAATTCGATGAAGATTTGAAGACTGAGCCCCCATTGAAACGGATATGGACTGTTACCCCTCAAGAGCAATGATGACACCTCCGGTTCTGGCCGGTTGTGCGGAGGTTTATTCAGTCTCTTTCAGGGCTGTTGCCAAGTCGGAGCTTTGACTTCCGTCTCGATGTCGGCTTCCTTGAGGGCAGCTTCAATTTCTTCGCGGCGAAATCCCACGATAACCTTTTCGCCGATGACGATGGTCGGGAACGTGATTGCCGGGTTGAGCTTGCGGAGTGTGTCGAGAACCTGGGTTCGCTCGTCGCCGGACATGAAGTCCACGCTGACGGGGTCATAGGCGACATTGCGTTCGTCGAGAAAGTCTTTGGCTTGGGTGCAGTGTGAGCAAGTTGAGAGGGTGTAAATTTTTACTTTGGCAGACATGGATGAAGTCCCCCTTGGTTTGTAAGTATGAGCGGCGAGAGAGGTACTTGACTTATCCCCTTTGGGGGACTGTTGGTCAAGGAGATCGGCTGTAATAGATTTTTGGATGTTATCCAAGGCGAGGAGAGGGGAGAGGGCGTTTTGACCTAGAACAGGGGGATATTTTTCCCGGGGCCGCCGCTGCAATCTGGATAACATCTGGAGAACCGTTCCCCTTCGTCGCCAAGCAGGTATGTCGGAAAAAAGTTATCATTTTCAAAAAAATATCCAATGATTTCAGAATTCAGATCAGGTGCCCGGCCCATGGGGTTCAGGGGGGCGGAGGTTCAAATCCTCTCATCCCGACCAGAGATTTCAAAGGGTCAGATCGAAAGATCTGACCCCTTTTTCTGTTGGATAACCTGCCTGGATAATCTTTTGGCCTGGGATTCTAGGGAAATGCGGAGCCGGGGCGGCTCCAATTCACGAAACTCAGGGGGGCGGCCTGCGCGGGATGATGTCCCTGGCTGTCTCCATTATTCCCATCGGCCTTGTTTGGGTCTGCCTGCCAGCCCTGAGGCTAGTCGAAACGGCGCAGATCGATGAGTCTGGGCGCGTCGGGTCTGATGGTTTCACCCGCGGGCAGCACCGTCACCTGGGGGCGCAGCTTGAGCCGTTCCTGGAACCGGGCCGCGAAAGCGCCTGTGTCCAGGGGGGCGCTGCAGCACAGGCGCACTTCGATGGCATCCTTGCCGTCGGGATTTTGCACAACGATCTGCCACGCGGCGATGGCCGGGAAGCCGGCGGCGACTTCGGCGGCCTGGGCCGGATAAATGAACTGTCCTTTGACCTTGGCCGTATCGTCGGCCCGGCCGAGGATGCCGGTCAGGCGCGGTGCGGTGCGCCCGCAGGGGCAGGGCGCGTCAGCAAGCTTGGAGAGATCGCCCGTGGCCAGGCGGATGAGCGGGTAGGCGTTAACAAAGGGCGTAAAGACCACTTCACCGATTTCGCCGGCTGGCAGGGGCCGGCCGGTGCCTGGTTCGCAGATTTCCAGGATGCCCCGGGAACTGACGTGCATGCCGGTGAGTTCCGAGCATTCGTAGGCGATGCAGCCCACGTCGGCCGTGCCGTAGCCTTGGAGGATGGTCATGGCAAAGGCGTCCTGGACTTTCTGGCGCAGGCTCTCGGGCAGACGCTCGGCCGCCACAAAGGCCGTGCGCAGCCGGAAATCCCGATGCAGGTCGAGGCCCCGCTCCCGGGCCTTGTCGGCGATGACGTCGAGGTAGCTGGTCATGCCGACGAACCCGGTCACTGGCAGGCGGGTCATGAGGTCGATCTGGACGTCGGTGTTGCCCGGTCCGGCCGGGATGACGGCGCATCCGAGTTCCAGCAGCGGTTCCTCCAGCATGAGGCCGGCCGGGGTCAGGTGATAGCTAAACGTCATCTGGACCAGATCGCCCCGGGCAAAGCCGGCGGCGTAAAAGGCCTCGGCCCAGCCCCAATAGTCCGGTCCCGGTCCTTCGGGATCAAAAAGCGGTCCCGGCGACTGGTAGATGCGGCGCAGCCCGGCAACGCCGCCGGTGAGCAGGCGGGCCAGTCCGGCCCCGCCGTCCTGGAGGGCGAGGAGCTGTTTTTTGCCAAGCGGCGGGATGCGGGCGAAATCGTCCCAGGACGTGATGTCGGACGGAACCAGACCGGCGGCCTCCAGGCGGCTGCGAAACTCCCCGCTGTGCGCGAAGGCATGGCTCAGGAGCCGGCCCAGGCGGTCGAACTTGCGAGCCGCCACGGCCTCGCGGTCCATGCTCTCCAGGGGGGAATAAAAGCCGGAAGCGGGCTTTGCTGCGTCCATATTTCGCCTCTTTCTCGAATTGCGTTGGGTCTGTTTCCGCCGTCCTGTCCACAACCGGCCAACTTGCCAGCTCACGCCATAACCCCCTGATAACTCGTTCCATCAAGGGGGTCCGGGGGGGATTATCCCCCCCGGCCGCCGGAGGCGTCTTTTCTTATGTATTCTGTTACCCCTACCCCAGCCAGCGTTTGCGGCGGCGGTAGTGTTTGACGTCCCGGTAGCGGCGTTTTTCGCCGCCGTGGGACAGGCCCAGATAGAATTCCTGGACATCGGGGTTGTTTAAAAGTTCCTGGGACGTGCCGTCGAGGACGATGCGGCCGTTTTCCATGATAAAGCCGACATCGGCGATACCGAGCGCCGCCCGGGCGTTTTGCTCGACCAAAAGGATGGTCACGCCCTCGTCGCGGTTGACCCGGCGGATGATGTCAAAGATTTCCTCCACGAGCAGCGGGGCCAGCCCCAGGGAAGGCTCGTCGAGGAGCAGCAGGCGCGGTTTGGCGATGAGCGCCCGGCCGATGGCCAGCATCTGTTGCTCGCCGCCGGACATGTAGCCGGCCAGTTGCAGGCGACGTTCCTTGAGGCGCGGGAAGTAGTCGTAGACGCGCTCCACGCTGGCCCGAAACTCCCTGGCCGGGCGGGTGACGCCGCCGCAGCGCAGGTTGTCCTCCACGCTCATGTCCTCGAACACCCGTCGTCCTTCCATGACCTGGAACACGCCCAGGCGCACGATGCGTTCCGGGGCCAGCCGGCTTATGGGCGCGCCGTCGTAGACGATGCGCCCGTCGGTAATGGCTCCGTCCTCGCCGGCCAGAAGCCCGGAGATGGCTTTGAGGGTGGTGGACTTCCCGGCCCCGTTGGCCCCGAGCAGGGCCGTGATCCGACCCTGCCCGGCGCGAAGCGACAGCCCTTTGAGGGTCAGCGCCACGTCGTTGTAAACGACTTCGAGGTTTTCAACGGCGAGCAGATCCACGGCGTCTATTTCCCCAGCCATTCGGGCTTGCGTTCCAGGGTTTCCGTAGCCACTTCGACCATCTTGCCGGCTTCGACCTTGTAGATGATGACCGACATGTTGGGCCGGTGGTCGTTGGGGAAGAAGCTGATGGGCGGGGTCAGACCCATGGGATTGTAGTCGCGCAGCGTCTCCAAGGCGTCCTTGATGGCCGGGCCGGTAAGCGGGCCTTTGGCGGCGGCGATCTTCAGGCCTTCGGCCATGACCAGCATGGAGGCAAAGCCCCGGATGTAGTGGGTCATTTTGGGCGTGCCGCCCGTCAGCTTTTCAATGACGGCCATGCCGGGAACCTTCTGGCCGTAGACCACGGCGGTCTGGAGCGAATAGGCGCCACCCGCGGCGTCGCCGGCCAGCTTGAACAGGCTCTCGTCCACGCCCCAGATGTTGCAGAAAAACGTGGTTTTAAAGCCGAGTTTCTGGGCGTCCTTCATGATGACGGCGGCCGACGGCGTGGTGCCGCCGATCCAGACGTAGTCCGGGGCCAGCTTTTGCAGGCGCAGCATCTGGGCCATGGCGTCCATGGCGCCCAGGGCCACGGTCTCATCACCCACGAGCTCAAAGCCCAGTTCCTTGGCATAGTCCTTGGCCGCCGGAATGGGCACCAACCCGTAGGGATGGTCGGGGTAGACAAAGGCCACCTTGGGGGCGCGGGCTTCTTTCCAGTTGCCTTTGAAGTATTTGAGCGCTCCACGAATCTGGGTGGAATAGTCGGCGGCCACGAAGAAGTTGTACGGGGCCTTGGCCGGATCGGTGAGGTGGGCGGAGTAGGAGGCGGACAGGGTCGGGATCTGGTCCTTGCCCACGAACTTGGTCAGGGCTTCGGTGTCCTGGGTGCCCCAGCCCTGCAGGGCCACGATCTTGTCCTGGGAGGTGAAGCGCTTATACGCAGACAGGGCCTGCTGGGCGTTGTAGGCGTAGTCCACCTCGATGAGCTTTATGGGCTTGCCGGCGATACCGCCGTTTTCATTTAAATATTTGGCCGCATCCTTGATGCCCTCGGAGTAGGGCACGCCCACGGCCGAGGTCGGGCCGGACAGGTCGGAGAGCAGGCCGATGTTGACGGTCTCCTCGGCGCGCACGACACCGGGCACAGCCAGGGTCCAGGCCAGGGCCAGGGTGAGCAGTTTTGCCAGTCGTTTCATGTTTCCCCCCACGGTTGCGTGTTGCGTCCCGGCTTTGTCCGCCGGGATGTCCGGTAATCCCCTGGCCTGACGGCTTGCGCCGCGCCCCGACAGTCCGCCGCCTTGCGGCGCAGGGCTAATGGGCAAAGGGATAGAGCTTCCAATAGGATTTGACGAGCCGCCAGCGGTTGGCCAGCCCTTCGGGTTCAAAGATGAGAAACAGGACCAGGACCAGGCCAAAGACGCCTTCCTTCATGGCCAGCAGCGCGCCGCTTAAATCCGTGAAGGCCGCGCCGGCATGTTGGGCGATGAAATTGAGCAGTTCCGGCAGGATGGTAATAAAGACTGCGCCGAAAACGCCGCCGATGACGCTGCCCAGGCCCCCGATGATGATCATGGCCAGATAGCTGACCGACAGCCCTATGCCGAACTGTTCCGGGGTGATGTACATGGTGTAGGAGCCCCACAGCGCCCCGCCCACACCGGCCAGAAAGGAACTGAGGCCAAAGGCCCGCAGCTTGTAGGCGAAAAGGTCCACACCGACGATCTCGGCCGAGAGGTGGTAGTCGCGGATGGCCACAAAGGCCCGGCCCAGGCAGGTGCGCATGACGTTTCGCACGCAAAGGACGCACAAGGCGGCCACGGCCAGGGTCAGGTAGAACATCTTGAGGTCGGAATCAAAGGCGAAACCGAAGATGGACGGCGGATCAAGGGCCATGCCGCCGGAGCCGCCGGTGACGGCGTCCCAGTGGAGAAAGACGTATTCGAGGATGAGCTGGGCGGCCAGGGTGGCGATGGCCAGATAGATGCCTTTCAGGCGCAGGGAGGGCAGGCCGAAGACCATGCCGGTCAGCGCCGTGATGGCCCCGGCCCCGGGCAGAACCAGCAGAAAGGGCAGGCCCAGGTTGGCCAGATAGGCGGCCGAGTAGGCCCCGACCCCGAAAAAGGCTCCGTGGCCCAGGGAGATCTGGCCGCAGGAACCGGTGAGCAGGTTGAGCGACACCGCGCCGATGACGGAAATATTGATCAGGCACAGGATCGAGACGAGGTACTTGTTCATGGCCCAGGGTGCCAGGCACAGGGCCGCAAAAAAAAGGAGCATGGAAATTTTCAAGAACCGGCCGGGGAAAAGCTGGGCCTCGCCGGCATAGGTTCGGAAAAACAGTCCGCATTGTCCGTGCATGGGCTACACCCGCTCGATTTCCCGGGCGCCGAAGAGCCCGTAGGGTTTGATCATGAGAATGACGACGAGGAAGAGAAAAGCGGCCACGTCCTTGAAGCCCCCAAGGCCGAGAAACTCCTTGGCCGCGCCATCGCAGACGTTTTCCAGGACGCCGATGATAAGGCCGCCCAGGGCCGCGCCGAGCAGGCTGTCCAGGCCGCCGAGGATCACGGCCGGGAAGACCTTGAGGCCCAAATGCCCAAGCTGGGCGTTTATGCCGTTGATGTTGCCGAGGATGATCCCGCCGATGGAGGAGACCATGGCGGCGATGCACCAGGACAGGGCGAAGATGTTTTTAATCCCGATGCCCATGCTGGCGGCGGCCTGCTGGTCAAAGGCCGTGGCCCGCATGGCGATGCCCAGGCGCGAGTATTTGAAAAAGGCCGAGAAGATGAGGAAGAGGATGATGGAGAGGGCAAAGGCGGCCAGATAGACCGGGGCCACGGGCAGCCCGGCGATCATCACCGGCTCCTGGGGCAGCACCGGCGGAAAGACCTGGATCTGCGTGCCCCAGAACAGCTGGACCAGGGATTTGAGTACCGAGGACAGGCCGATGGTGACCATGACGACGCTGATGATGGGTTCGCCGATCATGGGCCGCAGGATGAGCCGTTCGATGGCGATGCCGAGAATGAACGAGAAGGCGAGCGTCAGGAAAAAGGCCGCCAGAAAGGGCAGCTTGGCCTGGACGGTCAGCGAAAAACAGATGTAGGCCCCGACCATGACCAGTTCGCCCTGGGCGAAATTGACCACCTTGGTGGCCTTGTAGATGATGACAAAACCCAGGGCCACGAGGCTGTAGATGCTGCCGATGACCAGCCCCGAAACAAGCAGTTGCAGATAATAGTCCACGCTCTCTCCTCATGCCCTGGCCGCAGGCGGCGGCCAAATTCTTCGCAACAGCGGCGAATCAGCCGGGACCGGCCGTCTCGGCCACGTTTTCCAGACGCAGTTCGCCGCACATCTCCCGGACGCTGGCGTCCTGGTAGGTGATCTCGGCCCGCAGATTGAGGCTGCAGGCGTCGGAGTAGAGCGCCTCGATGAGGCCGGCATAGCGCTCGCCGACCACTTTGCGGCGCACCTTGCGGGTGCGGGTCAGTTCGCCGTCGTCGGCGTCGAGTTCCTTAAACAGCAAAGCGAAGCGGCGCACCCGCATCTTGGGAGCCAACCCGGCGTTTATGCCGGCGATCTCGCCCTGCACCAGCCCGTAGACCTCGGCCTTGGCGGCAAGATCCTGGTAGGTGGTATAGGTGAGGCCCTTGGACTCGGCCCAGCGGCCGACGATCTCGGCGTCGATGCAGACGATGGCGGCCAGATGGTCGCGGGTGTGGCCGAGGACCACGGCTTCTTTGACGTAGGGCGAGAACTTGAGCTTGTTCTCCATGAACTGGGGCGAGAACTTGAAGCCGTCGGCCAGGGTCATGACGTCCTTGACCCGGTCGATGACCACCAGCCGGCCGGCGTCGTCGAAATAGCCGGCATCGCCCGAACGCAACCGGCCGTCGTCGGTGAGGGTTTCGGCCGTGGCCTCGGGGTTTTTGTAATAGCCGAGAAAGACCGACGGGCTTTTGGACAGAATCTCGCCGTCTGCGGCAATGGTCAGCTCGGTGTCCGGGATGGGCTGGCCCACCGAAGTGAAATCCACGGCCCCGTCGCGGTGGATGCAGGAGATGCCGGCGATTTCGGTCTGGCCGTATATCTGCTTAAGATTGACGCCCATGGCGTGGAAAAAGCGGAAGGCGTCGGGACCAAGGGCCGCGCCGCCGGTGCTGGCCGAACGGACGTTGGAAAAACCGAGCCGGTCTTTGAGCGCCCGGAACAGGCAGACCCAGGCGAGGAAATAGGCCAGACGCAGGGGCAGGCCCGGCTTGCGGCCGGCAAAGCGGGCATCGGCGTAGCGGATGCCGATGGGCAGGAGCTTTTCGTAGAGAAAGCGTTTGAGCGGCGTGGTCTCCATGATCTTGACCCGGACCCGGGCGGCCAGATTCTCCCAGACGCGCGGAGGGGAGAAGATGACGTGGGGACCGATCTCCCGGATGTTTTCCTGCACCGTGTCCGGGTCTTCGGGGAAATTGACGGTGAAGCCGAAAAGGAGCGCCGAGGCGGCGGCCATCATCTGCTCGCCCATCCAGGCCAGGGGCAGGAAGGAGACGAACTCGTCGGTGTCGCGCTTGGCGTCCACCAGCCCCAGGTTGTGGGCCATGGCCAGGAGGTTTTTGTGTGAGAGCAGGGCCAGCTTGGGCCGGCCGGTGGTGCCGGAGGTGGTGGCAATGAGGCAGGGATCATCCGGGGAAAGGGCCTGGGTCCAGGCTTCAAACTCGCCGGCCAGTTCGCGGCCAAGGTTGCGCACGGCCTCAAAGCTGACCAGTCCGGGTTCGTCCAGGCCGGCCAGGCCCTTGGCATCGTGGTAGACGATGTGGGCCAGATGCGGCAGCTCGGGGCGAAGGCCCAGGATCTTGTCCACCTGCTCCTGGTCTTCGGCGACGACCAGCCTTGCTTCGGACAGTTTGAAGATGTGGGCGATCTCCTCGGCCGGGGCGTCCTGGTACAGGCCCAGGGCAATGCCGCCAAGGGCCTGGATTGCCAGTTCGGCAAAGAGCCACTCGGGTCGGTTGTCGCCAATGAGGATGACGATGTCGCCCCGGCCCAGGCCGTATTTTTTGAGGCCGCCGGCAAATTCGGCCGCGGCGGTGAGGTAGTCGCTCCAGGAAAAGCGCTGCCACACGCCCCACTGTTTTTCGCGCAGGGCGGTCTTTGCGCCATGGGCGCGGGCGCGCCGCAGCAGCAGGCCGGGCAGGGTGTCGTCGTAGATTTTTCGGGCGTCGCCCATTGTCACATCCGCGTATCGGTTATCGGTTGCCGGACGCCTCGTGTCGCGTCCCTTAAACAATACGAGAGTATTTTTTTAAGAAAATGCATGGTTTTAGCATGTTGCCGACGAAACATGCTGTGTTCTTTTCGAGGACGCGACACTAGCGTCCCAGAAACACCGCGTCTTCGCCGCCGAGGTAGGCGGCCACCACGGCCGGATCGGCCATGACCGCTTCGGGCGGGCCTTCGGCCAGCACCCGGCCGAAATCCAGGACCACCACCTTGCTGGAGATGTCCATGACCACGCCCATGTCGTGCTCGACGAGCAGCACGGTCATGCCCCATTCTTCATTGATATCGAGAATATAGCGGGCCATGTCCTCGGTTTCCTCAAGATTCATGCCGGCCATGGGTTCATCCAGCAAAATGAGGTCGGATTCGGCAGCCATGGCCCGGCCGAGTTCCACCCGTTTTTGCACGCCGTAGGGCAGCTTGCCGGCCGGATGGTGGCGGTAGGGCGAAAGCCGCAGGAAATCGATGACGTCCTCCACCCGGCGGCGGTGGGCGTCCTCGGCCCGTCGGGCCGGCCCGAAATAGAGGATGGAGGCCAGCAGACCGTAGTCCATGCGGGCGTGGCGGCCGACCATGAGATTATCGAGCACCGAAAGGCCCTTAAACAGCGCGATATTTTGAAAGGTGCGCGACAGGCCAAGGCTGGTGCGGGCGTGGGCCGGCACGGCCAGCAGATCGCGCCCGCCCAGGCTGATCCTCCCGGAGTCCGGGGTGTAGCGGCCGCTTATGCAGTTGAGCATGCTGGTCTTGCCGGCGCCGTTGGGGCCAATGAGCGAGACGATGCCGCCTTTTTCCACGGTGAAGCTCACACCGGTCAGGGCGGCGATGCCCCGAAAGGTCAGGGTGACGTTATCGATTTCCAAAAAGGCCATCAGCTCGTCCACTCCTCTTCAAAGTCGGCGGCGGACACCAGCCGGTAGCCCTTGCGCTCGATGGCCCCGGCCACCAGATACGGATCGTCCACTGCCAGCCGGATGACCACCATGCGCCGGTCGTTGTGATAAAAGGTGCCGGTGGCGATGATGCTGACGCCAAGATCGTTGATGATGCCGGAGACTTCATGAAGGACGCCGGTGCGGTCTTCCACCTCGAAGACAATGCGCGAACCGCCTTGCTTCAGCCCCATTTCCTCGACCAGCACGTCAAGCATGACCGAGCGGGTGATGTAGCCCACGAGCTTTTGCTGGTCGCCCACCACGGCCAGTCCGGCCAGATTTTTTTGGTGCATGATTTCGGCGGCCTGCTCGATCTCCATTTCCGGATGCACGGCGATGATGTCCTTGCGCATGATTTTTTGCACGGTGAGCTTGGACAGGAGGTAGAGCGCCTCGTGCTTTTCCAGGGTGGTCATGATGGAGGGCAGGGCCAGGGCGATGTCTTCCTTGCGCACGTAGCCGAGCAGCTTCCTGTCGTCGTCAACGACAAGAAGCATCCAGAAATCGCTGCCTGTAAGCAGTTTGTCCGCGTCAAGAACCGGCGTTTGCGGCGTGACTTTTTTGAAGTCCTTGAGCATCTTGAGACCGACGTACATAATTCGCCCCCCCCGGAGGATGCGATGCGTGCGCGCCTCCGCTGCTGTGCAGGGAAGCTTGGAAAGAAGCCTGTTCTGATGGTGCTGATGAGAGCCGTTGAAAGAAATTTCATTGTTAACGTATTGACCAATAAAACATGTTATTTCCTTTGGGTGTCTCGGTCAAGGCTGAAGCAATGTAGTTGTTCTGGAAACAGTTAGCATGCTTAGCAGTTTGTGGACATGCGGTGCTTTCGTCATGGCGCTGTGGTTTCGAAGCGTCCCTTATTCCGTTCTCTGCTCGCCAGTCATTGCCAACATTCTGATTTTCACTAATAATTTCAGTCAGCCAAGTGCGGCGTTGGTCTGCAGGCAGCCTGGCGCCGGCATGGCGCATCAGCTTGCCCACGGCCGCGACCATGCCTCCTCCGTGTCGGATGCGTATGACGCATCGAAATCGGATGCCGTATAGAGCCGCCACCGCCCGGATTGTTCGCAGAGAGGCCGTGGGCGCGACTGTCCCGTGTTGCCAGATATCCCGGGCCAATCAAGCGGAGAAAGGGGGCGACCCGGCGGAAATTGAGTGCAACGCCGACAAGGTCAAAGGATTGGTGCTCAAGACCTGCTTCCTGAAAAAAGCATGACCGGCCGGGGCTCCCCGGCCGGTCATGGCCGCTTCGCAGACCGACAGCGGCAGACGTGCGAAATCACGGCGCATTCGGCTTGTCGCCGAGGAATAGGTCATTCCCCAATCGCCTCCGTCGGGAAAGCCCCCAGGGGAAAGAGGCTCCCGGATAACCATTCCCCTGAAATTCTATCTGGCGTGGGGCGGCTCCAGTTAAATTCCAGGACCTCCTTTCTTAGAAGCTAGGATGCAAGAATGCCCGTAGCCCCCGCAAATCCCGGCGCATAGAGGGCGGAAACGGCGTAGATGCCATCCGCGAAGGACAATACGTCGATATTGCGCAGCAGGTCGGTTCCCTCGGGGCCGGAGACCGTCACGGCGTCATCTTGTCGCACGAGCTGGTAATCGAGCCTTGAGCCCGTATAGACGGCGGTATCGACGCCCTTCTGGCCGCCATCGAGCACGTCGTCACCAAGGCCACCCATGAGGATGTCGTTTCCGCGTCCGCCGAAAAGATAATTGTCCGCGACGTCACCCACCAGCCCGTCGTCCCCATCCCCGGCGTAAACAGTTTCCACGGCCGTTCCAGCGGCGAGGACAAGCGGTGTTCCGTCCACCAGCCCAAGCGTTCCGGGGGTCAGGTTGACCACACTGCCCGAGGAGACGGCGGCGACGTTGACGACGTCGTCCCCTGAGGTGTCCAAGAGAATGGTCCGAGCCGGGTCGCTCGCGGCCATACCCGAGTATTCGTTGGTGTAGACGTACAGCGAATCGTCGGAGGCTTCCTTGCCGTAGAAATCGATTTTCCAGGAATTGAGGGTCCCCGTCAGGTTATTCCCTTGGGCGTCGGCCACGTAGAGAGTCCAGGTCCCTTTGGAGTTCTCCCCGAGGTGGAAGGTTGAGGACAGGGACATGTCCACCGGCCATGCGGCGTTTTTCGTCGGCCAGGCTTGGTCCAGGAGCAGGCTTTCGGTTCCGGATGGCGAGACCAGCAGGATGCGCAGGTCCGAGGAGCTTTCATGTTCCATGTCGAAGGAGACGACCACCCGCTCGACGTCGATGTCCTCGATCACGGCGATGGAGGAGGTTACATACCCTTGACCATCGGGGATGGTCTGCCCGACCTCGACGGAGCTTTCGGCTGTAGCCAGATTGGCGTAGGTGTTTTGCCCTTCCCAGGTCTCTGACAAGCGTACGGCAGCCAGGGCGTCCACAAGGCCGTAGCCAACGTCGCGGCTGACATGCATGCCGCCGCCGTTCCAGTTGGTCGCTCCGTTGATGGCCCAATTCCCTTCGGGGTCCACATTGCGGGCGGTAAGAGCGAGGATGTCTTGAACATCCCGGTAGCCGAGGTCCGGGTTGGCTTCGAGCATAAGCGCGACCACACCCGTCACTTCGGGCGCGGCGGCCGAAGTGCCCCCGAAATCATAGGCATAGTCCCCCTCAGGCGAGGGGGCCGTGTTGTAGCCCTCGTAGCCCATGCGGTCCGTCGTCACGACACCGCAGACCCAGTTCCCGTCGATCCTGTCGTCCGAAGGGGCGGCCACGAGGACATTCGTCCCGGGGCTACTATAGAAGGTCGGTACGCCGTCATGGTTCACAGCGGCCACGGCGATGACGAAGGGCGAGCGCTTCGTGGCATCCGTGTTGGAATCGCCGGATATGTTACGATTGTTGCCCGCCGAGAAGACGACCACAGTTCCGAGGCCGTCGCGTCCGTATTGGACGGCATTTTCGATGGCCGCTTGGACATTTGGGGTGTTGGCGACGTACCCCGAATCCCCCCAACTATTGTTCACCACGTCGAAATACTCTTGCGCATAGGAGAATATGGCCGCGCTCTCGGCGGTGAGCGCCTCGTCGCTTATGGATTCGGGCGGCTCTCCCAGGGTGAGGTGCACGATTCCGAGGGTCGCGCCCGGAGCCACCCCCGTGCCCCCGAGGCCATTGTCCGCGACGGCACCAATGACGCCCGACACGCTCGTTCCGTGCATGTCTTCCTTGCTGACCGGCAGGCCACGGTTGTCGGGGCGCAGGAAGTCGAAGCCCAGGGCCGGGTCCTCGTTGGCGGCGAGATCCGGGTGGTCCGTTTCTGTGCCGTCGTCGATGACGCCCACAACCACGCCCGATCCATCGTAATCTTCCCAGACCCTTACCACATTGAGGTCGATGCCCGGCGTTCCGCCGCTTTGGCCGGTGTTGAGAAGGTGCCACTGGAGAGGAAAAAGCGGATCGTTGGGGAGGGCATCGCTCATGGCGGGTCTTTGCTCCGTGATAGACTCTAGAGGGATGATAACTTTGTATCCGAAAGCACCTTGTGGGAACGTTGGCCCCTCAAATCACCAAAGAAACGATCATCGGCCATGCCGGGTTTGCAGCGATACAGGGGGTGCTCGCCTATAGATTCAGGGTATTCTACTCTGTCTAGAATGGGAAGAGTCGGCTGCTCAGGCCTTGAGACTTGGCATTCCCCGCCCCCTGACATTTGGACATTGGGTCGCCCCGGACAACCGTTCCTCTCTTTCCGGCCAGATATTTCAATGGTTTACGGAGATAGTCCGTAGCCCTTTTCTCGATGGATAACCTCGTGGCCTGGGATTCCAGGGGAATGGTTATCCGGGGTTGTAGCACGACGGGTAGATTTGTTCACAACGACGTTTAGTTTTGAAGCTCTACCGGTCGAATGGACCTTTTGCGTGGCCACCAAGTTGTGATGGCAGACGCCGGGAACCCACTTGCCCAGTCCCCAGCGGCGGGCCATGTCATAAAGATAGGGCCGCTCACCCAATCCAGGATGCGGCCATGGAAGCGTTCCCATTGGGCCAGCTTTCCGGGCAGCGCCTTTTCGCCGATGAGCAGGATCGCGGCGCGCGACGCCTCGTACAGATCCCGCACCAGCTCCACGGCGTTGCGCTCGACCACATGGTCCATTTCGTCGATGATGAGCGGCCGGCCGTGTAAACCACCCATTGGGTTTTTCCCCTTTTCATTGCAATTGCCAAAGAAATAGGAGAGATAAGGACATCGTTGACCACGCGATGCTTGGTTGAAACCTTGTCTGGGGAGGCGATATGCCTGACGATCTGTGTGTCTCGATGGAGATTCCTCCGGACACCGCCTTTGCCTGTCCGGTGGCAGGCGCGGCCCAGACCTTGGCGCAGCGTGCAGGCTTCGGCCAGCGGGAAAGCTACCGATTCCAATTGACTGTCGAGGAATTTTGCCTCTGCCTCATCGGGCTGGCGCAGGCCGACGAACCGTTGCGTATCGACATGACCGGAAAACGGTATCTGCTTCGCGCCGCCTTCTCCTTTAAGGCGGCCGATCTTTCCTTGGGCGGACTCAATAGCACGGCCTGCTCCGTTGGCCGGGAGAACGGCGAGATGCCCCGCGACCTGGGATTGCTGCTGGCTGCCCAGGCGGCGGACCGCTTCCGCCTCGATCATCGAGGCGGTGACCAGTTTTGCATTGTGGCCGAAGTGGACCGGCGCTATCCGGCTCTGACACCCGTCCACGCACCCGAGCAGACGCGCCCGCCCTACAGGCTCGCTTTGGCTCTTGACCCGGCGCGTCTTTCCCAGGCCGCCGCCTTGGCCATGAGTGTCTATCCGGCCTGGCAATGCCCTGGCAGTTTCCGCACGCCCGAAAAATTCGCCGATCTCGTCGCCGACGGCCAGGTTGCCTGCGTGTGTGCCCTTGACGCGGCCGGGCAAACTGTGGGGCTTCTCACCTGGAATCGGTGTAGCGATCAGGCGCTTTACTTTTCCGGCCCCTTTGTCTTTGCAGCCAAGCAAGCGCGGGGCGACGTGGCCAGAGTGCTGCTCGACGGCTTTCTGGAAGCCGTGGCCCGGGAGCATTACGCTATAGTGCTGGGCTTTCGGTCCTCCGACGATCTTATCCCAGGCTATTTCGAGCCGCTTGGTTCCCTGCAAGCCTGCGCCGAGACGGGTTGCGATCGGCAACCAGTGGTCTTTCGGCATCTGCGGGAGGATACCGGCATGGCCGTGTGGTGCAGCCCGAGCATCGAAAACTTTCTGCGCCAGACCTACGAGCGGCTGGCCATGCCCCGGGACATTCTCCCGGTCGAGGCCCCGGCCGGCCGGCCCCGGCGCGAATCGCTGCTTGGCACCTTGCTCGACCGTCACCGCGATCTGGCGGAACTGCGTCCGTTTCTGGACGGCCAGGACATGGCCGCCAATCTGGCCGCCAGTGTGGCGGCCATCCGCGACAAGGGCATCCATCGCATCCTCTATTACATGGACCTGTCCCGCCCCTGGGAGGCCGCTCTGGCCGATGACTTGATGCAGTCGGGGTTCTCCCCGAAAGTCGTGCTTCCTCACGGGGGGCAGGGCGACATGGTTGTATGGCAGCATGACCAGGATTCTTGAACGCATCCCGGACTATGTCCGGCACTTCGAACGCTACGTCCCGAGTCGCCCCGATCCTGTCCTCATGCGCCAATACGGCGCATCGTATCTGTATCGGCTCAATAACAACGAAAACACCCTGGGGCCGCCGCCCCTGGCCCGGGAGGCTATCGCTGCGTTCCCGGCCGAACGGGCCGCCGTCTATCCGAGCGGCGACGCCTATGACCTGCGCCAGGCCCTGGCTACCCGGTTTGGCAAGTCCCCGGACCAGTTTCTGGTCGGCAACGGTTCTTGTGAGGTCATCGGTTCCGTCATCCGGGCCTTCTGCGGTCCGGGCGATGCCATTGTCACTGCGGACAAGACTTTTGCCGTGTACGAATGGGTGGCGAAGTTTTCCGGCGTCGAGACACGGCTGGTTCCGCTTACGAAGCAGGCCCTGGCCCCGGCGGCCATGCTGGCGGCCGTGACAGAGAACACCAGGGTTGTTTTCGTGTGCAATCCCAACAATCCCACCGGCTCCTGGTGGAACAGGGCGACCCTGGAGCGTTTTTTGGCCGGTCTGGACAGCCGGGCGCTGGTGGTGCTCGACGAAGCTTACCGGGAATACCTGGACGATCCGGATTTCCCGGACGGCATGGAGATCATGGAACGCCACGACAACGTCCTGGTCTTTCGCACCTTTTCCAAGATGTACGGTCTGGCCGGATTTCGGGTGGGCTATTTGTGCGGCTCCTTGGAGGCGGTGGACATCGTGCGCCGCACCCACATCGCCTATTCCGTCAATAGCCTGGGGCAAATTGCCGCAACAGCGGCCCTGGCCGACGATGCCGGCCATATTGCGGCCACCCGGCAGATGGTGGCTGCGGCCAAAAGCGCTCTGCACGATCTCTTTGATACCCTGGGACTGGAATATGTCAGCGGAGCCGGCAATTTTATTATGGTCCGTACACCCATGTCCGACACCCTGCTCTATCGCAAGCTCATGCAGAAAGGGGTGATGGTGCGCACCATGACCGGCTTCCGCTATCCCAACTGGATTCGGGTCTCCATGGCCGAGGCCCCGGCTATGGAGGCTTTTGCCAAGGCTTTTACAAGCGTGTTGGACACCCCATGACCGAGGACAACCAGCTGACCCAAGCCGAGCGACTTTTCACCTACGATTTTAAGGTGTTGCTCCTGGCGGCCACCTTCGGGTTTTGCAACATCGCCATTTTTTACGGCTTCGAAACCTATCTGGCGCGCCTGGGCATTGATCCGGCCTGGCGGGGGTGGCTGCTTGGCGCAGAGCCTCTGGCCGCCTTTTGTCTGCGGCCTTTTTTGAGTGTCCTTGTCACGCCGCGAAACGCCTTGCCCCTGGTCCGGGCTTCCCTGATCGGTATGGGGCTGGCCCTTTGCGCCTACCAGTTCGCCCGGGGGATCGGCCCGATCCTGGCCGTACGCCTGTTTCACGGCGTCTCCTTTGTCTTTCTGGTCAGCGCCGTCACCGTGCTGCTGGCCCAGATCATCCCGAAAGCGCTTGCCGGCCGGGCTTTTGGCTATTTCTCCCTGTCCTCTCTTGTGCCCTATGCCCTCATGCCGCCGCTGGCCGAATGGCTGTTGCCGCGTCTGGGCCGGGAGGACCGGGTCTATGCCGTCTGTTCAATTCTGGCGCTGCCGGCCCTGGCCCTGCTTGCGCCGCTTGGCAAGCGCTTGAAGCGACAAGCAAAGGCCGGCCTGGCCGGTGCAGGACGGCCGACGGTGTCCGATGTGCTCCAGACCCTGGCCCTGCCGCCGATACGGTTGGTCCTTTTGGCTAACCTGTGCCTTTTCATGAGCACCACGCTGATCTTTTTTTTCATCAAACCCTTTGCCGTGGGCCTGGGGCTCGCCGATCCCGGCCTTTTTTTCACCGTGTCCACGGGCGCGTCCATGGCCGTGCGGGTTCTGGCCGGGCGGTATTTCGACCGGTTGCCCAAGGAAACCGTTCTGGTCGGGGCTTTAGTCTGTCTGGCCGCCTGCATGGTCGGCTTTGCTGCAACGACGGGGCAGACCCGGCTGCTGGTCCTGGCCGGTGCCTATGGCTTATGCCTGGGGGTCGCCCTGCCGCTTATGAGCGCGGTCATGTTTGGCTACTCCCCACCGGCCATGCGCGGGACGAATCTCAACCTGATGCTTTTTATGATGGATACGGCCTATGTCTTCGGCCCGATTGCGGGTGGGGCCATCCTGGCGGGGGGAGCCGGCTATCCGACGCTGTTTTTCACGTCCTGCGCCTTTGCGGCCGGGGCGGGCTTGCTGGTGGTCCCGCTGGTCGCCGCCAGCCGGCGGCAGGCGCGGCCAGCCGCTGGCTAGTGTCGCGTTCGGGAATGCCATGCCCTACTGGGTGCGGTAATAACCCGTAATCATTATTTCTATTCACAAAAAAACATAAATGTTTTTTGCGAACGCCACACTAGCGGCCAGACAGAAAAGCAGCCGGCCAGCAGCTGACGGCAAGCGGCTGGTCAGCCGCAGAGGGCAAGGCGCTGGCCAGGATCTAAATCGTCAGCAGGCGCAGGGGCAGCTTGCCGGCCACTTCCCGACGGTAGGCGGCCGTGGCCCGGATGTCGTTGATGGGCGAGATACGCTTTCGAATCAACTGCCCGGCCGCGAGCAGGGTTTCCCGGTCCAGCCGGCCCCCGCACAAAAGCGCCTCGGCTTCCCGGCAGCGCACCACGGTCGGGGCCAGACTGCCCACAGCCAGCCGGGCCTCGGTCACCTGTCCGGCCTCGTCCCTGACGACCAGCGCGGCCAGACTGGCCACGGCAATGGCCAGAGCGTCGCGCCGTCCCACTTTCTCAAAATGGTGCAGCGCTCCGGCCGGGGGCAGCGGGACGAGGAATGCCGCCAGGATTTCGCCCGGGGCAAGGGTCGTGCGCCCCGGGGCGACAAGAAATTCGGACACGGGCAGACGGCGTGCGCCGTCCCGGGAAACCAGCTCCACCAGGGCGTCCAAGGCGTAGAGCGGCGGCAGGGTGTCGCCGGCCGGCGAGGCGGTAATACAGTTGCCGCCGAGGGTGCCCATGTTGCGGATAAGCGGCGAGCCAAGGGAGGTAAGCGCCTGGGCCAGGACCGCTAAGCGCTCTCGGACCACCGGATGGCGCAGCACGCGGGCATGGGTGGCGGTGGCCCCGATGCGAAGCCAGCCTGCCTCGCTCACGATGCCGTCCAGGCCGGCAATCCCTTCGAGCAGGGCGACTTCGCCAAGCGACCGGCCCCGGCCCCGCGTCAGCAGGTCGGTTCCGCCGGCCATGGGGCGCGCGCCGTCGTCCAACAGCGGCCAAAGCGCCGCCAGCGAAGTCGGCCGATGGACCCGGCCGATCATGACTCTTCCCCGCGCATGGTCGCAGCCGCCGCCAGGACCGCATCCACGATTTTGACGTACCCGGTGCAGCGGCACAGATTGCCGGACAAGGCCTGTCGCACGGTTCCCCGGTCCGGGGCAGGATCGTTGGCCAGAAGTTCGGCAGCCGCAATGGTCATGCCCGGCGAACAATAGCCGCACTGCACGGCGCCGTGGACGGCAAAGGCCGTCTGGACGGGATGCGGCGCTTCGGGCGTGCCAAGGCCTTCGGCCGTGGTCACCTCATGGCCGTCAAGTTGGGCCGCCAGCATGAGACAAGACAGTCTGGCCACCCCGTCCAGGAGCACGGCGCATGCGCCGCATTCGCCCGAGCCGCAGCCCTCCTTGGTGGCGATAAGCCCAAAATCGTCCCGCAAGACATCGATGGCCCGCCGGGCGGGGTCGGTCGTCAGGCGCGCCGGACGGCCATTGAGCTGAAAGGCAATTTCCATAGGGTCGTTCATGCGTTCTTGTCCTCCAGGGCCGAAAGCACTGCCTCGGGGGCAACCGGCAGGCGGGTCACGTCCATTCCAATGGCGTCGTCAAGGGCCTGAGCCACGGCCGGACCGGGGCCGTGGATGCCGACCTCGCCCATGCCCTTGAGTCCCATGGGGCCTGATGGTTCGTCGTCGGGAAGGGCCAGACAGGCGATGTCCGGCAGATCCAGGGCGGTGGGTATCAGATAGGCGCCAAGGTCTGCTCCCCGGATGCGGCCCTGGTCTGGCGCCATGTCCTCAAAAAGGGTGAACCCCGCGCCTTGGGCGGTCGCGCCCTGGAGTTGCTGTTCAACGCCCGCCAGGGAAAAGACGCGGCCGCAGGCAACGACTGCCAGGCATTGGGCCAGCCTGACCGTGCCCGTCAGTTCGTCCACTTCGACCCCGCACAGGCAGGCCCCATAGGAATAGAAGCGGTGGGGGAAACCGAGCTTGAATGCATGGCCTGTATCGGGCGGGTCGGCCACCACCGGCATCACGAACTGGTCGATGCAGATCCGGTCATCGCGCAGAAGGAAACCGGCTAGCAGCGCCAGGGGGACTGTGCGACCGCTGGCCGGATCGAAGACGCCTCCGGGCACGAGGGTGAGCCGGTCCGGCGCATCGCAAAAAAGCGCCAGCGCGGCCCGGGTGCGCAATTTCTCCGCCATGGCCCGGCAGGCCCGGAGCAGGGCGTTGCCAAAGGTGTAGGTGGTGCGGCTGGCCGAGGACGAGCCGGCCGGCGGACAGACCCGGGTGTCGGGCTGGACGCAGGCAAACGCGGTCTCGGGCTGGCCAAGCGCCTTGGCGGCCATTGCCACGAAGGCCGCGGCATTGCCTTGCCCCATGTCCGGCACGGAGTTGTACAGGCGAAATGTTCCCTGGCGGGTCAGCTCCAGCTTGGCGGCGGCGTGGTCGGGCAGGCCCCGACCATAGCCCATGGCGTTGTGCACGGCGACCAACCCCACCCCGCGTCGAGTGAGCGGCGGGGCTGCCTGCTTCCAGGCCTGGCGTTGGCTCCAAAACGGATGGGCCATGGCCGCCTTGAGGCAGGCGGCGATGTCGGTTCCGGGTTCGACCGGCACGCCGACGGCGTTTTCCTCCCCTGTGCGCAAGGCGTTTTGCAGCCGCAAGGAGTCCACCGCCCGGCCAAGTCGTTTGGCCAGGAGATCCATGGCCCGTTCCACGGCAAAGGTTGCCTGGACCACGCCAAAGCCCCTAAAGGCTCCGCCCACGGGGTTGTTGGTGTAGGCGCAAAAGCCTTCGATGCGCGTATGGGGAATGCGGTACGGGCCGCCGGCGTGCTCCAGGCTCAGTTCCATGATCTCGCCGCTTAAGTGGGCATAGGGGCCGGCGTCAAAATGCATGGTGCAATCAAGGGCCGCAAGCGTGCCGTCGGCGTGAGCCCCCAGGCGGAGGTTTATGACGGCGGCATGGCGCTTGTAGCCGGCCAGGAAGGTTTCCTCGCGGCTCCAGACCATCTTGACCCATCGGCCCGGCAGACGCAGGGCGGCCAGGGCCAGCAGACACTGGACAGTGGCCCCGTCCTTGCCGCCAAAGCCGCCGCCGAGATAGGGCGCGCGGACGCGGATGCGCAGGGGATCAAGCCCCAGGGCCTGGGCAATCTCGAAGCGGTCCCGAAAAGGGGCCTGGGTGGAGACGATCATGTCCAGCAGGCCGGACGGCAGGAGCCGGGCCAGCCCGTTTGGCGGTTCCAGGAAGACATGGTCCTGCAGGGGCGTTTCAAATCGGCCCGCCACCACGACGTCGCAGCCGGCCAGGGCCGCCCCGGCCTGGCCCTTTTCCATAAGCCCATGGGCCAGCAGGTTGCCGCCCTCGCGGCCGGAATGCACCAGCGGAGCATCCGGCGATAGGGCCTGGACGGGATCAAAAACTCCGGGCAGCGGCTTCAAATCGACCTGGATGGCGGCCAGCCCGGCGGCCAGGGCCTCCCGGCTTTCGGCCACAACCAGGGCCACCGGGTCGCCGCAGTGCCGCACGACCTGCCCGCACAGCACCGGCTGGTCCTTGTGGACGATACCCTGGCGGTTGGTCCCCGGGACATCGGCGCGGGTCAGCACGGCAACGACGCCGGGCAGGCCTCGGGCGGGGGCGACATCCAGGCTGGCGATGCGGCCGTGGGGGAGGCCTGCCCGCCTGACCCCGGCCCACAGGCAGCCTGAGGGCGTTTCGTCTACGGCGTAGCGTTCGCAGCCGCAGGCCTTGGCCAGGGCATCGACCCGGGGAGACTCTGCTTGTCCAGCCATGTCCGCCTCAGCGCCCATAGGCGTGCCACTCAGCCTGGATATGCGCCAGAATCGCCTTGGCGCGGTCGGTGAACAGGCGCACGGCCTCGAAGTCCGGCGCTGTTGCCAACCGTTGGAACATGATGGCGTCGCCGTCGGGGAACCACAAAGGCATAAACCCTCCGAACACGTAGCTGCGTTGCCGCAGGGCCTTGACCGCAAAGGCCACGCCCGGGGAGGCCGTGTTGCAAAAAATCTGAACCACGGCCAGTCCCAGACGAACGGCCCGCTCCTCAATGGCGGCGACATGCCCGGGAAAATCCCGGCCGATGGTGGCGACCTGGATGCGTTCCACCTGGGCGAAGTCGAAAAGGCGGGCGTCGAGCACGGTTTCCGACGATTCGGGGACGTCGCTGGCGGCAAAATGCATATCCCGGTTCAGGGAAAAGCCAGTAAGGATTGGCTCCAACACCGGGCGGCAGTCTTCGGGCAGATAGAGCGGCAGCCGCTTGTCCCGATGCACCCGAAAACCCGTCATACAGGTGATCCGGCCGCAAGCCCCCTCCTTGGCATAGGCCCCGTCCGGCATGAGGGACAGTTCGATGCCGCAGGGCACGTAGCCTTGGCGGTCGCCGCTTTTCTGGGTGACGACATGGTTGCACACCGCCTCGCCGAAAAAGGCCTCGGCCCAGGTCATGGCGTAGGAGACCGCGTCGAGTTCCTTAAGAAGCCTGAAGGCCAGGGAGGTCTGGCGGTAGGCCGGATCGACCAAAAGTTGCCCCTGCTCATATACGGTCGGATTGGGCGGTGAACTGCGGTAATACGCCCCGTGGCCGACGATCTCGCCGGTTTCGGCCCTGGCCACCAGCGTCACCACGGCCTTCTGCTGGTTCAGGGCCACCAGCTTTTCCGGCACGATGTAATCCAGGACCGGATAGTTGGCGTCGTAGATGGTATAAAACAAGCCGGCCACGCCAAGTGCGTCCTGGGGGCGCATCCGGTCGATGACATAGGGCTTTCCGTGAGGGATTTCCGTCTTGTTTTTCACGATGCGGGCAATGGCCGCTCGTTTGAGCGTCTCGTCGTCCAGATGCCGGGCGACAAAGTCGAGCCAATCGTCCAGAGAGCCTTCCTGGCAAAGCGTTGCGGGCGCCTCAGGCACGCCCAGGGCTTCGGTCAGGCCCTGGGCCAGGGCGGCGCAACGCTCCGCTGCAAGGCCTTGGGCCGCCAGCGGCACATCCCGGGAGAGGGCGGCAACGGTTTCGCCCGGACATCCCGCTGTCGCCAAAAATGCCTTGAGCGTATCGATATCGCAGTCCATCGTTTCCTCTGCTCAGGCCCGCTGGCCTGGAACTCGTTCTTCGGTGCGAATGCGGCAATTTTCCCTGCTTGTTGCGCTGCGCGACAAGCTTCTCACGCCTGGGCAATTCCCCTGCCGGCGCCTGGGTGTGGTCAGCCCGCAACAGCTCTTCCACCACGGCAATGAAAGAAGGGTAGTCCAGAGAATCGACGCCCTGTCGCAACAGCGATCCAGCGGAGTGCAGTGGGCGGGCGACGGATTTTTTTTACCCTGGCCAGCCGCAGAGATTCTCGTACTTCCGTGTCGGTGACAAGGGGTAAGGCCCTGTATGCCCCGCCTTCAGCCGGCTTCAGTCCCTGGATTGGCCTAGGGTTTTCTTGGACAGTAACTGTGGCGTACAGCCTCGACCACGTATCGACGTTGCCAGTAAACCGTAGAACGAGGGCGCGCCTAGACACGGCAGACCAGCGCCAGCCCGTAGTTTTTCCCAGTGGAGGCCGAGGCGGCTTGGCTCATTTCCTCGACCTCCCCCGGGCCAAAGGGCGGTTTTGCTCCAGCCGGGCAATCTTCTCCCGAAACAGCTCGTTTTCCATGGCCTGCTCGCCAATCTTCTCGCGGAGCCGGCCGAATTCTGCGGATTCCTTGATTGGCTGCGGCTTCAGACCCGACTCCCCGGCCTCCAAGAAGATGTTGCGCTACTGAGACAACGTCGCGGCGGTCACCCCCAACTCCCGGCTCACCAAGTCAATGTCCTCGCCACGAAGCAGCCGCAGCACGGCCTGGGTCTTGTGACGCGCCCAGGTGGCGAATTGTCAGCAAAGCGGCCGAGGCTAGGCGTGCGCCCCTTAAAATGTGCACGCTCCGTTTATGCAGAGGGGGCAGCAGCAGCGCGAGTATGGCGGCTAAGATGACAGCATGGCGAAACGGCCACAGAAGTGATCCAAGAATGGCCACAGACGCAATGAATACGAGGAGCAAAAAAGGGTGATAAGATCTGGCGTATAAGGGACCGACATCATCCTCACCATCATTGCGGGCTTCTAAGGCCACCTCGGTATCGGGCACGCTTTGCGCCACTGGTGTTTTTGATGCGTTTGTCGTTTCCTGGGAAATAGTATCGTCTTGTTCGGACATGGTTCACTTTCCTGGCTTGGGGCATCATGCTGTGTCGACGACTGCTATCCCCACTGTGTACTGCTTAGCGTCAAGACTTACCATTCTTGTTGTCGTTCCGTGGCTGCTTGTCCGCTTCAACTTTTGGAGGGCTGCCCGGAACCCACCAACGGGTCGCATCTTTG
Organism: Solidesulfovibrio carbinolicus; assembly: GCF_004135975.1. Classification (NCBI taxonomy): domain Bacteria; kingdom Pseudomonadati; phylum Thermodesulfobacteriota; class Desulfovibrionia; order Desulfovibrionales; family Desulfovibrionaceae; genus Solidesulfovibrio; species Solidesulfovibrio carbinolicus. The sequence continues at coordinate 3,605,888 of NZ_CP026538.1, read as the reverse complement.
AGAGCTTCTTCGGTGGGCATTTTCTGCGTTCGCAGCAACGAAAACAACATAGAGCTGCCGATGATCACTGCCGTGATAAACAAGGCCAGTTCTGTGGATACTATTTTTTCGCCGAACCAGGCGTTGACTATCATTTTCGCGCCTACGACCACGAGTACAAGAGACAGACCATATTTGAGATAATGAAACCGGTGAATGATACCCACGAGAGCAAAGTAGAGCGCCCTGAGACCGAGGATGGCGAAGACATTTGACGTATAAACGATGAATGGGTCGGTGGTAATGGCGAAAATGGCCGGAATGGAATCCAAAGCGAAGATTACGTCTGTGACTTCGACAAGTACCAGGACGATGAAGAGTGGCGTAATGAAGAGTGCGCCATTGCGTCGAACGAAGAATTTTTTGCCTTCGAAGTTTTCGGTCACCCGGAAGTGGCGACGCATAAAACGATTGATGTGGTTCTCGTCCAGGTTCGGTTCTTGTCCAACCGTAACCAGCATCTTTATTCCTGTGAAGACGAGGAACGCCCCAAAGACGTAGATGATTCCGTGGAAGGATTCAATAATCGCTGCCCCGGCCAGGATAAGCGCAGCGCGCATGATCAACGCGCCAAGAATACCCCAGAAGAGAACCTTGTGCTGGCAGTCCTTGGGAACGGAAAAGTGCATAAAGACGAGAACGAAGACGAAGATGTTGTCGATTGAGAGACTTTTTTCTATCAGATAGCCTGTCAGGTACTCTGTCGCAGCTTGGGGGCCAAGGAAGTAATGGATGCCGGCGCCGAAAGACAAAGCCAAAATGACATAGCCTAGGCTCAGCAACAACGCTTCGCGTACGCCGATCTCTCGTCCATGGCGGTGCAGGACGCCAAGGTCCAAAGCCAGTAAGGCCAGAACCAGCACATTAAAACCAATCCACATCCATGCACTATCCATGAATTCCCTCCCGCCTGTAACCGGTGACCATTCTCTCTCGTTTCGTCATTTACGCCACTGCCGTCAAGGTAGGGGCTGGACTGGCCTGGGTTCCGGTCCAACCACTTGGTCATGCGTTGGAGGGCATGGCCTCCAGACGTGCGATGCGTTCTTCCAGCGGCGGATGTGTACTAAAAAGTGAGGAAAATGTGGAACCGCTAAAAGGGGTTACGATAAACATGTGTGCCGTGGCCTGGTTGCCAGAATGCATGGGAATTCGGCCTGACCACATTCCAAGTTTTTCCAAGGCCCTGGCCAGTGCCTTGGGATCGCCAGCCAATTGGGCACCCGTGTCGTCGGCGAGGTACTCACGTGAGCGGGATATGGCCATCTGAACAAGCATGGCCGCGATAGGAGCAAGGAAGGCCATGAGCAGCGAACTGGCAAGACCGCCGCCACCGCCGCTTTCTTCCTCATCTCTGCCTCCGCCCAGACCGAAGATAGCTCCCCATTGGAGCATGTTGGCCACCGAGACAATGACCCCGCCAATGACCCCAGCAATACTTTGTACCAGGATGTCTCTGTTTTTGATGTGACCAATTTCATGCGCGATGACACCACGAAGCTCTGCGGGGGAAAGCAGGCGCATGATGCCTTCGGTCACGGCAACCACGCCATGCTTTGGGTTTCTCCCCGTGGCAAACGCGTTGGGTGCTTCCTCGGGGATAACATATATCCGTGGTTTGGGAATGCCTGCCTTGGCTGAAAGCTCCTCGACCATGTGGTGTAGGGCTGGGGCGTCATGAGGAGAGACCTCTTGGGCATGGTACATTTTCAGGACAATCCTGTCGGAAAACCAGTAGCTTCCCACGTTCATGACGAGGGCGAACACAATAGCTATGAGAAGGCCCGTTTGCCCACCCAAAGCTCGCCCCATGAGCAACATGAGGCTGGTGAGTAAGCCGAGCAAAAGAACAGTTTTGATTTGGCTTGTCATCTTTCCACCTGTAACTCTCGCGGCGGTTTCATTATGCCAAGCCCGGGGCCGTAGCCCCGGGCGGTTCGCTAAGACTACCTCTCCAACTGTTGGATGCCTTCAAGAATCCATTCTGGCTTTGAGGCAGACTGGTCACGACTGATGTGCCAGACTTCACGAATCTGAGAGGGCTGATCGTTGGCTTGGTTTTCGCGCAGCAGGACATCATAAAGTACCGAGATCACAGTCTGTGTTCCTTCTGTGCCGGCCTCGATGACACGAGCTTCGATCATGAGTATGTCGGTTTTGCCGGGTGTAGGGTCTTCACTCGCTTGGTGGGCGATTTCGGCATAGACTTCGGGGCTGGTGAACCCACGGATGTCGGTGAGGTCACGACGATCCCAGGAGGTCTGTAAGCGGTTGTAGAGAGCCTTGGCTCCGGAGAGGAACTCGGCCTCGTCCAGGCCAGCAGGCATGACAACAGGGGCTATGGTATCGTTTGGGCCACCAGAGGAGGCTGCGGTGGTTCGCAGAGAGCCCCAGGAACGTGACTCCTGATTCGGGGCGACATCCCCAGCAGGTCCAGCGGCATAGGCTAAGCGATCATGTACGCCGGGAGCGGGCTGCTCCATGCGGGTGGTTCCCCCCGCCTGCGCTCCACGCCGGGCACGGATGAATCGGAAGAGCAGGAAGCCGCCGACGCCGAGGAGCAACATTTCAAGGATTCCAAATCCGCCAAAGCCACCGCCAAAAAAGAGTGACCCTAACAGGCCACCCATGAGCAGGCCACCGACCATTCCCCCCATTCCGCCAAATTTTGAGAGAAACCCGCCAGGAGCCTTCGCCTGGGGTGGCGTTGACTGCATGTTCGATGCGCTCGTATTCGGGGGAGTGGGCTTATCGTAGCTCTTGGAATAGGAATCCTTGCTGCCAAAGGACTTGTTTCCGCCGAGCCGCTTGGCTTCAGCGAGATCAATAGACAGAAGGATTAAGGCCAGAGCAAGCAGCGGCAGGCTGAGCCAGCGCATGACAGTTGCCTGAGCAGGAGCATTGAGGCTGAGTGCTTTGGTGTGGGAATCGCCAGCCATCGGCTGATACGGGAAAAGGGGAAGACTTTTTTTCATGGGGCCTCCAGGTTGCCAGGTTAGGCTGGAGGTCCCGAATAAGAAAACGAGACATCCAGCATGATTACTCATGCTGAAGGTCTCGCTCATCGGTGGGGACCGACGGCAAGGCCAAGCGCCGGGTATAAGCGCCAGTACTGTTGACCTTGCCCGAAAGAGCTACTCCCCTTCAGTTGGTTTGAAACTTATACATCTCTTCGGCGATGTCAACAGTGGCAGCGGGGAATGCCTGTGTATTCCGGTGGAGTTAGAAAGAATATAGTTGGTTATAACATCAAGTCGCAAGCTCTTAGGCTCAAAGATGCTTGCGGGAGCCAGTCATCTAAGTTGGAAGCAAGCAGAAGCAACTGGTTGGGATTGTAGTCGCAAAAGTTGTACCCCATAACGCGGGCCGCCTTATCTATTCATCAGATTTTACTGACTATATATCAAAATATCGGCCAACAGACAAGGGTTCAGTTAGCCATTCGCGGGACAGGCTCTTCTATGGTGTGGGTAAGATTCATTTGTCGCCTCATCTGAAATGGGAGGAGGTCATTGACCTCCTCCCGTATTTACATGCTAGAATTTTTCGAAGTCGGAATCTTCCATATCCAGATCAATCTTTGCGGTAGATGTTTGCTTTCTGGCAGTGTGAACGACGCGTGAGCGTCCGGTAGGCAACGCTTTAGGAATTGAACGCCGTCTGTTAGCAGTAGTGCCAACTTGGAAGAATTCAATAGTGCTTTGGAGTTGTTCCGCTTGACTTGATAGCTCTTCGGATGTCGAAGCCATTTCCTCGGAAGCGGATGCGTTCTGTTGGACAACCTGATCAAGTTGAGTGATGGCTTTATTGATCTGGTCTGCGCCAGAGTTTTGTTCCATACTGGATGCAGCGATTTCCTGGACAAGGTCAGCTGTCCGCTGGATGTCTGGGACCATCTTGGTCAACATTTCCCCAGCTTGCTCAGCAATTCGAACACTCGAGGTCGAAAGGTCAGAAATTTCGGATGCAGCACTGCCACTCCGTTCGGCCAGTTTCCTGACTTCTGCGGCGACGACTGCGAATCCTTTACCGTGTTCACCTGCTCTAGCTGCTTCGATGGCGGCGTTTAGGGCTAACAGATTGGTCTGCCGTGCTATTTCTTCGATGATCGAAATTTTTTCAGCAATATTTTTCATGGCGGTCACAGCTGAAATGACAGCTTTTCCACCTTCTTGAGCGTCTTGTGCAGCTTTGACTGCAATTGACTGGGTTTGCTGGGCATTCTCAGCATTTTGTTTTATGTTCGAGGACATTTGCTCCATGGATGAAGAAATCTCCTCAACGCTGGCCGCTTGTTCTGTTGCGCCTTGAGACATGCTTTGAGCTGAAGCAGATAATTCTTCTGAACCTGAAGCGACATTCTCAGATGCAGATTGAATCTCAGCCACAACTTCACGCAATTTTACAACCATAGTGTTAAGGGATGCTGCCAAAATACCGATTTCGTCTTTTTGATCTATTTCAAGGGTTTTAGTGAAATCTCCGTTAGACATGGCTTCGGCAAACTGAACACCCTTTTGAACTGGTCCCGTAATTGCTTTTGTTAAAACGACTGAAACGATAATACCTAGGAGAAGAGCGATAGAAAGTCCTGCAACCATGGTAGTTGAGGCAGTCCCAAGACTTGTGACTGCTTCCTTCGAAATTTCACTTGTTTGATCCATACCTGCAAGTGAGGTCTGAGCCGCAGCACTTAAAACTGCTTGGCCGATTTCTGTCCTTTTAACGTTGATCTTTTGTAATTCATTCCAATTTGTAACTAGACCTGTCATCGCAGATTTGTAGGCTTGTGCAGATTCACTCGTTGTTGCTAGCTGCCTAATATTTGCTTCAGCAAACGTTATCACTTTTATTTTTGTCAGCAAATCTTCAATCTTTGGGAAGTTACTCATCGCTCCTTCAAGAATTTTAGGTTCTCGAAGTGCTTGAGCTTTCCAAACCAAAATACGTGTTTCATTTCCGATGTCTATGACGTCATTGATCATAGAAACTTTACTAGTTCTTTCCTTAAGCTTGTCGCCAGATGCGCCGTTAGCGATTTCTTTGGCGAGAGCTTCTTCTTGACTTTTAAGAAAATCGTTCGAATTTTTCATGTAACTAGCAGCCGCAGTATCAAGAAGCTTTCGGTCTTTATCTAACGCTTGGATTTGAGCAACTGTCTGATCTGCTAATTTTGAATACTCGTTGACTTTACCTTGGGCTAAAGCCACGTTTTCTCGTAGCTTGACCAAATCAGTATACTTGTCAGCATGTGATTTTGCGTCAGATAAATACTTTTGAACCTGATTGAGTTCTTTTTTTCCTTCATCAAGAAAGGAAGTTTCTTCTGAAAGACTATATCCGCGCCATGCGTACATTGTCAAAAACGAAGAGCGTTCAACGTTGTTGGCAATAGCTACTTCTGGGACATACTCGTCTGATAATCTTTTTGCATTGTGCTCAACTGTGGTCATATTAAATATGGCCATACCGCCAAGAGAGCATGCAATTAGTATGAGGATGCCAAATCCAATGCCAATTTTCATTCCAAGTTTAAGATTTCGCATCTCATCCTCCTGATTAGTATTTGGTCAGTTCAAAATGAAGTTGCGACGGTCCATTTTGAAAGAATGTTTAAAGAGCTATGGCAGTTTGTTCGTTCTCCACAGCATCAAGAACGATCGCTAACTCTTGTGAGCTGAAAACTTTGTTGATGTCCAAAATTATGATAAATACTTCATCTGACCGACCCATCCCGACAATAAAATCTTTTCGAATGGCAGTGCCCATCTTTGGCGGTGGTTCGATTTGTCCCGTATCCATCTCGTACACTTCTCGTACAGAATCAGAAAGAATGCCGAAAACAGTTTGGTCGCCTTCAAAATTAACTTCTGTAATTATGATGCACGTATTGATGGTTTTTTCGGTTTGCCCAAGGCCGAGCTTTACTTTGAGGTCGACTACTGGGACTGCGTGACCTCTTAAATTGATGACACCACAGATATAGTCCGGTGTCTTAGGCATTCTGGTGATTGTCACATACTCAAGAACTTCTCTTACGTGATTGATACTTAAGGCGTATAACCCTTTTTCTAGGGTAAAAGTTAAGTACTGGTCATCGCAGCTATCTGTTGGTTCTTTCATCGAATTCCCCCGCCAGGTTTCCGGGTTTCAGGGTGAGTGACCGTGCTATTTCTTTCGATGAAGCATCCCGACGTTGTGGCTGTGCTAAAAAAAGACGTTCGAGTTAGTGTAAAATTCATATCCACTCTCGCATATCGCTTAGGACACGCTGATAGGAGATTGAAGTGTATCTGCTTTTTACCGCTGATGCAAAACACTTTCAAGATAAATGTTTTAGTAAAAGGCGTTGCACATACGAGTCTGAAGTGGTATTTTTCGAAGTTGCGGCAAAATGCAGATCCTTGCATTGTGTTGTATCAGTTTTGGCATAAGTTAAATTTGGCATAAGTTCCAACAGCACATTTCCTAAACTTTTCCCTTGACCTCTCAGCCCGTGGGAGTGTAATCTCCTCCGACCAACGACGAGCCAACAAGCGCCAACGTCTTTGGTACCCGAAAATTTCTGGAGAATGGAAAATTTAGGGTTGACTTCGGGAAGCGTTCGGAATAGATATCCCCTTCCCTGATTCTGTTTATAGGAGCGTAGCTCAGGGGGAGAGCACTTGCTTGACACGCCACAAGCAGGATTTAACCCCCTGAAATCTTTAAAGAAGCCCCTTTCAAAAAGTGATCTCGTTGGCGAGTAGCCAACGGGATTTTTTGTTTTTTATAGGTCTGTTTTCGGCCTGGTTGGCGCATCTGTGGTCGGACTGTGGCGGTCCAGCCAACTCGGTTTCTATTTCCCGCCGATTCTCCTGATCCGTCCCAATTCTCCTGGTCCATCCAATGTCCAACTGGTCAAAAACGAAATTTCTTTCGTTTTTGAGGTAGACTATGGGACTGGATGGCAGAATCCTGTTATGGGACATGCCGTTTTGGACTAAAGTCAGCATTTTCTGTGTATTTTCAGGTTGTTCCCGGGATTAGCTGTACATGGTAGGTATGCTCTCGCAGGATCCTGCGAATTTTAAAGCCGAAAAATCGCTAAATTCCGGTTTTTTAAAAGTCCAGTAAACTGAAGTTGTAGATTTTCGGTGTCATGCCGGTTAGCCAGTTTCTTGCATCAAAATGTTGTTGTAAGCTCTAAGAGCTTTTGAAATAATATCTAGGACCATGGGACTTTTGGAATACACACAGTGACTTTTGTTCCGATTTCATCGGATGTTGTCATGGAAATTGTTCCTCCGATTGCTTTGGTCATAATAGCTGCACTATAAGTTCCTAATCCAGTTCCGCCAGGCTTTCCTGCCGTTGCATATTTTTCAAAAAATTTATCTCGAATCTCAGTAGGGACTGGACGGCTGTTTGAAATTGAAATATTACATTTAACGCAATCGTACGAGATGGATATGTCTATTGGATCATCGTGTCCACTGGATTCCACCGCATTTTTTATAAGGTTGATCAAAATTATTTCTAATAGTCCAGCGTCTGAATAAATAGAAAGTCCAGTTGTGTTGTTTAGTGTGTAATTTTCATGAATGTGCACTTTGTTGGGATTAAATCCCATTCCTTTGCCAAGTAGTTCAGATACTCCTTTGATGATCTCAAGTAGGTCACAGTCCTGAGGAAGAAACTCGTATGTGCCATTTTCAATCTTGTATAAGTCCAACGAACTATTTATCTGTAGTAGCATTTTCCGCCCAGAGACAATAACCAAGTTAAGCATATTTTTCTGTTGGACTGTTAAATTTTCATCCTCCATAAGAAGTTCTGGAATATTTATAATGCCAGTCAGTGGACTTTTTAAATTATGACGAGAAATACGTTCTAAGTCGTCTTTTGCCTTTTCGAGTCGTCGTAATTCAGAATTGTCTCGAATAATTCCGACAGCATGCCATCCGTCGGCTGTATGAAGTGAAGAAAGTGACAAAGAAATAGGAATCTCCCGACCGTCTTTTATACGTGCGGAAAGTTCTATAGTCTTGCCAATTGCGTCGCCTTGACCAGTGTTGTGAAACTTCTTAAATCCTTTAGTATAAGCATCGAGATATCTTTCCGGCGCAATAAGTGAGTGTAAATCTTGGCCACTGGCTTCATCTTTCGAGTAGCCTAGTAAGCGTTCAGCAGCCGGATTCCAAAAAGATACTTTTCCTTGAGAATCAATCATCAATATGCATCTAGTGCAGAATCTGTTATGCGTCGAAAACGAATTTCACTTTTACGCATCTCTTCTTCGGCTATCTTCCGTTCAGTAATGTCTTCATGGGCGACGACAACTTTGCGGGGGCTTTCGCCGGGAAATGGAGTGACCCGTCCTGCAAACCACCTCTTTTTCGTTGGTGAGTCACACGGATACTCAAGTATAAAAAAATCTGTCTCCCCACTCGCAACACTTCTAATTCCTTTTGCGAAATGAACTGCCTCTTCAGCATGTGTTCCAGAGGCGTTATCACAGATGCCCAAATAGTTTGTTCCTATTGAAACATCATTTGGATAAAGGCCATTTTGTCGAGCGAAATCATCCCATGCTTTATTAACATGTAAAATATTTCCTTGGTTGTCCAGCAAGGCAATATTAGCAGAAAGGCAGTCCAACGTTGATCTTAGAAATTGTTCCGATTCTTTTAGAGCTTCTTCAGCTAACTGACGATCAGTTTCGATATCCCAAAGTTCTGAAATTAATTTTCGTGCGGCCTGTAGTTCTAGTGTAAGCTGTTCTTTTGTTTTGTTTGTATTTTGCATAAATAGTCCAAGGTAAAACAGGGTTTTGTTTCATTTGGGACCGAACGTTTGTGTATCCAACAGTGCATTTAATAGGACAATACTGGTTCGTCGTAAACGTAGTGTCGCTTGTGCAATATGAAAAATATATTTGTTATTCCCCGTACCGAAAAAAACGGCTAAATTCAGGATTTTCAAAAGTCCAGTAAACTGGAATCTTTGAGCATCGGTGGATGCACGGTAATTATCTCGGCAACCATAGGAACATCTTATTGCCAGTTATTCTTAATCTTTTTTCCCTCAACGGCAACACCAAGTAAACCTCCCAAGTTGCTGCCAATGGCATACACTCACCTCTACTGGTTCAGCTGGGCGGCACTGGGAATTATCCTTGTCCAGGATACCACGCCGTTAACGAAAGGTGAACCACCGGGGCAGGGCTGTTCACCTTCAGGAGACGAGCAAGTCCGGGACTTACATAGGATTATTCTCAAACAAGTAAATTTTTACAAGGGGATCGAACCCAAAACTTTTGACTGCATAGGCTCCACTTTTGTTCCAAAAACGCGGTTCACCACGTATTTGACTCCTCCCTCTACCGAAAAATGGCAGGATTATGCCATTTGGAAAGTGCTTTTTCACTCCAAAATGATTATATCACGCCGTTTTGCTTGGTTTTACCGTTTTACAGACGAGTTGGCAACCTTCCATCCACAGGATCCTGCGATTTTCTACGCCGAGAAAACGCTAAATTCCGGTTTTTCAAAAGTCCAGTAAACTGGAATCCTGGGGCATCGGTCTCACGGTGAGTTTCATGGCAACTTCACTGGACTCTTGTCCAAAGTAATTCTTGAACTTTTTCTACCCCAGCAGCAACACCAAGCAAACTTCCCAAGCTGTGGCCGATGGGATACACTCACCACACTGACCCAACGGGCGGCACTGGGACCACCTGGGACTGATCATGGCCCAGCATACCACGCCGTTAAAAAAAGGTGAACCACCTGGGCAGGGCGGTCCACCTTCGGACTAAAAATTAAACAAAGCGGTTACACAAGACCGTTTTCAAACAAATCCAATTTTACAAGGGTATCTAATCCCAGTTTTTCGACAACCCATGCTTCTCCTAGGTTCCATTCTCGTTCAGAAGTTCGTTTTCTTTGTTCTTTGATTAAGTCGATGTTGTCTTTGAATTGTGTTGGGGTGAAAAGTCCACGATATTTTGAGTAAATCTCTTTGTTGCATTTCTCACATAAGAAACGGCAAGGGAGTTTATGCTTCTTAAAGCTGGGATGTGATTTGTCCCACAGACATTTACGTGACATAGTGTTTATTCTCCAATTTGTTCTTTGACAAATGAAAGACGAGGAGTCTGTGCTAGAGATTCCTCGTCTTTCCATATCGAATTCAATTTATAAGCTTAATTTGTGTTTTATTTGGCATTTTTGAGTACCTCTTCGAAGGCTGCATCAATGTCGCTGCCGCCTTCTTTAATTCCAGTGAGAATAGTTTCTATTTCGTTTGCAGTAAAGTATGGTTTTAACGGCAGGTAGTATTTCTTAAAGCATTCTTTGCAAAGAAATCTAAATTCTTCGTTTTCGCTGACATAATATTCTTTTCCGTCCATGAGACATTTCATGTGTGTTTTCTTTATTTTGTTAGTTATTAAATCAAATTCAGCTTTAAAATCACAGCCTTCGTCAATCATCTCTTTAAGTTGGTGTTGGATTCTAATGGCTTTAATGTTTTTGACGAAATCGTAAAATGGATAGATGCTTTGATAATGTTTCATGTAGATGTTGTAGTAGCAGCTTTTACAAAGCGTTTTGTATTGTTCATTTTCACTAACTTCGTACTTGTGGGAATTGTCCCACACACATTTCATAATTGGCATAAATCCTCCGTCTGGTTAGGTATTGTTCAAAAAAATAGAAAGACGGAGAATCTTCTTCAAGACGCTCCGTCTTCCTGGTCTATGCCACTTCTAATGCTGGTAACAGGTTGACTGCTCTTTCCTTTTCTCCTTCCATGTAGTGGTAATAGGTGTCTGCCGTCATCTTCACTGTAGAATGACCCATCATCTTGGAAACGGCAGCTAAGTCAGCACCTTTGCGAAGTAAGGTTGTCGCAAACAAGTGCCGAAGATCGTACATACGAGTCTGGTAGGTGATGCCAGCCCGTTTGCATGCGTTTTTGAATGCTTTCCGAATGGTAGTCAGGTTCCGGCCCATGTACTCGATGACATATTCGGTTTGGGACTCTGCCTGCTCCTTCTCCAAACGTTTCAGGAACTCAGGGTTGATCGGAACTGTCCGGTATGTCTTGGTTTTACTTGCATAAATGCGAACAGTGCTGGCTTTGAAGTCAATATCTTCCCACTTGAGGGAAAGAAGTTCAGATTCACCAGGACGAGTACCCAGGTTGAAACAAACTTCCATTGCCCACTTCAAATGAGGCTCGGCATTGACCATGATCTTCTTCGCATCGTCCAAGGTGAGTTTCATGTCCCAGGGCTGGACCTTGGGTTTCTTCCAAATCTTCAGGGGATTGACGGAGGTAAATCCGTTGTCTATCCCGAAGTTGAAGATGAAACTCAAGTAATCACAGTACTTATTCACCGTGTACTGGGACCGGACCTTTCCCGTTCTGCTGCTAACTCCTTGAAAGTGCAGGATGAACGGAATCATATCTTCTTGGTATGTCAAAGAATCCACTGGCTTGTCGCCGAGTACCGGAATGAACACGTGGTTGACCAAGTGCTCGATGTTCCGAATGTGCTTCTCCGTCCGGCCTGATGCCTTCATATGGGCCAGATACTTCGATCCAAGCTCCGACAGGAGCATCCCGCCAGGAACTCGACCAGTGACCTGGTTAAAGCTCTGGATCGGGGCGGTAGCTGGGGGGTCCAACTGTCCGGCCGCTGGTACTGGAACCTGAACCGATGCTGTCACTGACTCAGGATCAGGAACCGGTAAACCCTGCTCGAGTGCATCACGAACAGCCTGATCAAACTTTTCAGCTTTTGCCTGAGCAAGTTCACCACGACCAAACGATTTGTCATGTCTTTTGCCGTTGAAATGCCAATAGACCATCCATCGGCTATCACGTTGATAGACGCCCATAAGAAACCTCTTGTGTTTCAGGTTGATGTACGATTTGGAACGTTGGATTCGGAAAGTCTAGACGATCTACAAATAAAGGGGATTTTACTCCCCTTGCTAAAATCTAGATCGATTTCATCAAAATTTCTTCGACTTCTTCTTCCTTCACTCCGATGTATCGTCTTGTGATACTGGGGCTGCTGTGGTTAAGTCTTTTAGCTATGACCTCCCATGAAGTTCCGTAGGTTTTTCGCTGGTGATAACACCAAGTTTTTCTTAACGTGTGTGCTCCGTAATTTCCCGGGAGGTTGATTGCATCGCACCATTGCTGCACATACATTGTCACGGCGTATGTCGTTAATGGTGCATTTGAGCCTTTTCTACTTTTAAATAGGAAATGCTCGTCCTTTGCATCAACAGTCTTCAGATAGTCTTCAAGAGCATCCTTGATGTCTTTGTTTATCATGAAAACGTTTTCTTTTTGCGTCTTCTTTTCACGCAAAACTACCCGGTCACCAACTTTGGCGTGTTTTATGTCGCCGACCCTCAGGTTCAATAAATCTTGAACACGAAGGCCAGCGTTGATGCCGAGAATGAAGAGCAACCTGTTACGAGGTTGATCTGCCAAGAGCTTTTTAATGCTCTTGATGTCCTTCGCATTAGTTATGGGTTCGACCTTCATAAATTCCTCCAATCTGGTTTTTACTTTTTGGAAGACCAGAAACGAATATTGAAAACTGCTGGTCTAAGGGCTTGGCCCTAGGGCTTGCCGTTAACGCCTTGTGATTCTTTGAAATCTTCAGCTTTCTAGGCCGAATGTACGTTTATAGGTAAAACCGTTCTTCGACGATGTGCAGTAGGTTTCAATTTTGAATACTTATATCTGTAGTTTTGTGGCAATAATCGCAAATTCAAAGCGAAGGATCATGCGTTGACGATCTGACAAGTTTTGCCTGTAACTCTGAAGATAAAGTCGAAGTATCTGAAATCTAAAAGAAGGATAAAAATCTTATCCGAGTAAAAAAATAAGAAATGCCACACAGACGAATCTGCATGACATTTCAGTTGGAGGTTATGGGAGAATCTTGGTCAAGATGATCTTTCCATCGATGACTTCGATTGTGAATTCGTCGCCTTCGTTGACTTCAAGATCGCCGAGATCGTGGGCTTTCAGATTGACCTTCAGGAAACCGAATTGGTTTACCTTCGGTCTCTTCGAGTCCTTGAGATAAAGTCCCTTGACCTCATACAGTACCCTGTCGGTACTGATGAGCTTTAAGATGTACTGTTTAAGCGTTTGGCGGTGCTTTATCTGCATCCGCTCCATTATCGTAGCAGCATCCAGACCTTCTTTGATAAGTACGCGAAGAGTCTTCGGATCGTACTTCGATTCGATCTTCTTCTTCGACGCCTTTTCTTGGATTTCCGTAGTGGTGCCATTCTTCGCTCCCATAACGCCTCCTTTGCATAGAAATGTTACTTTCCTTGGTATATCTCTATGAATTGCTGAAAAACGCGGTAAAACGCGCATTTCTTGGGTCAAAATGCATCAGACTTTTCGTGTTTCTTGGGTGAAAATCGTAATTTGGCCCTAGGAGGCTGTTCCTGGGGTTTTTGCTGTCTGGGCAGGGTTTGCTATAGGATAGGCCCGAAAAACCCAGGAGACGGGATTTTACAGGGGGTGTTCCCGAGGCCAGGACAAGTTTCTCTACCCAAACGATGTGAATTGACGCCGGGTGGACCAGGAGATGCGTAAATTTGTCTGTTAGAAAAAGAAAAAGGCCTTCACGAATGAAAGCCTTTGTAAAGAACTTACTTTGCAGTTTACAGAGTCACGATTCATCCGAATTTCTTCAGATGGACACATGGCTCTAAGAGTCGAAAGGAACCGTCACCAGTCCTAGCACTCTGTTGCAACCGTACAAGCGGTTTTCCCGCATACAGCTACGTCAATTGGTATTCGATGTCTCGTAAATGTCTAATGTTTTTAAGTAGCTTTTGACGAACCTGTGCTACAACGAAACAGGGGCTTCGAGTTAATACCCAAAGCAATGGTTTTTGTTGTTTTTGTTAAATACATTTCAAATTTTCAGCATCGAATACCAATCGATAGTTTCTTACAAACTTCAGTCACCCTTGGGGGAATTAGCTTCCATCTCCATGGAATCTTCCCAGAAGGGCTTCCTTTGGTCAATTTTAATCCTTTTGAATCCATCCCGTGTCTAACCGCATCTAAGTATCAAAAGCATGGTTAACTTGATTTACCATGATTCCGAAATAATCTTTTAAGACTAACGAACTTCAGTTTGCCATGAACTTCGTTCGATACATAGGCCACCGTGACTTCTGCATTTTGTGCATACGGGCTAGCTTCCGTCTCAACCTCTCCCCTGTCTGAATTACTTCATTAAACAGGTTAGTCATCCTTGGTGAATTGATTCGAGGAGAAGCGATCAATTAGTTTAATCCAAGTAATGTTTAATTTTTTTTGACTTGCTGTCATTCAAGTATGGCTAGCTCCTAGCTAAACGTGCTAGGATAGGATTTAAAATCTACAAAGCGCCCATGGCGTTTATAAATTGCAAAGTTTTGTCTCTATAGCTTATTTGCCAGGTATTAATATCTCTAGGAGTTTAATCAATACAACTTGCTGGAACAGGGTAGAGGATGTCCCTGGTGATGACAGTCGTCCTGAGAGTAGTTGAGGGCTGGCAAGCGCTGTGCTAAAAATGCCCTGGAATCGTTATGAACTACTCCTGGGATGAGATTTACCTACTGATCCAACGGGCCGATCAGCTTGACGCTGGTGGGCGGCTCACGATTTTTGAATTTCTGGCCCAGACGCTATCCCTTATCCCCCTACGCGATGGATTTCCAACCCCGGCAGAGATCGAGGAGTGCGGTTCGCTGGCCAAGGCAGCCAAGAAGTACAAGGGCCCGGTTGAGAAAGGGTGGGAACGGTGGTGCCAAGAGAAACGACCCTTTATTCGAGCAAATTGCAGCACCGACCGCGCGGGTGTCGCGTGTGGCCCAGCCAGTGGTGTGCTGGTCCTGGATGTTGATGATATGGGTAGATTCTGGGAAGTTCTAAAATTTAACAGTATCGAGCAAACGCTTCCTCCAACCTTTGCCGTTAAAACTGGCGGAAGAGGGGACCGGTATCATTACTATTTCAAATATCCGACTGATGGGAAGAAATACTCCAACCGATCTAAGGCTGGATGCTTTGACGTGAGAGGAGTTGGTGGGCAAGTGATCTGCCCTGGTTCTTTGCATCCTGAAACGACAAAGCCGTATCTGGTCGCAACAAATGAAAATATTTTGGACGCGCCCGAGTGGTTGCTGGAATACGCTTCAAGGTCAAGAGAAATTTTTACAGAAGAAGAACCCGAGAGTACTTCCAGAAAGAGTTTCTCGAATACAACACGGGCTGACACCTCGGATATAGAGCTTTCTGAAACAATAAGTGGTGAAATGGATTTTTTTATTGCTAACTTGCCTGTTTCTGATGATGTGAAACAAAAGATCATGACCCAGTATGTTCATGGCACTAGATCGGAAGCTTCCTGGTCTGTTCTGCTGGGTTTGCTAAATGCCAAAGTTGATGAAAAGGCTATACGTCATATTTATGATCACTATCCCATTGGCGATAAATCTAGACAAAAGCCAGAGTGGTTTGAACGGGAAATTGAGCGAGCAAAGAATTTGATTGCCCAAAATCAAATAGGGGTTAATATGCAATCCGGTTTTCTTTCTGGAGCTAACAATTCTTCTCTTAATGAAGAATATGGATTTTTAAATGGCCTTGATGTTTTGAATTCTCCTCAGAATTTCGAATTTATCATAGACAACTTCTGGCCAAAAAATGAGCCGCTACTGATCACTGGTCCTGGCGGGTCGGGAAAGTCGGTCATGACTTTGCAAATCGCCATGGACCTTGTCTTCCCGCCGCAGCAAGGTCTCCTTGATAGATTTCAGGTCATGTCCAGCGAACATAAGGTGATGTTTGTTCAGTCGGAGAATTCCCTAGTTGGACTTAAACGGCGAATGGAGATTATCGCCAAGACTTATGCGATTCCTCCTGATGTTATTCGAGATAAGTTGCTTTTCTTTGGCAAGAAAGGGGATGTTCGTTCTTCTGGCGATATAAATGATGACAAGCTTAAGCATCCTCTGGAAAGAATTCATGGTCAGACCAATTTCGATATTTTAATACTTGATCCATTGATCAGCTTTCATGATCAGGATGAAAATTCTAACGACGCGATGCGACGTTTTCTGGATAAATTCTTCGACTTTTGTGACAATCTAAAAGTAACGCCGTTGATGATCCATCACCATGGAAAGTTTCGTGCAGAAAAAGGAATCGGTGGTGGTCGTGGTGCCAGTGCTATTGGCGACTGGTCTGCTAACACCTGGGAATTGGAATTTGTTGAAGAAAGAAAAGATAAGGACGGTAATCTTAAACATGTAGCGCATTATCTTTTTACACAAAAAAAAGCAAGGAGCTACGAATCAAACTTAAAGATGATGTTGCAAATGAAGGATCTGAGATTTTATCCAATGGGATCATCTCCTGCTGTTGGGAAAACTGCGAGAATGGATGGGAAGATGGCAATCGTTGTCGACGCGTTGCAGGCTCTTGGTGGCACAGCTTCAACCCAGAAGCAATTGAAAGATACTATCATTGAAATATATAAGAAAAAGAAGCCAAATGACATTCCTTCTGAAGGCACTGCTGGAAATGACATCAAACGCGCCGTTAAAGAAGGTGTCATCAAAGAAGTTACTGGTCCATCAGGCTCTAAGACCTACACATTTTGACGAAGTATATTGATTCTCCAGTCAAAAGCTTGGGGGGAGACAAGCAGTCAATTGACGTCAAAATCAAAATTGTCTGCTGAAAATCTAAAGATTTTGGGGAGTTAATGCTGTTTTGGGGTAGTCAAAGTCAAAACGCGTTTGTCTGCTGTAACCCGTTAAAATCTTTTAGAAATCAAAGTCAAAAAGGGTATATATATTAGAGGGGGGTTGCTTACGCACCCCCTCCTGTCTCACAATAGTTTAGCAGTGTTGCAGAAGCAGAATCTTTTCCAGCAAAAGGAACAAAAGGAACTTTCAGCTACTTTTAAAACAAGATTTGCTAATTTTCTCCAATCCTCAAAGAATTGTTTCGAAAACAAGGAATTAGCAAAGTCCAAAGAAATGGGTCAGAAGTTTTTTTTGAAGCTGTCCTTTTGGCTGCTTATAATTTGTCACCGACTTGCTCGGCTTGAGCTCTTTGCTAATCCTATATCGGATCCATATAGCATACAAATGAGTGTTTTTAGTTGGCATCCAAGCTGCTTAAATTCCTTCTTGGTTACAAAATCTGTAACCGGTGTATTTGCTGGTGCTGAAGACGTTGTCTTGTGGAGCTTTTTCAGTTGATGGAGATGTTATAGATATTATTTGCACACTGTTTTTTATTTCAAACAAGAGGGAATAGGGGTATCCCGGCTTCATCTTTTTAATCTCTTTTTCTCAACCTCAGTTGATGGCGCAGGGTGGCCGAGGTGGATGAACGCTGACTCGTGGGTGATCCTGGGCAAGAGCGAGTATGGGAGCGACTAATCCAGGTGGTGCTGACGGGTGACTACCAGTACGTTGAATTGGATGCATAGACTCAGCTGGTTGTCGTTACTGACAATGCCATGGGGTAGAAAGAGGGACACCCGTGACTACCTGCTTAAATCGCTCCGTTATCCTGAGGTATTTTCTCGATCTAATTGTTGCTGGCTGCTAACCCATGGATCGGCCATTTGGCTCAGGTAATATGGGCAAGGACCGGTTTTATAAAATGCCAGTATACTGGAATTTTCAACATAATGATTTTGCTGGTTTTTTAAATATGAATGGGGCAGCCGTTTCCGACCACCCCAGTTTTGAATCTGCTATTTGATCCGTCTTACTCGGGGAATATGAATTTCTTCACATCCCGATGGTATTCTGTGACGCGCCGTTCCATCTCCTTGAAAAAGAAGATGTTTACCAGTCCTCTGTAAAGTTCTTTCTTGCCTCCAAGCAAGTGGTCGATAGTGATATTAAGGTTGGTTTTGATGTACTGGTCAAACTGATCCTTGAATCGGTAGTCCCAGTAATTTCTTCCCTTGCTCGGGTCATGTTCCACCTGTTTCTTGGGGAAGTATATTACTTCCCATGGATTCCAGTCCGCATTGGCGTCGTTCCACCACATAACCTGACCAAATTTAACATATTGTGCCCAAGAGCTTGAATCACAACTCCAAATGGGCAACTCTTGGAGAATATTCAACTCGGTTACACCAAAAAGATGGACATTTCGTTTGCCGCCGTCGCAAATCTTATGAACCGCAGGTCTAAGTTTTGAGAAAGGGCGGCCGCCTTGACATTGACCTATTGCGATGAGGTCGTAATCCATTTTGCTCAAACGAGCTATCTCACTGTCCTCTGCGGTGTCGAGACTATGGACAACTGGAACAGGATTCAATTCATTTTCTTCAAGGTCGAGTTGGTTATACATGTTGGCATCGAATCCGTGGATTGAGAAATCTTCATCCAAGTTGAACGAAAAATCATAATACTTGGCTGATCGTTTGCAAAAGTTTGCATACGCTTGAAGGATGTTTTTCGGCCGCTTGGCCCACGCGCTTTTGTTGAGTGTATATGCTCCCGAATCTAGTATCAAACTGCAAACCTTTTTTCTGTGTAACTTCTGGAATTCTTCGAACTCAATTTTAGGCGAAGCGAAGCTTAGCAAGACATTCAAAGGTTTCTTTGGGTGAAGAGCGTGAAAGGCCAAAACCTGTTCAATCGTGGGGGATGATATATGGAGCAACATGGTAATCTCCTTTGGGTAACGCCCCCCAGCTATTACTGAGGGGCGTACTATTGTGGATAGTTAGGCGGCAGCTTCCGTAGTGCTGGCGGTCTGTTGAGTGGGTTGAGATTGGCCCTTGGCCTGAGTAACCCGTAACTTCAACGCTTCCAGGTCCTTGATGAGATCATCAATGCGTTCGGGTTGGATATCGCCGCTAATCGTAGGCGCGTTTAAAAGTGTCTGCACCGTGTCACGGATTTCCTGGGCTTGCTCCATGATGTTCTTTGGAGCAGGGGAGGTGAACGGCATAACCGGGGGCTTAGCTGTGATACGCTTCTTGTTCTCTATGACCTGTTCGAGGTACTTGGAAGGATCACCGCCGGTATCCTTGGCGACTTTCATCGCCTCGAAATCCTTCTTGTTCAGCTGAAATCCGCACTCCCGGAATTCACGAACCAAGCCTTTGTTGATGCCGCTAATGCCGTTGTTTTCCAACTTTGCCATGTCAATGGCGATGCTGATTTCAAAGCGCATGTCTTCGACATCCGGGCAGTCATGGATATTGACGTTGAAACGTTCCAGGAAATCGCGGATGGGATGCTTGGGGTCAAGGTCCGGAGTCACCTTCAAAACCGGATACAGTGCCGCCAGCTTTTCGATACCGAAAGAGGCGTAATCCAGCACGTCGTATATCGTGCACATATCCATATGCTTACGACGTTGAGTCTTCTGCAACTTTGTTTTCTTAAGATTCTCCTTACACCACTTTTCAAAACCTCCTGGATAGCCGGTAGTTTCGGTGAGATACTTCACACGGTGAAGCGTCTTCCCGATGGTATATGCGCGGTTGGCATTGTGGGCATTGATGTTATTCTGAGCCGCATTGAGCTGGTTATTGTTGTCAACGATGACGTCCCGGCACTCATCCAGTTCCATGGTGTCGATCTTGGTCTGGGTGAGGTGGTTAAGTGCCGCTTCAACCTCGGGCGAGATGTCCGAGATCACTTCGTTATGTTCGTTGAGCTTGATGTCGCCAGGAAGCCCTACGCCACCGGTCATTCCGATGAACATATTGATACGTTCATTCCGGACCTGGGCGTTCAACTCTTCAAAGGACTGGGGAGTGTAGTTTGGGGTGATCGGGTTGGAGTTTACCGGGCCACCAGGAAGGCCAGGGCCGCCCGTGTTGGTAGTGTGACCGACACCACCGGTTCCACCGGTCGCGCCGTTCGGCTGAGCAGTAACATTCAGAATGTCGTTCTGGGATTCCATGAGATGCTCCTTTTGGGGTTAGTGTTCATCGTTTCGGGTGAGGCTCTTTGGCGTTGCCCCGTCCCGTTGATGCACCAATCCCAAAGTGAGCGTGGGAAGACTCGCCATTTTCTAGAAAAAGAAAATGGCAGAAGCAGGTAAAACTGAAAAAGTTATTTTTTTAAAGATGTTATAGTGTAATTTTGGATGCAAAAATCTGTGGAAGCGTAATACTCCCGGATTCGTTTTTGGCGGGTCATGATCTGTTCCCAGACACCGTCGGCCATCCCAGCCTTCTCGACCTTCTCCTTTAAAAGGGGGTAGACCTCGTCAAAAGATCGAGGGGTGCCGGGGGCGGCATGGGCGGTATCCCAAAGCCAGATCATCGCTAAGCGCATGACGTTGGAGCTGTTTATATGTTTCCCAGACATATTAAGTTTGTAAAAAGACTGGAATGTTTCGTCGTCAACATTTTGCTTTTCGAAAAGACTTTCAACAGCTTTGTTTGTAAAATTAAGAGCATGGATTTCTTGTCCAACTTTTGATGGCTGGTCAAGAATCCCTTTTGGTGATATTTTAATGCTGTGGGTTCTTTCTAAGTCGTAATGAAAGTTAAGAGGACTATCGCCATCGACAGAAATTAACCAGGATTCATTGAATCGTCCAAGTGCAGACATGTCTATAATGTCATCTGTTTCAAAGGCGACGTTTTTGCCTTCAAGGAGTTTGTCAAGGGCCTCATGGCTGTCTAGGCCTTCAGTGGGGTCTTTGAGAAGTCTGCGAAATTTCTTTTCAAAACCACAGCTTAAAAATCCATACTTGAAAAATAGTTTTCCTGCTCGTTCGCCGTGGTTCGCTTCGACTCTTCTTCGAAAGGGTGTATAGCGAATTTCTGCACGTGTGTGATGCGTCGATAAATACTCAAACATTTCGTCCAAGTATTCTTTCGTTTGCATCGAATCAAAGATGTCTATTGATTTGAAAAAATCATGATAACGTTCAAAAACCTCCCAAAATCGAAGGTATGACGTGTTCCGTCTCATATATTCCCAGTACCAAAATGCGATTCTCTTAAGGCGGTCAGTGTCATCGGCGGGAAGTTTGTCAATGTCTTTGTTCATACGTTTAGCTCACTTGTACAGTTAGCAATGCCTTTTCTGCGCTGAAAAATGTCGTCCTTCGCCAGTAGCTCCCTAGGGGAAAACTCAGTTAACTGATTTCCCACTTATAGCCTTGTTCTCGACAGTGAGTGCTCCAAAACGCGGGGTGAGACTTTTTAGTTTCCCACCAGCGGGCAATTTCTAGCCAAATTGGAAAAACTTTTCACCACTTTGGTTGGAAATGGCGCGCAGCTATTTCATCTGAAAATCGTATGAAACTCGTGCGTTGCCCATCAAGACTATTTGACTCGTAAAGATAATCTTTTCGTTAGGTTAATCACGCTCTGCAACAGCTTCAGTTCTGTTGTGGGCATTTCCTTCACCACGTCAATGACTTGCTCCTGGAGCAGCTCCCTTTCCTGCTCCGGTTCCTCCACGGCCAGCAGCTGCGAAACGGTCACGCCCAATCCTTTGGAGAGTCGCTCCAGACTCTGAAGAGTGGGGTTTCCATCACCCCGTTCGATCTCGCCCACATGCTGGACGGAAACTTTGGCCTGCTCGGCCAAATTTTCCTGGGTCCAACCGCGCAGTTTTCTTAAAGTCTTTATTCGATCGCCAAGAGCTTTTTCCAAATTTTCCATGGAGTTACCTCACCGTATTTCCTTTACGGGGAGGTAGTCCTTTGCAAAAGCAATCAGGGTATAGATTTTGAATTTATAACTTTACGTAGGTAAAGATTTCCTTTTGTGGCGTTGGTCTCCGTTGGTTTTGGCGACTCGAGATGTTCCTGGTAAACTAAGTTTTTTCAAGTAGTTGAGTAGAACCAATGAACTTTGGAATAAATCATAACCTGATGGCGATGAACGTATCCAGAAACCTGGGTGATCACTATCAGGAACTCAGCGTTTCGACACGGCGGCTGTCATCTGGTCTAAGGATCGGTACGGCAGCGGATGATGCAGCTGGTCTTGCCGTTCGGGAGCTCATGCGGTCAGACGTGGCTACCCTAAATCAGGGGATCAGGAATGCTAATGACGCGATTTCGATGATTCAGACAGCTGATGGTGCCTTAGAAGTTGTTGATGAAAAACTTATTCGTATGAAAGAGCTGGCAGAACAGGCTGCAACGGGAACATATACATCGGACCAGAGGATTATAATAGATTCCGAATTCCAAGCTATGGCTAGTGAAATTCAGAGAATTTCCAATGCTACTGATTTCAATGGCATACATCTGTTGAATGGTCAAGAAATTAGGTTCGATGAGAATGGTTCAGGTCTCGATAGTAATCTCATTGCATATTGGCCATTTAACTATTCATTCCAGGACGCGACTCAAAACAATCACTATCTAGACAGCAATAATGTTACTTTTGGAGTGAAAAACGGAAAGGCAGGAGCGTATTTCAAATATTTGTCTGCTTCTTACGACTTGGTTTATTATGGTATTCATACAACTTCAGCCACATATTCGGCATGGGTCAATCTTGATAGCACTGCTTCAAACGCTGGCTCATATCTTCGAACTTAATTTTTGCAGGATAGTCTTACTCCGCGCGATTTTAAGCTAGGAATTAATGGTGATAATTCAATTGTATTTGGGTTAAGAGACGACAGTCAAATAATTACAACAGCGTCTAACGCTATAATGCCTAATGGCTGGCATTTGATCACCGCGTCAGTCGATGGTCCGGGAAATTCGATGAAGTTATATGTCGATGGTAACTTGAAAGTTCAAGGTGGATATGTTGGGGATGTGATGACTCCTATTGAAAATGAAGGATATACAAGGATAGGAGAAAGTCTGGATGGATATTTAAGTGATTTTAAAGTATTTGGAACTGCCCTTAGTCAGCAAGAGATACTCGATTTAATGACAACTCCACAAAGCAGCTTGGGTAAAAATATCGGTATACAATTTGGATTAAATAACAATCCGAATGAGTCTTCATACAATGTTTTTATACAATCTTCAACGTTGCAGGGGCTCGGCGTTCTTGGTCAAAATATAACGACACAAGATAATGCACAGGCTTCGCTCGACATTTTAAAAAGCGCCATGGTTCGAAAAGATACTATAAGAGCAAGCTTGGGAGCCACACAGAATAGGCTCGAAAATACAATTTCTAATCTGCAAATTCAAGCAGAAAACTTGCAAGCTGCCGAATCGCAGATATCTGATGTGGATGTCGCTAATGAAATGACAAACTTCGTGAAAGAACAGATACTAAGTCAAGCAGCTACGGCGATGTTGGCACAAGCCAATTCCATCCCGAAGATGGCGATTCAGTTGATTAGCGGCGGGTAGTACCTATGGGGCTTTTGAAAAACGAAGGAAAATTCGTTTTTGAGGAAGCATGGGTTTGAAATGTCACGCAGCTATTTCATCGAAAAATCGTATGGAATTTGTGCGTTTAAAATCGAAGAACCAAGGATGCCGTCCCGTTCATTTAAGCCTACTGAAAATTTTTATCACTAAATTTCAGCAGGATAGTCCTATTCAATAATTCCAGTTTACTGGACATTCCGAACCTCAGTGCTTTGACGTCTAATCCTGGTCCATCGTAGTCTATTGATTTTAAACAGTATTTTTCACATAGCAGACGAAGCCCCGTTCTGGTAACTCTACGGCATGGAGTGGTTCATAGGATCAGCCCTGGTTATGGGCATAATCGTCGTAATGCTCGGGCTGTTTCTTGGCAAAAAGAAAGGGCATAAGAAACGCTCCGTTCCTGGATTCTTCAGTTTTGACCAATATAAAGAGCGAGAACTTTCCAAGCGTGGCGTCTTCGATAAGACGAAATGGAAGTAGCGATTCCTAGTTAAAATCAATAAGGATATTTTTTGCCGGCTTCTTTTTCTTTTAAGTATCTTTTGTATTCATTTTCGGTGATCTTGTAGGTGTAGGTGATTTCAGTATAAGAATTTTCCATGTCGATGGCATACTCGAGTTTGACTCGTTTCCAATCCCAGGTGCAGATGAAGTTGTCTAGCGAATCCTCAACCTTGGTGCACTCGCCGTATTTTTGCTTAAACATATTGAAAACTTTAGTTGTCGGACATTCAGAAAGACGCATAAGGACTTTGTAGATTCTGCCGCTGTAACCTTCGTAATGCAAATCTTTGAGTTCGCACGGTCCTAGGGTCATGTCTTCATTTTGTTTTTTAAATACTTCGATTTTTTCATTTTTCGAGCCAGTTTTTTGCATTCCTCGGACAGCAGAATAGTGCGTATCCCATTCAATGCCCCGGAAATCCAATGGTTCCGTACTTTTTTGTGCAAAGCTAGACGATTGAGTTGCGAGAAGTAAGCTGGCAAGTATAAAAACTCTTTTCATCTTAGTTAAGCCTCCGAACCATGATCTTTTTTCCAATGCCGCTGATGAGTAGATAGTAGAAGCGCTTGTCTTTGATGATCGTACACATAGGGCTATTTAGGTCTTTGTCGTAGCTGAAAGCACTTCCTAGAGTTTCAAAAACTTCCCCAGTCGCCAATTTGACGATGGTTCCGGTCTGAATCCCGTCCTTTTCCTTGAAGGTATTCAGGCACTGGCTGTATTTGATGTTGTCGTCAGTCAGTCCCGGAGCGGGGGAGAGGAGGGCGAGCGCGACAACGGCGACACCGATCAACCTGGTTTTCATGGTAAACCCCGTGCTTTCCCTGGTTAAGGTTGTTTTCGGCTAGAGCAATTAATAACTTTAGTTGCTATAATAGGCAATTAAACCAGCCGATCATTTGTTATGCAACCGGAATCATTGCCATATCCTCTACGCTGCGGAGGAGTGGCATGGACACCGTACAAGATCTTTTCGGGAAGAAAATCAAAGCGATCCGTCGCGCCAGAGACATTACCCAGGAAAAGCTGGCCGACTTGTCCGGTCTGTCCCTCCAGTACATCGGAGAGATCGAACGTGGCCGGCGCAATCCGTCCCTGACCAGCATCGAGCAGCTGTCCCAAGCCCTGGACATCCCCATGGCGGAACTGTTCAGTCTGGAGGAGTTCCGGTTGGCACCGGAGGAGCTACGAGCGATCCTGATGCGGCAGATTGAATCAGCGGATGAAGATCGGCTGCGTACCTTTTTCAGCATGGCCCAGGTCATCTTTCGATAAGGGCCTCAGTCATCCTCGGGTAGCATGATCGTTAGGACTGGAATGACACCATCGTCACCGGGGCCAATATGGGCGATAACTTGGACGGTTTCAGTTCGTCCTGGCTCCATCAGAAACGAGATTTTGAAATACACCCGATCTGTCCCTTTGCTGGCGCGGGCAGCGAACATAGCCAGGGTTAGCAGATCATGGAGCCGACCAGCACTGGACTGACCGAAACTCCTGTCCAATCCGCTAGGAACTTCGATATACCGGTGATAAAGGTTGTCGGTGACGACGGTGTGGACTTTGAACCCGTGGACTTGGGCATCAGCAGTGATGTCAATCAGAACTCCGTCCTCGATAGCCTGTGCCCTGGTGTAGGTGTAGATGAGGTTTTCAAAAGCTTTATCGGTGGTCATTTTGGGTGTCTCCAGATTTGGCAGTTAAAATAGTATCAAGCTTTTGACGGAAGATTTGACACAGTGTGATCCCAACTTCAGCGTATGAGCGCGTTAGTTCTCCATAGATTTCAACAGAACTCGTGTCCATTATTTTGAAGAGCTGTTCGATCGGACGAAAAGCATTGAATATTTCGTCCTTTGTTTGAAGAAGATCATGATCTTTTTGGTCCATATGGCCTCCTTTGCTTTTTAAGCAGAAGGATACCCTGGACGAGTGGGGTGGTCACGGGAGTCTGGGAAGTTTAGCTGGACAGAGCCCTATGGAAATCGGACATTGGGTGTAGGATGCGATTTCCTGGGATTTTGGCCCAGGGGGAACCCCAAGGCCCCGGCCATTGGAAAAGGCCAAGGAACGGGCCGGTAGAAAGCAGGGGAGGGGTGTACGGGGGGAAAGACCAGGTCCCAATATCCCCCGGAGAGGGCTTCAGCTGTTTGCTGAGGAAAAAAATAGGAAAATATAGGTAGTTGGAAAGTCCAGTTTGCTGGAATTTTTGATTTTCTGCTGATGGGTTGAAAGTTCGGCTATTTGGGGCTGTATGTCATTTCGAACCAGAAACGTTGGTTTCAGATGGCATAATTCTGCCATTTACAGCCCCTGGTAACGACCAAAACCTTTGAAACTGACACGTCGCTAGTCCTAGTGTTGGGTAGGGCGGCTCAGTAATGTTAATAACCTGTAATCGCGTACTTTTGCCAAATACGAAATTTCCTTCGTTTTTGACTGGACGAAATTTGACAATTTACCAGTAAAGCATCTTTTGCCGTTAACCGCTGGATGTATTGACATCTTAATGTTTTAAGCTACTTTCTGGAAATCAAATTAACCACTTTTTAAGGAGTAGTACCCATGCCTGGAAAAGAATCGAAATTCGACGCGATGAAACTTCGTACTATGATCACCGAAGTGAAGACCGCTCAGCAGATCATGGATGCTTTTGGAATCAACAAGGTTACCTTGAAATCTCATCTCCTAAAACTCATGCAAATGGATCAAAAGTTCTATCGAATCGAAGGGATGGAAGAGAGAACCGTGTCGGGGAATGTGAAGTTTTCAAAGAATGGACTGCGGTTGTCTCCGACCCTTATGGGGAACTATGGTTTCGAAATCGGTGATGAGTTTAAGGTTTCGAGCCTGGAAGAAGGGCGGATCGTTTTGGAAAAGAAGTAGTAAACTAGAAAATTTCATTGTAAGCCCCTTCCTGTTCTTGCCAGTGGGAAGGGGCTTCTCTCTTAGTTGTGATTTTGGGGCATCAAAAGTTCGTACATGCATTCAAGTAGTTGAGCATGTTCGATTGGTTTTTGTACTATTCTGTCGACGCCTGCTCTGAATATTTTTTCTAGATTTTGTGCGCGGTGGTCAACAGCAGTAATTAAAATGATCGGTGGGTAGTCACCATCCGTGCTGTTGGATATAAACCGCATTTTCCTTGCTGTTTCAGCGCCATCTATCCCTGGCATAACAAGGTCCATTATTATCAGGTCGAATTTATTTTTTGCATATATTTCCAGGGCTTCGTCGCCGTCCTTTGCTGGATGAACTACATGCCCCTGTTTGCTGAGAAAACGGCAAAGTGCAACTCTGTTGATGACGTCATCTTCGACGATAAGAATTGTTTGATTTTTGTTCACAGATTATTCCTGAAAATTTGAAAACAATATTGCTCAATGTGGTGGAGTGACTTTACCGGGAGGTCGGCTCAATCCCTGCATCCAAGAATGGAGAATGTGATTGGAGATGATTCTAAGGTCTTTGAATGGCATATTTTGTTTTCGGGGGATAAGCCTTCTGGCTGATCCATGACCTATCCCCCTGCTTAAATTTGTGTGGGTAGATTACGCGAGTTTTTTAGGGCTAGATCCCGAGAGGGCACGGGTGTCGGAGCCTTCCGATTTCATCTCGTCAATGAGTCTCTTGAGAACCTGTGCCTGATTGGCTAATTCACCAACTGCTTGAGCAGATTGTCGCATTGCGTCGGAGGTTTCCATGGAAACCCTGTTGACGTCTTCAATGCTTCTGTTGATCTCTTCGCTGGTTGCGGATTGTTCTTCGGAAGCTGTTGCGATAGCCCGCACTTGATCCGTAGTTAAATCAACAAACTTAACGATCTCCTCTAAAGAATTTCCCGACTTCGTCGCCAAGCTTGTAACTGTACCGATTCTAGAAACAGCTAAATCAACGTTTTCAATATTTTTTCTGGCTTCGTTTTGGATTCCGCGAATGGAATCACCAACCTCTTTGGTTGCCGACATCGTTTTTTCAGCCAGTTTTCTTACTTCATCTGCAACAACTGCAAATCCACGCCCGGCGTCACCAGCTCGAGCAGCTTCTATTGCTGCATTAAGGGCTAGCAAATTAGTTTGATCAGCTATGTCGGATATAACATTGAGTATTTGGCCAATTTCTTCTGCACGTTTACCGAGCAATGTCATATCGTTTTTGAGTTCAAGTGCAGTGCTTTGGACTTCGGCTATGCCTGTAACAACTTCAGTAACTACTTTTTCGCCCTCTTGCGCTTGATGTTTAGCTTGGTCTGCGGTTTCTGCTGCTTGGGAAGCATTCTTTGCCACCTCCATGACGGTAGCGTTCATTTGCTCCATGGCAGTGGCAGTTTCTGCTACTCGTTGTGACTGAATTTCAGCCCCTTGAGTCGATTGCTCAATCTGCGCTGATAATTCTTCAGATGCTGAACTGACAATTTCAACAACATTTTCAATAGAATTCGCAGCTGCGTTCATCCCTTCAGCTTTTGCTTGTTCAGCATATATTTTAGCTTCCTCAGCTTCTCTCGTGGCGATTTTCGCGTGTAAAGATTCTTCTTCAGCTTTTCTACTGTTTGTTTCTGCCTCGGAAATTTTAGTTTTTAAATTTGAAATCATGGTGTTTAATGAAGATTTCAGGCTCCCAAGTTCGTGCGAGAACTTTTCGGAGATTTCAGCTTCTAAATTTCCCCCAGAAACTTTTTGTGCGTACTGAATAAGATGTTTGATGGGGTTTGTGATCGATTTGGCTACAAAAAATGCAATTAAAAGTGATAAAATGAGTGTGGTTCCGATGACGACATAAACTTTTGTTAGTGATGAAGATATTTCGTTTTGAATCGTAGTTAAATTGTTTGTAATTGTTATCATTTCTTTTGTTCTAACAGAGTTCAAAGAGTCGATCACCTGAGTTATCGTAGAGAAAAAATCTTTCCCATTTATCCCGAAATTGCCTTCTTTTGATTTTACAAGTACTGTGTTGAACCATTTATTTGTGTCCAGCCACGCTTGCGATTTTTTGTTTTCATCAAGGATGGAGTGTGCTTGGGCTCCAAGTACAAGAGCTTTTGATTCAAGGTTTGCATCAATGTTGGATTTGAATGTAATGAGACGAGTAAACATCTCTTCGTTGATAGGCTTGTCAGCTGTTAAGATACCGGAAACAGTAGCACGGAGTTTTCCCGCATTTTCTTTTGCAGTCTCTAGTATAATGATGGTCGTCAGAGATTTTCCGAATCCTCGAGTTGTTTTGGAGTTGGCGATAGCAGTTTCGCTGGTCATCAAATCTGCAATGATTTTTCCATATGCATCGACAACTTCTCTCACTGGTGAATTTTGATTCGCCTGAGTTCGTACTTTTTCAATGTTTGAGACTGCTTGAGAAGTGGCTTCTTTGACTTGTGGGGTAAGGTTTGCCGTTTTAAGCGCATCAATTACGGGTTTGATTTGATTGTCGGATAATTTCCTCTGTGAGTTCATATCGTCTTGAGAACCGCCGGAGAGATATATGGAAGTCCGACCGCGTTCTTTCTGTAATTCATGGACTAGGTCTGATATCGCGATAAAAAGTTGCGTATTTCCAGACATTTTATCTACTGTATCGGATTCGTCGATGCTAATTTTGGCATAAAGAATACTGATCGCCAGAAATGCGATAAGTGGAATCGTTGTCAGCAGTATTAGCTTGCTGGAAATTTTCATGGTACTATATCCTCCTAAATTGGTGATGTTTTGGCTAAGCGAAATACTCTTAGTCTGAGAAGACGTTAACACCTTTTTCAGTCCAAGGGCAAGTAGAGTCGAGCTATGAACAATACGAAATAATTGGTCTAATTTGACACAGGTTGAGTTTGGCATACCTTCGTCCCACCTGGATAGTACGAGCGCCCGAGGAGGAACCCACCAGTTCTCAGATTTCCATAGACAGACAGCTGATTGCTGAGACAAAAGCTACGAAAATGTAGGTTGTGAAAAAATCCAGTTTACTGGAACTATTACGTGGCTATCCCCTCAACTCAGCATAGGTTATGGGGCCTGACCGTGAGCAGGCCAGCAGCAGGCGATCAAAAGCTTGGCCTGGCCAGAAACGACGATTGAAACGATAGCAGAATTCGTCAAGATAACGTTGAAGATGTTTCTTCTGAACCCCGTGATATGTGCCCAGTATGAAAGCTTTTGCGTTGGATACTAGAATGTTGACCCACTTCAAAACGTCATACCGAGGAGCGCCGTGCTTGGGGTAGACGATCTGCTTGTCATGGGTCAGTCCGATGTCCTTGACGACGTTGTAGGCTGGAAACCCATCGGAGCGAACCGTTTGACCAGGAGCAACATGCACCCCCAGGACAGACTTGATTGAGTCGCTTTCGACGTCTTCGACAACTTCCATTTTTGCGAAGGTGATGGCTTCGTCTTTCACGGCGGCCATGACGATTACGGGAACCTTGTCAGTACCTCGCCCGCGCTTGTCGCCACCTTTGCTAACTCCGCCTTTGAAAAAGGCATCATCGACCTGGATGAGTCCAGCCAATTGGTAACCGGCGTCGCGGGTTTCCATCGCTTTGCGAATCTTATGCAGCATGGTCCATGCACACTTGAGGCCGATATCGATCTTTCGCGACAGGGCCAGAGCCGAGAGGCCGCGTTTATCAGTGCTGACGAGGAAAATTGCCCAGAACCATTTGACCAGCGGTGTCCTGGTCCGGTGCATAATTGTTCCAGCAGTGAGCGACGTTTGATGCCTACACTCAACACATTGAAACAGCGTGCGATTTTCTATGCGATACGACTCTTGACAGCCACACTTTGGGCATCGAAAGCCTTCCGGCCAACGCAAGGTGAAGAGTCGCTCCCGGCAAGCCTCTTCCGTGGAGAACTGTTTCTGGAAAGAAATGAGGTCCATCTGGCTGTAGGGCTTGGGCATAAAAACCTCCACAATCAGCTGATTTCACACTAATTATGTCATAATTGCTGAGTGAAGGCAATAGCCACGTAGGCAATTAAACCAGCCGATCATTTGTTATGCAACCGGAATCATTGCCATATCCTCTACGCTGCGGAGGAGTGGCATGGACACCGTACAAGATCTTTTCGGGAAGAAAATCAAAGCGATCCGTCGCGCCAGAGACATTACCCAGGAAAAGCTGGCCGACTTGTCCGGTCTGTCCCTCCAGTACATCGGAGAGATCGAACGTGGCCGGCGCAATCCGTCCCTGACCAGCATCGAGCAGCTGTCCCAAGCCCTGGACATCCCCATGGCGGAACTGTTCAGTCTGGAGGAGTTCCGGTTGGCACCGGAGGAGCTACGAGCGATCCTGATGCGGCAGATTGAATCAGCGGATGAAGATCGGCTGCGTACCTTTTTCAGCATGGCCCAGGTCATCTTTCGATAAGGGCCTCAGTCATCCTCGGGTAGCATGATCGTTAGGACTGGAATGACACCATCGTCACCGGGGCCAATATGGGCGATAACTTGGACGGTTTCAGTTCGTCCTGGCTCCATCAGGAAATCCACTTTGAAGTACACCCGATCTGCCCCTTTGCTGGACCGGGCGGCGAACAGGGCCAGTGTCAGCAGATCATGGAGCCGTCCAGCCCTGGATTGACCGAAACCCCCGTCCAATCCGGTAGGAACTTCAACGTATCGGTGGTAGAGATTATCGGTAATTACCGTAGGGACTTTGAACCCGTGGGCTTTGGCAGTGTCGGTGACGTCGATGAGGACGCCGTCGGCGATGGCCTGTGCCCTGGTGTAGCTGTAGATGACGTTGCCAAAAGCTTTATCGTTACTCATCTGAGCTACCTCCGCTTTGTATGTCTAAAATGGCATCAAGACGTTGACGGAAGTTTTTGCACAGTGTGATCCCAACATCGGCGTATGAGCGCGTTAGATGACCGTATATTTCAACAGAACTTGTATCCATTATTTTGAAGAGCTGTTCAATCGGACGAAATGCATTGACTATTTCGTCCTTGATTTGAAGAAGATCATGATCTTTCTGGCCCATATGGCCTCCTTTGCTTTTTAAGTAGAAGGATAGCCTGGACCAGTTGGGTGGTCACGGGGCAGGATAGTTTAAGCTGGACAAAGCCCTATGGAAATCGGACGTTGGGTGTAGGACGCGATTTCCTGGGATTTGGGCCCGGGGGGATAGAAAGGGGCGGGTGCCGGGGAAAAGGCCCAGGAACGGGCTGGTAGAGAGCAGGGGAGGGGTGTCCGGGGGGAAAGACCAGGTCCCAATATCCCCCGGAGATTGCTTCAGCTGTTTGCTGAGAAAAAAAATAGGAAAATATAGGTAGTTGGAAAGTCCAGTTTACTGGAATTTTTGATTTTCTGCTGATGGGTTGAAAGTTCGGCTATTTGGGGCTGTATGTCATTTCGAACCAAAAACGCTGGTGTCGGATCGCAGGATCCTGTGAATTTTCAGCCTCTGGTAATGACCAACGAGACTGAAACTGGCCTGTTTCTGGTCCTGGGATGGGGTAGGGCGGCTTAGCAATGTTAAACAGCCGTAATACAAGATATTTCCCAAATACGAAATTTTTCTCGTTTTTGACTGGACTGAAAAGCAATTATTGGGCGAGTCCCAAAGTTTTACAAGATTTAAGCATTTCTCTCTGGTGGAGTAGTTCTTGGATCTTTATGAGCCTATCGAAAATTTTAGGCAATATGGTGTCTATCCCTGAGTTTACAAACTCAGTGTAAATATGTTCAACAAAGTTTATGTCTAAATAAAAAATCTTGAGCAGCTTTTCCCTGCTATACATATTCAGGAAACTTTCGATCTCTTCAAAGTTGATTGCTAACAATTCAGAATAATACATGACGAGTAGAACCTTTCGTTCAAAAGAGGACGGATATGTTTCGCCGAGAATGCCGTTTGATATAAATCTAAGATCTTTGTAGGGCATATTTTTTCTGAGGGTTGGGGGGTGAGCTCACATAAATTTCATGTAATATGAACTCACCCCAGTTAATCTTAGAAGACGCTTCTGCTGACGATGTGCACTAACGGATTGGACCGTAGCTTGGCATGATTGAGGAATATTTACAATTACCCTCTCCCTAATGCAAGGGTTTTCTTGCCGGCAGGAAGTTCTTTAGTGCCAGATCCTCCGTCCGATTTCATCTCGTCAATGAGTCGCTTAAGGACTTGAGCTTGGTCAGCTAACTCAGCTACTGCCTGCGCAGATTGTCTCATGCCATCAGCCGTTTCAGATGAAATCCGATTCACAGATTCAATGCTACGATTAATTTCTTCGCTAGTAGCCGATTGCTGTTCAGAAGCTGTAGCAATAGAACGGACTTGATCTGTAGTTTTTTCAGCCAAAGTGACAATTTGTTTTAAAGCTTCGCCAGAATTAGTGGCGAGGTTTGTAACCTCTTCAATGTTTTTCCCGGTGCGCTCAACGTTTTCAATGTTCGTCTTTGTTCCAGCTTGGATGTCCCGGATCGCGTTGCCGACTTCCTTGGTGGCGGTCATGGTCTTCTCAGCAAGTTTCCGGACCTCGTCAGCAACAACCGCAAATCCTCGTCCGGCGTCACCAGCACGAGCAGCTTCAATGGCGGCATTCAGGGCCAGAAGGTTGGTCTGGTCAGCGATATCGGAGATGACGTTTAAAATCTGACCGATTCCTTCAGCTTGTTTCCCAAGGTTGCCCATATCCGTTTTCATCGCTTGGGATTGGAGTTGAACCTGTTCAATCCCATGGATTACCTGCCCGACCATCTTAGCGCCTTCTTCAGCTTTAATTTTTGCCTCATCAGCGGTGCCAGCAGCATTAGAAGCATTTTTAGCAACCTCGAGAACCGTTGCGTTCATTTCTTCCATTGCAGTTGCAGTTTCAGCTATGCTTCGAGCTTGTTCTTCTGACCCGTGACTCGATTGTTCAATTTGAGCAGAAAGTTGTTCAGAAGCAGAAGTGACAATCTCCACGACAGCTTCAAGTTGTCGTGCTGCTTGAAGTATGCCCTCTGCTTTAGCTTTGTCAGCCTGTTCTTTGGCTTCTACAAATTCTGTCTTGTCAAGCCAAACTGACACCGTGCCAAGGAGTTCTCCATTCGCATCGAAAAACGGGGCAGAGGAGATAGTCACATGCTTGGTTTTACCTGCTCGCGACTGTATCGTTGAGTCTTCAAATAGAATTTGTTTTTCACGAAGACTACGAGACGACAAAGTATCTTTCCCCTTGACGCCAAATATAAATTCTCCAGATTGAGTCCCTAAATAATCATTTGGATTACCTGGGATATCAATTAAATCAAGCATTGCCTGATTTGTATAAATGGTTGTGTCGTGAGGAGAAAAAACAGAAAATGGTGCAGCGACGCCGCGCATGACACCTGTAGAAAATGCTAACTCTTTGCGCAAGTTGTATACCATTGAACGCATTCCGTCCGCGAGAACACCTAATTCATCTTTACGAAACACTTGCAATTGTTCATCAAATTTTCCTTCCGACACTTTTTTGGTAAACTCTGCTGTCTGTCGAAGTGGATCGGCAAGAGACTTTGCAAAAAGTATTGATAATACAATCACAAGCAGCAACACAACTATAGCAGTGAACAAGATTGACTTTTGTATACTGCTCTGGAGACTGTCGAAGTTTACTCGATTCTTGCCAACGAACAGCATCCCATCTATTTTCCCGTTGACACCTCTGAGTGGCCAATATGCGGTCGTATATTTCGTTCCCATTATAGTGTTCTGTGAAACAAAAACTTCCCCATTTTCTAGGACTGCTTTCAGAATAGCAGGATTTTCAATCTTTGTGCCAATGGCACGTTTGCCCTCATTGACAACTGTGGTTGCCACTCGAGTGTCACCGTCAAAAACGGTAACCTCGAGACCTGTAATTTCTTTGATGAGGTCTACATACTTGTCACTGGCAAGGGCGTTGCCCATGGATATCGCCCCAATAATTATTCCATTTTGCTTGAGAGGGTACGTTGCTCGATTTGCAAATTTTACAAGCGATCCACGTACAATTCCGTAGCTTTGGCGACCATTCAGAGCGTCGTCTATTTCTACGCGTTTACTTATGTTGTCACCGGTCTTGTCATCGTGACCACGGGCAATAACAACCCCACTCGCATTGCAGATCACAGCGTTGTCTAAACCCATTGTTTTCATATAGCGAGTAAGTATTTCTTTGCTCGCCACGGCGTCTTTACTGGCCAATGATTCTACAAGACGTGTGTCAGTTGCTGCAATCTCTACTTTGTGATATAAGGATTTTTTATCTGATTCTATTTTGCTTTCTACGATATTTTTCCCCCGCTCTACTTCTGCATTTGCTTCAATGTTGAAATTTTTAAAAGAATAATAGTTTGATACAAAAAAAATAGCAGTACTCGTAACAATTGCAACGGCTATCATCACAATAAGAATTCGGGCAAAGATATTTAATCTCATGAATTTCACTCGCTGATGTGAGTTCGTATTTTAGGGTCGTCCACCTGGACTCCATCTCACATGTGACAGCAATCCGGTTTTGTATATGAAAATTTTCAGCTTTGACCTGCCGGGTTTTTTCGGACCAATCAATTCTTGAGGGTGGCCTGATCGGGTTCCGGTTGTGGACGGTCCATCTACAATCTGCTAGGAAAGCTGTTGCATTGAGATAATCTGCCGCTAAACCAACCAGAACCGGCGCTTCAAGAGCTTTGTCCAGATGCGCATGTCGCTGAATTTCATGACTTTTCCTTTGTCTTGTGGGGTTGCTTGAAGTTGCAAGATCTTCCACTGTTAAAAATAGTATATGGGTAAAGTTATGATTGTTGCATTTGCGAGAGTGTGTCAACCGATGGGAAGACGTTAACACCTTTCTTAGTCCAAGGGCAAGTAGGGTAGTGCTTTGAAAAATCCGAAATCATTAGTCAGTTTTGATATAAGTTAAATTTAACATAAGTGCAAACAGGACTTTTCCCAAACTTTCCCCTTGACCTCCCCGGCCAGAAACCGTACTTACCCACCTCGCCAACACGGTGCCAACAAGCGCCAACGGGTTGGTCCCCGAAAAAATCTGGGAAACGGAAAATTCGGGGTTGACAAGGGGAAGATTTCGGAATAGTTATCCCCTTCCCTGCTTATGAAAATAGGAGCGTAGCTCAGGGGGAGAGCACTTGCTTGACACGCAAGGGGTCGGGAGTTCAAATCTCCCCGTTCCTACCACGAAACTCCAGGGAGGCTTTGGCCTCCCTTTTTTTTAGATGATGACGGGGCTACCGCCCCCGGAGAAGGCGACGTGCAGGTCACAATCGAGGATCAATCCCTGGAGGCGGCGGCCGGCGAAGCTTGCGGCCAAGTCCTTTCCCGTGCCGTTTCCGGCAAGCGCCTGAAAAACGCCGTGGCTTGCTTGGTGGACGGGCAGCCTCGCGATCTCGCTTTTCCGCTGCCTGAAGACGCCCATGAGCTGGCCCTTGTCGCCGCCGACTCGCCCATGGGGTTGTCCATCATCCGCCACTCGGCCGCTCACATCATGGCCGAGGCCGTCAAGACGCTTTTTCCGTCCGTCCAGGTCACCATCGGCCCGGCCATCGAAAACGGCTTCTACTACGATTTCGCCTACGAGCGTCCGTTTACTCCGGACGATCTGGAGGCCATTGAGGCGGAGATGCAAAAAAGCATTGCCGCCAATCAGCCGTTTGCCTGCACCTATGTGCCCAAGGCCGACGCTAAGGCGCTTTTCGCCGCCCAGGGCGAGAGCTACAAGCTCGAGATCATGGACGAGAACATCGTCGGCGACACCGTGTCCCTGTATCGGCACGGCACGTTCACTGACCTGTGCCGCGGTCCCCATGTGCCGACCACCGGTCTAGTGCGGGCCGTGAAGCTTTTGTCCGTGGCCGGAGCCTACTGGCGCGGCGACGAAAAGCGGCCCATGCTCCAGCGCATCTACGGCACGGCCTTTGCCTCCGAAGCCGACCTCAAGACCTATCTGCGCCACCTCGAAGAGGCCAAAAAACGCGACCACCGCAAACTCGGCGCGCAGCTGGACCTGTTCAGTTTCTCCGAGGAAGTGGGCGCGGGCATGTGCATCTGGCACCCCAAGGGTGAGCTGATCCGCACCATCATTGAGGATTTCGAGCGCCGCGAGCATCTGCGCCGGGGCTATGATCTGGTGCGCGGCCCGCTGATCCTGCGTCGGGAGCTTTGGGAGCGGTCGGGGCATTACGACAACTACCGCGAGAACATGTATTTCACCGAGATCGACGAGCAGGCCTACGGCATCAAGCCCATGAACTGCCTGTCGCACATGCTCATTTATAAATCCAGGGTGCGCAGCTACCGCGATCTGCCCCAGCGCTACTTCGAGCTGGGCGTGGTGCATCGCCACGAGAAGTCCGGCGTGCTCCATGGCCTGTTGCGCGTGCGCCAGTTCACCCAGGACGACGCCCACATTTTGTGCCGCCCGGATCAGCTGCAAGAGGAAATCACCGGCGTCGTGCGCTTCGTGCAGGACGTGGTCGGGCTTTTCGGCTTCGATTTCGAGGCCGAACTGTCCACCCGGCCGGAGAAGTCCATCGGCTCCGACGAGGACTGGGACCGCGCCACCAAGGCCCTGGTCGACGCCATGGAATCCATCGGGTTGCCCTATGAAGTCAACGAAGGCGACGGGGCGTTTTACGGGCCGAAGATTGACATCAAGCTCAAGGATGCTTTAGACCGCCGTTGGCAATGCGCCACGCTCCAGTGCGACTTCACCTTGCCGGAGCGCTTCGATCTCGTCTATATGGATGCTGACGGGGAGCGCAAGCGGCCGGTGATGTTGCATCGCGTCATTTTGGGCGCGGTGGAGCGGTTCCTCGGCGTGCTCATCGAGCACACCGCCGGGGCGTTGCCGACCTGGCTTTCGCCGGTGCAGGCTCGTATCCTCATCGTCACCGACGCCCAGAAAGAATTTGCCGAACAGGCCCAGGCCCGGCTCAAAGAGGCCGGCATCCGGGTCGAACTCGACGATCGTAACGAGAAACTGGGCTTCAAGGTTCGCGAGGCCCAGGTGGAGAAGATCCCCTACATGCTCGTGGCAGGGGACAAGGAAAAGGAACTCGGCGGCCTGAATGTGCGCCTGCGCTCCGGGGAAAATCTTGGCGTCAAGACCCTGGACGAAGTGGCGCTCATGATCACGGCCGACTGCCAAGAACCATTCAAGCGTGGAGGGATGCGCTATAACTTCTGCTCCCAGTAGTGATCCTCGGTGTAATCACCGGATCCGCGCCCGCGAGGTGCGGGTGATTGCCGACGACGGCTCGCAGGTGGGTATCATCCCGACCAGCGAGGCGTTGCGCATGGCCCAGGAAAAGGGCCTGGACCTCGTCGAGGTCGCGCCCAATGCCGAGCCCCCCGTCTGCCGGATCATGGATTTCGGGCGTTTCAAGTATCAGCAGCAAAAAAAGCTGCAAGAGGCCCGGAAAAAGGCGACCACGGTTCAGCTCAAGGAAATTAAAGTCCGGCCCAAGACCGACGAGCACGACTACCAGACCAAGCTCAAGCACATTCGCCGCTTCATCGAGGACGGCGACCGCTGCAAGGTCACGGTGTTCTTTCGCGGACGCGAAATCGTGCATAAAGATCGCGGCCTGACCATCCTGACTCGCGTGGTTGCCGACCTTGGCGAATTGATCAAGGTGGAGCAGGAGCCTCGTACCGAGGGACGCATGATGACCATGCTGCTGGCCCCGCAAGTCAAGAAACCGACCGTGCCCGCGTAAGCCGGCGCGACACCAAGGAGTCCGTCATGCCCAAGATGAAGACCAACCGCAGCGCCGCCAAGCGCTTCGGCAAGACCGGTTCCGGCAAGTTCACCCGCCGCCGCCAGAACCTGCGTCATATCCTGACCAAGAAAAGCGCCAAACGCACCCGTCGTCTGGGTCAGGGCGCCCTGGTCGATTCCGCCAACGTCAAGGCCGTCAGCCGCCTGCTGCCCTACGCCTAGACCGAGCGGCCTTAAACGATACCGCCGTATCGCTTAAGTTAACATTCTCGCTGTTTGTCCTGGCCTGCGCGCGAGCGCCGGCCGGGCGCGGCAGGCGGCCCCCAACGGGGCCGTTTATACGATTCAAGGAGCTGCCCCATGCGCGTGAAACGCGGTCAAGCCGCCCATAAGCGGCACAAGAAATTTTTGAAGATGGCCAAGGGCTACGTCGGTGCCCGCAGCAAGCTGTACGAAACCGCACGCGAAGTCGCCGAACGCTCGCTCGTTTACGCCTACCGCGACCGCAAGCAGCGCAAGCGCCAGATGCGCAAGCTCTGGATCCTGCGCATCAACGCCGCCGCCCGCGAAAACGGCTTGTCCTACAGCGTGTTCATGCACGGGCTGACCGTCGCCGGCGTTGAGCTCGACCGCAAGGTGCTGGCCGACATGGCCGTTCGCGAAAAGGACAGCTTCCAGAAGCTGGCGGAGCTCGTCAAATCCAAGGTGGCCTAAGTGTCCGGACTTTCGCTCGTCGCCGAGCTCGAAGGCCTGGTCGAGGCGTGCGCCGCACGCCTCGACCGGGCCTTGGCGCTTGAAGAGCTCGAAGCCGCCCGGGTCGAATTCCTCGGCCGCAAGGGGCAGCTCGCCGCCGTCATGTCCCGCCTGCCGGGGCTCGATCCCGACGCCCGCCGCGAGGCCGGCAAGGCCGCCAACGCCGTCAAGGAGCGCCTCACCGCCCTTTACGACGCCCGGCTGGCCGACCTCAACCGGGCCGCCATGGACGTCGCCCTGGCCGGATTCGATCCCACCGTGCCGGGCTACGCCCCGGCCGCCGGCAGCCTCCACCCCGTGACCCTGGTCACGGCCGAGATCTGCAAGGCGCTGGAGGAGCTTGGCTTTTCTATCGTCACCGGCCCCGAGATCGAGACCGATTACTACAACTTCGAGGCCCTCAACATGCCCCCCGAGCACCCCGCCCGGGACATGCAGGACACCCTCTACATATCCGACTCCATTGTGCTGCGCACCCACACCTCGCCCTTGCAGATCCGCACCATGCTGGCCCGGAAGCCGCCGGTCGCGGTCATCGCCCCGGGCAAGGTCTACCGCCGCGACTCCGACCTCACCCATACCCCGATGTTCCACCAGATCGAGGGGCTGTTGGTCGACGAGGGCGTGTCCATGGCCGATCTGCGCGGCACGCTGACCGCTTTCGTGCGCCGCATCTTCGGCCCCAAGACCAACGTGCGCTTCCGGCCGAGCTTTTTCCCCTTCACCGAACCCAGCGCCGAGGTGGACATTTCCTGCGTCCTGTGCGGCGGCAAGGGCTCGACTGCGGCCGGCCCCTGCCGGGTGTGCAAGGGCACCGGGTTCGTCGAGATCCTGGGCTGCGGCATGGTCGATCCCAACGTGTTCGACGCCGTGGGCTACGACACCGAGCGCTACACCGGCTTTGCCTTCGGCATGGGCGTGGAGCGCGTGACCATGCTCAAGTACGGCATCGGCGATCTGCGCATGTTTTTTGAAAACGACATCCGCTTTTTGAGTCAGTTTTAATCAGGGGCCTTCCCTGTCTCGCCGGGGTTCCGCCGGTCCCGCCTTCTCCAGGCCAAACGGCCGCAGGCAGCGATTTCGGAGGAGGGCGGGGCGCCGTCGGAACCCCTTTTCAAGAGCGGGGGACAACTTCCCCCCGGCCGCCGGAGGCATATTACCATGCTGCTCAGTCTGTCCTGGCTTCGCGAATTGACCCCGTATCAGGGCACGGCCCAGGAATTGGCCGACCGCCTGACCATGCTCGGCCTCGAAATCGAGGACATTTTCAACCCCTTCGAAGCCATCATGGGCGTGGTCGTCGGCCGGGTGCTTACCCGGGAAGCCCATCCCGATTCCGACCACCTGTCCTTGTGCACCGTGGACGTCGGCGGCGAGTCGCCCCTGCCCATCGTCTGCGGCGCGGCCAACGTGGCCGCCGGCCAGCTCGTGCCCGTGGCCACGGTGGGCGTTTCCCTGCCGGGCGGGCTGACCATCAAGAAAAGCAAGATTCGCGGCCAAGTCTCCGAAGGCATGATCTGTTCGGAATCCGAGCTGGGCCTGGCCGAGGAAAAAAGCCCGGGCATCATGGTCCTGCCGGAATCCTGCAAGGTCGGCACGCCGCTGCCCGAAGCGCTTTCCCTGGACACCTGCGTCCTGGACGTCTCCATCACGCCCAACCGGGCCGACTGCCTGTCCGTGCTCGGCATCGCCCGGGAAACGGCCATGGCCTTTGACCTGCCCCTGACCCTGCCCGAAGTCGCCTACGCCGAATCCGGCCCCGAGGCGGCCAAGGAACTGGCCATCGACATCGAGGACCCGGACCAGTGCCCGGTCTATCGGGCCAAGATCATTGCCGGCGTCACGGTCGCTCCTTCGCCCGACCGCATCCGCTGGCGGCTGACCGCCATCGGCCAGCGCCCGATTTCCAACATCGTCGACGCCACCAACTACGTGCTTTTTGAGCTCGGCCAGCCGCTGCACGCCTTTGACCGGGCCAAACTCGCCGGCAACGTCATCAAGGTGCGAAACGCCGCCGAGGGCGAGGCCATCGTCACCCTGGACGGCCAGGAGCGCAAATTGACCGCCCGCGACCTGCTCATCTGCGACGCCGACAAGCCCGTTGCCCTGGCCGGGGTCATGGGCGGGGCTAACAGCGAGATGGCCGTCGGCAGCACCGACGTGGTGCTGGAATGCGCCGTGTTCCGTCCCGGGACCATCCGCAAGACCGCCCGCCGTCTGGCCCTGCCCAGCGAAGCCTCCTACCGGTTCGAGCGCGGCGTGGATCAGGTCGGCTCGGTCTATGCCTTAAACCGCGCCGTGTCGCTCATGCTCG
The DNA here is from genome assembly GCF_004135975.1 of Solidesulfovibrio carbinolicus. Classification (NCBI taxonomy): domain Bacteria; kingdom Pseudomonadati; phylum Thermodesulfobacteriota; class Desulfovibrionia; order Desulfovibrionales; family Desulfovibrionaceae; genus Solidesulfovibrio; species Solidesulfovibrio carbinolicus. The sequence continues at coordinate 3,564,196 of NZ_CP026538.1, read as the reverse complement.
AAACCGCCGGCGGCACGGCCCTGCCCGGCGTGGCCATGGCCGAACCCAAGCCGTTCACTCCGCGCGGCATCGGCTTCCGTCCGGCCCGGGCCACCATGCTGCTGGGCGAAGACATGCCCGAGGATTTCTGCCGCAAGGTGCTCACGGGCCTTGGCTGCCAGCTGTCCGAGACCGATCCTTCGGGCGTTATTGCCGTGACCCCGCCGTCCCACCGCCTGGATCTGGAGCGCGAGGCCGATCTTATCGAGGAAGTGGGGCGGGTGTACGGCCTGGACCGCATCGCGCCGCGTCTGCCCCGGGTGTCCAAGGCCCTGGACGACGTGCCGGCCGAGTCCGAGTTCGGCTTCTGGTCGCGGGTGCGGACCTTTGCCGTGGGCCTGGGGCTGCGCGAGGCCGTCAATTATAGCTTTGTCGGCCATGCCGATCTCGACATCCTGTGCCTGGACGCCGCCTGCCGCGTGTCCGTGGCCAACCCCTTGTCCGAAGACCAGAACGTCATGCGGCCCATGCTGGCCCCGGGACTGCTGGCCACGGTGCGCCACAACCTGTCCCACGGTAACGCCAACCTGCGCCTTTTCGAGGTCGCCCGGGTGTTCGCCGCCGACGCCGCGTCCGAGACCTCGGCCCGGGAGGCCGGACGGCTCGGCATTGCGCTGCACGGCCTGCGCCACCCCGACGGCTGGCCCTGGCCCAAGGACGAGCTGGCCGGCTACGGCGACATCAAGGGCATCGTCGAGGCGCTGATTGCCCATTTCAAGCTGCCGGCCGGCGTCTACGAACGCGACGACAGCCTGCCCTGGCTGGCCCCCCAGGTTGTGGTGACCGTGGGCGGCAAGCGCCTGGGCGTCATCGGCCAGGTGACGCCGGAAGTGGCCGACGCCTACCACGCCCGCCATGCCCTGTGGCTGGCCGAGCTCGACCTGGACGCTTTGCGCGCCCTGGCCGATAGTGTTACGCGGGGCTTTAAGACCCTGCCGAGCTTCCCGCCGGTGCGCCGCGACGTGACCCTGGCCGCTCCGGCCGGGGTGGCCGTGGGCGACGTGTTGGCCGCCATCGCCGAGGCCAAGGCGGCTATCTTCGAGGACGTGCTGTTGATCGACGCCTTTACCCCCGAGGGAACCGACGAGCGCCGCCTGACCTTCCGACTGACCTACCGTCACCCGGAAAAGACCCTCAAGGACAAGGAAGTGGACAAGGTCCACGAGGGGCTGGTTGCCGCCGTTCTGGCCAAGCTGCCGGTGACGCGGCCGTAACGGGTTTCCTCGTTCTGGCGGCGGCGGACCGCGTTCGCCAAGGCGCGGGGGCGTGGCTTGCGGCCGTGTCGTGAGCGTTGCCGCGGAGGATGGGGACGGTGTCCCCTACGTCGAGGCTTTCTCCAAAAAATGAGCGCCCGCTCCGCAGGACCCTGCGGGGCGGGCGTTTTGTTTTGCCCTCTGGGAGAGCCTGTCGCAACGATGGGGAGGATTACCGGACCCCGATGCAATTTCTTGTACAAAGCGCCCTGAAAATACCGATCGCAGTTTTTAGGGGCGTAACACTAGCGTGTGCTTGGCGCGGCGTCGCTGCCGGGCTTGAAGCGGAACATGGGCCGTCGCGACAACCAGGCCGCCGAGGATTCGGCCAGTTGGCAGAACACCAGAAAGGCCGGCGCAGCCAGGGCGCACCAGACAAGTCCGGTCCTGGTCCAAGGGTTGAACCCCAGACGCGCCATGGCCCAGAAGTAATTGGGTTCGAAGAGATAGAGCGCGTAGGAATTGCGCCCCAAAAATGCCAGCCCCCGCGTCCAGGGCAGTTGCGCCTTGCCGGAGAGCAAAACGACCGTGAAAGCCGTGCAAAGCGCGGCCAGGCCCAGGCCGGCGAGGCTGGCGGCAAGCTGGCCCTTGGGCCCCCCGAGCAGCACAAGTCCGGGCAGCAGGCCGGCCAGGGCCAGCAGGCCCAAGGCCTTGGCCCGAAGCGGGGCCGTTGCCGGCCGGGTTTGGGAGCCGGCAACAGGAAGAAACGCCAGGGCCATGCCGATGCCGAAAAAGCCGATGTGGCCAAGAACGATGTTCCGGTAGCTGATGGTGTTGGACAAAACGATGGCCCGGATGTCCTCGGGAAGCGCCGTGGCCCCGGCCGTGGCTGCGGCGAGCAGCCCAAAAAGGCTCAGGGAAAACCGCCAGGGTCCGGCTCGTCTCAGGAAGCGGTACAGCAGCGGCGCGGCAACGGCGCAGTGGATGATGGCGCTGACAAACCAATAGGGCGCTTTGATGGCGGAAAACGCCCATAGATCAGGAGCGGTTTTGGTCGATGCCCAGATGCCGCACAGCGCCAGCCAGTAGAGCGGATAGAGGCGGAAGAATCTGTCGCCATAATACCGGCGCAACGAAAAATTCCCGCCGGCATGGCGCTTTTCGAGTGACCAGGCATTGCCGTAGCCGCTGGCGATGAAAAAAAGCGCCACCGCCGCGTTTCCCGCATGTCCGAAACTGTCGTGGCTGACGATGAAATTCGTCAGAAAGTGCGAGAGAAGCACAATGAGGATGGCAATGCCGCGCAGCGCCGTTGTTGTATCCCGGGCGACGGGCGTGGGCTGTGGGAGAGATGGATTCATGCTGGATTGAGGTTCTCGCGGAGCGGCAAGCAGGGGGCAGGATATGGCGGACGCCTTGCGTCATGGCAGATTCTTCCCATTTTGGCAAACAACCAAAGGGAGCTGCCAGGGCGGGGTGGGCGCATGCCGCCCAAACAACACGGCCCGCGCCGTCGCTGTTTCGGGAGGGCGCGGGCCGTGGCGCAAGAGGGGTGTCGCGTTCACCTCCTCGTTGTCGCCCGGCTAGTCCTTGGCCGGCTTGCCGAACCGGCCGGCGATGAGTTTGCGGCGGCCTTCGGGGGAGACTTGCCCCAGGGCGTCCACCAGGGTGTCGCTGAAATCGGCGGCAAAGCTGTCCCAGGCGGCTTTCCAGGCCAAAAGCGCCTGGCCGGTGGCTTTCTTGTCGTACGGGTCGGCCACCACTTGGCGTACCAGCTCGGCCCTGGCCGCGCCGAGTTGTTGTCGGGTTTTGGCAAAGCGTTGCGCGTCGCGGGCGATGACGTCCTTGAAGGCCTTGGCTTCGCCTGCCGGCAGCACGGCTTCGGCCCGGCTCGTCAGGCGAGAGAGCATGTTGGCCCCGTCCAGGCGTTCGACCCGGCCGTAGAGCAGCCGGCCGCCGATGACCGCGACCAAAAACAAATTCAGGAGCAGCGAGCAGGGCAGGACGAAGCGCCGCCAGCCGCTCGGGGGATTGGGTGTGACGTCCATGGCGGCCTCGTTATTCGATAAAAACGGCAAGGGGCGTGGGTTGCATAAGCGACACCAGCGCGTCGCCATCGGGTTGGGCCACGGTGAGCGCGCCGACCAGCAGCCCGGCCATGACCGCGACGCCGCCGGCCGTGGCCAGCCCGGCCAGACGCGGCAGGCCAGGCAGCCGGTCGGCCAGCCGGGCCAGCCAGCCGGCCCAGGGCGCAGTCGTCGCCAGGGACGTCGCGGCAATGCGCCCGGCGACGCCCCGGCGAAGCCGGGCCACGGCCGCGTCCTCGGCCCCCGGGGGCAAAAGCGTTTCGAGGGCGCGGCGGCTGCCGGCCATAAGCGCCGCGTCCAGGCGGGCGGCCTCGGCCAGCCGGGCGCGGGCCTGGGCCGAGGCGGCGGCCAGGGCCCGGGCCTCGTCCCGGAAGATTTCGGGCCAGCGGCCGATATCGCCGCCGTAGCTGTCGGCCAGGGCGGCAAAGCGCGACAGGGGCATCATGGCGGACCTCCTTGGCCGGCCGCGTCGGCCAGCCGGGTGCGCAAAAACTGGCGGCCCCGGGCCAGCAGCCGTTCCACGGCCTTGGCCGAAACGCCCAGGGCCTTGGCCGCTTCGGCCCCGGACAGGCCTTCCTCGTAGACCAGGGCCAGGGCCGTGCGTTGCCGGTCCGGCAGTTCGGCCAGGGCGGCGGCCATGGCCCTGGCCTGCTGGCCGGCAACGAGACGTTCCTCCGCGCCGGCGGCCGGATCGGCCGGATCGAACCCGTCGGGCAGGGCCTCGGGCCGCGCCCGACGCTGGTGGTCGCGGCAGAGGTTGGCCACGATGCGATACAACCAGGTGGTCAGCCGGGCACGCTGCGGATCGAAGCGGCCGATGGCCTTCCAGGCCCGCACAAAGGCTTCCTGGGCTAGATCCTCGGCAACGGTCGCGTCGCGGGTCAGCCGGGTGGCCACCCGCAGGGCAAAAGCCCCGTGGCGCAGGACCAGGGCGTCGAAAGCCCGGCGGTCGCCGCTGCCGGCCCAGACGGCCAGGGCGTCGTCGTCGGCCCCGGCGTAGTCCCGGGCCGGCGGCGCGGCCGGGCGGCGGGGCAGCGGCAGCAAGCCGCCAAAGGGCCAGCATTTTTCCACGGTGCTTGTCCGGGCCTTGAGGTTGCGCTGGGGCGGGCCGTGTCCGGGTCGCCCCAGGCCGCCCGCGCCGGGCTTGCGGCCTTGCGTGGGCGGGTGCGTGTTACTGCTTGGCTCCGGCAGCCTGCTTGGCTGACTGGGCCGCCGTCAAGGCCTGCTTGCAGCCGGGCGAAAGCTTGTCGGCCTGCTGTTTGAGGCAGGCGACAATGCGTCCGCCGCCTGGCTGCACCTCGGAACACAGGGTTTTGTAGTCGCCTTTGCAGGCCTCCTTGAGCGCCTGGCCGGCGGCCGGGGCGGGCTGCTGGGCCGTAGCCGGCCCGGCGACGGTCAGGCAGCCGGCCAGGGCGACGGCGGCGGCCAGGGTTTTGGGCAGGCCGGCCAGGGCGCGGGCTTGGAAAACGATTGGCATGGGCATGTCCTCGTTTGGGTGCTTTATGGCCGCCACGGGGCGGTCTTTGGGGATGATACGGTCAGGCCGGGGAAATCCCCCGCCTGCTTTTGCGGTCATCTGGCGAAAGTCTGCGGCGGGCCGTTGGATGCCAGGCGGTGGGATGGGGCGGCGTACGCGGCTGGTCGCAGCGCATTGGGGGCTGCCCATCGGCTGGACGCAGGACCGTGCGCGCGCCTGGGGGGTGAGGCGCGGCGGCGCGTATCATGGGCAACGAGACGTTCGACGCCGAGCCGGTCCGGCTTCCCGACTTTCGGGTTCGTGACCGGGACGGCAGGCGCGCCGTCAAACCCCAAGCCACAAGCGAGGAAAACCATGATGCGACGCAAATTGACCTTGGCGGCCGAACCAGCCGTCCTGGTTTGCGGGCAGACGGGTGAAAGAACGTGACGGCCGGTCGCCATCGGCCTGGGGAGTCGTTTGCCAGTTCGGAAAGGTCAGGCTGGCCGGGCTTGACCCGGGGGCGGGCTTGGCGCATGTTGGCCGGGCATGAGCCAAAAGACCTACAAGATTGGTGAAGTCGCCGATATTACGGGGCTTAAGCCCTTTGTTCTGCGCTTTTGGGAGACGGAATTTCCTCAGCTCGTTCCGGTGCGCACCAAAAAAGGGCAGCGGCTTTACACCGACGAACATCTCTGTCTGCTATCGACCATCAAGACCCTTCTCTACGAAGAAAAACTCACCATCGACGGGGCGCGTCGCCGTCTGGCCGGCCCCGACCGCGAGGCGACGGTGCTGCGCCAGGTCTATGACGAGCTGCGGGACATCCGGCGTCTGCTCGACGACGGCGACCGGCCGCGTTTCGGGACGTCCTGAAGCCGATTGACACAATTGTTTCAATTGCGCGGCCGGGCGCAATCGCCGGTATGGCTGTCCTGGACGCTGCTTTTGGAGCGTTTTGGCTATGGACGGGGCTTGGGTTTTACATTATTGCTAGTTCGCGCGTCTGTGGATGGAGAGTGACCGCAGACGTGGCGAGAGGTGGAAATTTTCAGTCCGGACAGGGCATAAGATGAGGGAACGCCCTTTTCGGCAACGGGCCGCCCGACACGGCCCTGCCATATTGCCGGACCCAGGCGCGACATCGCGCCAAACCCGGCGGGCAGGCGCTCGGACGGCCTGACGTGTAACCCGCTTAACACATGCAAGAGGACTCTATGAGCGGAATCAAAGCTCGTCTGGACGCGATTTCGGCGATCATCGGCTATAAGCCGGCCCATGCCCCTCTCAATTTCAGCGAGACCAAGCCCACCGACGTGTTCGGCTGCAACGTCTTTAGCGACAAGGTCATGCGCGAGCGTCTGCCCAAGCATGTCTACAAATCGCTCAAAAAGACCATCGAGCTTGGCGAAAAGCTGGACGCCTCCATCGCCGACACCGTGGCCAACACCATGAAGGACTGGGCCATCGAGCGCGGGGCCACCCACTTCACCCACGTGTTCTATCCGCTCACCGGCCTGACCGCTGAAAAGCACGACTCCTTCCTGGTGCCCGACGGCAAGGGCGGCGCCATTGCCGAGTTCTCCGGCAAACTGCTGATCCAGGGCGAGCCCGACGCCTCGAGCTTCCCCTCCGGCGGCCTGCGCTCCACCTTTGAAGCCCGCGGCTACACTGCCTGGGACGTGACCAGCCCGGCCTACATCCTGGAAAATCCCAACGGCACCTTCCTGTGCATCCCCACCGCCTTCGTGTCCTGGACCGGCGAGGCCCTGGATAAGAAGACCCCGCTTTTGCGCTCCACCCAGGCGCTCAACAAGCAGGCCAAACGGGTGCTCCAGCTGTTCGGCGTCGAGACCAAGCTGCCCGTGGGTTCCTTTGCCGGCCCCGAGCAGGAGTACTTCCTCATTGACCGCAACTTCGTCTTCTCCCGCCCCGACCTGCTGATCGCCGGCCGGACCTTGTTCGGCGCCAAGCCGGCCAAGGGCCAGGAGTTCGAGGACCAATACTTCGGCGTCATCCCCCGCCGGGTGCTGTCCTTCATGATGGAAGTCGAGCGCGAGCTGTACAAGCTCGGCGTCCCGGTCAAGACCCGCCACAACGAAGTAGCCCCCAGCCAGTTCGAGATCGCCCCGATCTTCGAGACCGGCAACCTGGCCACCGACCACAATCAGATGGTCATGACGGTGCTTCGCACCGTGGCCAAGCGCTACGGCATGATCTGCCTGCTGCACGAAAAGCCCTTTGCCGGCATCAACGGCTCGGGCAAGCACCTCAACTACTCCATCGGCAACGCCGAACTCGGCAGCCTGTACGATCCGGGCGACACCCCGCATGAGAACGCCCAGTTCCTGGTCTTCTGCGCCGCCGCCATCCGCGCCGTCCACAAGTTCGGGGGGCTTTTGCGCGCCACCGTGGCCACGCCGTCCAACGACCATCGCCTGGGCGCCAACGAGGCCCCGCCGGCCATCATGTCCGTCTACCTCGGCGAGCAGCTCACCGACGTCTTCGAGCAGATCAAAAAGGGCAAGGTCGAAGGCTCCAAACAGAAGGGCGTCATGAGCGTCGGCGTCGACACCCTGCCGCCGCTGCCCATGGATCCGGGCGACCGCAACCGCACCAGCCCCTTTGCCTTCACTGGCAACCGCTTCGAGTTCCGCGCCGTGGGCTCCAGCCAGTCCATCGCCGGTTCCCAGGTGGCCCTTAACGCCATGATGGCCGAGTCCCTGGACTACATCGCCACCAAGCTCGAAGCCGCCACCGGCGGCGATCCGGCCAAGCTCAACGCGGCCGTGCAGAGCGTGATCCAGGAAATCATCAAGGAACACGACGCGGTCGTCTTCAACGGCGACGGCTACTCCGAGGAATGGCACGCCGAAGCGGCCAAGCGCGGCCTGCCCAACCTCAAGACCACGCCCGACGCCCTGCCGGTCATCTCCAGCCCCGAGGTGGTCAAGCTCTTCACCACCTACGGCATCTTCAGCGAGGCCGAACTGAAGTCCCGCGAGGAGATCTACCTCGAGCAGTACGTCAAGACCATCCAGACCGAAGCCAATCTGGTCGTGCGCATGGCCAAGACCATCATCTTCCCGGCCGCCATGCGCTACCAGAGCGAACTGGCCGCCGCTTGCGCCAACCTCAAGGCCATCGGCCACGACTACAAGATGGACACCCTGGAGTGCGTCACGGCCAAGCTGCGCGACCTCCAGACCAAAACCGCCGAGCTGGAAAAGATCATGGAGCACACGGCCGACGGCGCCCTGGCCGAAGCCAAGCACATGTGCTGCACGGTCCTGCCGGCCATGAACGAAGTGCGCGCCGTGGCCGACGCCCTGGAAGCCGTGGTGGCCGACGACCTGTGGTCGCTGCCGAGCTACCAGGAAATGCTGTTCATCCGCTAATTGCCAATCCTTCGGGATGGGAAAGGGCCGCTCCGGCAACGGAGCGGCCCTTTGTTGTTTGGCGCGGGCGCAGGCTGTTGTTGCGATGGCGCCGGCAAGCACCCCCTAGCCGGTGCGCTGCATGTTCTCCACCAGCTGTTGCAGGACGTGGGCCTGGCCGGCCAGCTCGCCCACGGCCCGGCTGGCCTGGCCCATGGCCTCGGCGGTCTCCTGGGAAATGCCGGCCAGTTCGCGCACAGCCTGGTCGATCTCCTCGCCCTCGGCGGCCTCCTTGCGAGAGGCTTCGGCGATGGCCTGGACCTGCTGGGAGGCCCGCTCGATCAGGGCTACGATGTCGGCCAGGGTGCGGCCCGAGGCGGCGGCCAGGTTGGTGGAGGCGTCGATGGCGGCCACGGCCTGGTCCACGCCGTCGATGGTGGTGCGCGCCCCGGCCTGGATGTCGCGCACGGCCACATCCACCTCGCGGGTGGCCACCATGGTCTTCTCGGCCAGCTTTCGCACTTCGTCGGCCACCACGGCAAATCCCCGGCCGGCGTCGCCGGCCCTGGCCGCCTCGATGGCGGCGTTTAAGGCCAGCAGGTTGGTCTGGTCGGCTATTTCACTGATGACGCCGATGACCCGGCCGATGCCCTCAGCGTGGCCGCCCAGGGCGGCCATATCCTGTTTGAGCCCCAGGGCCAGCTTTTGGGCCTTGTCGATGCCCGACACCACTTCCCCCACCACGTTTTCGCCTTCCAGGGCCTTGGACCGGGCGTCTTCGGCCGTACGGGCGGCCACGGAAGCGTTCTCGGCCACGCCGGCAATGGTGTGGGACATGACGTCCATGGCCGATTCGGTGCCGGACAAGCTGCGCGACTGTTTCTCCATGCCCTGGCGGGTCAGCTCGACTTGCCGGGCGAGCTGCTCCGAGGCCGAGGTGACCACGGCCACCACCTGCTCGATTTCCGAAGCGGCCTGGGCGATGCCGCGCCGGGTCGCCTCGACCGAGCCCTTGCGGGCTTCTTCCACGGCCTGGGCAGCGTGTCGGGCCTTTTGGGCGGCGGCGTCGGCCTCGTCGGTCTTTTGCCGGGCCTCGCCCAAGAGGCGGCGGATCTCGCCGGCCATGCGGGTCAGGGCCAGGCCGAGGGTGGCTAGTTCGCCGCAGCCGCGCCGGGGCGGCGGGCCGTCCAGATTGCCCCGGCTGATGTTGTCGGCAAAGGTGACGGCGGCGGCCAGAGGGCGGGTAATCATGCGGGTCAGGGCCGCGCCGAAGCCCAGGGCCAGAAGCGCGCCAGCGGCCATGCCGATGAGGATGTTGCGGGTGCTGGCGGCGGCCACGCTTTCGGCCGCGTCCACCACTTGCCGGGATTCGGCCACGGCGGCGGCGATGGCCTCGTCCAGGGCCGTTAGGACCGCAGCCTGGACGGCGCGCAGATCGGTTGCCGTGGCCAGCACGTCCATCATGGCCAGGATGTCGCTCTTATCCTTTTCCCATTCCCGAATTTTGCCCAGCAAGGCGTCGTTGCCCTTCTGCGCGGCGTCGAGCACGGTGCGCAAGGCGTCCAGGCGCTGCCGCTCGGCCGGGGCGTCGGCCAGTTCGACCGCCTCGGCCATGGCCCGGGCCATGGTCTCGCGAGCCTTGTCCATGACGCGCCCCTGTTCGGCGGCCACGGCCTTGTCAATGCCGGGAATGAGCAGGGTGCGCTGGGCGATGATGATTTCGCGCAGGCCCGCGCCGACGCGCATGAGCGCCGGGATGGCCGGCAAACGCCTGGCCACGATGTCGTCCATGGAGCCAGATGTCCGCGACAACCCCCTCCAGCCCACGGCGCCGACAGCCAGGGCAATGGCCGCCATCACCAGAAACGCCGTCATGATTCTCGTGCCGACGGACAAACCGTTCATTGGCGTCCTCCCGAACATGGGGAAAGGCAAGGGCCTGTTAGGCCGGCTTGTAGATGCCGCAGCCCACCAGCATGTCATCGACCTTTTCCAGGTACATGGACTTGGGTTCGATCTGACGGGTCACGGGATTGAGAAACTTGTAGTCCTGCCAGAAACTGGGCTGGGTCTTGGCCATTTCCACGCGCTCCTTGACGAAGAACTTGCCGTCGGGATCGCGCAGCTCCAGAAGATCCTTGCCGATCTGCTTGGGATTGGCCCCATGGGCCAGGCATTTGCCGGAAAGGTCGTAGACCACGACATAGAGGTCGCGGTCGTGGTAGGGGCCGCCCGGGGTGTTGATGACGGCAAAAGTCTGGTCCTTGCCGTCGGCCTTGATGGCGGCCACGGCTTTTTTCACCATGGCCACGGCTTCGTCCTTGGTGCCGCGCTCTTCGGCCATGGCCGTGGCGGCAAACCCCATAACGGCAAGGCACAGAGCAACAACGAGCAGGCGTTTCATAGAATCCTCCTTGGTGGGGCGCAGATGTGCAGATTTTGCAACCTAGAATTCTTTTGCCATGCCATGTTGGCTGAAGCAAGGACTTCTATGGGAAAACGCTGCAACGCAGATAAAAGGGCCTTGAGGGCTGAAGCAGGAGTTCATGTCGGCCATAACTATTGCAGGGTATATTGTTGTAAATGAATTTATTGATGGGGGGCTGGCTTCCCCGGCATTGCTTGCCGCGCTGTGGTGCAGCGGTGCGATGTCGGTTTTTGCGGGCGGTGCGTTGCCGTTGGAAGGCTGGGCGGGGGCGAGCAAGCGGCAGGGGGAGAGGGGAAAAGGGCGCATTCAGAGCCTGTCCGCGGCGCAAAGCGGGAGGATCAGGCCGCCGGGGCCTGACAACACGGGAGGCCAAAGGGACGGGCGAACGGGCCAGGGAATGAAAAAGGGCCGAGGCAAAACCTCGGCCCTCGGAAAGGCTATAGGACAGCGCTACGAAAGCGCCGTGTCCGACGTCGGCCGCCGGACCGAAGGACTACCAGCGTCCGCCGCCGTAACCGCCGCGACCGCCGCCGCCGCCGCCGGAGCGGGGCTTTTCCTGGGCCTCGTTGACCTTCAGGGTGCGACCGCCGAGTTCCTTGCCGTCCAGGTTCTGGATGGCGGCGGCAGCGCCGGCGTCGTCCATTTCCACAAAGCCGAAGCCGCGCAGGCGGCCGGTTTCACGGTCGGTGATGAGGTTGACGCTCAGCACCTCGCCATAAGAGGCGAAATGATTGCGGACATCGTCTTCGGTGGAGGAGAAGGACAGGTTGCCGACGTAAAGTTTCTTCGACATGGCTAGGCTTGGGCTCCGGTATTTGGCATGGGGCTAATTTCGTCGTCCGGGATGAACTTGCGCTGCGTTCCGAGGGGCGAATGCATCATGCACGTTGTTGGGTTCGGGGGACAATACCTGGAACGAGGATTTACGCAATAGAAAATATGGCCGGCGAGCTTGTCGGGATAAAAAATTTCGGCGATTGCGGGCGGTTGAAAAATGGGACGCTGTGCGAGTCGTCCCTGTTGCAGAGCCTGAAAGTAGAGATCTTAAGGTAATTATTCAGGGTGGTTAGCAATTCTTTGTCCGAAATTTGCGTCAGCCGGCGGCAAGGTCGCGTCCTGTCCCAGTTGGCTGGTCAGTTTCAGGCGGTCAGGGCGAAATTTTTTTGTCGGGGAGGCGAAAGCCGCCTGCCCGCCGCCCAGAAAGCTTGGCGAGTCGGTGGGTTCCATCAAGGCAAACCATGCGTTATCCCCTTTCCCGTCGAGGGGGTCCGGGGGGGGGCATCACCCCCGGCCGCCGGAGCATCCCCTCCCTTTGTCAGGGACGCGGCTTTAGCCGCGCAGCGCCTGGTCCGGTTGCAGGGCGGCGGCGGCCAGGGCCGGGCGCAGGCCGAAAACCAGGGTCACGGCCAGCCCCAGGCCCAGGGCCAGGCCAAAGGTGCGCCAGGTGGCCACGGCCACGAGCAAGCCTTGCCGGTTGACCAGCCAGCAGGCCGCCTCGCCCAGGGCGTAGCCCAAAATCGCCCCGGCCAAATCGAGAATGAGCAGCTCCAGCACGATGTGGGCGACGATGTCGCGCCGCCTGGCCCCCACGGCCATGAGCAGGCCGATCTCGACCCGGCGCAGGCTGATGTTCAGATAGGCCAGATTGGCCGCCGTGAACCCGGCGGCGGCGATGACCACCGCCGAGGTGACGACCAGAAACAGCTGGATGCCCAGGCGCAGCACGGACAGGAAATTAAATATTTCTTGGATGGTCACCACCGTGAAGTCGTCTTCCTGTTCCGGCCCCAGGCCGTGGAGGCGGCGTAGGAACCGGCGCAGTTCGGCGATATTGGCGTCCATGTCCGAGGCGTCGGCGAACTTGAGGCGGATGCCGCGCAAGTACAGCGGGTTTAAATTATAGTGCCGGGTCAGGCTCGACAGGGGTACGACGACCCGGTCGTCCACGGACACGCCGCCGCTGACGAAACCGCGCTCGGACAGCACGCCGATGACCGTGTAAGGCTGGCCGTCCAGGCGCACTTGCCGGCCAAGGGGGTTTTCGTCGGCGAAAAGGGCGCGCCTGGGGATTTCGCCCAGCAGACACACCCTGGCCCGGCCGGCCTCGTCATCGGGTTCAAGGTCGCGGCCCAGGGCCAGGCTCCAGTTCCAGGCCCGGGTAAATCCCGGCATGGCCCCGACCAGGGCCGGCGTCTCATGGGTCCGGCTGCCGTATTTGAAGGTCTTGCGGCGCACCAGGCGTGAGGCCGAGACGTCGTGGACCCCGGGCAACCCGTCGCGGATGGCCCGCCAATCGGCCATGGTGATGGTTTCGTTTCGCTGCCCCACGGCCCTGCCCCGCACCTCGCCGCCGGCCACGAAGGCCGCGTCGGCCCCGAACCATTGGACGAACTCCTCGATCTTGGCGTTGGCCCCGCGCGTGGCCGCCTCGGTCAGGCTGACCACGCAGATGGCCAGGGCCACGGCCAAAATGGAGAAGCAGGCGCTTGTCGGGTAGGCGAAAACGGCCCGCAGGGCGTGGCCGGCGATGCGGACAAGGCGGGGCGGCGTCATGGCGGCGTCAGTCCTTACTGCTCCTAGAACTTCCCGTTGATGACCTGCTCCAGGAAGGGGAACACGGTGCGGAAAAAGCCCCGATAGTTGGAGCCAAAAGACGGCCCGATGCGGGTGTTGACGCCCAGGATCAGGTTCAGCGACGCGCCGATGGCGGCATGGGCAACGGCCGAAACCCAGATGGAGGGCACTGTGCGGTAGACGAGGCTCCACAGGGCGGCGGCGAAAAAGACGCCGAGCATGAGCGTGGTATTGGGGTAATGAAACAGCGCCGCCACAAGCCCCAGCCAGCCGGCGCACAGCAGTTCCCGGTCGGTGAGCCCCTGGCAGAAGCGGGCCTGGGCAAAGGGCCGGCGGCAGGCGTCGGCATCGAGGTGGTCGCCGTTAAAGGCGCGGCCGCCGTAGAGCAGGCAGGTCAGCCGGGGGTAGAAGAAGCCGAAGATGAACAGTTGCTGGCCCAGGGCCGAGAAGATGTAGAGAAAAAAGCGCCGGCTAAGCGCGTCCCAGTCGAAGGTCAGGGGCGAGAAGCGGTCGGTGGCCAGGGCGGCGGCCACGATGAGGACCAGGGCGGCGCTGGCGAAGGAGCCGTAGACGGCAAGCGCCCGGCCCAGGTTGTCGGTGCGCAGGAAAACCCGCCGCCAGGAGCCAATGCCCCGTAGCGGCCCGGAGTCGCGGTGCACGACAAGCGGGGAGATGACGGCGGCGTAGACGGCCGTGGCCAGGAACAGTCCGCCCACCCAGGGGCCAAGGGAGGCCCCGTTTTGGACCAGGGCCGGTCCGACCTGCCAGATGCCCCAGAAGTAGGTGGCCATGACGCCGCCCATCTCCAGCAGGGACAAAGCCCGCCAGCCGAGATTGACGGCCAGGGAACGACCCATGTCGTGCTCCGTTGCCAGGGGTTGTGGGCAGGCGCCGGTACGTCGCTATAGCCAGGGCAAGGCTGGAGTCGACTGTTTCGGACCATAAAACCATAAGAAAATCGGCACATCCGGTCAATCGCTTTGTCGTTGGCGTAGGCTGACGCGGGCGTCGCCTGTCCGGGCCATGACCGACGCGGCCGGACATGTTCCGGCCGAGGTCCGTCCGCTTGGGAAGGCCGGTCGGCTCCGGCCTCGGGCCGGCCGCCGGCCGGGCTGACAAAAGCCCGGCTCGGGCGTACCGTGCCCCGGGCGGACGGCGTATGGCCGCCCCAGCCCCGGGAGGACGCCTTGTTACAGTGGCTTCGGCTGCCCCATCTCACCATCCGCCAGAAGGTGCTGGCCGGCGTCGTCATTCCGGTGCTGGCCTTTGCCGTGGTCGGCGTGGTGTCGCTCAATTCCCTGACCCGTCTGGAAACGACGCTGACGCTTATGGAGATGGCCGACGACCTCTCCAACACCATCCTGGAAGTGCGGCGTTACGAGAAAAATTACCTGCTCTACGGCCACGGCGAGGATTTCGAGGAAGCCCAGCGCTACATCGACCAGGCCCGGGCCACCTTGCTCGCCATGGCCGCCGACGCCCGCGACGGCCGCAGCCGCCGGGGCATCGCCGCCCTGGATGCGGCGCTTAATACCTACCAGGCCAAGGGGCAAGCCCTGGGGCCGGCCGCCGCCGCCCCGGCCGAACACTTGGACGCCCTGCGCCAGGCCGGCAAGGATATGGTTGATCTGTCGCTGGACATCAAAAACGCCGAGCGCAGCCGCACCCTGGCCCTGGTGTCCAACCTCAAACGGCAGCTGCTGGTGGCCGGGCTGTGCGTCATCGCCTCGGCCCTGGCCCTGGCCTGGCTTTTGGCCCGCAAGATCCTGCGCGCCCTGGGCGTCATCGTCCAGGCCACGGCCGACATCGGCCAGGGCCGTTTCAAGACCCTGACTCCCCCCCAGGCCGACGACGAGACGCGCCAGGTCATTGAGGCCTTTAACCGCATGACCCGGGAGCTGGAGCGCCGGCAGGCCCAGCTCGTTCAGGAAAAAAAGCTGTCGTCCCTTGGCGTGTTGACCTCGGGCATCGCCCACCAGCTCAACAATCCCCTCAATAACATCTCCACCTCCTGCCAGATCCTCATTGAGGAGCACGGCCAGTGCGAGCCGGCCTTTGCCGGGCGGATGCTCGCCAACATCCAGCAGGAGGTGCTGCGAGCCCGGGACATCGTCAAAGGGCTGCTGGAATTTTCCCGGGCCAAGGACTTCAGTCTCAAGCCCACGCCCCTGGCCCCGGTGGTGGCCGGGGCGTTTAGGCTGGTGTCGAGCCAGACGCCGTCGGGCATCACCCTGTCCCGGGACGTGCCCGAGGATCTGATCCTTAACCTCGACGCCGCCCGGATGCAGGAGGTGCTCATCAACCTGCTGCTAAACGCCGTCCAGGCCATGGACGCCCCGTCCGGGGCCATCACGGTCTCGGCCCGCATCGACGGCGAGGCCGTGGCCCTGGTGGTGGAGGACACCGGACCGGGCATTGCCGACGAAGACCTGGGCCGGGTCTTCGATCCCTTCTACACCACCAAGGAGGTGGGCAAGGGCACGGGCCTTGGGCTGTCCATCGTTTTCGGCATCATCGAAAAGCATCAAGGGTCCATCGTGGCCGAAAAAACCGGCGGCCGGGGGGCGCGCTTCGTCATCCGCCTGCCCCTGCTCCGGACCGGGACGGGCGCGGCATGACGGGCGCGTCGGTGCTGGTGGTCGATGACGAGGCCATTGCCGTGGACAACCTCAGCCACATCCTGACCCGGGAGGGCTACGACGTGGTTGCGGCGGCCAGCGGCGAGGCGGCCGTGGCCTTGCTTGCCGACAAGGAATTCGATCTGGTCCTGACGGACCTGCGCATGAAGGGCCTGGACGGGCTGGCCGTGCTGGGGGAGGCCAAGCGGCTGTGGCCGGATACCGAAGTGGTGGTCATGACCGGCCACGCCACGGTGGCCTCGGCCGTGGAGGCCATGCGCCTGGGGGCCTGTCACTACCTGACCAAGCCCTACGGCCTGGCCGAGGTCCGGGCCACGGTGGCCGAGGCCATGGACAAGCGCCGGCTGCGCCTGGAGGTGGCCCGGCTGTCGCGGCAAGTGGCCGAGCTTGGGCAGGGGCCGCTTATTATCGGCGAAAGTCCGGCCATCCTGGCGCTTATCGACAACATCCGCCACATCGCGCCCACCGACTCCACGGTGCTGATCCTGGGCGAGACCGGCACGGGCAAGGAGCTGGTGGCCCGGGCCATCCACGCCGCCGGCCTGCAACGGGCCAACCGTTTTTTGGCCGTCAACTGCGGGGCATTTACCGAGGAACTGTTGACCAGCGAACTTTTCGGCCACGAAAAGGGGGCCTTTTCCGGGGCCATGAGCCTCAAAAAAGGCCTTTTCGAGGTGGCCGGGGAGGGGACGCTGTTTCTGGACGAGATCGGTGAGATGTCGCCCAGCATGCAGGTGCGGCTTTTGCGCGTGCTTCAGGAGCGGCATTTCTTCCGGGTGGGCGGGGACAAGGAAATTCCCGTGGCCGCCCGCATCCTGGCCGCCACCAACCGCGACCTCAAGGCCGACGTGGAACGCGGGCTGTTTCGGGCCGACCTGTACTACCGCCTAAACGTCATCACCCTGCGCGTGCCGCCGCTGGCCGCCCGCCGCCAGGACATTCCGCTGCTGGCCGGGGCCTTTGCCGCCCGCTACGCCCGGGGCATGGACAAGCCCGTGACCGGCTTTTCCGCCGAGGCCGTGCGGCGGCTCATGGCCTACGAGTATCCCGGCAACATCCGGGAGCTGGAAAACATCGTCCAGCGGGCCGTCATCATGGCCCGGGGCGAGGTCATCGAGGCCGGCGACCTGCCCCAGGACCTGCATGGCGACGCCCCGGCCCTGGCCCGGCGCGAGGGGCCGGAGCTCATTGCCCTGGAGGAGCTGGAACGCCGCCATATCCGCGACATCCTGACCTACTGCGACGGCAACAAGACCCGGGCGGCCGAGATCCTCGGCATCGACCGGGTGTCGCTGTGGCGCAAGGTCAAGCGCCTGGGGCTGGCCGTGGAGTAGGGGCGCGGCCTTACGACGCGTTTTTAAGCCAGGGCCAGGGGCAGGGCCGCAAAGACCGTGGCCACGTGGCGCACGAGCACTTCCGGGCTGTCTTCGCCGGCCATGGCCGCCACCTCGGGCCGGTTGGCCTCGGGCACCAGCACCTCGCGTATGCCGGCCCGGGCGGCGGCCAGGATCTTTTCCCGGATGCCGCCCACGGGCAGCACCTTGCCGGTCAGCGTGATCTCGCCGGTCAGGGCCACGTCCGGGCGCAGGAGCCGACCGGAAAAAAGCGACGCCAGGGCCACGGCCACGGTCAGCCCGGCCGAGCTGCCTTCCTTGGGGATGGAGCCGGCCGGGATATGGATGTGGACGTCCTGGCTGGCGAACAGTCCGGGATCGACGCCAAGCTCCCCGGCCCGGGAGCGCACGAGACTGAGCGCCGTGCGGGCCGATTCGCGCAGCACTTCGCCCAGGGATCCCGTCAGCAAAAGCTCCCCGGTTCCTTCCATGCGGATGGCTTCCACCGAAATAATCTCCCCGCCATAGTCGGCATAGACCAGCCCCGTAGCCACGCCCAGGCGCGGCGCGGCCCCGGCCGTCTCGCCCCGATAGGGCGGCGGGCCAAGGAGCGCCGCCGCCAGGGCGGCGTCCACCTCGGCGACGGCCTGGCCCTCGCCCTGCTCCAGGCGAAGCCGGGCCAGTTTGCGGCAGATGCGGCCAAGCTCCCGGTCGAGGTTGCGCACCCCGGCCTCCCGGGTGTGGCCGGTGACCGTCAATCGCAAGGCCTCCTCGGTGACCGTGGGAAAGGGATGGGTCAGCCCATGCTCGCGCAACTGGCGCGGGAGCAAGTGCTCGGCGGCGATGCGCACCTTTTCCCGGGTGGTGTAGCCACGGAAAGGGACCACCTCCAGACGGTCGCGCAGCGGCCCGGACAGCTCGGCCAGGTCGTTGGCCGTGGCGATAAATAGCGTGCGCGACAGGTCGAAGGGCGCTTCCAGATAATTGTCCACGAATTGGCTGTTTTGCTCCGGGTCGAGCATCTCCAGAAACACCGCCGCCGGATCGCCCCGGAAGTCCTTGCCGATCTTGTCGATCTCATCGAGCATGAAAACCGGGTTGGCCACGCCCAGCCGGGCATAGGACTGGAGCACCCGGCCGGGCAGCGCGCCGACATAGGTGCGGCGATGGCCGCGCAGCTCGGCCTCGTCGCGCAGGCCAGCCAGGGAGATGCGGTGGAAACGCCGCCCCAGGGCCTCGGCAATGGCCTGCCCCACCGAGGTCTTGCCCGTGCCCGGCGGGCCGGAAAAACAGAGCACCGGGCTTCGAAACGAGGCCGGCGCGGTCTTTTCCTTGGCCAGCGCGGCCACGGTGGCCCGCAGCTCGTCGAGATTGACCGGCTTGGCCAGGTAGTAGACCGCGCCCTGGCGCATGGCCTCCACGGCCGTGTCCACGGTGGCGAATCCCGTCACCAGCATCACCCGGGTGGCCGGGGAGATCCGCCGGGCCTCGGCGAGCAGCTGCAGGCCGTCCATCTTGTCCATCTTGAGATCGGTGACGATGAGGTCGAACTCGCTTCGCCGCACCTCGGCCAGGGCTTCCAGGCCGTTGGCCGCCCCCCGCACCTTGAAGCCTTCCTTGCGCAGCACGTGCTCCAGATTGGCCCGGGCGATGTCCTCGTCGTCCACCACCAGCACATGGAAATCCGGGGCCGCCCGTAGCGCCCGGGAGGCCAGGTATTCGAGCACCCGGTCCTTGATCTGCCCCAGCCCATGGTGGCGGGCGTCGAGAACGGCTTCGGCCTGGGCCAGATCCAGCCGGTCCGGGGTGACGGCGGCCCAGGGCAGGCCGAGCAGAAAATCCAGATAGGCCAGCCCCACGCCGTACTCGGCCGCCGAAGGGTCGGTCTTTTCCAGACGTTCCAATTCGCGTTTGGCCGCTTCCCGGGCGTGGTGGGGCAGTTCCTGGCTCTCGATGCGCGTGCGCAACTGGCCGATGTCGCTGGCGGGCGGCGGCGGCAGGACGCTCTCGGCGCGTTTTTGGAAAAACAGCATGGTCTCTCCGTGGTTTCCCTCCTGATTGAGCTTTTTTACGCCCCCTCGCAACACCGGAATCGGCCGCCGTGGCAATCCGCAACGCCTGTTGCATTCGGCAACGCCGTCTGGCCGGGGATGGCGCGGCGCGGCGTTGCGATTCGCAACAAAAAAAGTTTCAGCCTGTCGAAAAGTTAAATTATTACAGAGTTTGTCTTGTTGGTACGGAACTTGGAAAAAGAGCGGGAAACGACAGGAGGACACGGACATGGCCAGCATCAGGGAACATGTGGAGACCGTTTTCGCCGCCCTGCCCTTTGCCGAACGCCATCTGACCAGGGAGGCCCGGGAAGTCCTGGCCGAAGGAGGCCAGGCGGCCGACGCGGCGGCTGTGGCGGCCAAGCGGGCCGACAACCGTCCCCGGGTGCGGGTCTAGCCCGACATGGCCAAGCGCGAAAAGGCCGCCGCGTCGCCCGGGACGCGCCCTGGACGCCCGTCGCGGCTGCGGCGCTTCCTGGAAGACACGGCCCAAGAAGTGGGGCTGGCCGAGCACGGCCTGTCGCTGACTGGCGTGGTGTCCGGCCCCCTTGGCCAGCCTGGGCCATTGGAATTTTCCGAGGCGGGCGGCCGGCTCGCAGCGCCCATGCCCCAGGGGGCCGGGGCCGCCGAGGGCAAGAAGATCGTGGCCGTGTCCACGGCCCCGGAATTTCCCCTGGGGCTCGTTCGGCGAGCCCTGGGCGTGGCCGGCCGGCTTGGCACGGACATCGTGGGCTTAAGCGTCGCCGCGCCGGCCGAGGGCGGCGCGACGGACAACGGGCGGGAGGCGTTTCTGCGCCGGGCCAGACTTTCGGCCGGGGAGTTCGCCCGGGAGGCCGAGCGGCTGGGGCTGGGGTTTCGGCATGTGGTGTGTTTCGGCCGCCCGGCCGAGGTGGTGGAGCAGGAATGCGGCCGGCTGCGCCGGGTGGAATTCGTGCTGGCGGCCCGCGAGCAGCGGGCCAGGGATGGATTCGCGGTGAGCATGCCGCTTTTTGAAGTGACTGGTTAGGGGACGCCGTCCCTGTAACGGATGAACGAACGGGTAAAGGAGAGGCATTGATGCAAGCGAAGGCGAAAAAGCCCCTGGCCAAGCTCTTGGCTTACGGCATCGGCAGCGTGGCCCTGTATGCGGCCGTGTACCAGTTCCAGGATATCCTTTTGACCACGTCTGCCCGGGGCGGCGTGTTCACGGCCCTGCCCATCGCCACGGTCTTCCTGTTCTCCTGGGTCCACGGCACCTTTGCCGGGACGCTGTGGGAAGTGCTTGGCGTAAGCGCCGTGACCAAGGCTCCGGCCCAGACCGCCACCCGCGCCCCGGCCCGCCAGGACAGCCGGCCCCGAGCCACGGTCAGCGTCTAGGCCCCCCTGGAAAAATACGACAGTATTTTTCCAGAAAAGGCGTGGTTTTCGCGTCTTGCTGGTGAAACGCCACAGGTTTCTCCGAGGAAGTACGTGAATCCGGCCTCTTCGGCTTGACACCAACGACTCTACGATCTCAAGGAGCGCGTTTCATGGATATGCTTAACGACGCCGCCCGGTTCATCCAGCTCGATCCGGCCGGAATCTGTTTCCTCTTCATTGTCGGCTTCATCGGCGGCCTGGTCAGCGGATTTATCGGTTCCGGCGGGGCCTTTGTGCTCACCCCGGGCATGATGAGCCTGGGCGTGCCCGGCACGGTCGCCGTGGCTTCCAACATGTGCCACAAGTTCCCCAAGGCCCTGGTCGGCTCCATCAAGCGCTACAAGTACGGCCAGGTGGACATCAAGCTCGGGCTGTATCTGGCCGCGTTCGCCGGCATCGGCGTGCAGATCGGCATCAAGATTCAGAATTATGTCCTCAATCTGTGGGGACCGGCCGGTTCGGACCTCTATGTGAGCGTATCGTTCGTGGCCGTGCTGGTGGTGGTCGGCGGCATCGTCATGCGCGACGCCCTGGCTTCGGCCAAGTCCTGCGGCGCGGAGCAGACCTGCTCCCTGGCCTTGCGGCTCCAGAAGATCGAGCTGTGGCCCATGATGACCTTTAAAAAGGCCAATCTGCGCATTTCCATGTGGTTTCTGCTGCCCGTGGGCCTGGCCACCGGCTTGCTCGCCGCCACCATCGCCGTGGGCGGCTTTGTCGGCGTGCCGGGCATGATCTACATCCTGGGCGCGTCGAGCCTGGTGGCCTCGGCCACGGAGCTGGTCATCGCCTTTGTCATGGGTTTGGCCGGCTCGGTCAACTGGGCCATGCAGGGCATGGTGGACATCCGCCTCACGCTCATCATCCTGGCCGGCTCGCTTCTGGGCGTGCAGCTCGGGGCCATCGGCACCACCTTTGTCAAGGAGCACATGATCAAGATCGTCATGGGCACGATCATGCTCATCGTGGCCCTGTCACGCGGGTTCGCCATGCCCAAGTACCTGGCCAAACTCGGGCTCATGGACGTGAGCGAGCCGACCATCGCCTTGCTGGACAAGGTGAGCTTCGGCTTCATGGTGGTCTCGCTGGTGGTCGGCGCGGTCATCATCCTGGGCAGCATGGTCCGAGCCAAGCGTCCGGCTGCGGTGGCAGCGACGTCCGAGGCCTAGGGCACAAGCGACGAAGAAGTTTCGCAAGCGGTGGCGGGCGGGGCGCTTGGGTGTCCCGCCCGTTTGTCTTTTTTTGGGGGGCCGGGTCGGGATCAGGCCGCGTCTTCGCCGTAGAGCCGGCAGGCGTCCCGGCCTCCGGCCTTGGCCCGGTACAGGGCTTCGTCGGAGCGGCGCACGAGTTCCTCGATCTCCCGGCCATGGGCCGGAGACAAGGCCACGCCGATGCTGGTGGAAACGTGTGCCTCCTGGCCGGCAAGCACAAATGGCTCCCGGAAAGCGACCAGGATCTTGGCGGCCACGGCCAGGGCATCGCCGGGGCCGCCGACGTCGCCAATGAGCAGCACGAACTCGTCGCCCCCAAAGCGCGACACCGTATCCGAGGCGCGCAGGCACCCGGCCAGACGCCGGGCCGCCTCCCGAAGGAGCGCGTCCCCGGCCGGATGGCCCAGGCTGTCGTTGACGCCCTTGAAGCCGTCGAGGTCCACGGACATGATGGCCAGTTGGAGGTCCTGGCGTCTGGCCCCGGCCAGGGCCACGGCCAGACGGTCGTAGAAAAGCGGCCGGTTGGGCAGGCCGGTCAGGGCGTCGTGGGTAGCCAGGATTTCCAGCTTGTCCTTGAGCGCCCCCACGTCGGCCAAAAGCCGCCGGTTGACGGCCAACACCAGGCAGATGGCCAGACAGGCGTTGAGGGTCGTATACAGGGTGATGGCCAGGGCGTCGGCCGTGCCGGAATTGAAAAAGTCCTGGGCGCCCGACGGGTTGGTCACAATGAGGACAATGCGCGCCAGGCTTGTGGCCACAAAGCCGACCAGGACGTAGCCCGTAAGGTTGGTGACGGCCCGAAAACGCGGCCCGACCTCCCGCAGCAGCAGCCAGGCGGCTTGTCCGGTGATCAGGATGATGGAGGCCGAGACGATGATCTGGCGGGCCTGCATGTCCGGGGCGACGTAGAGCGAGTAGGCCATGGCCAGGGTGAACGCGGCCAGAAGGGCGAGGTTGCGGCCCTGGCGCCAGCGCGCTTCGGTGAAGCGCGCAAGGCCCGCCAGCAGCAGCACGGCCCCGGACTGCATCATGAGGTTGGCGAGAAGCACGCAGAACACGTCCGGCAGCCGGCCCCGCATGAGGATCAGGGCCAGTCCGCCGGTTTGCAGGAGCATGTTGGCCAGCCAGTAGCCGATGCCCGGATACTGTCGCCGGTTTTCGCGCCAGATGACGGCCATGGCCCAGGCGCTGACGGCGTTGACGATGAGGTTCATGACGAGGAGCGTCATGATGTCCAGTTTCATGAGTATTTCCGTATGATTTTCACCGATTGCGGCTGTCCCCGCCCGGCAATTCTTTGACCGGACCGCCTCAAAGGGGGAGGGAGTTCTCCTCGCTCGTGTCGCGTCCACGAAAAGCACAGAGCGCATTTCGCAGTCAAGAGGCTAAAACTATTAATAATCACGGGTAAACCCCGGCTTTGCCGGGGGACTCCCAGAGTTTGACTTTTATGAAAAGTGCGCGCGTCGTGGTCAAGGGACGCGATACGAGTCACGGGAAAAGAGCACCGTATCTTGGGTGCGCCACAACTGCGCCTGTTTCCCCTTGAGTTCGATGAACATTTCTCCCTGTATTTCCGGCAGCGGATATTGGGCGGCGACAGGCGACCAATGCCCGGGAATGCCCGGAATCGTCATAATGGTGTTCTGCGCGCCGTCCGGGCCGACCTGGAAAGCCCGAATCGAACTGTTGCCGCCCACCCGGGGGTAAAACACAAGATCCTGGCCCGCTGACCGGAGATTAACGTGCAACAGGACAGGGCGGTCGTCCGAGACCGGCGAAAGGATTTCCCAGCCCGCCTTTTCGGAATGCGATGTCGCGGCCGACGGATCCGTGACGGAAAATGCCTGTTCGGGTCCAGACTGTAAAAAATACTCGGCGATATAGGAGGCTTGCAGCATTTTGTTGTGCCAGTCCATGATGCCTGTGCTGCATGGTCCCTGGGTTTGGGGGTCGCACAGGGCGACAAAGACGCTTTTGACCAACAACGTCTCAAGGTTGCCTTCGACTTTTTGGGCAGTGATCTGCCGGCAGGCCATTTCCACTTTCAGATGGAGCGTGCGGAATTCCCCAGGTGGCTGGATCGTGTCGTAGGAGAACCGGCGCGTGTCGGGGCCTTTGGTCAGGAGTTTTCGAACCGGCGGCCCGGCGTCGAAAGCATATTCCAGGCTGATCTGATTGTCCTTGCCCGTGTTTTCGAATTGGACGCCCACGGCGATGAAATCGATGGGCGCGCGGGTGGTGTTTTCCAGACAATACGCAACCACGCCTGGGGAGTCATAGCGCGCGGCACGCAAGAAACGGGAGCCGTCCGTCTTCAGGCCAACGTCCTTGAGGGCGTAGGCACGCGCCAACACATCGTCGGGTTCGGCAGTGTAGGTGACGGTAAAGGGCAGGCTGTCGATTGCCGTGATGGGAAACCGGGGAAAGGACAGGGTGGCGATGTGCAGTTTTTCAGCCCGAGACGTCGCCAGGAAGTTGCCGCCACGCTTGGCTCGCTCCAGGACGTCGGAAAGCCCGCTGAAATTGTCGTGAATATCCATCACGTGCAGGGTCGCCTGCTTGTCCTGCGGGGTGAGCCCTTGTGCAGCCATGAAACTGCGTCGGTGTTCTTGCCGGTAGTACCAGTCTGTCGCCTTTTCAAGAAGCGGATCGTTGAATACGATCATCGCCTTTTCTGTCGCATAGTCTTTCAAAGTCCTGGCCATGGCCTTGAAATTGCCGAAATTCCACCAAGTAACGACCAGGGAGTCTTCGCGGTACAGCTTGTCCCCGTTCTTGGAAAACACGGAAGCGCCAAGCGCCAGGGCCAGGCAGACC
The DNA here is from genome assembly GCF_004135975.1 of Solidesulfovibrio carbinolicus. Classification (NCBI taxonomy): domain Bacteria; kingdom Pseudomonadati; phylum Thermodesulfobacteriota; class Desulfovibrionia; order Desulfovibrionales; family Desulfovibrionaceae; genus Solidesulfovibrio; species Solidesulfovibrio carbinolicus. Next base: position 3,539,592 of record NZ_CP026538.1, on the reverse strand, counting down.
GACAAGACCCCGGCGGCACGTTTCCCGAAGGGGCAGGCCATGGCCGCTCCGAGCCCCGCCGGAATCAGGAGCACCGGGAGCATGAAGGCCAGATGCGTGGAGAAATAATAGGCGGCGTAGTGTTTGAGGATGATGATGGCAAGAGGGGTCAGGACAAAGGCGGCGGTCACCCCCAGGCTCAGCCGGGAGACGAAGCCCAGGCGGACAAGTCCCAAGCCCAAGGGGACAAGGTATGCCGGCAACGTCCAGCCCGTTTGGAAAAAGTCGAACAAGCCCGAAAGATTGCCAAGCGTGTCCTGGATGACTTTGCCCAAGGGGCTTGGTGTGGTCAGATCGGGTCGGTGCAGCATGGTTTTGAGAAGGACCGGGCTGACCGGCAGGAAGCACACGGCCGAAGCGACGCAAAACACGGCGAGCTGCCTGGGCCGCGTGCGCCTGCCAAGGGTTGTGCAGAGCAAAATGACGGCTTGGGCCGCCAAAATCAGGACGCTTAACAAATGAAAGAGCACCACCGGGATGTTGGCCAGCAGAAAGCGGCGGAAATTTTTCTCGGTTCCGTCTCGCAGAAAACGCAAAAAATACAGCAGGCTCAGACTGAACAGGAAGACCAGGACGCCGTAGGGGCGAACCTGACGGGATATCCAGATGTGCAAACTGTTGCCGGTCAACAAGGCGGCGGCAAAGAGCCCGGCTTCTTCGCCCTGGCTTTCGGCGGCCAGGCGGTACACGAGGTAGATGGTCGCTATGCCGCATAGGGCGGAAGGGAGTCGCAGGATGGCGTCCGCATCGCCAAAGAACAGAAAGATTTTGAGCAGGAGATGGTAGGTCGGAGGATGGACCTCCACCTGCATGATCCATCGCGCCAGATAGTCAAGGGGAAATGACGCGCCGAACGCGGCCTGCATTTCGTCGGCCCACATGGAGGGCGCTCCCAGGTTGTGCAGGCGAAGCCAGGCGCCGACGCTCAGGAGGATGGCCAGGCAAAAGAAGGTCGTGGTCCCCGGGTCACGGGATATGCTTTGGCGATTGACGTTCATGCTCTTCTATCTGTCGGCGTGTTCATAGCCAGAAGGCGGCAAGGCCATGGTCAGGACGGCAGCCGCCCGGATCGCGGGCAAGAAAAAAGCCGTCAAAGGTTCAATCCCCGACAGCTTGTGCAAAACCATTTTTCGAACCGTTGTCGCCAGGGGGTGTTTGTGGTTCGCCCTGAAGCGCCGCAGCCTGTGCAGCCTTCAGGTAAAGGGCCCTCAAGCGGGTGGCAGCCCATGGCGGATCTCTATAGCCAGAGGGGCTTCCGGCCGTACAGACATGCCGGCCTCTTGGCGGACATGCGGCGTTGGAATAATCGCATGCCCAGCATGGACGCTGGTATTTGTATTGAAAGGATACCGTGGTTCCGTCTTGAAGTCCAGTTTTCCGCCTTTCGAGAACATCCGCAGACACCCCTCCCTCCCGTCGTTTCCGTGTTCCGAGCAGGGTTTTCCTTGGGATCGGGGGGGGGGCGGCGGCTTGCGCCCCGAACGGCGTCGGCCAGAAACAGCAGGAGGACATCCGCTGGGAAAGCGCAGGTATTTGTCTGATCGCGGCGTTTGCGGCGACGTTTTTGCCGGTCGCTTCAGAAAAGCACTGGACATCGCCATGACGGGGACCTATATGTTAGGCGTGTCCCTAGTGAAGGTTGTCAGCAACCCTAACGGAGGCGATGCCATTGGGTAAAAATCTTGTCGGAGAGGCTTCCTCGCAGTAGAGCATATCCAGGCCAGTAAAATGCAATTATCTGGCAAACTCCATGTGTGGTAAACACGAGCTCTACAGTCCAAGCCGAGGCGAAATCGTCAACCCATGAGTCTTTTTACAACATGACTTTACTGGCCCCGGCTTGTGCAGCCGGGGCCTTTCTTTTGGTGTGTGCGAGCGTCTGCCGGCCGGGCTGGAACGCGAAGGACGGCCGGAGCACGACCTCGGCCCGCGTTGGCTTGGAACCTTCAAACCTCCTGGTCCGCTTCCCATGAGGCGCAAGGCATGGGCATTTCCTTTCCCTTGGAAATTCGTTTTGACGCAGCATAAACTCCACTGTTCGCGTGGGGGAATTTCCGGTATGGTTCAACTGGCGAGATGGCTTTGTTCCCGATCCAAGGCCCTTGTCAGCAGCACGGAATTCTGTCATATGGATAATTGTTTTCCATAAAAGTCAGCTCAACGAGAGCACGCCGTATCCCCGGCAGGCCGGCGTGCCCAACCAGAAGTCGTTTTGAACTGGAGGATCATCCATGAAAACCGTGAATTGGGAAGCCATTATCGACAAGGCCGGAGCCGATGCCGACTTCAAGCAGCGTTTGCTCGCCGATCCGTCGAAAGCCCTTGGCGAGGAAGGCGTTGCCGTGCCCGACGGCGTCACCGTCAAGGTGGTGGAGTCCACGGACAAGGAAGTGTGGCTGGTGCTGCCCCACAAACACAGCAGCATCAAATTTTTAAGCCCTTACGTGGCCGTGTGCGAGGACCCGGAGGTCCCGGCCGGCGACTCCAAGAGCTGTCAGAATCCGGCTGCCGGCTGCGCCATCTAACGTCGCGTCCGCAACAGGCCTGGCATTTGCCGGGGACTCGGCAAGGGCCGGGCCTGCCGCGCCGCCTTGCCCAAGCCGCCGGCGCCGCCAGGGTTCGAGACCGATGGACGGCGAGCCTTGGCGCCACTTGGCAAGACGCCCCGGACAAGCTCCGGGGCGTCTTTTTTTGCGGGTTCAACCAAGGCAAGCTGGCGGCGTGTGACGGGGCGAGCTACCCGCGCAGGGTCTTGCGGCCGTCCAGTCGGCGGCCCTTCAGACTTGGCGGCAGACGTAGAGCACCAGCCCCCCCACGGCCAGGGCGATGCCGGCCGCCCCCAGGGGGCCGGGCAGGGGCGCGGCTAAAAGCAGCGTCTCGCCGGCCAGGCAAAAGACCACCTCAAGGGCCTGGGTGGCGTCCACGGCGGCCAGCTCGTAGGCGTTCTTGGCCCGGCTGCGGGCGCGCAGAAAAAGCGTCGTGGCGATGACCCCGGCGGACAGGGCCACAAGCCCGGTCTGGATCACCTGGCCCTGGCTTGGCGGCGGCGGCTGGGTGACCGCGATGAGCACGAGCCAGAAGGGGATCGAGCCGATGGTGAGAAGCAGCGTGGGCGTGCGCCCGGCGTCCAGGCTTGGCTGGTCGATGCGCGGGATGCGGCCCTTGCCGCCATGGCGGGCCTCCCAGACGAGCTGGTTGCCCAGGGGGTAGGCCAGGGCGGCGGTCAGGACGGCGGCCACGCCCCACAGGCTGCCGACATCGGCCAGGGGGCCGGCCTGCTCGATATTGACCAACACGATGCCGGCGAAGATGGCCCCGGTGAAGGCCAGGCCTTTCTTGGGCACCCGCCGGCCGAGGGCCGCCAAAACCAGCGGCGTGGCCAGGATGGTGGCCTGCCAGGTGGTGGCCGTGACCCAGCCCGGGGAATAGGCCGCGGCCAGGGTGACGCCGGCGTAGAACACGCCAAAGCCGATGGAGCCGGCCAGGGTCCAGAACAGCGGATTGCGCCCGAAAAGCCGCAAGGCCTCGGCCACGGCCCTGGGTCCGCCGGAAGCCAGGGTCCACAGCAGGAGGATGGGCAGCATGAAGGCGTAGCGCAGGCTGGCCGACCACAGCCAATGGCCGCCTTCCAGGCTCATGGCCCGGTTGAGGATGAAGGTCGCGCTGAAAAACAGCGCCGCCAGCGCGCCAAGAAGGATGGTGCGTGCCATGGGGGAAAGATGGGGCCGGGGCCTAGGCCAGACCGGTTTCGGCGGCCACGCCGGCGATGGCGGCGATGGCCAGGGTCAGAAATTCGTCCAGGGGCAGCCCGGCCTTGTCGCATTCGAGAATGTTGGCCCGCCGGACGTTCGCGGCAAAGGCCTTGTCCTTCATCTTCTTTTTGATGCTCTTGGCGGCCAGGCCGGTCATTTTGTCGGGCCGCACCAGGGCGGCGGCGCTGATGATGCCGGTGACCGACTCGGCGCAACGCAGGGCGTAGTCAAAGGGCGTGGCCGGGGCGTGGCCGGTGTGTTCGTCGTTGTGGGCGGCGATGGCGGCCAGGGCTTCCTCGGGCAGGGAGTCCGGCGGCAAGAGTTCGCGCAGGGCCAAGCCGTGGCGTTCGGGCGTTTCGGCCGTGGCCGGGTAGTCCAGGTCATGGATCAGGCCGGTTACGCCCCACAACTCCGGGTCGTGTTCCAGGCGCTCGGCCAGGGCGCGCATGACGGCCTCGGTCTGCCGGCCGTGGGCCAAAAGGCCGGGGTTGGGGTTTTGGGCCCGGATCAGGGCCAGGGCGTCGTCGCGGCGGATCATGCGGACTCCTTGGGCGGTTGGGGCGCGGACGGGGCGATCTCCTCAAGGTCCACCACGACGTCCTTGAGCACGCGGTGGGCAAAGGCCAGGGCCACGCGCTTGGCCGCGTCGAGGTCCGGGATCTTGTCCTTGATGGAACGCTTGCCCACGTGGACTTTCCAGCCGGGCGCGCCGATGCGTTCCTGGACCACGGTGACGAGCAGGGCCTTGCCGAGGTTGACGTAGTGGGTGCTGTCGTCGTGTCTGATCCATTCAACGGTCATGTCGCCTCCCCGGGGTGTGGGACTGTCCGGACAGCCTAGCACGGGGGCGGCCCGGGGGCAAAGGTTCGGGACGGTGGGGAGCCGGGCCGCCCCGTCTGCGGCTGGGCGCTTCGGCCTTTGGCGCCGGCCGCTGTTCAGGAGGCCGGTTTGGCCCCTCCCTGGCCGACCGGGAAGGCCACGGCCAGATGCAGGCCCGGCCCGGGCAGGCGGCGGATGATCCCTTCGAGCTGGCGCGTGAGTTCCCGCACGAGGGTCATGCCCATGGTCTGGGCGGTTTCCAGGGAGAAATCCGGCCCCGGCCCCCGGCCGTCGTCGGCCACCTCGATGGCGGCCTGGCCGTTTTCCAGGGCCATGCGGATGGTCAGCCGGCCGCCCTGGCCTGGAGCGAAGGCATGTTTGCAGGCGTTAGAGACCAGTTCATTTAAAAGCAGCCCGCAGGGCACGGCCTTGCCCAGGCCAAGCTGGAAGGGCTGGCAGTCGCACACGACTTCCACCCCGGCCATGGCGTGGCGAAAGATGGCCACCAGGGAGCCGATCAGGGCCTGGGCGTATTCGGCCATGTCGATGGTGGACAGATCGCCGTGCTTGTAGAGTTGCTGGTGAATGAGCGCCATGGAGCGCACCCGGGTTTCCAGGCGGGAAAAACGTTCGCGTTCGGCGTCGCTGTCGGCTTCCTCGGCCTGGATGGCGACCAGCCCCAGGATGATTTGCAGGTTGTTTTTGACCCGGTGGTGGATCTCGGCCAGGAGCACCTTTTTTTCTTCCAGGGAGCGCTCCAGGGCCAGGGTGCGCCGGGCGATTTCGCTTTCGAGGTGCTCCCGGTGGCGGCGGTTTTCATTGATGAGCCTGGCCCGGTCCAGGGCCTTGTCCACGGCGTGGAGCAGCACGGCCATGTCGGCCATGGGCTTGGTGATAAAATCCCAGGCCCCCAGGCGGATGGCCTCCAGGGCGTCCTGCAACAGGCCCGTGCCCGAAACCACGATGGTGGGCGTGTCCGGGGCGGCCTCGCGCAGCCGGGCCAGCACCTCCATGCCGCCAAGAACCGGCATCCGCAGGTCGATGAGCACCAGATCGGGCCGGGCCGCCTCGAAGATCTCCAGGCCCTCCCGGCCGTCGGCGGCCTGGAGCACCCGGTAGCCATGGTTTTCCAGGTAGGCGGCCATGGCTTCGCGCAGGATCTCGGCGTCGTCCATGGTCAGGATGGTGGTCTTGGGGGCGTCGGTCATGGCGCTTCTCCGCTCTCGCCAAGGACCCGGCGCAAGGCGTCGGCCAGGATTTCCAGGCCGGCGGCGGGTTTGGCGATGATGTCGTCCGGGCCAAGGCCGGCGGCCGCAAGTTCCGGCCCCGGCCGCACGCCCGGCGAGCCGGTGTAGACGACAAAGCGCATCCCCGGCCAGACGGCATGGGCCCGGGCGATGAAATCCAGGCCGGTCAGTCCCGGCAACCGGATGTCCACCACGGCCGCCCGGCAGGGATGATCCGGCAGCAAGGCCAGAGCTTCCTCGGCGCTGCCGGCCTGGAGCACGGCAAAGTCATGGGTCTCCAGGTACAGGGCCAGGCTTTCGCGCAACAGTTCCTCGTCGTCAAGGACAAGGACGGCCGGGGCGGCGTTCACGACGGCTCCCGGCGGGGCAGGGTGATGGTGCAGCGCGTCCCGGCTCCCGGCTCGGCGTCCATGCGGATTCCCCCGCCGTGGTTGTTGACGATGATGAAATAGGACACCGACAGACCAAGGCCGGTGCCCTCGCCGGCCGGCTTGGTGGTGAAAAAGGGCTCGAACACCCGGGCGCGCGTGGCCTCGTCCATGCCCGGGCCGTTGTCGGCCACCACGATTTCCCCGGCCTCGGGCAACGCCCGCACCCGCACGGCAATGGTCGGGGTCTTGCCTTGGCCGGCCACCCCGGCCAGGGCCTGGGCGGCGTTTTTAAACAGGTTCAGCAGCACCTGCTCGATTTCCGTGGGCGCGCAGAACACCGAAACCGGCTCCTCAGGATAGTCGCGTTCGATGTTGATGTGTCTGAAATCGTAGCGTTTTTTGAGGTCATAATCGCTTTCGGCCAGGCTCAGGCTCTTGTCGGCCATGGCCCGCAGGTCGGCCTGGACATGGCGCGAGTCGCTTTGGCGGGAAAATTCCAACATGCTGGACACGATGGAGGCGGCGCGCAGGCCGGCCTCGCGGATGCCGGCCAAGAATTTGAGCACCTTGCGGGCTTCGAGGTAGGCGCGCACGGCATCAAGGTTCAGGCCGAGCTTGCGGGCCGCTTCCTGGTTGGCCGGCAGGGCCGGGTCGAGCTGGAGTTCCAGCACCTGGGCGGCCTGGAGGATGCTGCCGAGCGGATTGTTAATCTCGTGGGCCATGCCGGCGGCCAGGCCGCCCACACTCATCATTTTCTCGGTCTGGATCATGAGTTCGCGCAGCCGCTCTCGCTCGGTGACGTCGTCCAGGCGAATGACCACCCCTTCGGCCCCGTTGGCCACCAGCGGATAAAACAGCATGTTCATGAGCCGGTCGTCTTCACCCCGGCGCAGGGGCATGCGCTCCAACAGCAGGCTGCGGCGCTGGCGCAGGGCGTCTTCCAGGGCGGCCATATGGCCGGCCAGAAACGGCAGGGCGGACGCCGCCTCCCGACCGATGACGGCCTCGCGCGGCAGGCCGAACAGGGTCGCCGCCTGGGCGTTTAAATGGGTGACGCGGCCGGCGGCGTCCAGACCGATGATGGCCGAGGGCATGGATTCCAGGATGTTGCTGAGTTGCCCGCGCAGTTGTTCCAAGGCCTTGGCCGCGTCGGCCAGCTCATGCTGGCGGATTTCGATGGTGTCGGCCATGGCGTTGAAGCTCTCGCCCAAACGCCGGACCTCGGCCGCCCCGCCGTCAACGGCGGCCCGGGCGGACAGGTCGCCGCCGGCCAGGGCGGCGGCGGCCCGGTCCAGGCTTTCGATGCCGCGCCCGATGGCCGCCCGGCCGGCCAGCCGGGCCAGGGCCAGGGCCAGCAGGGCGGCGACCACGGCCAGGGTCAGGCCCCGGCCCAGGAGCAGATCGGCCTCGGCAAAGGCTTCGTCGCGGGCGCTGGACAGGACGATGGTCAGGTAGGGCGGCGCGTCCGGGAACTGCCGCAGGCGCAGGGAGCTCAAGAGGGCGACCTGGCCGGTGGGGCGGGGGCTCGTGAAGGTCACGGCGTCGGCAGCCGCGTCGCGGACATGCTCCCAGATCGGGGGAAAAGCCGGCTGGCCCAGGGGATAGATTGGGCTTGGCGGGTAGGCCACCATGCGCCGGCCCGAAGGGTCGAGCAGGGTCACCCGGACATGGGGCGGCATGGCCAGACCGGCCACGAAGCGTTCGTAGCCGTCGAGGAAATAGGACAGCCCCAGAACGCCGGCAAGCTCACCATTGCCGTCAAGCAAGGGGATGGCGTAGACGAGGATGGGCTTGCCCGTGGTGCGCCCGAAGATGAAATCGCCGATTCCTGGCCGCTTGGAAGCGGCCGCGTCGCGGAAGTATTTGCGGTCGGACAGGTCCTGGCCCAAAAACGGCGGCAGTCCCGAGGCGATGACCCGGCCGGCGGCGTCGGTCAAAAAGACGTTGGACAGTTCGGGCCGGTCGGCCAGGACGGTGGTGAAGAGCCTGTTGGCGGCCGGCAGGTCGCGCTGGGCCACGGCCCGGGTGGCGCGCAGGGTTTCGAGCATCCCCAGGGCCTGGCGGTTGATGGCCTCCTGGACGGCGGCTAGGCTGCGCGTCAGGGTCACGAGATTGGCCGTGACCTCGGCTTCGGCCCGGCCCCGGGCCTCAAAGCTGGTCCAGAGGATGGCCAGGGTGGCCGGCAAGGCGGCCAACAGCGCCACGGCCACCAGCAAGGTGGCCATGGACCGGTTCAAAAGCCTGCCGAGCATCGTGCGAGCAGGGTTCTTCATCCCTCCTCAAAATACCATTTCCCCGAAAATGTCCAGGCTAACGAAACCGGCCCCGGCCTTCACTTCGCCGGGGCCAGACGCCGATAGACGGCCCGCAGGAACCCCTCGGCCTCGGCCACGTCAAGGCTCCAGCCCGACACCGTGAGCAACTGGTCCTCAAGGACCGGCCGGGCCTTGGGGGCGACCAGGAATTCCAGCTCGCGCGCCCGGGAGAGACGGAGATACCAACCTATCTCCAGCCCCAACCCTCAGCACTTGTCGCGCAGATCCACGAAAACGCGTTCGTCGTTCATGGCGGTTCCTACAATTTGTCGAAATAAATAAGCGTCCCCATGACCACGAAGGCCACGGCCGCGACCTTCTTGATGATGGCCGGAGACACGAAATTGCAAATGAAGTCCGCAAAGACCACGCCCAGAAGCGAGGTGGCGATCAAGGCCAGACTCGATCCGGCAAAAACCACCCAGGGGTTTCTCGAATCCGCCGCCGTCAGCACGCAGGCCAGCTGCGTCTTGTCGCCCAGCTCGGCCACGAAAATCGTGGCAAACGTCGTCGCAAACAGTTTCCAGTCCATGTTGTCCTCAAGTTGTGGGTGTGGAAGAGGGATGAGGGGAGAATGCCTCCGGCGGCCGGGAGGGGCTCAGCCCCTCCCGGACCCTCCCGAAAGGGAAAAAGGGGGTTGATCAAGGCGAGGGGTTGGCGCGCTTGGGCGCGGCCCTCGCCGCCTAGCGGCGATCAGTCCGGTAGGCCCATGCCCGGCGCCATGATCCGGCCGGTCCAGGCCGTCTCGTAGCCGCCAAGGGCCTCCACCCGGGCGGCGAATTCCCCGCCACGAACGGTCTCCAGCACCGCCTCGATCTTGGGGTCGCCCAGATAGGCCGTGGGCACCACCAGATCGTAGCGCTCCCGGGCCAGGGGCACGAAATCCAGCCCCAGGGCCTTGGCCGCCGCATAGACGCCCAGGCCGCAGTCGGCCGCGCCCGTGCCCACGTTGACGGCAACCGCCATGTGGGTGTGCTCCTCGCGGCCATAGCCCGACACCCGGGCCGGATCAATGCCGGCCTGGGCCAGATGGTAGTCGAAGAGAATGCGCGTGCCGGCCCCGCGCTGGCGGTTCAAGTACCGCACCTTGCCGTCGGCCAGATCGGCCACGCCGGCAATGCCCAGCGGATTGCCCGGGGCCACGATGAGCCCCTGCTGGCGTACGGCCAGATTGATCACCGTCACGGGAAGATTGGGCAGGTACTTGGCCAGGAACGGGAAATTGTAGTCGTTGGTCTCGGGATCAAACAGGTGCGTGCCGGCCACCATGGCCGCGTCGTTGCGCAGGGCGATCAGTCCGCCCATGCTGCCCACATGGCTCGACGCCAGCCGGATGGCCGGGGTACGGCGCATGAGCAGATCGGCCAGGAGATCCAGCGTGTTGTCGTGGCTGCCCACGCACACGAGCGTGCGGGCAAGCTCCCCCGGATCGCAGAGCAGCTCGGCCGTGACTTCGGCCCCGGCTTCCAGCCCTTCGGCCGCGGCCGGGAGTTGCGTCACGGCTTGGGCCTTGGTCAGGGTGGAAATGCTGCCCGCCCCGCGCGACAGCGGCAGGGCCACATGGCGCTCCCCGACCTTGCCCACGGCCAGACGCACGAAATCCACCATGCCGATGCGCGACGGCACGCTGCGGGCAAGGGAAGCGGTCACGGTCTGCTTGCTGCGCGGTTCGACCCGGGACAGCCAGCAGGCCAGGGGATAGAGCAGCCGCTCGAAACAGACCACGGCGCTGACCGGATAGCCCGGCGCGCCAACCAAGAGCTTACCGCCCTCGGCCACGCCCAATAGCGACGGCTTGCCCGGCATGGCCGCCACGCCGTGCACCAGGACCTCGCCGAACCGCTCCATGGTGGCCCGGGCGAAATCCTTGCTCCCGGCCGAGGAGCCGGCCACCGTCACCACGATGTGGGCGTCGGATGCGATGCCCTCCCGCACCGCCTCGGCCAAAGCCTCGGGATCGTCGGAAACCGGCGGCACCCGCTCGCAGACAAAGCCCCATTCGTCGGCCAGGGCGCACAAGAGCATCGAATTGCTCTCCACCACCTGGCCCGGCCCGGGAGCCGGGCGCGAGGTGAAATCCATGACCTCGTCGCCGGTGGGGATCACCCGGATGCGGATGCGCTCGTAGACCGACACGTCATACGCGCCGCAGGACAACAGCGCCCCCACGTCGTAGGGCGTGATGCGGCGATGGCGCGGCAAAATCATCTCCGTGGCCACGATGTCCTCGCCAATGCGCCGCACATGGGCAAAAGGGGCCACCGGAGCCTCGATGCAGGCCGCCTCGCCGTCCATGACCACGTTTTCGATCATCACCACCGCGTCGAACCCGGTCGGCAGTGGATGGCCCGTGTTGACGAAGACAAAGCCCGTTTCCGGCGCAAGTCGCACCGGCGAGCCTTCGCGGGCGGCAAAGGTCTCGGCCGCGCGCACGGCAATGCCGTCCATGGCCGCGCTGTGGTAGGTGGGCGAGGAATAGCGGGCAATGACCGGCTCGGCCGTGACCCGCCCGGCCGAGCGCTCGGCCCCGACACGCTCCACGCCAACGAGCGTCTCCCGATCCAGCCGCTCCACAACCCGCGCCAGCGCTTCCTCGATGGGAATCGTCCGCAGATAGATATTGCGTCTCATACTAGTGCTGACCTCCGGTCAGGCGGGGGGGAGGAAACCCCTTTTTGGAAAAAGGGGTTTCCTCCCCCCCGCGCCCCCCCTCTTTCCCCTAAAACTTTCAACGGGGGGTGATATGGTGGATGCCCCATATGAAAATAATTGAGGGGTCCGGGGGGATCATCCCCCCGGCGGGGCTCGGGGCAGCGCCCCGATCTTCTCGCTTCTCTACACGCTACTGGCCGTACAACTTGCCCAGGCCGCCGTAGGCGTCGATGCGGCGGTCGCGCAGAAACGGCCAGTGGCGGCGGGTGGTTTCGATGGTTTGGGGGTTGATTTCGGCCAGCAGGATGTCTTCGGTGACGATGCCGGCCTGGGCGATCATTTGCCCCGAGGGATCGGCCACAAAGGACGAGCCCCAGAATTCCAGGGTTTCGCCGTAGCCTTCGCCCGAGCCTTCGCTGCCGACCCTGTTGACGGCGGCCACGTACAGGCCGTTGGCGATGGCGTGGCTGCGCTGGATGGTGATCCAGCTGTCGCGCTGGCGCTCGCCGTATTCGGCCTTTTCCGACGGGTGCCAGCCGATGGCCGTGGGGTAGAAGATGACCGACGCGCCAAGAAGCGCCGTGGCCCGGGCCGCCTCGGGGAACCACTGGTCCCAGCAGATTAGCGTGCCGATGGGGCCAAAGGGCGTTTGGAAAGTCTTAAAACCCAGGTCGCCGGGGGCGAAGTAGAACTTCTCCTCGAAACCCGGATCGTGGGGGATGTGCATTTTGCGGTAGACGCCGAGATGGTCGCCGTCCGGGCCGAGCACGGCCAGGGAATTCTGGTAGCAGCCCGGGCCGCGCCGTTCGTAGAGCGGGGCCACCACGACCACCTTGTGGGCCTTGGCCGCCTCGGCCATGGCGTTTGTGGTCGGGCCGGGGATGGGTTCGGCCAGATCGAAGGCGTCGTGGTCCTGGTTGCGGCAAAAATACGGCGTGGCAAAGAGTTCGGGCAGGCAGATCACCTGCGCGCCGGCCTTGGCCGCCGCCTCGATGCGCTCGGCGGCTTTTTCGAGGGAGGCGGCTACGGTCGTGGCCGGGGCCATCTGGATAAGGCCGATGGTGAAGGGCGCGGCCATGGAGGCTCCTTTGTGGTCGATAATGGGGAACGCGGCATGATACGGACGATTGCCCCAAAGGACAATGTCCCGCCCGGCCGTTTAGCTGGCGAGGCCCAGCAGGGAGAGTCCCTGCCTGACGAATCCCCAGGCAAAGTAGAGCAGCGAGGCTCCCAGCGCGGCCATGAACAGCCGGTAGCCGCGGCTGGACAAGAACCGCCGGAAGCGTCCGGCCAGCCCGGCGGCCAGGATTTTGGCCCCGACGATGCAGACGTAGAAGGTGGCCAGATAGGCGATGGGGCCGGCCGGGCCGGAACGGGCCGCTTCCAGGAGGTAGGGCACGCCCACGGTGGCCCAGAACAGGTAGGGGTGGGGATTGGAAAAATTGGCGGCCACGCCGCGCAACACCGAGCGCGGGGCCTTGGCCGGATCGCCGGCGTCCGGGGGCGGGGCCTGGAAGCAGTCATAGGCGTAGCGGCACAGCAGCGCCGCCCCGGCCAGGGCGACGACGCCAAGGACGGCCGGCGTGCCTGTGAGGCGCGAGAGCAGCAGCCAGGTGGCCAGGATAATGGGCGTGTCGGTGAGGATGGGAGCCAGGGCCACCTTGACGCCCTCGCGGGGGCCATGGGCCAGGGTCTGGGACAGCACCAGGGACAGCAAGGGCCCCGGGGCGAACCCGGCGGAAAGCCCCATGGCCGCCCCGGCCAGGGCGGCGCTTGCGAGGTCGGCCATGCTTGCGTTTCCTTGCGCGCCCCGGCTACACTGCCGTCGGCGTGGGCTTTTCCTGCCGCAAACGCCCACCGCTTGCAAGGAGACCGACATGGCCGACGCCGCCGTCCCCGCCGCCAAACATCTGCTGGCTGCCGACATTGGCGGCACCTCCAGCCGCTTTGGGCATTTTCTGCTGGCCCCGGACGGCGCACTGACCCTGTCCTGCCAGGTGCGCCTGTCCACCCAGGCGGCGGCGTCTTTTGACGAACTCTTGGCCGCTCTGCCGGCGGCCGGGTTTGATCTTTTGCCGGCCCAGGCGGCGGCCGCTGTTTTCGCCGTGCCCGGGGCGGTGGTGGGACGCCGGGTGCGGTTCGCCAACATCGCCTGGAAGCTTGATCTCGACGCTCTTGAAGCCCGGCATGGCCTGAGAAACAGCGCCTGCGCCAACGATTTTCTGGCCCAGGCCCACGGTTGCCGCCTGCTTGGGGATACGGCCGAGGTGGTGTTGCCCGGCGAGTCGGACCCGGGCCAGGTCCAGGCCGTGGTTGGAGCCGGCACGGGCCTGGGCCATGCCTGCCTGGCCCCGCTGCCCGGCGGCGGCTTGCTGGTCCTGGCTTCCGAGGCCGGCCAGACGGCCATGCCCTTTGTCGGCCCGGAAGAGGCCGCCTTTGCCGCCTCTCTGCGCCAGGCCACCGGCGAGGCCTACGCCCGCCGCGACACCGTGGTGACCGGGGGCGGATTGGCCCATCTGCACCGTTTTCTGACCGGCGACGCCCTTTCCCCGGGCGAGGTCGGGCGGCTTCTCGCCCCGGACAGCCCGACGGCGGCCTGGTTCGCCCGTTTCTACGGCCGGGCCGTGCGCGACTACGCCCTGACCGTGGTGGCCGCCGGCGGCGTCTATTTGAGCGGCGGCGTGGCCGCCAAAAACCCCTTGCTGGTGCGGCATCCCGAATTCGCCCGGGAATTTTACGCCTCCCCCACGTACGGCGATTTTTTGCGCACCGTGGCCGTGCAGCTGGTGCGCGACGAGGACGTGGGCCTCTACGGGGCCGCCGCCATGGCGCGTGGTCTGCTCCAAGCCTGACAGAACAGAAGGATGTTATCCATGCGCGACGGTTTTTTTCGGGCCGTGTCCACGGCCGAATTTCGGGATCTTCTCCACGGCTTTGCCCCCCTTGGCCTGGAGACCGTGCCCCTTGGCGCGGCCTGCCGCCGGTTTTTGGCCGCCGACGTCGTCTCCGGCGAGGACCTGCCCCTGGCCAGCCGGGCTTCCATGGACGGCTACGCCGTGCGGGCGGCCGAGGTTTTCGGGGCCGGCGAGTCCAACCCTGGCTACCTTGACTTGGCCATGGACATCCCCATCGGCGTCATCCCGGAGGCGGCCTTGCCGCCCGGACATTGCGCCCGCATCGTCACCGGCGCGTTTTTGCCGGCCGGGGCCGACGCCGTGGTCATGGTGGAATACGCCGAGGACCTGGGGGCGGGAGCCATTGAGATTCGCCGTCCCGTGGCCCCGGGCGACAACGTGATGCTGGCCGGCGAGGACGCCCGGCGCGGCGAGACGGCCCTTGGGGCCGGCACGCGCCTGCGCCCCCAGGAGATCGGGCTGTTGGCCGCCCTGGGCGTGGTTGACGTGCCCGTGGGCAGGATGCCCTCGGTGGCCCTGCTCTCCACCGGCGACGAACTCGTGCCGGCCGAGGCCACGCCGCAACCAGGCCAGATCCGCGACGTCAACAGCCACGCCCTGGCCGCCATGCTGGCCCAGGCCGGAGCCGCAGCCACAACCTTTCCCCTGGTGCCCGACGACCTCGATTCCATCCGGGACGCCCTCAAAACCGCGGCCGAGGGCCACGACCTGACCCTGCTTTCGGGCGGCAGTTCGGTTGGCGCGCGCGATTTCACCCTGGAGGCCTTAAAAAGCCTTGGCGCGGAGGTCCTGGCCCACGGCGTGGCCATCAGCCCGGGCAAGCCGACCATCCTGGCCAGCCTTTACGGCAAGCCGGTCATCGGCCTGCCCGGTCAGGTAACCTCGGCCCAGGTGGTGCTGGACGTCTTCGGGCTGCCGCTGCTGGCCCATCTGGCCGGCGACAAAGCCGCCTTCGACCGCGCCCCGCGCACCTTCCCGGCGCTTTTGTCGCGCAACGTGGCTTCCAAGCAGGGCCGCGAGGACCATGTCCGGGTGCGCCTGGAGCACCGCCCGGGCGAGCTGCCCCTGGCCCATCCGGTGCTCGGCAAGTCCGGGTTGCTCAAGACCCTGCTCATGGCCGACGGCCTCATCGTCATTCCGGCCGACCTCGAAGGCCTGGCCGGCCAGGCCGTGGTGGCGGTGCGGCCTATTTAAGCCTTGCCATCGGTTACGTCGGCAAGCGGGCCAGCCGCGATTGCGTCATCTCCAAAAGCTGTTCCGCGTCGTTGGCGTGCCGTTGGCGCAAAACGCGGCGGGCGGCCCTGAGGCCGCCCGTCATCCGTTCCATCGCCCTGGCTGGCCGCCTCAGGCCCCGGCCGCCGAGCATCTTCTCTTCTCTCTCTGCCCTCTACACCCTACACCCCTTCGCGCAGCCATTCGCCGAAGTCGGAGAGTTCGCCGGGCCAGCCGGGGCTTAAGCGGACGGCCAGGAACTGGGCGTAGAGGGCGTCGAAGAAGCTGGTGCATTTTTCGATGAGAAACATTTTTTCCAGCACCTTGGCGTCGGGATCTTCGCCTTCCTCGCTGCGGGTGTCGATCTTGGGCGGCCGCAGGGCATTGAGGGTGAAGTCGTCGGCCTTGACGGTAACTGTCCAGGTTTCGCCGTCCTGTTCGAAGCGAATCAGCGCCCGGTCCACGCGTTTGCCGCTTTTGACGCCCAGGCGGGCCTCGGCGAACTGGGCGTGGGGGCCGGAGACGGTGGCGGTTTCGGCTTCCTCGCCCACGCCGCCGCGCACGGAAATTTTTTGTTCCAGGTAGACGTTGACTTCGGAGTCGTCGGGCAGCTTGAAGAGCCAGCCGCTTTTTTCGCTTTTAAACCACAGCCAGGTCAGGAAGTCCTGTCCGAGCACCGGGTTTTTGGCTTCGGCCATCATCGAGTCCATACTATCTCCATAACCGCATTGGTCCGTCGTTGCGCCAAGGGGCGCGGCCCAGGGGCGGGGGTCCGGGGGGATGATCCCCCCGGCGGGGTCCAGGGGCAGCGCCCCTGGCCTCTCCTTAACCGCCGAACTGGCTGGGTTCGAGGTGTTCGATGGCCAGGCCTTTTTCCACGCCGACGATGCGTTCGGCCAGGTAGGCCGGGGTCTGGGGTTCCAGGTGCATTTCGAAGGTGGCGGTGAAGTTGTCTTCGAAGAGTTCCTGGATCTTGCCGTTGGTGGTGCACAGCCAGATGACCTGGTCGATGGTGTTCCAGACGATTTCAAAGACGGCGGGGATGGGCAGGGCGCGGGACATGAGGGACAGTTTGACGCGCTCGGCGATTTCCTTTTTGCGGTCCTTGGAGACGAAGACCTTGCCTTCGTCCTTCATCTGTTCCTTTTCGTGGTCAATGGCCAGGCGCAGGTGTTTCTTGAACACGGCCGGGGAGATGCGCCGGGTGTCCAGGCGCAGGGCAAAGGCCAGGTAGTGGCCTTTTTCCGGCGGCGAGCCGCGCCATTCGGTATCGAGGTAGTCCTCGAAGGAGGTCCAGCCGAAGGAGCGTTCGTCGGCGGTGTTGTCGATGTCCACGAAGGCGTATTTCTTGAGCCGGTCCGGCGCTTCGCGCAGGGCCTGCTTGTTCACTTCGCCCACGATGCGGTAGCGGGTGAACCCGCCGCTGGCGGCTAAAAGTCCCAAGGCGTCCTCCTTTTCGCGCCGCTTGGCCGGCGCGTCCTGGCGATGGGGTCCGGCAAGCTCATAGATCAATTCGCGGCGTCGCGCCAGGGGCGGGGGAGGGGCGGGGCAGGCCGGCGCGTCGGGCGGCGCGGGGATCGGGCAGGGAGGAGAAACAGTTGGCATTGTAACGGCTTGGTCGATTTTGCCTTGGCCCGTCCTATGCATTGGGAAAGGGAAACGGAGGTGTCGACCATGGCCGTGTGGAACGTCAACCATAGCGACGGCAAGATGCGGTTCGGCTCGTACACCCGCAAGGCCACGACGCCCTCCGGGTGCAACGAGCCCTTCAAGAACGCCTACTGGTGTCCCAAGCGTAAGTGGTTTTCCAAGGAACCGTGCCCCTTTAGCAATCGTTTCGAGTGCATGAGCTTCGCCCGGCTGTGCGGCGGGGTGTAGCGCAAAAAGGACCGCCGCGCCGAGCATGGGCGCGGCCAACCAGCCGACACGCGGCCGGAACTGCCCGAGAGCGGGGGTGTTCCGGCCGCTTTTTCATGGAGTTTGCCGACAGCGGCGGGGGATTTTGGCGCGGGGGACGTATAAAATTGTCGTGACCGGCGCAAAATTGTCGCTCAAGCGAACATTTTCGCTTGGGGTGGCGGCCGGCCATGGCCCGCAAGCGCCGTTGCCGCCGGGCCGCTTCCGGGCGGAGCGTCTTGGGGGAGACGGCGGTCCATGGGACTCGTCGCCCGGCGGCGCAACCATTCGGGCTGCTCGTCCGACCAGGGCCCCAGCGAAGGCGGTTTGGGACATGGCCGTGGCCGGAGAGGCGAAGCTGCTGGCGATTCCTGACAAAATGGAAGGTTGGCCTTCCGCGGTCCGCCCGATATACTTTCCAGATGTAACTTTTTGGGCGTCGGCCGCGACGTGCCGGTGCGACGCCGGCAACGGCCGGCGGCGCTCCAAGGCCATCCCAGCATAAAGAAGGATCACCTGCGATGACGATACGACATGATGGACCACGGCCGCGCCGGCCCTTGCGCTGGCTGCTCATGGGGTTGGCGGCAATAGTCGTGGTCGGGTTTTTTTGGCGGCAATACGGCGGCGACGGTCTGGCCCAGCCGGGCGGGCCACCGCCGGGCGGACCTGGCGGCATGGGGCCGCAAGTGGTCTCGGTGACCACCTCGCCGGCCCGGGTCGGCACGGCGGCGGTGACGCTTTCGGGCATCGGCACGGTGACGCCGCTGCGCACGGTGACGGTCAAGAGCCGGGTGGACGGCGAGCTCATGGAAGTGCTCTTTGAGGAAGGCCAGCTCGTCAAGGAAGGCCAGCTCCTGGCTCGCATCGATCCGCGTTCCTACGCCGCCCAGCTCGACCAGTACCAGGGCCAGTTGGCCAAGGACACGGCACTGCTGGAAAACGCCAAGGCCGACCTCACGCGCTACGACAACCTGTCCAAAAAAGACATGGTGGCCGGCCAGACCCGGGACACCCAGGCCTCGCTGGTGCGCCAATACGAGGCGGCCATCCGCACGGACAAGGGACTTATCGACAACGCCAAGCTGCAAATCGAATACAGCCGCATCAGCGCGCCGGTGACCGGCCGGGTGGGGCTGCGCAAGGTCGACGCCGGCAACATGATCAAGGCGGCCGATTCCACCGGCCTGTGCGTCATCACCCAGGTGTCGCCCATCAGCGTACTCTTTACCCTGCCCGAGGACCAGCTGCCCCAGGTGGCCACGCGGCTTCGGGCCGGCGAGAAGCTGCCGGTCACGGCCTATGACCGCACCATGACCAAGGCTCTGGCCAAGGGAACCCTCGCCACCCTCGACAACCAGATCGACACGGCCACCGGCACGGTGAAGCTGCGGGCGATCTTCGACAACGCCGACGAGGCGCTTTTCCCCAACCAGTTCGTCAACGCCGAGCTGTTGCTGGAAGAGCGGGGCGGCGTGCTCCTCGTGCCGGCGGCGGCGGTGCAGCGCGGCCCCAAGGGGGCCAGGGCCTATGTGGTCGATGCGTCCGGCGTGGCCGCCTCGCGCCCGGTGACCGTGGGCTTGGCCGTGGGCCAGGACGTGGTCATCGAGTCGGGGCTGGCGGCCGGCGAGGTTGTGGTGGTGGAGGGGGCCGACCGGCTGCGCGACGGAGCCAAGGTGGAGGCGCGCAACGCCGGCGGAGCGGTGGCCGCCAAGCCATGAACCTGTCGCGCCCGTTTATCCTGCGGCCCGTGGCCACCACGCTCCTCATGGTCGCGGTGGTGCTGGCCGGCCTGACGGCTTATTTCCAGCTCCCGGTCTCGGCCCTGCCCCAGGTGGACTATCCCACCATCCAGGTGCGGACGTTTTATCCCGGGGCCAGCCCCGATGTCATGGCCTCGGCCGTGACCGCGCCCTTGGAGCGCCAGTTCGGCCAGATGCCGGGCCTGACCGAGATGACCTCGGTGAGTTCGCCCGGGGCCTCGGTCATCACCCTGCAATTCGCCCTGAGCCTGAGCCTCGACGTGGCCGAGCAGGAGGTCCAGGCGGCCATCAACACGGCCACCAGCCTGCTGCCGGGCGACCTGCCCACGCCGCCGGTCTACAGCAAGGTCAACCCGGCCGACGCGCCCATCCTGTCGTTGGCCCTTACTTCCGAGGCCATGGAACTGACGGCGGTGCAGGATTTGGCCGACACCCGTCTGGCCCAGAAGATTTCCCAGCTTTCCGGCGTGGGCCTGGTCAGCGTGGCCGGCGGCCAGCGGCCGGCCGTGCGCGTGGAGGTCAACCCCACGGCCCTGGCCGCTTACGGCATTGCCGTGGAGGACGTGCGGACGGCCATCGCCGCGGCCAACGTCAACAAGGCCAAGGGCGGCTTCGACGGTCCGCGCCAGTCGTCGATTCTGGAAACCAACGACCAACTGCTCACGGCCGACGAATACAAGCCGCTCATCGTCAGCTACCGCGACGGCCGGCCGGTGCGCCTGTCCGACGTGGCCAGCATCCGCACCGGCCCCGAAGACGTGCGCCAGGCCGCCTGGGTGAACGGCAAGCCGGCCATTGTCCTCAACATCCAGCGCCAGCCCGGGGCCAACGTCATCGCCGTGGTGGACCGGGTCAAGGCCATCCTGCCCCAGCTGCGCGCGGCCCTGCCGGCCGCCGTGGACCTGTCCGTCCTGACCGACCGCACCGTCACCATCCGGGCTTCCATCGACGATGTGCAGATCGAGCTGCTGCTGGCCGTGGTCCTGGTCGTCGGCGTCATTTATCTGTTTCTCCACGACGTGCCGGCCACGCTCATTCCGGGCACGGCCGTGCCGCTGTCGCTTATCGGCACCTTTGGCGTCATGTATCTGCTGGGCTATGGCCTCAACAACCTGACGCTCATGGCGCTGACCATTGCCACCGGCTTCGTGGTGGACGACGCCATCGTCATGATCGAAAACGTGGCCCGCCATGTGGAGGAGGGCACGCCGCCCATGCAGGCGGCGCTTAACGGCGCGGGACAGATCGGCTTCACCATCCTGTCGCTGACCGTTTCCCTGGTGGCCGTGCTCATTCCGCTGCTGTTCATGGGCGACGTGGTGGGCCGGCTTTTCCGCGAATTCGCCGTGACCCTGGGCGTGGCCATTTTGCTGTCGGCTGTGGTGTCGCTGACGCTGACCCCCATGCTCTGCGCCCGGCTTCTTGGCCGGTCGGGGCACAACGGGCAGTCCGGCGGGGGCCTGGTCGCCCGGACTTTTGGCGCGGCCTTCGGGGCCATGACCGCCTTCTACGACCGTACCTTGGTGGTGGTCCTGCGCCATCAGGGCGCGACGCTCCTTGTGGCCGTGGGCACCGTGGTGGCCACGGTCTGGATGTACGCCGCCGTGCCCAAGGGCTTTTTCCCGGTCCAGGACACGGGCGGGCTGTCCGGGGTGTTCGAGGCCCCGTCCGCCGCCTCGTTTGCCGCCATGGGCGAGGGTCAAGCCGGGCTGTCGGAAATATTGGCGGCCGATCCGGCCGTGGCCTCCACCGCCATCTTTGTCGGCGTGGACGGCGTCAACCCCAGCCCCAACGTGGGCCGCATCGCCGTGGAACTCGTGCCCAAGGCCTCGCGCACGGCCGACGCCGCCGGCGTGGCCCGGCGGCTGGAAGAAAAGACCCACCGCCTGCCGGGGATGAGCGTGGCGCTTTCGCCCGTCCAGGACCTGACCGTGGACGCCCGGGCCGGCCGCGCCCAGTACCAGTACGTGCTGGAAACCCCCAGCTCCCGCGATCTGGCCCTGTGGACGCCGCGCTTTGTCGAGGCGCTTGCCGCCCGGCCGGAAGTGCGCAACGTCTCCCACAACCTGGCTCTGGGCGGCAAACGCTTAAACGTCGTCATCGACCGGGTGGCCGCCGCCCGCTATGGGCTGACTCCCGAGGACATCGACAACGCCCTTTACAGCGCCTTTGGCCAGCGCCAGATCTCGACCATGTTCACGGAACTCAGCCAATACCGGGTGGTGCTGGCCATGGACCCGGCCATGGCCACCGGTCCCGAGGCCCTGTCCCTGGTGCGGCTGCCGACCTCCGGCGGCGGCCAGGCTCCGCTGTCGGCCGTGGCCACGGTGACCGAGGGCGAAGCGCCGCTCGTGCGCAACCGCCAATCCCAGTTCCCGGCCGCCACGGTCTCCTTTGACGCCGCGCCCGGGCATTCCCTTGGCGACGCCGTGGCCGCCGTGGCCGCGGTGTCGGCCCGGATCGGGATGCCGGCCAGCATTGCCGGCGATTTCACCGGCGCGGCCAAGGCTTTCGGGGAGTCGCTCAAAAACGAGCCGCTGCTCATCCTGGCCGCGCTGATCACCGTCTACATCGTCCTTGGCGTCATGTACGAGAGCTTCATCCACCCGGTGACTATCCTGTCCACCCTGCCTTCGGCCGGGGTGGGCGCGGTGGGGGCCTTGTGGCTGTGCGGCGAGGATCTCGGCATCATGGCCGTCATCGGCATTATCCTGCTCATCGGCATCGTGAAGAAAAACGGCATCATGATGGTGGACTTCGCCCTGTCCGCCGAGCGCGAGCGGGGGCTTTCCCCGGGCGAGGCCATTTACGAGGCCTGCCTGCTGCGTTTTCGGCCCATCATGATGACAACCATGGCGGCGCTTCTCGGCGCGTTGCCCCTGGCCCTGGGTTCGGGCGTGGGCAGCGAGCTGCGCCGGCCCCTGGGCATCGCCATCGTGGGCGGCCTTGTCGTCAGCCAGGCGCTCACGCTTTACACCACGCCCGTCATCTACCTCTTCTTCGAGCGTCTGGCCGGCCGCCGCGAGACGACCCCGCCCATGGCCGCCGGGAACGAAGAAGCCGGAACCGTATGAATCTGCCGGAAATCTGCATCCGTCGCCCGGTCGGCACGGCCTTGTTGACGCTGGCCCTGATGCTGGCCGGAGCCATCGCCTTCAAGCTCCTGCCGGCCGCCGCCCTGCCCCAGGTGGATTTCCCCACCATCTCGGTCCAGGCCCAGCTGCCCGGGGCCGAGCCCGAGACCATGGCCACGTCCGTGGCCGCGCCCCTGGAACGCCAGTTCGGCCGCATCGCCGGGGTGACGGAAATGACCTCCACCAGCGGCCGGGGGTCGGTCCAGATCAATCTGCAATTTGATCTGTCGCGCGACATCAACGGCGCTTCCCGGGACGTCCAGGCCGCCATCGCCGCCGCCCGGGGCGAGCTGCCCTCGACCCTGCGCCAGAATCCGACCTACCGCAAAATGAACCCGGCCGACGCGCCCGTCATGGTGCTGGCGCTGACTTCGCCCACGGTGTCGCGCGCCGCCATGTACGACGTGGCTTCCACCGTGCTCCAGCAAAAGCTGGCCCAGGTCGAGGGCGTGGGCCAGGTGTTCGTGGGCGGCGGAGCCCTGCCGGCCGTGCGGGTGAGCGTCGATCCGGCCAAGCTGGCCCAGCAGGGCTTAAGCCTGGAAAACGTGCGCGGACTTATCGCCAAGACCACGGTCAACCGGCCCAAGGGCCGGGTCGAGTCCGGCGACACGGCCTATGAGATCGACGTCAACGACCAGCTCCACAAGGCGGCCGAGTACCAGCCGCTTATCCTGTCCTATAAAAACGGCGCGGCCGTGCGCCTGTCCGACGTGGCCACCGTCACCGATTCGGTGGAGGACGTGCGCACCGCCGGGCTGGTAGGCGGCACGCCGGCCGTCATGATCATCGTGTTCCGCCAGCCCGGGGCCAACATCATCGAGACCGTGGACAACGTCCGGGCGCTTTTGCCCGAGCTTGTCGCCTCGCTGCCCGGCGACGTGAACGTCTCCGTGGAGATGGACCGCAGCCCGCCCATCCGGGCCTCCCTGGCCGAGGTGGAATTCACGCTTGTCCTGTCCTGCCTGCTGGTCATCGCCGTGGTCTGGGTGTTTCTGGGGAGCTTTCGGGCCACGCTCATCCCGGCCGTGGCCACGGTGGCCTCCCTGGTCGGCACGTTCGCCGTCATGTATTTGTTCGACTATTCCCTGGACAACCTGTCGCTCATGGCGCTGACCATCGCCACCGGGTTTGTCGTGGACGACGCCATCGTGGTGGTGGAAAACGTGGCCCGTCACCGCGAAGCCGGCCTGGACCCCCGGCAGGCGGCCATGGTCGGTTCCCGGGAAGTGGCCTTCACCGTGGTGTCCATGAGCCTGTCTCTGGTGGCGGTTTTCATCCCCATCTTTTTCATGGGCGGGGTGGTGGGCCGGCTTTTCCGGGAATTCGCCGCCGTGCTGTCCATCGCCATCCTGCTGTCGCTGGTGCTGTCGCTGACGGCCACGCCCATGCTGTGCGCCGTGGTCTTCGGGCACGGGGCCGGGGCGGGCGGCCATGGCCCGGGCCGGCCGGGCTTTTTCGCCCGGGCCTTTGCCGCCCTGGCCCGGGGCTACGCCCGGGCCCTGGAAGCGGCCCTTGGGCATCCCAAAACCATGCTGGCCGCCACGGCCGCCGCCCTGTGCGGCGCGGTCTGGCTCTATATCATCATTCCCAAGGGCTTTTTCCCGGAACAGGACACCGGCCGGCTCATGGGATTTATCCAGGCCTCCCAGGACAGCTCGTTTCAGTACATGGAAGGGCGGCTGGCCGAGATCGTCAGCGTCATCAAAAACGACCCGGACGTGGAAAGCGTCACCGGCTTTACCGGCGGCGGCGGCGGACCGGGCGGCGGCTCGGTCAATTCGGCCCAGATGTTCGTGACCCTCAAAGCCCAGGACAAACGGCCGCCCATCCAGGTGACGCTTTCGCGGCTGCGCAAGTCCCTGGCCAAGCTGCCCGGGGCCCAAGCCTTTCTCATGCCGGCCCAGGAACTGCGCCTGGGCGGCCGGCCGGGCAAGGCCCTCTACCAGTTCTCGCTTCTGGGCAACGATTTCGCCGAGCTGACCCAGTGGACGCCCAGGGTCGAGGAGCGGCTGCGCAAGCTGCCCCAAGTCACCGACGTCATCGCCGACCAGCAGGCCCGGGGGCTTATGACCTCGGTGACGGTGGACCGCGACGCGGCCTCGCGCCTGGGCGTGTCCATGGTCGACATCGACGCCGTGCTCTACGACGCCTTCGGCCAGAGCCTGGCCGGCGTGTCCTATGCCGAGGTCAACCAGTACCGGGTGGTCCTGGACGCCGACCCGCGCATCTGGGCCTCGCCCGAGGGCCTGCGCCACGTCTATGTGCCCGGCAGGGACGGCAAGCAGATTCCCTTGACCACCATCGCCAAGGTGGAGGACAAGCTGACACCCTTGTCCGTCTTTCACCAAGGGCAATTTCCCTCGGCCACCATCTCGTTTAATCTCGCCCCCGGGGTTTCGCTCTCCCAGGCCGCCGACGCCATCGGCCAGGCGGCGGCGGGCCTGGGGCTGCCGGCGACCATCCGCACCACCTTCGCCGGCACGGCCCAGGCCCTGGGCGATTCGCTCAAAAACCAGCCCCTGCTCATCCTGGCCGCGCTGGTTGCCGTCTACATCGTCCTTGGCGTCCTCTACGAGAGCGCCATCCATCCCGTGACCATCCTCTCGACCCTGCCGTCGGCCGGCCTTGGCGGCGTGGCCGCGCTCATGGCCTTCAAGCTTGATCTGTCCATCATCGCCGTCATCGGCATTGTGCTGCTCATCGGGATCGTGAAAAAAAATGGCATCATGATGGTGGATTTCGCCCTGGAAGCCGAACGCGCCCGAAACCTCGGCCCGCGTGAGGCCATCACCGAGGCTTGCCGGATGCGCTTTCGGCCCATCATGATGACCACCCTGGCCGCGTTGCTGGGCGCGCTGCCTCTGGCCTTCGGCCATGGCGCAGGCTTCGAGCTGCGCCGGCCGCTGGGCATCGTCATCGCCGGAGGACTGGTGGTCAGCCAGATCATGACGCTTTTCACCACGCCCGTGATATATCTCTACCTGGATCGGCTGCGGTGGCGCTTTGGCGGCCAGCGCGGATACGCCGATACAGAGCCAGCAGCGACGTCCGGGGAAAATGCAGGATAGGATTTCCGGTATTTTTGATTGTCGGGACAACCACGTAAAGCTTTGGCTTGCCTTGCGTCGCCTTGTCGGCATACAGTTTCCGTCTTGCAGCATTTTTCATGAACGGTGCTGTTACGCCACAACAATAAAGGACGACCCATGTCGGGCCGTGAAGCCATTTTCGATACGACCAGCCGTGCCGGTAAAAGCCTGGACGCATCTTGTTGCTCACGGCCAGCTGGCGGGCAACCGGACGCGGCCGCTCCCGTCAAAGCAGCGGCGTCGGACGGCGTCGCTGCTTTGCGCCGTCGCCTTTCGCTGCTGGAGCGCCACGACAGCACGGCCTTCCTGATCTTTGACCGCGAAGGGCGCATCCGCGAAGCCAACCCCCGGGCCCAGCGCGCCTTGGGACTGGAACCGGCTCCTGCGGTCGCGGCCCAACTGTGGGACATCGTCGCGCCCGGACAGCCGGGACAATCCCTTGTTCCCGAGTGCCCGGACGACGACTGCGGCCTGGTCGTGCCCTGGCGGCTGCGCCATGCCGACGGCGACTGGATCGTCGCCGACGTGCGCCTGGGCCGTCTGGCCGGCGGCGAGGCCGGGCTTACCCTGGCCGTGTTCGAGGACCAGACCGAGGCCCGGGACCTCATCGCCGCCCTGGTGGCGGCCAAGGAGGCGGCCGAGGCGGCAAGCCAGGCCCGGGACGCGTTTTTGGCCAACATGAGCCACGAGATCCGCACGCCCTTAAACGGGCTGCTGGGGATGCTCCAGTTGCTGGAAGGCACGCGGCTGGACGAGGAGCAGGGCGAATTCGTGACCACGGCCCTGGAAGCCGGCCGGGGGCTTTTGGGCGTGATGAACGCCATTCTCGATTATTCCAACGCCGAGGGCGGAGCGCTGTCCTTTTGCCGGGAATCCTATTCGCCGCTGACGGTGCTGCGCGAAGTCGTGGACTCGTTTGCGGCCCAGGCCCGGGCGGCGGGGCTGGCGCTGACCTTTTCCGGCGACGCCGCCCTGGCGCAGCCGGTCTGCGGCGACGCCGCCCGGCTGCGCCAACTGGCCGCCAACCTCGTCTCCAACGCCGTGAAGTTCACGCCCAAGGGCTCGGTCACCGTGCGGGCCGAGCGCCTGGACGACCCGGAAGCCGGGCCGACGCTGCGGCTCACCGTGGCCGACACCGGCATCGGCATCCCGCCCCACGCCCTGGAACGCGTGTTCGAACCCTTCACTCAGATCGACGACACCCTGACCCGGCGCTATCAAGGCACGGGGCTGGGGCTGGCCATGGTGCGGCGGTTGGCGGCGCTCATGGGCGGCACGGTGCGCCTGGACAGCGTTCCCGGCGTCGGCACCACGGCCGTGGTCGAGGCCCCGCTGGCGCTTCCCGTAAAGGCCGTCGAAACGCCGGAACCGGCGGCCTGCCGGCCGCTTCGGGTGTTGGTGGTGGACGACGAGCCGGTATGCGGGCTGACGGCCAAGTGGCTGTTGGAACATCTTGGCCATGAGGCGCAATGCGTGTCCTGCGGTGTTGAGGCCCTGGACAGGCTCGCCGAGACGCGCTTTGACGTGGTGCTTATGGACGTGTGCATGGCCCGCATGGACGGCCTGGACGCGGCCCGGCGCATCCGCGCCCTGGGCGGCCCGGCCGGGGCCGTGCCCATCGTGGCCCTGACCGCCCGGGTGTTGCCCGCCGACCGCCGGGCCATTGCCGCCGCCGGCATGGACTATTTTTTGGCCAAACCCGTGGACGCCAGCGAATTGGCCCGGGTGCTGGCCGCCGTGGCCGCCGCCGCTCCGGCCTAGTGTCGCGTCCGCGAAAAGCCCCCAGGACATTTCGCGGACAACAGACGAACACCTTTATTTATCTTCAAAAGCCCAAAAGCGCCCGCACTTCCCCGGCCGTGTCGCAGGCCAGGGCCTTTTGGGCCAGGGCGCGGCAGGCGGCCAGATCCGCGCCGCGCACCGCCTCCTTGACCTCGGGCACAAGCCCGGCGCTCATGCTCAGTTCGACCAGCCCCAATCCCAATAGCAGCGGCGTGGCCTTGGCCTCGCCGGCCAGCTCGCCGCACATGCCGACCTCGATGCCGGCGGCCGCGCCGGCCTCACATGTGCGGGCAATAAGGCGCAGCACGGCCGGATGCAGGCTGTCGCACAGATGGGCCACGGCCGGATTGCCCCGGTCGGCGGCCATGACGTACTGGGTCAGGTCGTTGGTGCCGATGCTTACAAAATCGCACAGCCCGGCCAGTTTGTCGGCCATGGCCGCGGCCGCCGGCACCTCGATCATGATGCCGGTCTTGACCTTGGCCGGCGTTTCGACGCCCTCGGCCACGAGTTCCCGCCGGGCGGCCTCCTGGGCGGCCAGCACGGCTCGCAGTTCGGCCACATCGCTGATCATGGGGTACATGATCCAGATGTCGCGTCCGCTCGCCGCTCGCCAAAGCGCCCGCAACTGGGTGCGCAAAAGCGCCGGCCGGGCCAGGCACAACCGCGCCCCGCGCTGGCCCAGAAACGGGTTGTCCTCGCGCGGCGTGTCCAGATAGGGCACCGGCTTGTCGCCGCCGATATCCAGGGTGCGGATGATGACCGGCCGGCCCGCCATGGCCTCGGCCGCCGCGACGTAGGCGGCGTACTGTTCGTCCTCGCTGGGCGCGTCCTGGCGCTCCAAGAAGAGAAATTCCGTGCGGAAAAGCCCCACGCCGTCGGCCCCGCTGGTGAGCGCCCTGGCCGCGTCGGCCGGGCCGCCGATGTTGGCCATGACCGGCACGACCGTGCCGTCGCAAGTGGCGGCCGGGGCTGCGCTCTTGGACCGGGCCGCTTCCCTGGCCGCCGTCCAGGCCCGGCGCTGTGCTTCGGCCGCCCGGCAGGCGGCTTCGTCCGGGTCGGTCAGCACCGTGCCGGCCTGGCCGTCAAGGACGAGCATTTGCCCTTGGGCGACCGTCCGCAACCCTTCACCCAGGCCCACCACGGCCGGGATGCCCAGGGACCGGGCCAGGATGGCGGCATGGGCGGTGGCCCCGCCGGTTTCAGCGGCGATGCCGAGAACCAGGGCCGGATCGAGGCCGGCCGCCTCGGACGGCGACAGCTCGCCCACCACGAGGATGGACGGCCGGGCCAGACGAATGGGCGCGGCCGTTTCGCCGGTCAGCAGACGCAGCACCCGCGTCCCGCTGTCGAGGACGTCGGCGGCCCGGGCCTGCATGTAGCCGTCGGACAGTTTGCGGTAGGCGGCGGCGGTTTCCTCCATCACGGCGTTCCAGGCATAGGCGGCCTCGACCTTTTCGGCCTCGATGCGCCCGATCGCTGCCCGGCGCAGGTCGTCGTCGCCAAGGAGCAGGGCGTGGACCTCGAAAATGCCGGCCGCCGCCTTGTCCGAGGCGCGTACGGCCCGGTGCGAAAGCGCTTCCAGTTCGGCCCGGGCCTGGGCCAGGGCCACGTCCAGGCGGGCGACTTCCCGGGCCGGGGCGTCGGTTTCCCGGCGCGTGATCTCGGGCAGGCTGGGCCGGTGGACGTGGGCCGGCCCCACGGCCTGGCCGGCGCTGGCCGGCGCGCCGGTTAGAACGCCGTCGCCGGCCGGCTGGATGGCGACGGCCGGCGCGGCCGGGGCCTCGGCGACGTCCTCGTCGCGCTCGCCGAAATGGTCGGCGTGCAGGGCGGCGATGGCGGCCAGCGCTTCCTCGCGGTCCGGGCCGGCGGCGGCGATAACGATGTCGTCGCCGCGTTTGATGCCCAGAAGCGCCACCTGGTTGATGCTCTTGGCCGAGGCGGCGGCCTCGCCCCTTCGCACGACGATGTCGGCGGCAAAACGTCCGGCCGTGGCCACCAGGGCGGCGGCCGGGCGGGCGTGGAGGCCGTTTTTGTTGGCGATATGCAGGGAAAGCGTCTGTTCCGGGCCGGCGGCCGGGGCGGGCGCGGCGGCTGGGGAGGGGGCCTCGGGAGCCTCGCCGGTCAGCGGCGCGAGCTGAGCGATCTTGACGCCCAGAGCGGCGCGCGCCTCGGCGCTGGCCTGGGCCAGGGACGCGCCGACGGAGGCCTGGACGGCGGCGGCCACGGTTCCTTCGACCACCGGGGCCGAACACAGGAGCACCTTGGCCCGCACTGCCTCGTCCAGGAAATCCAGGGCGGTTTCGGCGCTTAAAAGCGCGCTGCCGAGGTCCATGAGGACCAGCACCCCGTCATCGGCCTGGGCGTCCACGGCTTCAATGGCGGCCAGCACCTGCATGGGATCGGTGCCGATGGGGTTGTCCGGGTCGTCGATGCCGCCCACGGCCTGCATGGGCACGGCGCCCCGGGTCATCTGGGCAGCCAGTTCGAGGACGCCCTGGGCCAGCTTCTCGCTATGGGAAACCACCACAATCCCGATCATCTTTTTCTCCTTGGCCCCCTTCACCCATTTGGGGGGTCCGGGGGCCTCAGGCCCCCGGCCGCCGGAGGCCTCTTCCTCTTCCTCTTCCTATCCCAACACTTCCTGCAACGTCTGCAACATATACAGCGACGAAGTCGCGCCGGGGTCGGGGTGGCCGATGGAGCGTTCGCCGAGGTAGCTGGCCCGGCCTTTGCGGGCCTGGAGCGGGATGGTGGCGGCCAGGGCGGCCTCGGCCACGGGCAGGGCGGCGGCCACGACCTCGGCCAGGGGCGCTGTGTCGTCGGCGGCCTTGACGGCGGCCAGCACCGGTCCCCAGAGATCGTACATGGTCTTGTCGCCAAGCTCGGGCCGGCCGCGCTGGACGATGCCGCCCACGGCGGCTTCGAGGAAGGCCTTGAAATCGGCGGTGGTCATTTCGGCCTTGCCGTCCAGGGCCATGGCCCCTTTCATCCAGAAGGTGCCGTAGAGCGGGCCGCTGGCTCCGCCCACGCTGGACATGAGGGTCATGCCCACGGTCTTGAGGATGGTGGGCAGGTCCTTGTCGGCCACGGTGGGGAGCTTTTCCATGACCTTGGCGAATCCCCGGTTCATGTTGATGCCGTGGTCGGCGTCGCCGATGGCGGCGTCGAGGTCGGTCAGGTATTCCTTTTTATCGAGAAAAACGGCGTTTTGCTTGTCGATCCAGGCCAGCAGTTGGGCTTTGGTCATGGGCATGGCGGGGCTCCTGGGGCGGATTGGCCGGCAGGCCGGCGGACTTCAAAAAAGCGCGGGCGTGAAGAGGATGCTTCACGCCCGCGCCGGGTCATGCGTTTGTCCCGCAAAAGCGCGAGCGCCTCATACGGGCAGCGCTCGTGTCGCGTCCACGAAAAGCGCATAGGGCATTTCGTCGGCAATACATTGCAACAACAAGTTGTTCTTAAAAAATACGAGCGTGTTTTTTAAGGGATGCTCCACTAGCGGACAAAACCCGGGGTTTTGGCCGGCGCGTCCCAGAATTTGAGGATCTCGTCGTCGGCCCTAAGCAGGGTGATGGAAAAGCCCTGCATCTCCAGCGACGTGATGTAGGGGCCGACCAGGTTGCGCACGATGGTCAGGCCCTTGGCCTTGCAGACTTCGTCGAGCTTTCTGTAGACGGCGTAGAGTTCCGAGACCGGGGTGCCGCCCATGCTGTTGACGAAGGCGATGACCTGATCGCCCTTGGCAAAGGGGGCGTCGGTGAGGGTCTTTTCCGCCCAGCCCTGGCCGTCCCATTCGCGCACGACGCGGGTGTAGGCCGGGTCGTCGATGATCTGGGCGGCGGCGTAGGCGGTCATTTCGTCCACGGATTTGATGGGCATGCGGTGGGTGCCGGGTTCGCCGTGGATGCCGATGCCCATTTCGACTTCGTCCTCGCCCAGGACGAAGGTGGGTTTGCCGGCGGCGGGCACGGTGCAGGAGGTGAGCGCCACGCCAAAGGAGCGGCCGTACTGGTTGACCTTGCGGCACAGGTCGGCGCAATTGTCCAAGTCGTAGCCGGCCTCGGCGGCGGCGCCGACGATCTTTTCGGCCAGCACGGTGGTCCCGACGCCGCGTCGGCCGGCGGTCCACAGGCTGTCTTTGACCGCCACGTCGTCGTCGATGAGGATGTTTTGGACCTTGATGCCCTCGGCGGCCACGAGTTCGGCGGCGGCCTCGAAATTCATCACGTCGCCGGTGTAGTTCTTGACGATAAACAGCACGCCCGCGCCGCCGTCCACGGCTTTGGCGCATTCGTACATCTGGTCCGGCGTGGGCGAGGTGAACACGGCTCCCGGGCAGGCGCCGTCAAGCATCCCCTTGCCGACGAAGCCGCCGTGCATGGGTTCGTGGCCGGAGCCGCCGCCGGAGACCAGGGCGACCTTGCCTTTTACAGGGGCGTCGGACCGAACGACGTAGCAGGGATCGAATTTCACGGTCAATTCGGGATGGGCCAGGGCCATGCCTTGGAGCTGTTCCTGGACGACGTCTTCCACGTTGTTGATCAACTTCTTCACAGCAACGATTCCTCCGGTTCAGGGTATCCCAGCAGTGCGGACAGATTACTCCAGCGCAAAACCATTGTCGATGGCAAAGTTCTGTATTGCGGGGACTTGTCCGAACATTTGATCGTTTTATGTTCAAATGTTCGTCAGGCGGCGGGTGTTGCAGGGGAAGGCGGCCGGCGCGAGGCGTTGTTACGGAGAGGCGTGCTGCCGACCGGATGGCCCGTGCCCATGAAGTCTCGGGCATCCAGGGCGTTCGCAGCTGGCCCGCCGGCCGGAAGCGTCGGCGTTGAAGGCGATTGTGCTTGGGCGAGATCGCTCCGCCAGGCCGAAATCGTGCAGCAGCCTTTGGCAGCCGGCCCCTGTGCGTACTTGACGAACGCGAATCTCAAGAATATTTTCTTACGGTCCCTGGTTGGCATCTCTGTGGGCAATTGCAGCCTGAAGGATCTCTGCCGACCGGGGACTTTCTTTTTCTTCCTGTAGAGCAATCTCCCCACACGATGCAGGTTCGGAACCCATGACGATTGCGTAGGCTTGGCGCGGGCGCTGGCTGCGGCGTTGATTTCCGCGCGTGGTTTCCGGGCACGGGGATGCGCCGCATCATGGGCCTCCCCGCCGGCCAAAGAGCAAGCCCCGTCGAACCCCCTTTAAACCTTTCTCCAAGTGGGGGGTCTGGGGGCCTCAGGCCCCCAGCCGCCGGAGGCATCTTCTCTTTTTTTTTCAGTTGGTTGCTTCATCACCCAACCGCACGAAGGTCAGTTCGTGCTTGTTGGCGCTTAAGTGCAGCAGCCGGCTGCCGGGCACGTCGCGGAAGCGGTCGATGAGGGCGGGGTCGGTTTCGCCTTGGAGTTTGACCGTCAGCACGAAGCGGCGGCACTGGCCCAGGGTCAGCCAGCGCGACAGCCAGTCGTAGAGCCGGTCGGGGTAGCAGATGACGTCGGAGAAAAGCCAATCCACGGCTCCGGCGTGGCGCGGGTCCAGGCCAAAGGCGCTGCCCGGGCACCAGGACACCAGCGGATCGCGGGCCACGTTGTCGGCCAGGGGGGCCTTGTCGATGCAAAAGACCCGCGCCCCAAGGGAAGCCAGCACAAAGGACCAGCCGCCGGGGCTGCCGCCCATGTCCAGGCAGAGTTCCCCGGGCCGGGGGGCCGTGCCCAGGCGCGTGAAGAGTTCCCACAGCTTGAGATAGGCCCGGCTGGGCGGGCCGGTCTTGTCTTCCTCGAAGCGGTAGACGCCGTCCGGCACGGGTTCGCTGGTGGCCGGCGAGGCGAGCAGCAGGTTTTCGTCCCACAGGGTGAAGGCCCCTAAGGGGGCGGTGGGCAGCGGCCGGCCAAAGGCCAGGGGCTTGGCCGACACCCGGGGGAGCTTTTGGGCAATCAGCGCCGCCCGGCGAAAGAGTCCGGTGGGGACCAGGCTCCAGTTGCGCTGGACGGCGGCCAGCTTGCGGGCCGCGTCGCCCACGGAGTCCATGGGAATAAAGGCCGGGTCGGTCCAGACGTTGGCGGCAAAGGCGCAGGGGCGCGGCGGGCCGTCGGCGACGACCAGGGGATCGCGCACGGCGGTGACGGCGTCGCCCAGTTCGCGGACCAGTTCGGGCAAAAGCCCCGGCGGGGCGTGGTAGACGGCAAAGGGCATGGGTGGGTTTACGGGGTTGGAGTTGCAAGAAAGGCGTCGCGAGGACGGGAAGCGGGTCTCTACGCCTTTGGCCGGATGAATTCCACCCCAAGCAGGCTCAGGTCGTCGCGGGGCGGGGCGGCCTGGCGGAAGTCGTCGGCGGCCCGGCGCAGGGCGGTCACGAGGACGTCCACGGACTCCCGGGCGTTGGCGGCGGCGATGGCGGCGATGCGTTCCTCGCCGAAGGATTCGCCCTGGGCGTCGCGGCTGTCGGCCAGGCCGTCGCTTATGGCCAGGAGCTTGTCGCCCGGGGCCAGGAGCAGCTCGCCGGGAGGGATGGGGGGCAAGCCGGCCAGGCCGATGATGGGGCCGCGTTCGGGCAGCTCGGCCATGGGACCGCCTGCCGGGATATGCCATGGCGCGGGATGGCCGGCGTTGCCGTAGCGGCCTCGCCCGGTGCGCAGGTCGATGGTCATGTAAAAGATGGTGAAAAACTTCTGGAACTTGGTGAAGGGGAATTCATCGTTGAGCCGGGAGAGCACGGTCTCGGGGGGCACCACGTCGATGGCCCCGCCGGAGCGGTCGATCAGGGTCGAGCGCTGGTAGTGCATGAAGTTGTAGACCGAATGGGCGACCAGGGACGAGGCCACGCCGTGGCCCGAGACGTCGAGCATGTAGAGGCCCACATGGTGGGGGCCCAGGGGGAAGACGTTGAAGATGTCGCCGCCGATGTTGTGGCAGGGCACGAACTCCCAGGCAAAGCGCAGGGCGTCGGACATGGTGAAGCGCCGGGGCAGCAGGCTTTGCTGGATCTCGGCGGCGGCGTCGAGGTCTTTTTGGTGGCGGTTGTGCTTTTTGACCAGATCCTCTTTTTGCTTCTCGAAAAGCGTCATGTCCTGGATGTTGAGGATCAGGTCGCCGGAGGGCATGGTGGAAAAATGGATCTGGCAGGCCCGGCGCTGGCCGTTTTTGTCGGCAAAGGGGTAGAGCCGCCGCCAGACATGGCCCGGGGCCGGGCGCTGGTGGAAAATGTCGGCCAGATCGTCCCTGGCGGCCAGGTCCGGGAAGACGATGTCCAGCCAGCGGTCGGCGGTGGTGTAGGTGTCGGCCGGCAGACCGAAGATGCGCTCCATGCCGGGGGAGACGAACGTGAAGCGCCCGTCCGGGCCGGCCACGGCGATGCCGTCGTGGGAATATTCCAGGATGGCGGCGATGTATTCCTTTTCCGCCTTGATTTCGCGTTCGCGGGCCTTGCGGGCGTCGATGGCGGCCTTAAGGCGCAGGGCCGAGTCCACCCGGGCCAGCAGTTCGGGCTTTCGGGGCGGCTTTTGGATGTAGTCCATGGCCCCGGCGGCAAAGGCTTCGGACAGGCTGGCGTCATCATCGGACACCGTGACCATGATGACCGGCACGTCGGCCGTGGCCGGATCGGCCTTGATGCGGCGGGTGGCTTCCAGGCCGTCCATGACTGGCATGATGAGGTCCATGAGCACGAGGTCCACGGGCGGCCGGGCCGGATCGGCCAGGGCGGCCAGACAGTCGCCGGCCGTGTCGAAGGCGGACAGTTCGCCCCGGTCGGCCAGCAGGCCTTGGAGGTAGGCCCGGAAGGTCTCGGAATCATCGACGACGGCGATGCGCATGACAGGCGTCAGACCCCGGCCGGGTCGGTTGGCGGGGCGTCGAAATACTCGGTCAGGCGCAGCATGGCCAGGAGCTTTTTGATCGGCGGCGTGGGATTGGCCAGGGACAGGGTCTTGCCGTGGTCCTGGCACAGCCGGCGCAGGCCGATAAGAAACCCCACTCCGGAACTGTCCATGAAGGCCACGCCCGAGAGATCCACCACCACGGCCGGGGCGGCCGCGGCCAGGGCCAGATGCTCCACCTCGGCGCGGCATTCGGTCACCGCGTCCATGATGATCTCGCCGGAAACGCGCACCACAAGGGCCGCATCCGTCTCCTCACATGTCACCTGCATGGCAAGGCTCCTCCGGGCCGCGCGGGCCGCAGACTTCTACGGGAAAGCTAGCAGCCTTGGCGGAAAAAACCAACGTCTTCGGGGCGACAATCCCGCCTGCCCGAGCGTCCGGCGCGAATCAGAAGGCCGGCTCGGGCCTGTCCCCGGCCTCGGCCAGCTCCCGGGCCAGCCGTCCCACGTCGGCCAGGGCCTGCTCAATGCGCGGCGTCCAGGCGTTGCCGTAGCTTAAGCGCAGGAAATGCTTGAACTGGTCGCAGCTCGAAAAGAGGTTGCCCGGGGCCAGGCCGATGCCGAGTTCCCGGGCGGCATAGAACAGCGCGATGGAATTGACGGCGTCGGGCATCTGCACCCAGACCACCGTGCCCCCCGTTGGACGGGTCACCCGCGTGCCGTCGGGGAAATGGCGCAGCACCCGTTCTTCGATCATCCGGGCCTGGCGCTCCAGCACCCCCCGGGTTTTGCGCAGGTGGCGCTCGAACCCGCCCTGGGCCAGATACAGCGCGGCCGCGACCTGGGTCGGCGTGGCGCAGCAGACGTTGGTGGTGGCCTTGATCTCGAAGGCCTTGGCGGCGTGCCTGCCGGGCAGCAGATAGCCCAGACGGTAGCCCGGAGCCAGGGTCTTGGAAAACGACGAACAGTGCAGGACGTTTCCCGCGGCGTCGTAGGACCGCAGGCAGCGGGGCCGGCGCTCGCCGAAGTGCAGGTCGCCGTAGACGTCGTCCTCGATGACCGGCACGCCGCGCTCGGCCAGAAGCGCGGCCATCTCGGCCTTGGCCTCGTCAGGGATCATGGAGCCGTCGGGGTTGTTGAAATTGGGGGTGAGGATGACCGCCTTGATGTCGTAGCGGTCCAAGGCCGAGCGCAGGTCGGCCGGGCGCACCCCGCCCTCGGGATAGGACGGCAGCTCCACGGCCCGCAGGCCGAAGTTCTCCAGCAGTTGCAGAAAACAGTAATAGGTCGGGGCCGGGATGGCCACGTTGTCGCCCGGCCGGGTCACCGAGCGCAGGGCCAGGTACAGCGCCTCCATGGCCCCGGAAGTGATCATCACGTCGTCCGGGCCGGCCTCGATGTCGGCCTCGGCCAGCCGCCAGGCGATCTGGCGGCGCAACTCCAGATTGCCCTGCACGCCTTCGTAGCCCGTCACCCGCTCGTCGCCGGCCGCCACCTTGGACAGCAGCCGGGCGATCTGTTTGGCCGGCAAGAGCGACGGATCGGTCAGGGCCACGCCAAGCGGCACGATGTCGCGCCGGCCCATGCCGTCGAGGACCTCGCGGATAAGCGCCCCGCGCGCCACCGTGGCCGGTCCGCGCGGCGGGGCCTCGCCCCGGCTGGGGGCCGGCCGTTTGATGGGCGTGCGGCGCACGAAAAACCCGGACTTGGGCCGCGCTTCGATGATCCCCTGCTTTTCCAGCTCCAGATAGGCCTGGTTGACCGTGGACACGCTGACCCCAAGCCGGCCGCCCAGGCCCCGCAGGCTCGGCACCCGGTCGCCAACGCGCAGCTCCCCGGACTCCAGAAGCCGTAAAATATGTTTCTCCACGGCCATATAGCGGAATATGCCGGAATCGGTTTCAGGCAAGGTCATGGCGGCCTCCGGGCGTGGGTGCGGTGCATATCTGTTATGGATTTATTTTATGGAAACTGTGTCTGTGATGGTAACAGACAATATGGTCCAAGGGAAGCGCGCCCGGGGTCGTCTCCGGGACTGACGACAACGCCCGGCCCGCGAGACGGGCCGGGATTCACGAGCCAACCAACGCTTCAGGCGTGAAGGGAGCGACGGACGTCGCGGACACGCCCCAAGGAGGCCGCCATGTTTGTGGATCGCTTACGGGAAGACCGGCTGCTGGCGACGACGCGCACGGGCATCATCGACGAATGGCTGTCGCGCTGGCGCGACAGCCGGGTGCTGCGGGCCATGGCCGAGGCCGGGGCCAGGATCTTCACCCCGGGCCGCAGCCTGTCGGTGCGCCTGGGCCAGGGCAAGCATCTGGCGCTCACCGGCGTGCGCTACTGCCGGGTGACCTGCGCCAAGGGCGTGGTCTGGGTGACGGCGGCCGGCGACGGGCGCGATCTGGTGCTGACGCCGGGGCAGAGTGTGACCCTTGGCAGCTCGGGCAAGGTGGTGGTCACCGGCCGGGGGAGGGTTCGGAAGTGAAGGTGCGCTGGGATTAGGCCGGCGGCCATGGGTCGCTTGCGGCCTTCGCGGCTGGTCCCGGCGCGAGGGCCGGGCGGCGTTGGCCGGAGAGCAGGGCTGCCGCGCGGCACGAAATGGCGACGGACGAAAGGCCGGCGCGGCGATTTCGTCCTCCCGTCGCCGGATCGTGTTGCCGGCTGGGGGGCAAGCTGGTAGTTTGGCGGCAAGGAGTGCGCCATGCCAGATCGTTGCCCCATTGCCCCGGCCGATACCGCCATCGCCTCGCTCGGGCCGGCCAAGATCCCGTCCCCCTTGCCCTATTGCCGTTTCGTGGACGACAATCTGCGGGTCACCATGGAACTCGACGCGGCCGATTTCGGCGGCGTGCCCGGCCCGTGCCGGGCCGAGTTTGAAGTGGCCGGGCCGCGCGGCAACATCTACTACGACTCCTCCAAGGTCAAAGTCGCCATCGTCACCTGCGGCGGCCTGTGCCCGGGCTTAAACGACGTCATCCGGGCCATCGTCATGGAGTGCTGCCACAACTACCACGTGGCCGGCGTGCTCGGCATCCGCTTCGGGCTGCAAGGCTTCATCGAATCCTATGGCTACGAGCCGGTGGCCCTGACGCCAAACGCCGTGTCCGACATCCACCAGTTCGGCGGCACGGTGCTGGGGTCCAGCCGGGGGCCGCAACAGCCCGAGGCCATCGTGGACGCCCTGGAACGGCTCAACGTCGGCATGCTGTTCGTCATCGGCGGCGACGGGTCCATGAAGGCGGCCCGGCGCATCCAGGAGGAAATCGCCCGGCGGCGCTCGAAAATCAGCGTCATCGGCGTGCCCAAGACCATCGACAACGACGTCAACCTCGTCACCAAGTCCTTTGGCTTCGACACGGCCGTGGAAAAGGCCACCGAGGCCATCCGCTGCGCCCATACCGAAGCCATCGCCGCCTTAAACGGCATCGGCGTGGTCAAGGTCATGGGCCGGGAATCCGGGTTCATCGCCGCCCAGGCCACGTTGGCCCTCAAGGAAGTCAACTACGTGCTGGTGCCGGAGTGCGATTTCGACCTGACCGGGCCGCGCGGGCTTTTGCCGTCCCTGGAAGAACGCCTTCGCGCCCGGCGTCACGCCGTCATCGTGGTGGCCGAAGGGGCCGGGCAGAAGCTTTTGCCCGACACCGGCGCGCGCGACGCTTCGGGCAATCCGGTCCTGGGCGACATCGCCCAGTATCTGTGCGGCGAGATCGAGGGCTATTTCCGCGGCCGCGACATGCCCATCACGCTCAAATTCATCGACCCCAGCTACATCATCCGGTCCGTGCCGGCCAACGCCAACGACCGGGTGTACTGCGGGTTTCTGGGGCAAAACGCCGTGCATGCGGCCATGGCCGGCAAGACGGGCATGGTGGTGGCGCGGCTTTTCGACCGCTACGTCCACCTGCCCCTGGACCTCGTGACGCTTCGGCGCAAAAAACTCAACATCGCCTCGGACTACTGGCGCTCGGTGCTCGAATCCACCGGCCAGCATGCCGTCACTCCCTACACTGGCGACCCGTCGGTGTTCTGCCCGGTGTAACAGGGAAGAGTGCCTTGGGCGTTAG
The DNA here is from genome assembly GCF_004135975.1 of Solidesulfovibrio carbinolicus. Classification (NCBI taxonomy): domain Bacteria; kingdom Pseudomonadati; phylum Thermodesulfobacteriota; class Desulfovibrionia; order Desulfovibrionales; family Desulfovibrionaceae; genus Solidesulfovibrio; species Solidesulfovibrio carbinolicus. The sequence continues at coordinate 3,500,735 of NZ_CP026538.1, read as the reverse complement.
AGTCCGTATTTACACGGCCGGGCAGACCATCACCGGCGCGCCGGCCGGCGTCTCCCCCACCACCGCCAGATCGCCGCGCGGCAGGGTCAGGGTCACCACCGCCAGATCGCCGCGCGGCAGGGTCAGGGTCACCACCGTGCAGTCCGCCTCGTCGCTCGTCTCCATGCGCGCGCTCCCGCCATGGGTCTCGGCGATAAGCCGCGCCGAATACGCGCCAAGCCCGGTGCCGCCGGGCTTGCCTTCGGTGGCGTATTTCGTGAAAAATCGATCCCGCAGACGCGCCGGAGCCGCGCCCCGGTTGACCACCCGCAACACGGTCGGTTCGCCGGGGGCGACGTCCACCGTCACCCGCCCGCCGGGCGGCGAGGCCTCCAAGGCGTTTTTCAGGCAGTTGGCCAGCATGGAATAGAGCAGCAGCCGCTCGCCGCACAGGTAGGCCGTGTCCTCGGGCCGGGCCTCCCGGCCGTCCACGGTCAGCGCGCACCTCAACTTTCGCGGCCCGGCCAAGGCCGCGAACTCCACAAAAAGCCGCCGGACCAGGGCCAACAGTTCCACCGGCTCGGGCGAAAGCCGGTAGGCCCCACGCTCGATCTTGAAGAGATCCAGCGACAGGTTGATCATGGAGAGCATCTTGTAGCCGTTTTCTTCAATCAGCCGCAAAAACATGGCCTGGGATTCGTTAAGCCCCCCCTCGTCGAGGATGATCTGGGGCAGGCCGATGATGCCGGTCAGCGGAGCCTTGAGGTCGTGGCGCATGATGCCGTCCACGTCTTCGCGCAGCCGGGCCGCCTCCTTGAGAGCCTCATTTTGCCGGGCCAGGGCCTCCCGGGCGGCGCGCAGCTCCAGATGGTTTTTCACCCGGGCCCGGACCACGGCCGGGCTCACCGGCTTGACGACATAGTCCACGGCCCCCAGCGACAGGCCATGGGCCTCGTCTTCCGGAGCATGGTTGGCGGTGACGAAAATAACGGGGATGTCGGCGGTTTTCGGGTCGGCCTTGAGCCGGCGGCAGACCTCGTAGCCGTCGAGGTCGGGCATGACCACGTCGAGCAGGATGATGTCGGGCCGCCCGCGCCCGGCCAGGGCCAGGGCCTCGGCCCCGCCCGTGGCCACGCGGATGGCGTAATCTTCCCGCAGGCAATCGGCCAGCAAGCGGATGTTGGCCGGCACGTCGTCGACGATGAGGACTGAAGGCTTGTTGGCTTGCGCGCTCATGGATACGGGGGGCGTTGACTTGGCCTAGGAATCGTCGAATTCCCGCTGAATTCCCTCTACCCTATCGAAATCATCAACAAAAACGTCCAAAATGCGCGGATCGAAATGGCTGCCCCGGCCGGCCCGCATGATCTCCAGCGATTTCTCGTTGGAAAAGGCTTCCTTGTAGGGCCGACGGCTGGTCAGGGCGTCGAACACGTCGGCCACGGCGCAGATGCGGCCGTAAAGCGGGATGTCCTCGCCGGCAAGGCCCTTGGGATAGCCCGAACCGTCCCATTTTTCATGATGGGACATGGCGATGATCTCGCCCACCCGCAGCAGCTCGAAATTCGATTCGCCCAGGATGCGCGCGCCGTAGATGGTGTGGCGCTTCATGATCTCCCACTCGTCGGGGGTGAGCTTGGCGGGCTTGAGCAGGATGCTGTCCGGGATGCCGATCTTGCCGATGTCGTGCATGGGGCTGGCCTGGAGCACGAGGTCGACCTCGGCGTCGGGCAGCCCGAGCCGGGCGGCCAGCAGAGCGCAGTAGCGGCTCATGCGCTGGATGTGGTCGGCCGTCTCCTCGTCCTTGAATTCCGCCGCCGAGGCCAGGCGGTGGATGGTTTCGAGGTGGGCGGCCAGAATGGTGCGCTGGGACTCTTGGACGTTGTCCAGGGCCATCTTCAACGCCGAGGTGCGCACGGCCACCATCTCTTCCAGTTCGGCCTGGTAGCGTTTCACCTCGTCCTGGGACTCCTTCATTTTCAGCAACGACCCCATGCGCACCCGCAATTCGGTAAGGTCGATGGGCTTGGAAATGAAGTCGTTGGCCCCGGCTTCCACGGCCTTGAGCCGGTCCTGCTTGCTGGTCAGGGCCGTGACCATGATGATGGGCACGTCGGAAACCCCGGGCATCTCGCGGATGCGCCGGGCCACGGTGAACCCGTCGGTCTCGGGCATCATGACGTCGAGCAGCACCAGATCGATGCTCGCATCGAGCAGGGGCTGGGCCTCGGCAAAAGACTCGGTCAAAATCGGCTCATGGCCGAGGTTGCGCAGTAACCCCCCGATGACCCGGAGATTGATGCGTTCGTCGTCTATGGCCAAAATGCGCTTGGGCGTGTCCACGATCACCAGCCTTTCACCAATGTGCGACAACAGAATATCAGCACACCTTGTAGGCCATGGGTTCGGCCAGGGTCAAGACGGCAATGGCGTCAATGACGGCAATGGCGACGAGGCAGCCGCCAAGGGAGCCAAGAGGGATTGACAGGTTCCTCCTCCGTGCGCATGGTGAGCCTATGACCAGTACTACTTTCGATACCCTGGCTTTCGCCAAAAAGCTCAAGGCCGCCGGCTTTACCGAGGAGCAGGCGGAAACCTTGGCCCATGCCCAAGCCGAATTGATCGACGAGCGGCTGGCGACCAAGGCCGACCTGGAGCGCCTGGAGCTGCGCCTGACCATTCGCATGGGCAGCATGATTGCCTTGGGTGTGGCCTTTTTGGCCGCCATCAAGATTTTTTCCTAAAATTCCCCTATTCCCTTCAGCAAGAAGGCCCCTGTTTTTTGGCAGGGGCCTTCTTCTTTTGGGCTCGAAAGGGAGGCGTTGAGTGGTGTTGGCCAGCCTTAAAGGTAACAACTAGGGCAGAGATAAAGGTGACAGGGTACAAAGCTGCCCAGCCGACATTTCCCGTTCCCGCCTCGGGCTTGTAGCGGACCGCGAATCCTGGCATAGAGGCACTATCGTCCCCCTTTTCGGGACAGCCCCCCAAGGATGCACCCATGCCTGAATCCCCGCCGACCCGCTCCTGGCACGCCTTGCCGGTCAATGACGCCCTGGACGCCCTGGCTTCGGGCCACACCGGGCTTGCCGCCGACGAAGCCGCCAGCCGCCTGGCCCGTTACGGCAGAAACGCGCTGACCGCCAAGGGCGAAATGAGCGCGCTTAAGCGCTTCGCCCTCCAGTTCCACCAACCGCTGATCTATATCCTGCTGGCCGCCGGCGCCGTCACGGCCATGCTCGGCGAGCCTGTGGACGCCTCGGTCATCCTGGGCGTGGTCCTGGTCAACGCCGTCATCGGCTATTTCCAGGAAGCCAAGGCCGTGGCCGCCCTGTCCGCCCTGGCCCGGTCCATGGTCACCGAGGCCGCCGTGCTTCGCGACGGCGGCTGGCGGGTCATGGCCGCCGAAAACCTCGTGCCCGGCGACGTGGTGCGCCTGCGCTCGGGCGACAAGGTCCCGGCCGATTTGCGTCTGCTCACGGTCCAGAGCCTGCGCATCGACGAATCGGCGCTCACCGGCGAATCCGTGCCCGTGGACAAGTCCGCCGACCCCCTGCCCGAGGACACGCTTTTAGCCGACCGGGCCAACCTGGCCTTTGCCGCCTCGGTCGTCACCTACGGCCAGGGCACGGGCGTGGTCACAGCCACCGGCGACGCCGCCGCCATCGGCCGCATCGCGGCGCTCACCGCCGCCGCCGACGAACTGGCCACGCCGCTGACCCGCGCCATCGCCAAATTCTCCCACATCGTCCTCTACGGCATCCTGGCCCTGGCCGGCCTGACCTTTGCCGTGGGCGTGGCCCGGGGCCAAAGCCCGACGGAGATGTTCATGGCCGCGGTGGCCCTGGCCGTGGGGGCCATCCCCGAGGGCCTGCCCGCCGCCGTCACCGTCATCCTGGCCATCGGCGTCTCGCGCATGGCCGCCCGCCGCGCCGTGGTGCGCCGGCTGCCGGCCGTGGAGACCCTGGGGTCCACCACCGTCGTTTGTACCGACAAGACCGGCACCCTGACCCAAAACCGCATGACCGTGGTGGAAATCGTCCTGCCGACAGGCCGCTGGACCCTTGAAGGCCAGACCTTCGCCGGCCCGCCGGACGGCGGCGACGCCCTGGCCGAGGCCCTGGCCGCCGCCGCCCTGTGCAACGACGCGACCCTGGCCGAAGACGGCGAGACCTTCACCGGCGACCCCACCGAGGCCGCCTTGCTCCTGGCCGCCCGCCGGGCCGGGCTGTCCCTGGACGCCCTGGCCGTCGCCCGGCCGCGCCTTTATGACGAACCCTTCGAGTCCGAACGCATGTTCATGACCACGCTGCACCACGAGGGCGAGGGCGTGCCGCCGACGCTGTATTTCAAAGGCTCGGCCGAGACCGCCCTGCCGCGTTGCCGCGACGCCGCCGGCGGCGTCCTCGACCCCGAGGCCGTGCGCCGCGACATCGAGGCCATGGGCAGTCGCGGGCTGCGGGTGCTGGCCCTGGCCCGGCGCGCGCTGCCGCCCGGCACGGCCGTCATCGAACCGGGCTGCCGCGACGAGGGGCTGACCTTCCTGGGCCTGGTCGGCATGATCGACCCGCCGCGCCCCGAGGCCAAAGCCGCCGTGGCCGCCTGCCGCAAGGCCGGGGTCATGGTCAAGATGATCACCGGCGACCATGCCGCCACCGCCGCCGCCATAGGCGGTCAGCTGGGCCTTTCCGGCGACGCCCCCATCCGGGCCATGACCGGCCGCGACATCGAGGCCGCCGCCGACGCCGATCTGCCGGCCCTGGCCGAAGGCACGCATGTCTTCGCCCGGGTCTCGCCCGAACAAAAGCTGCGTCTTGTCAAGGCCTTGCAAAGTCTCGGCCACGTGTGCGCCATGACCGGGGACGGCGTCAACGACGCCCCGGCCCTCAAACAGGCCGACATCGGCGTGGCCATGGGCCTTGGCGGCACGGAAGCGGCCAAGGAGGCCGCCGACATGGTGCTGGCCGACGACAACTTCGCCACCATCGAGGCCGCCGTGGAGGAAGGACGCGGCGTTTTTGACAATCTCTCGAAATTCATCGTCTGGACCCTGCCCACCAACCTGGGCGAGGGGCTGGTCATCCTGGCCGCCGTGCTTTTGGGCGTGGACCTGCCCATTTCCCCGGTGCAGATCCTGTGGATCAACATGACCACGGCCGGCAGCCTCGGCCTCATGCTGGCCTTCGAACCCCGGGAGCCGGGCATCATGGAGCGCGCCCCGCGCGATCCGCGCCGGCCCATCCTTGACGGGCTGCTCATCCGCCGCGTGCTCCTCGTGGGCGCGGCCCTGCTCGTGGCCGCCTTCGGGCTCTACAAGTTGGAGCTGGCCGCCGGGGCCAGCCGGGAAGCGGCCCGCACCGTGGCCGTCAACGTGTTCGTGGCCATGGAGGCGCTGTATCTCTTCAACTGCCGCTCGCTTACCCGCTCGGCCCTGTCCATGCCGCTTTCCGGCAACCGCTGGGTGCTGGCCGGCGTGGCCCTGGCCGTGGTCCTCCAGGCCTTTTTTACCTACGTGCCCTTCATGCAACGCCTTTTTGGCGCAGCGCCCATTGGCGCGGCCAGTTGGCTGCGCATTCTGGCCGCCGCCGCGGTCGGTTTTGTCCTGGTGGAGCTCCAAAAACGCCTGGAAGCCGGGCGGCAGCCGGCCGTCCCGGTTGCTTGAGCCGGGGGGGCGTGTTACGGATCGAACCGTGGCAGCGACTGAGTTTTTCATGATGCGCACGAAGCGTTTTCCAAAGGGCCTGACCGGACTTGTGCTGCTCCTGGCCCTTGTCGCCGGTCTGGCTGTCCCGGCCGGGGCGGCCACCCGCGTGGAACAGGCCAAGGTCCCGCCCGGACTGGCCTATGTCGTGCGCTACGAAGGCAGCCTCGATCCCGCACTCCTCGACCTGCTGCATCAGGTCTCCAAGGCCGAGGCCCTGCGCGACGCGCCGCCGGACTCGGCCCTGCTCCTGGAGCGCCGGGCCGAGGAAGACAAGGCGGCCTTCGCCAAGGTGTTCCAGTCGCGCGGCCGTTTTGCCGCCACCGTGGCCGTCTCCCTGGACAGCGCCGCCAGCCCGGCCGTGCTCACCTTCGCCATCGATCCCGGGCCCCAGTTCGACCTGCGCTCGGTGGTCCTCAAGACCCCCGACGGCGGCGACGCCTCGGCCCTGCCCACGCCCGAACGCCTGGGGCTGGCCCTGCCTTCGCCCTTTGCCGCCAAGGCCATCCTCGACGCCGAGGCGAAAATCACCGAACTCCTGCGCGACGAGGCCCGGCCCGACGCCAAGGTGGACAACCGGCAGGTGACGGCCAACTTCGCCGATCACGCCGTGTCCGTGGTCTGGACCGTCTCCCCCGGCCCCAAGGCGGCCTTTGGCCCGACCAGCTTCGCCGGACTGACCACGGTCAAGGAAAGCTATCTCGCCGGCATGATTCCCTGGAAACAGGGCCAGCCCTACGACGCCAAGGGTGTGGAAGCCTACCGCCGTGCCGTAAACGCCACCGGGCTGTTCGCCGCCGTGCAGGTGGAGACCGCAGCCGTGGACCCGACAACCGGCCAGGCCCCCATCAAGGTGTCCCTGACCGAGCGCAAGCACCGTACCGTCAAAGGCGGCGTGGACTACAAAACCGACGAAGGCCCTGGAGCGAACCTCGGCTGGGAGCACCGCAATCTTTTCGGCGGCGGCGAAAAACTCGCCGTGGCCGGCAGCGCCTCGGGCATCGAGCAGTTCGCCGAGGCTGCCTTTGAAAAACCCGATGCGCTTACGCCCAAGGACCTGTTCAAGGCCAAGGCCCGGGTCGCCAACGAAGACAAGAAGGCCTACAAGGGCCAAAACGCCACGGCCACGGCCTCGCTTCGCCGCCAGTTCACCGACGCGGTCTCGGGCGGTGCGGGCCTGGGCTACCGGGCCTCGCGCATTGAGGAAGACGAGTCCCGCCCCTGGGAGTCCGACGCCCGCTACGGCTTCGTCTTCCTGCCCGTGGAGATCGGCTACGACGGCCGCGACGACGTGCTCGACCCGCAAAAGGGGCTGCTGGCCACCGGCTCCGTGGCCCCCTACTGGGGGACCTTAAGCGGCGCGGACAACTTCCTGCGCCCGGAATTCACCCTGGCCCACTATCTCAAAATCCTCGAAAAGCCCGGCCTCGTCCTGGCCACCCGGGCCGTGGGCGGCGCCAATATCGGCACGGACAGCGAAAACGTCACCCCGGACCTGCGCTGGTACGCCGGCGGCAGCGGCTCCATCCGGGGCTACTCCTACCAGAGCGTGGGGCCCATGCGCGGCAAGACGCCGGTGGGCGGCGCGTCGCTTTTCACCTTCTCCACCGAACTGCGCTGGCGCGTCACCGAACTCGTCGGCATCGTGCCTTTCCTCGACGGCGGCACGGCCTTCGGCAAGGCCCTGCCTCCCTACGACCAACCCATCATGCTCGGCGCGGGCCTGGGCCTTCGGGTCTACACCCCGGTCGGCCCGGTGCGCGTGGACGTGGCCACGCCCCTGGCCCGCCGCCAGGACATCGACGACATCGCCCAGTTCTATTGCAGCATCGGGCAATCATTTTAATTTGAGAAGATGCCTCCGGCGGCCGGGGGCCTGAGGCCCCCGGACCCCCCAAATGGGTCACGGGGGGAACCAGGATATGGGGAAAGATGTAGATCAGGATGGGGGGAAGGCCCCGGGGGCGGGACGGCGTTGGCCGCGCCGGCTGGGCCTGGGTTTGGGCGGGCTGGCCGGTTTGGTTGTCGCCTTGTGGCTGGCGCTGCTGACGCCTTGGGGGCTTGACGGCGCGGCCTGGGTGGCCGAGCGCGCCATCACCGCCGGCAGCGGCTTTGCCGCCCGCATCGAAAACGTCTCCGGCACGCTGCCCTTTTCCCTCAAGGTCGGCCGCTTCGCCCTGGCCGACGCCAAGGGGCCGTGGCTCGTCATCGGCGACGCCTCGCTCTCCTGGTCGCCGGCGGCCCTGTTGACCGGCCGGGTGGTCATCCACGAAATCGCCGCCGACGTGGTGCGCCTGCGCCGTGCCCCGGACATCCCCCAGTCCCACCGTGCCCCGGTCACCTTCGACTGGCCGCCGCGCTTTCCCCGGCTGCCGCCCATCCTGCTGGACCGACTGGCTGTAGGGCGCGTCATCCTCGACAAGGAGCTGGCCGGCCAGGCCGCCGTCATCAGCCTGTCCGGCCGGCTGGCCGAGTCGGGCCAGGGCGCGGCCGCCCTGATGCTGGCCGCCAAGCGTCTGGACGGGGAAGCGCCGCTGACGCTGTCTGTCGGCGCGGCGCTCAATTATGCCGACTGGCGACTGGCCGTGAAGGCGAGCCTTGACGACGCGCCCGGAGGCCTTGTCGCCTCGGCCCTGGCCGGCGACGACCGCACGCCCTTTGCCCTGGAAGCCCTGGGCGACGGCCCTCTTAGCGCCTGGAAAGGCCGCCTGTCCGCCCGCCTTGGCGCGGCCGATCTCCTCGTGGCCGACCTCGGGCTGGGCATCCCCCTGGCCAGGGACGCCCGGGCCGACTTTTTCCTGGACCTCGGCCTGCGGCCCACCCCGGGCCTGCTGCCGCCTTTTTTCGACGATTTTCTTGGCCCGCGCTCCCGGCTGGTCCTGGCCGGCCGGGCCGGGCTGGCCGATTCCGCCCTGGAGCTTTCCACGCTCGAAGTCTCGGGCGCGTTTGGCAGCGTCTCCCTGTCCGGGACCATGGACCCGGACGCCGACGCCCTGGCCGCAACCGGCGTCATCGACATCAGCGACGCCTCGCGCCTGGCGACTTCGGCCCTGGGCGGCCGGCTCGGGGCGAAATTCACCGTCGCCGGTCCGCTGTCCCGGCCGTCGCTTAGCGCCGACGCCACGGCCCGGGGTTTTTGGGCCGGCCCCGTGCATCTGGCCGACGGCGACATCAAGGCCTCGGCCCAGGTTGTGGCTCCCATCACCAACAGCTTCCCAGGCGCGACCCTGGCCGCCCAGGGCAAGCTCGCCGGCCTGGCTGGCCCCGACGGCACGACTCTGGCCGGCCAAAACCTGGATTTCGACGCCAAAGGCCTGCTGACGTCCGACTGGATCGTGGACGTGGACCAGGCCGCCCTGACCGGCCAGGGCGGAACCGTGACCCTGGGGCAGGTCCATATCGAGGGCGGCAATGTGCGCGGCCGGCTGGCCGTTTCCCTGGCCGATCTGGCCGGCGCGGCCTCGCTTGTCGGCCTTCGCCTGACCGGCGGCGCGGCCGTGGCCGGGGACGTGACCACCGCCCCGGACGGCCACGGCACGACGAGCCTTGCCGCCTCCTTCACCAAGCTGGCCGCCCCGGCCACGGCAAGCTCCCTGGATGCCTCGGTGGCCGCCCTGCTTGGCCCCGCGCCCAAGCTCGATCTCACGGCCGCCTTCTCGGCCCAGGGCGTGCGCCTGACCGAACTGTCCCTGGCCGGCAAGGGGCTGACGCTCACCGGCACGGGCGGCTACACCGCCGCCTCGGACAGCCTGGACGCCAAGGTGCGCCTGGACACGCCGGACCTGACCCTGCTGACCGCCGCCCTGGGCCAGCCCTGCGCCGGCGCGGCCGAGGCCAAGCTGACCATCTCCGGCCCAGCCGTCTCACCGCGCCTGGACGTCGCGGCCGGGGCCAAGCGCCTACGCCTGGGCGAACTGGCGCTCACCGAAGCGTCCCTGGAGGCCAGTCTGGCCGACAGCGCCCGCCGTCCCTCGGGCAAGGCGACCATCGCCGCCGTGCGCGAGGGCGAGACGGCCCGGGCCGAGGCCGCCTATGCCCTGACCGGCTCGCGCCTGAGCCTGTCCGGCCTCAAACTGGCCGCCCCGGACGCCGCCTTTGCCGGCGAGGCCGACATCGATACGGCAACCGGCCGGGTCTCGGGCAAGCTTGCCGGACAGGCCGGGAATCTGGCCGGCCTGGGCCGCTTCGTCGGCTTGACGCTGGCCGGCTCGCTCAAGCTCACGGCCTCGGCTGCCGCCGGGCCGGGCAAAGGGGCGACCCAGTCGCTCACCGTTGATCTTAGCGCGGCCAACCTGCGCCTGCCCGGCCTGGCCGCCGCCAGCTTGACCGCAAACGCCGCCCTGGACGACCTCATCGGCGCGCCGCGCGGCAAGGCCAGCCTCACCGGACGCGGCCTGGAAGCCTCGGGCGTGTCCCTTGCCACCCTTTTGGCCACCGCCAGCGGCGACGGCCGGGCCATGGCCGTTTCGGCCGAGGCCAAAGGCAGGCTCGCCGGCCAGACCACCGTCGAGGCCAGCCTGCGCCTGAGCCTGCCCCCGGCCGAGGCCGGCAAACGCCGCATTGCCGTGCAGTCCCTGGCCGGCAGCCTGGAGGGCCGCAAATTTGCCTTGGCCAGCCCGGCCGCCGTCACCCTGGGCGGTGACGCCCTGCGCGTGGAGGGCGTGAGCCTCGCCTTGGACAAGGCCAAGATCACCGCCTCCGGGACCCTTGGGCCAAACGAAGCCAGCGGCAAGGCCACGGTGGACAACTTTCCCCTGCCGCTGCTCGGGCTTTTCGGCCTGGCCGGCATCGACGGCACGGCCACGGCCAGCGCCACCCTGTCCGGCACGCCGGCCCGGCCGCAAATCGCAGCCGAAACCCGTGTGTCCGGGCTGCGCCTGGCCGCCGAACAGGGCAAGGGCCTGCCGTCGGTCAGCCTGTGGGCCAAGGCGACCTGCAACGGCGCGCGCCTGGACGTCACGGCCGGACTGGCCGGCAAAAACGCCAAGGAATCCAAAAGCGGCAAGGCCTCCGACGTCGTCACCGTCACGGCCGGCCTGCCCATGCGCCTGTCCCTGGCCCCCTTTGCCTGCGACCTGCCGCCCGGCGGCGCGCTGTCCGGCCAGATCGCCGCCGACGCCGATCTGGCCGATTTCGCCGGCCTTTTAGCCCGGGTCAACACCCGCATCGTCGGCCGCCTCACCGCCGATCTGGCCCTTGGCGGCACGCTCGGCGCCCCGGTCGCGACGGGGGGCCTGGCCCTGGCCGCCAGCCGCCTGGAAAACGCCGACGCCGGACTGGTCCTCACCAACGTCGTGCTCAAGGCCGACGCCACAGGCGGCCGGCTCACCATCGCCTCGGCCTCGGGCGAGGACGGCCGGGGCGGCCGCTTTACGCTCTCCGGCACGGTCGGCATCGCCGACCCGGTCAACGGTCCCGTGGATGTGAAACTCGCCCTGGCGCATCTGCGCGTCGTGGGCCTGGACATCGCCACCGCCGCCGCCGACGGCACGATAGCCGTCACCGGCACGCTCTCGCGCCTGCGCGCCAGCGGCAACATCGTCATCGGGCCGGCCGACGTGAATCTGCCCACCTCCCTGCCGCCCGACGTGGCCGTCATCCCGGTCACCTACGTCAACGATCCGGCCGCGCCCAAGAAACCGGCCGCCAAGGCCGCGCCGCCGGCCGTGGCCCGCCACGTGGACCTCGACCTCAAGATTTCCCTGGGCCAGGCCGTCTACGTACGCGGCCTTGGCCTGGAGTCGCGCTGGACCGGCGCGCTTGCCGTCACCGGCACGGCCGCCGCGCCCATCGTCGTCGGTCGCTACGCCGTGGACAAGGGCAGCCTGGATCTGCTCGGCTCGACGCTGGAAATCACCAAGGGCGAGCTGACGTTTAGCGGCGGCGCGCCCACGGCCCCGACCTTTGACGTGCGGGCCGAAACCACCAAGGACAACGTCACCGCCGGCATCGCCATCACCGGCGACGCCGACGCCCCGGTCATCACGCTGACCTCCACGCCGCAGCTGCCCCGCGACGAAATCCTCTCGCGGCTGCTTTTTGGCCAAAACGCCGGTTCGCTTTCGCCCATCCAGGCCGCCCAACTGGCCCAGGCCGCCGCCTCCATCTACGCCGGCGGCACGCCCACCAGCATCCTGGCCCGCACCCGGCGCATCCTGGGCCTGGACCAGCTCTCCATCGTCACCGGAAAATCCGGCATGGCCGGCACCGTGCTCAAGGCCGGCAAGGAGATCTTCAAGGGCGTGACCGTGGGCGTCGAACAAGGCATGGGCGCGCAAAGCGGCGCGGTGTCCGTGGAAGTGCAGGTCACGCCCAATATCACCGTGGACAGCCGCGTGGGCGTCGACAACAAACAAGGTGTGGGCGTCAACTGGAAGTGGGATTATTAGATAACGAGGAAGAATAAAAAGAGAAGAGGCCTCCGGCGGCCGGGGGCCGACCGCCCCCCCGGACCCCCCGAATGGAGAAATGCTTAAAGGGGTTTGGCGCGCGGGGCGGGTATTTGGTCGGCGGAAAAGCAAAGGGGGGCAGGGGGCCTCAGGCCCCTGGCGGAGAGGTTTGGGAGAGGCAGCGCCTCTCCTGGCCGCCGGACATCTTCTCTTCTTTCTTTATGCCGTGAGATTGAGCACGGAGCCCTTGGGCTGGTTGGTCTGGCCAAGGGGCAGGCTGCCGAGGTCGGCCGCGCCGTAGTTGGCCGAGAGGTAATCGTTGGCGGCCACGATGGCTTGGCCCAGGCCCTGGCGGGTGGAACCTTGGTCGGTGAAATTGGTGGCCAGGATGTCGGCCACGGTCTTGGCCGCGTCCGTGCCGAATTCCTTGGCCACGTGGGCCAGGGTGGAGGCGACGACGCCTTGGGCCTGCTTGACGGCTCCGGTCGTGCCGTTGGCGGCGTAGAATTCCTCCAGGTGGCCGTTTTGGTAGTAGTCGTTGACGGCTTCGTTGAGCGCGCCGTTGAACTTGTCCATGGCCGCGTCGCCGGCGGCGATGCCGAAATTGCCGTCGATGAATTTGAGCGCCGAGACCAGGGCGTCGCCGAGGCGGTCCTCGCCGCCCGAGCCGTCGCCCACTTCCTTGAACATGATGCCCATGACGGCGGTGGCGGCGGCGTCGCCGTGCTGCTTGCGCACGTATTCCACGGCATCGGCCAGGGCGGCCTGCAAATCCCCCGAGGCGGCGACGTTGACCCCGGCTCCGGCGTTGCTGCCAAGGGACGCGTTGCTGGCGATGGCGGCATTGCTGGCCACGGTCGCGCCCTCGGCCTGGTTGATGCGGCGCATGATTTCGGCGGCGAACACGTCGGAGGTGGAGGACGGGGCCTTGGTCTGCTTCGTTTCCTTGGCCTTGTCCCCGGAGCCGAAGGTCAGCGAAAGATGGCCCGAGGCGGCTTGGCCGGACTTGGGCGCAGCCGACCCGTCCATGGGGGACAGGCTGGTGGAAATGCCGTGAGTATTGAAGGCGATCTGCATGGCCGACCTCGCTGACGTGGGCTTGCACGAAACTTATCGGCGCATCCCGCCAAGGCTTTAGGGCGCATTGCCCATTGCCTCGAACCGGCCCGGCTGCTACCTCCCGGACGGAAACGTTTTGCGATGCCGCTTATGGAACATCCCACCGCCCATATCCTTTTTTGCGACCTGTCCACCGGGGTCTGTCGCCGCGAGCAGCAAGACCCGAGCTTGGCCCGGCAGGCGCTTGGCGGCCGGGCCTTGGCCGTAGCGCTTTTGGCCGCCCGGCCCCGGGCCGTCTGGGACGCGCCGGACGGGGCTGTGGTCCTGGCTCCGGGAGCCCTGGCCGGTTTTGATCTGCCCGGGGTTTCCTTTGCCGCCCTGGCCGGGACCAATCCGCATACCGGCGGCGTTTTGGCCGTTGCCGTGCCCGGCGGGCTGGGCCGTGCCCTGGCCCGGCTTGGCCTCGCCGCCGTGGTCGTGACCGGTCGGTCGAATACGCCCACGGCCTTGTTTCTGGACGCTGACGGGGTGCGCCTGCTTCCCCTGGGTGCGGCGGCGGGGCAGGGGACCTCGGCGGCCCTGGCCGCCTTGCCGTCCCATGACGGCGCGCTGGTCGCCGGTCCGGCCGCCCGGGCCGGTTCGCCCCTGGCCGGACTGTGGGCCGATGGCCTGCACGCCGTGGGGCCGGGCGGCGTGGCCTTGCCGCTTGCCGCCAAGAATTGTTTCGCCGTGGCCGCCCGGGCGCAAGGGGAAGGGCCGGCCCCGGCCGATCCCGCCGCCCTGGCCGGGGCCAGGGCGGCCATGGAGCGCCTTGTGTCCGCCGCGCCGGCCTTGGCCGGGCCGTGCGGTTTCGGGCGCTACGGCACGGCGGCGCTTTTGGATCTCACGGCCGGCCGGCGGATGCTGCCGACCCGCAATTTCCGGGAAACCGCCTTCGAGGCGGCCGGGCAACTCTCCGCTCCGGGCCTGTTTGCCCGTCTTTCGCCGCGCGCCGCCGGCTGTCCGGGCTGTCCCACGCCGTGCCGCCACGTCACGGCCGATGGCGGCGTGCTCCCGGACGGCGACGCCTGGTCGCATCTGACCGCGCTCTTGGGCCTGGCCGATCCCGATCTGGCCGTGGCCGCCCATGCCGCCTGCCGCCAGGCCGGGCTTTTCGCCCCGGGCGCGGCCGCTCTCCTTGCCGGCCGGGCCGAGGCGGCCGGGCGCGATCTGGCCTCGGACGCCTTGCTGCCGGCCCTGGCCGCTCTCGTGGCCGAAGGGCTGAGCGTTTCGCCCTCGGCCATGGCCGTCAAGGGCGTGGCCCTGCCGGCCTTTGATCCGCGCGGGGCCTACGGCCTGGCCTTGTCCCTGGCCGTGGGCACATCCGGCCCGGACGCCTGGGGCGGGCTGTGCCTGGGCCATGAGCTGCTGCGAAAACCCGTGGCCACGGACCGGTTCAGCTTCGCCGGCAAGGCCCGGGCCGTGTTTCTGGGCGAAAACGCGGCCGCCGTGGCCGCTTCGCTCGGCGGCTGTCCGCTTTTTGGGCTGGCCGTTGGCCTGGAGGAATGGGCGCTGGCCCTGTCCGCCGTCCGGGGCGAGGGCGTCAGCGCCGCCGGGCTGGCCGGCCTGGGGCAGCGCACGGTGTTGGTCGAGCGGACGATAAATGCCCGTGCTGGCCTTGGCGTCGCCGATGACGACCTGCCGGAGCGTTTTTTCGCCGAAACCGGCTCGTCCGGGGAGGGCATTGTGGTCGCGCCCTTGCCGCGCGAGGAGTTCCTGGCCGCCCGGGCCGCCTACTACCGGCTGCGCGGCCTGAACGCCGACGGCCGTCCCACCACCCAGGCCGTCGCCGCCCTGGAGTCGCCATGGCCGATCTGACCGCCGCCCTGGCCCGGCGCTTTGCCGAAAAGCTCGCCGCCGCCGGCCTGACCGATCCCGGCGCAGCCGTGGCCGCCTGTCTGGACGACCGCCTGGCCTTTTCCCGGCCCTCGCCCCACGAGGAACTCCTGGCCGGGTTGGTGGACCGCCTGGGGGTGGGCTGTGTGCTCCTGGCTCCGCCGGCCCAGCCCCACCGCGCCATCCTCGAATTCCTGGCCGGCAGTCAAGCCCCGGCCATCCGGCCCCGGGACTGCGAGACGCGCACCTTTTTCCACGACATTCCGGTCATTGCCGAACCGACCGTGGAAGCCGCCGCCGCCGCCCTGTCCCGGCGCAAGGGAGCCTATTTGCCCGGAGTCGGCATCCTGGCCCATGGCGCGCTTTCCCCGGAGCAGGCCTTTGTCACGGTCTCATCCGTGGCCTTTGCCGGGTTCGTCAAATTTTTCGCCGATTTTCTGGCCGCCAACCGGGCCGGGGCCGTGGATGCGGCCTATGCGGCCGCTTTTGCCGCCGCCTGCCGGACCCTGCCGCCGCCGCCGACCATTGTGCCGGCCTTGGCCAAGGGGCCATTCATCGACCGCGAAACCATGCTCGCGGCCATGGCCCAGGCCGGCCGGGCCACGGTGGAGCTGGGGCTGGTCGATTCGGTCTTTGGCAACATTTCCTATAACCTGGACGGCGTTCTGGCCATCAGCCAAACCGGCGCGGCCCTGGACGAGCTGCCCGGAGCCATGGACCTCGTGCCCCTGGACGGTTCGTCCTGCGCGGGGCTTACCGCCTCCAGCGAACTGGCCGCCCACGCCGCCCTGTCCGCCCTGGACGGCCGCAAGGCGATTCTCCACGGCCATCCCCGGTTTGCCGTCGTCATGTCCATGGATTGCGAGGACCTGGCCACCTGCCCCCGGCGGGAGCGCTGCCATGTGGACTGCGCCCGGCAGCGTTTCGCCGGCGAAACCCCCATCGTGCCGGGCGAGGTGGGCTGCGGCCCGCGCGGGCTGGTCCACACCATGCCGCCGGCCCTGGCGGCGAATGGCGGCCGGCCCGGGGTCATCGTCTGCGGCCATGGCGTCTTCACCATGGGCGCGAACGATTTCGGCGACGCCCTGGCCGCCCTGTGCGCCATTGAAACTTCCTGCCGCGCCCGCTACTTTGCGGCCCTCGGCATTCCCACGGAGACCCTATGAACGAATCCCGCGCCGCCTGTCCCATGACCGTCAGCGTCGTCATCCCGGTTTACAACGAGGCCGGCACGTTGCCGGCGCTGCTGGCCAAGGTGTTGTCCCGGCCCGAGACCACCGAGGTCATCCTTGTGGACGACGCCTCCACCGACGGCAGCGGCGACTACCTGCGCACGCTCACCGACGATCCCCGCCTGCGCACGTTTTTTCACGCCAACAACCAGGGCAAGGGCGCGGCCCTGCGCACCGGGTTTGCCGCCGCCGCCTGCGACATCGTCCTTATCCAGGACGCCGATCTCGAATACGATCCCGACGACTATCCAGCGCTTTTGGCCCCCATCTTCGCCGGCAAGGCCGACGTGGTCTACGGCTCGCGGTTTTTGGGCGGCCCCCATCGGGTGCTCTATTTCTGGCACTCCGTGGCCAACCGGATGCTGACGCTGCTTTCCAATATGCTCAACGACATCAATCTCTCGGACATGGAGGTCTGCTACAAGGCCTTTCGCCGCGAGGTGCTGCAAAAGATCCGCATCCAGTGCGACCGTTTTGGCGTGGAGCCGGAGCTGACGGCCAAGGTGGCCAAGATGCGGCTTCGCATCTATGAAGTGCCGGTCTCCTACTACGGCCGCACTTACGACGAAGGCAAAAAAATCGGCTGGCGCGACGGTTTGGCCGCCTTGTGGTGGATCGTCCGTTTCGGCCTTTTCCCGCGTTGACATGGTGTTGCTGTATAATTTCTTCGCCCGCAAGCGTGCTGCCGAGTCGGCCGAAGGGCAGCCGGGCCAGGCCGGTCCCGAAGCCACCGCGGCCGGCGACGGGAGCAGCCACGTTTTCGTCTACGGCACATTGCGCCGAGGCTTTTCCAACCACCGTTTCCTGGCCGGAGCGCGGTTCGTCGGCCCCGGGCGCACCGTGGACGCCCATGGCCTCTACCTCGAAGCCGGCATTCCGTACCTGGCCGCCGGGGAAGGGCGCTATCCGGTGATCGGCGAGGTCTACGCCGTGGACGCCGCCATCCTGGCCAGCCTGGACGAGCTGGAGGAGCACCCCCGGGTCTACACGCGCCGGCCGGCCCTCATTGTCCTTGGCGACGGCCGGCGGCTGACCGCCTGGGTCTATTTCGCCAACGAACCCCAAGGCGCGCCCCTGGCTTCGGGGGACTTCGCCGACGCTGGCGGCGTGTCCTCGAAATCTGGGCCAGCCAATTCCGAGGACAACGCGCCGGATTGATGCTTTGGGCGGGGAGCGGGGCTAATAGGCTTTGAACAGCCAGGCGTAGACGACGTAGAACCAGCCGAGCAGGCCGTGAACAATAGCCCAGCCGATGGACTTGTTGAGGGCAAAGGACACTGACATGGCCAAAGCCGAGCCGAAGCCCACGCCGTACTTGATGATGGTCTGGTTGGCATAGACAGCCATACGTTCCTCCTTGGAGTTTCCCCTTCCTACCACGAAGCGTCGTCGGGCGCACCCCTTGGCCCGGGCCGGCGCGCAATTGACATTTGGCCGGCCGCCGCGCACATTGCCGGTATGGCCGGCATGACGCGAACCGCCCGATTTCTTGGACATGTGGCCGCCTGGCTCGGTCCGGCGGGACTTTTCGCGTGCCTTGTTTTCGCCGCCCCGGCCCTGGCCGGCGGGACGGAACCAGGGCCGGACGTGGTCCAGGCCGTAAACCGCCTGACCTATGGCCCGACCCCGGGCCTGCTCGACAAGGCGGCGGCCATGGGCGCGGCCGCGTTTATCGACGCACAGCTTGCCCCCGAGCCCCAGCCCGAGCCGCCCGAACTCGAACGCGCCCTGGCCGCCCTGCCCACCTTGCACAAAGACACCGTGCGGCTTTTCCGCGAATACGGCCCCCCGGCCGAGGAAGGCCGGGCCGAGGGCCCCGAGGCCATGCGCCGCACCTTCGACCGGGCCGATGCCGTGGCCCTGGAAGCCGCCAAGGCCCGGCTGCTGCGGGCCGTGGCCTCGCCCAATCAACTCGCCGAACTCATGGTCGCTTTCTGGTGCGAGCATTTGGGCCTTGGCCCCAAAAAGGGCCTCAGCCACCTCTGGATCGGCTCCTACGAACGCGAAGCCATCCGGCCCCACGCCCTGGGCAATTTTTTCGATCTGCTCGCCGCCACGGCCATGCACCCGGCCATGCTCATGGCCCAGGACAACTGGAAAAACGTGGTGGTGCGCGAGGCCGGCAAACCGGCCAAGGACAGCATCGACGCCACCTACGCCGCCGTGCTCTTAAACCGCCAGACCCTTGGCCCCGGCGGTCCCCAAAAGCCCGCCGACGTCCAGGCCCTGGCCCGCATTTTGACCGGCTGGCGCGTGGGCGCGGCCCGGGCCGACTCTGATACCGGCGGCTTCTATTTCGACGCCGAACGCCACGATCCCTCGGACAAAACCCTCCTGGGGCAACGCATCAAGGGCACGGGCTTTGGCGAAGGGGCCGCCGCCCTGCGCCTTCTGGTCGAACACCCGGCCACGGCCAAAAACATCAGCCGCAAGCTGGCCGTCTATTTCCTTACCGACGATCCGCCCCCGGCCCTGGTCGCCCGCCTGGCCGACACGTTCCAGAAGACCGGCGGCGACATCCGCCAGACCCTGCGCGCCCTGTTCACCAGCCCCGAATTCCAGGACGACAAATACCGGGGCGGGCGGGTGAAATCGCCCCTGCGCCAGGTGGCCTCGGCCCTGCGCGCCCTGGGGGCGTTTCCCGCCGACGCCGCCGGACTGGTCGGTACGCTGGCCGCCCTGGGCCAACCCCTGCCCGGCGACGCCGCCGAAGGGGCTCTGGCCCCGGCCGCCCAATGGGCCAAGGCCGAAGCCCTGCCGCGTCGGGTCAGCCTGGCCGGCGATCTGGCCGCCGGCCGCATCGCCGGCTTTCCAGCGCCCACCGCCGATCCGGCGGCCCTGGCCCGCACCCTCGGCCCAACCCTCTCTCCAGCCGTCCGCCAGGCCGCCGAACGCGGCGGGGTGGCCGTTATTTTGGCTTCGCCGGATTTTGTGCGGTATTGAGGGGATAAAGAAGAAGGATAAGAGGAAGATGCCTCCGGCGGCCGGGGGCCTGAGGCCCCCGGACCCCCCAGTTGGGAAAAGGGGGGCTTCGCGTCGAGGGGGGGAGTTTTTTCAAGGGCGTTTGAGGTCGGGCGGAAGCGCCCGGCGCAGCCAACGGAGGAAGATGGGTGCGACGACGCGACGCGCTGCGCGTGCTGGCCGGCCTTGGCGCGCTGAGCCTGATGCCGGGAGCGGCCTTGGCCAAAAAGGCCGACCGCAAAGGCGACGCCAAAAGCGAGGCCAAGGCCGGCGGCCGGGAACCGGTCAAACCCTCCTGGCGCGAGGGCAAGCAACTCGTGGTGGTGCTGCTGCAAGGCGGCCCGGACGGGCTGTCCATGGCCGCGCCCACGGCCGACCCGCTGTACGCCGTGCTGCGCCCCACCACCGCGCTTACCGCCGAGGCCGGAACCGATCTCGGCAACGGTTTTCGGCTCCATCCCGCCTTGACCCTTTTGGCCCCGCTCTACGCCCGCAAACAGCTCGCCGTCATCCCGGCCTGCGCCATGCCCGGCCAGGGCGCGACCCACGCCGCCGCCCTGGCCGATTTCGCCGCCGGCGCGCCGGCCGCCCAGCGCAAGGGCAAGGCCGGCGCGGCCGGCTGGCTGGGCCGGCTGGCCTTGGCCCTGGGCGGCGAACGCTCGCAAATGGTGGTGGCCAGCCAGTCGGAGGCCTACGACGGCGCGCCGCACTACGCCATGCTGGCCCCCGGTCGCGGCGAGTCCCTGCCGGGACTGCCGGTGGAGGACCAGACCCTTTTCGACGCCGCCGGCAAGCTCTACGGCCAAGCCGGCGGTTCCCTGGCCAAGGCCTTCGCCGCCGGCCGGGAAGCCCGCCAGGAACAGCTGGCCAAACTCCTGGAAGAGTCCCGCCGGGCGGCGGCCGGGGCCGTGCCCGCGCCGCATTTCGCCGAATTCGGTCCGCGCTTGGGCAAGGAACTGGCCAGGCGTCGCGACGCCGCCCTGGGCTTTGTGGCCGTGGGCGGTTTTGACACCCACAGCGGCCAGGGCGCGGCCAAGGGCTATCTGGCCGACCGGTTGCGCGACCTCGGCCAGGGCCTGGCCGGCATGCTGGCCGGCCTGGGACCGGCCGCGGCGGACACGGTGGTCGTGGCCCTGGGCGAATTCGGTCGCACGGCCCGGGAAAACGCGTTTGGCGGCACGGACAACGGCCTGGGCGGGGTGATGCTCGTCCTGGGCGGGCCGGTGGCCGGCGGGCGGGTGGTCGGGCCGTGGCCCGGGCTGGCCGGGCACCGCCTGGCCGGCGGGCGCGACATCGCGGCGGCCACGGACTGGCGCGAGGCCGTGGCCGCCATAGCCGTCAGCCACCTGGGGCTGCCGGAAAAACGGATTCCCGACATCTTTCCGGGGCTGGGGCCGGGACAGATGCTCGGCGGGCTTGTGGGGTAGCGCCTCGCCTGGGAATTGATTGGGATACGAGGCCTTGCGCCAGGGCGGCGACAGTCTCAGCAATCTGTCCCGGGCTGGAAGCAAGGGGACGCAGACGGGAGCGCTGCGGCGTTGGGGCTGGGGCGGGTAAGAGCCGGCACGGGAGGCCGGATCAAGGGGAAATGTTGCCGTGACGACGGCAAGCGGGGTTGCCGGGACGGGACAGGGCGAAACCGCGACGCCAAAGTCCTTGTGGTTTGGGGTCCGTTTCAGGAGGCCGGCGGGTTCGCGTCCGCCTTTGTGGCCTATGCTTTGCGCCGCGTCCGCGCGCGCGTGGTTGGCGGTACGCGCGTGCGGCCGTTTCGCCCTGTCTCGTCCGGGCATCTCCGGCAGGGGAGATGGCGGGCATGGCGGCCTCTGGGGCCGACTCGCCGCTTCCCGTCGCGGCGAAAACATGCTAGATAAATCATTTGCGCCGCAACTTGCGATTTTTTTCACATATGCGGCAAAAATGCAACTCATGCGGCCCGTGCAACCTGTTGGAATTGCACGGGCCGTTTTTTTATTTTCGCTTCGCCCGGTTTTTAGGAGGGGGGTCCGGGGGCCTCAGGCCCCCGGCCGGTGGAGGCATCTCCCGCTCTCTGCGCCTTAGGGCGGCGGGGCGATGGTCACCAGCACGCGCATGTCGGTGATGGAGCGGATGCCGTGGGGTGTGGCGATGGGGCACACCAGCACGTCGCCGGTCTTGGCCGGGATGGTCGCGTCGTCCGCGCCCAGGAACTCGCCTTCGCCGGAAAGCACCACGATGGACAGTTCGCCGTCCACGTCGTGGGAGTGCACGGCCAGCTGCTGGCCGGCCTTGAAGTTGAAGTTGACGATGCGGAAATTGGCCGAATCGTGGACCCACAGCGTGCCGTGGCCGGTGTCCTTGAACGGGCCTTCCTCGATGATGTTGATCTTCTTCATGACCGGCTCCTTGCGTTTGCGGTCAAAGGGGGGCGACGTTCTAGCCGCCGAAGGGGGAATTGCCGATCTTGACCGGCTGCATCCCGAGCACTTCGCCGCGACGGGAAACCACCACCTGGGTGACGGGAACGTTTTTGCCCGAGGCGGCCACGGCCAGGGCGGCGATGCGCGACATGCCCGAGCAACACGGCACGTCCATTTGCAGCACCGTGATGTCCTGGGGCTCGCTTTCCCGAATAATGTCAGCCAACTTATCCACATAGCTCTGGGCGTCGTCGAACTTGGGACAGCCCAGAAGCGCCACGCGGCCCGGCAGGAAGGCGCTGCCGTAGGCCGGGAAGGCCGGGGGCACGCAGTCGGAAGTTAAAAGCAGGCGCGCGCCGCGTAAAAACGGAGCCGTGGGCGGCACCAGGCGCAGCTTGATGGGCCAGGTGGACAGGGCCGAACCGCCGGCCGCAACCTGGGCCGTGGGCGCGTTGGCCGCCTGGCAGGGCGATATGGACATGGGCGCGCTGGACGGGCAGCCGCAGGGGGAAGGCTGCTTTTTCAGCTTGGCCAAACGCTCTTCCACGGCGTGCTCGTCAAATTCCGGGGCTTCGCGTTCGATGATTTGCAGCGCGCCGGTGGGGCAGTGGCCGATGCAGGCCCCCAGTCCGTCGCAGAAATGGTCGGCCACGATCTTGGCCTTGCCGTCGATGATTTCGAGCGCGCCTTCGGCGCAGCCGGTGACACACTGGCCGCAGCCGTTGCACAGTGCTTCGTCGATTTCGATGATCTTGCGTTTCATAACTTTTTTCCTGGGCGGGCGGCCCATTCCGGGCCGCCCGCCGTGCGTGGCGCAGGCTGACTAGCCGAGGATCGCCTTAAGGTCTTCGTCCGGGGTGCTGATGGGCTTGATGTCGTAGTTGGCGACCAGGAAGTTCAGCACGTTGGGGGTGAGGAACGCTGGCAGGCTGGGTCCGAGGCGGATGTTCTTGACGCCCAGGTGGAGCAGGGTGAGGAGAATCGCCACGGCCTTTTGCTCGTACCAGGACAGGACCATGGACAGCGGCAGGTCGTTGACGCCGCAGTTAAACGCGCCGGCCAGGGCGAGGGCCACCTGGATGGCCGAGTAGGCGTCGTTGCACTGGCCCATGTCGAGCAGGCGCGGGATGCCGCCGATGTCGCCGAGCTTTTTGTCGAAGAAGCGGAACTTGCCGCAGGCCAGCGTCAGCACGATGGTGTCGGCCGGGGCCTTCTCCACGAACTCGGTGTAGTAGTTGCGGCCGGGCTTGGCCCCGTCGCAGCCGGCCACCAGGAAGAAGTGGCGGATCTTGCCGGCCTTGACCGCGTCGATGACCGTGCCGGCCACGCTCATGACGGCGTTGCGGGCGAAACCGGTCATGACCGTTCCCTTGTCCTCGTCGGCGGCGAAGCCGGGCATGGCCAGGGCCTTTTCGATGACCGGGCCGAACTCGCCGTTTTTCACGTGGACGGCTCCGGGCCAGCCGACCAGACCGGTGGTGAAGATGCTGCCCAGGTAGCTCTCGGCGGGCTTCTGGATACAGTTGGTGGTCATGAGGATCGCGCCGGGGAAGGCGGCGAATTCCTTGTGCTGGTTCTGCCAGGCGGTGCCGTAGTGGCCGTGGAAGTGGGGGTACTTCTTCAGTTCGGGATAGCCGTGGGCGGGCAGCATTTCGCCGTGGGTGTAGATGAAAATACCCTTGCCGGCGGTCTGCTCCAGGAGCTGCTTGAGGTCCTTGAGGTCATGGCCGGAAACCAGGATGGCCTTGCCGGCCTTGTGGCCCAGGGGCACGACGGTGGGCACGGGGTGGCCGTAAGCGCCGGTGTTGGCGGCGTCGAGAAGCTCCATGGCCCGCAGGTTCACTTCGCCGCACTTGAGGACCAAAGCGACCCAGGCCCCGAGGTCCTTGTCGGTGGTGAAGGTGGCGGCCATGCCTTCGTAGAGGAATTCGTACACGGCCGGGTCTTCCTGGCCGAGGATGGCGGCATGGTCGGCGTAGGCGGCGATGCCCTTGATGCCGAAAATCAGCGTGTGTTTGAGCGAGCGGATGTCGTCGTTGGTCTCGGGGATGTCCTTGAGGCCATGGATGTGGCCCTGGGCGATGAGGCCGGCGAGATCAAGGGCCGGGACGTAGCTGGCCGGGCCTTCGGGCAGCTGGGCCTTAATCAGCGCGGCCAGGGCCTTGCGCTTGGCCACGGCTTCGTTGATCAGGGGCACGAAGTCGGCGGCGTCGAAATTGACGTTGGTGAGCGTGGAGAACATGGCCTTGGCGAAGTAGCGGCCGGTTTCCAGCGGCACGGCCACGCCCTCGGCCTTGGCGGCCACGGCGGCTTGGGCCAGGCCGGTCAGGGCATAGACGAGGAGATCCTGCAGATCGGAGACGTCGGGCTGCTTGCCGCAAACGCCGATTTTGTCGCAACCAAGGCCTTTGGCGGTCTGTTCGCACTGGTAGCAAAACATATGTCGTCCTCCGTTTGGGTTGGGGTCGGTTTCCCGTTTCGTTGGTTTCGGGTCTACGCGGGCCGGGCCGAAAGCGGTTTGACCTAAGTCAAAAGGACGATTTTTTTTTCGAGAGGTCCGCTTTTTTTCGGCGACGCGCGACGCGGGGCCACGAAACGAAAAGTCGCGACCGGTTGCCGGGAGCGACGGCGGAGCTTCGAAAAAACGCCGCCGTCCCCGGGCAGGAGACCTGTGAGGGATGGTTTCAGTATAAACCGCGAGAAGGGAAAAAGGTCAAGCCGCGGATGCCCCGAGGCCTGGCGTGGACCATGTTGGCGTTGGTTCAAGGCCGGGCGGAGGGGCGGAGACGACGCTAAATTCCAAACTTGGCCGAAGCGGATATGGCGTAGGGCCGTCTTGTAATTGCGATGTTCCCAGGATACTGGGGTTGCTAAAGGCTGGCGTTTTTTGCCTGTGACGCACCATTATTCATGCTGTTTACCGGAGGCGCGCATGTTTCAGGATTGGCAGTTGCGTAACAAGATTCTCTTTCCGATCGCATTGGTATGTATTGCGGTGTTCGCCGCCATTTTGCTTGTCGTGCGCACGGGGATCGAGAATAACGCCGCCGTCGAAACGCGGCGTCTGGCCGAAGAGGTGAGCGCCCGTTACGCGGCCATGGTGCAGGGGGAGCTTGGCGCGGCCATGGACTCGGCCAAGGTTTTGGCCGCCGGCGTGGCCAGCGAACGCGCCGGCGACGCGCCCAAAAGGGCGGCGGTGGCCAAGTTGCTGCATAAAACCCTGGCCGCGCTGCCTGAGGTGTTTGGCGTGTGGACGGCCTGGGAGCCGGACGCCTTTGACGGTCGGGATGGCGAATTCGTCAAAGCCGACGCCCTGCACGAGGAATCGGGCCGGTTTTTGCCCTACGTCATCCGGGGCGGGGCCGGCGTGGAGGAGACCCACGCCACGGCCTCCTTGTCCACCAGCAGCAGCGCCGAGGACAAATGGTACTGGCAGCCGCTGAAAACCAACAAGACGCTCCTCGTCGAACCCACGGAATACGAGGTGGCCGGCAAGAAGCGGATGATGGTGAGCGCCTGCGTGCCCATGACGGACAAGGGCAAGGGCGTGGCCGGTCTGGACATCAGCCTGGAGGGGCTTCAGAAGCTCGTTTCGGGCATCACGGTCTTCGGCACGGGCTATGGCGTGCTGCTGTCCGATTCCGGCATGATCGTGGCCCACAAGGAAAAAGACATCATCGGCAAGCAGGCGGCGGATCTGGTTGACGAAGCCAACCGCAAGCCCCTGGCCGAGGCCGTCAAGAACGGTAAGAGCCTTATTTTTACTCAGAAGTCGCCGGCCAACGGCGAGGAGATGCTCTACAGCCTCACCCCGGTGCGACTGGAAGGCGTGGATGGGGCCTGGAGTTTCATTGCCGGCCTGCCCAAGGACGCCATGATGGAAAACGCCCGCCATATGCAGATGGTGCTGTTGTGGCTGTGCCTGGGCGGGTTGGCGGTGTTGATCGCGGCGGTGTTTCTCATCGCCCGGGCCATCGTGCGGCCGGTGACGGGGCTGGCCCGGGCCGCCCAGGCCGTGGCCGGGGGCGATCTGGAGCATCCCATCGCCCTGCGTCAGCGTGATGAGATCGGCCGGTTGGCCCAGGCCCTGCGGGGCATGGTGGCGAGCCTTCGCGGCATGATCGCCGAGGCCGACGAAAAGACCCGGCTGGCCGGCGAGGAATCGGCCCGGGCGGCCCAGGCCGGCCAGGCGGCCGAGGCGGCGCGCCAGGAAGCCGAGCAGGCCAAAACCGACGGGATGCTCCATGCCGCCGCCCGGCTCGAAGACGTGGTGGACATCCTGTCCTCGGCTTCCGATGAGCTGGCCGCCCAGGTCGAGCAGTCGAGCCGGGGCTCCGAGGAGCAAAGCGCCCGGGTGGCCGAGACGGCCACGGCCATGGAAGAGATGAACGCCACGGTGCTGGAGGTGGCGCGAAACGCCGGCCAAGCGGCCACCGCCGCCGAAAACGCCCGGACCCGGGCCGAGGACGGGGCCGGCATCGTGGCCAACGTCATCGCGGGCATCGGCAAGGTCCAAACCCAGGCCACGGGGCTTAAGGCCGACATGACGACCCTTGGGCAGCAGGCCGAGGGCATCGGCAACGTGCTCAACGTCATTTCCGACATTGCCGACCAGACCAACCTGTTGGCGCTCAATGCCGCCATCGAGGCGGCCCGGGCCGGCGAGGCCGGGCGCGGCTTCGCCGTTGTCGCCGACGAGGTCCGCAAGCTCGCCGAAAAGACCATGGTCGCCACCAAGGAGGTGGGCGACGCCATCCGTTCCATCCAGGACGGGGCGCGCAAGAACATCGGCAATGTGGAGCAGGCGACGGTCGCCATCGACGGGGCCACGGATCTGGCCCGGCAGGCCGGCGAGTCGCTGCAGGGCATCGTGGCCCTGGTGGAGACCACCTCCGAGCAGGTGCGTTCCATCGCCACGGCGGCCGAGCAGCAATCGGCCACCTCCGAGGAGATCAACCGCTCCATCGAGGCGGTCAGCCGCATTTCCTCGGAAACCGCCGACGCCATGAGCCAGTCGTCGCGGGCCGTGACCGAGCTGGCCGAGCAGGCCCAGGCGCTCAAGGGGCTTATTGCCGACATGAAGGGCGAAAGCGGCGGCGCGGCCCTGTCGGCGGGCGGCGGGCGTCGGCCGGCGCTGCCGGGAGGAAGGTAGGCGCGAGAGCTGGCGGGGCCGGTCTCTGGGCGACCGACGTTTTATCCGCCGATCCTGCCCATAACAAAGCCCGCGCTTCCGTAAAAAGAAGCGCGGGCTTTTGTCGCTGCGATCGTCTGGGATCGTCTAGGACCGTCTCTGGTCGTTTTGAGGATCGACCGGCGTGATATCCTTTTCGCCCATGGAATCCTTGAAGCCCCGGATGGCCTTGCCCAGGTTGTGGCCCAGGCTCGGCAGCCGGCTGGGGCCGAAGAGGATGATGACGACTCCCAAGACCACCAGCCAGTGCCAGATCGAAAACGCGCCCATGGGCTCTGCTCCTGTTCAAGTTGAAACCTGGGACTCCTATAGTGCCGATCAGGCGACAAAGGAAGGGGCAATCGCCGCCGCCACGGTTTCAATGGGGCAAGGCTTTGGCCTGCCTCAAATCCGCGCCACGCCCAGAAACACCGCGTGCAGGGCCACCACCAGGGCGAAAAAGGCCTGGCGCGCCGCCTCGGGCGACAGCCCCGGAAACCGCAAGCCGATGCGCCCGCCCGGACAGGCGGACAGGCAGTCGCCGCACAGCGTGCAGGACAGGCCCGGCCGGCCCTTGTCCAGATCGGCCGGGGTCAGCGCCAGATAGCGGCAGACTCGCGAACACCGGCCGCAGCCGTCGCAGCCCTGGCCGATGCGCACCCGCCAGGGGCTTATTTTTCCGAGGATATTCCCCAAAAGCCCGATGGGGCAATACATGGTGCAATGGACCATGACGCCGGTCTTGCGGGAGATGGTCGCCATGATCCCCAGACCCACAAGCCCAAAGACGGCCGCCGCCGTGACGGCGACGTCCAGGGGAACCTCCAGCCAGCGCAGGAGCAGCGCGCCGCCGACGGTGAGCGCCAAGGTGGCCACCCGCCACCAGACCCGCCCGGCCGGAAGCCGCCTGGGCACGGCTCGGCCAAGCCGGGCGCAGGCGTCGTCGGCCGCGCCGATGTAGCACAGATGCGAACACCAGCCCGGGCCGACCAGCAGCACCGTGGACAGATAGAGGATGGGCATGAAATAGCCGCCGCCCCGGTAGGCCGGACCGGCCGCGATGAGCGCCGGCACGGGCAGATGCAGCGCCCCGGTCATGAGAAAGACCGTGGCCCCGGCCAACCCCAGGGCCAGCTGGCCGAAAAACACCAGCGAAAAGGCCGCCCAGTAGCGCGACCGTAACGGACCGGTTTGCGGCGTGGCCAGCATCAAGCCGGTCAGCCAGGCGGCGTAGAGGCCCAGGGCCGTGATTTCCAGCCACCCCCAGCCAGGCGCAAACCGGTCCAGGAGCAGGATCGGAAAGGCGACCTTGGCCCGGGCCACGGCCAAAAGCGCGACCGCGATCCAGAACGCCGCCGCCCGGGGCGCGGCGTTGCCTGGGCCGTGGCGGCCAAAGGCCTCGCCCCGGCGCGTGAAGGCAAAAAGCCCGCCAGCCAGGCACACGGCCACCACTCCGGCCATGATGCCGGCCAAGCGCAGCCAGGGCAGGCCGGCCGCCAGCCGAAAAGCGACCATGTCGCGCCCGGCCTCGGCAAAGACCAACCCGGCGGCCAACAGGGTTGGACCAACCAGCCACCGGGCCAGGTCGCGCCGGGCCGCCAGACAGCCGGTCAGGACCAGGACGGAGGCGCACAGGCCCAGATCGCCGCCGCGCAGGCTGTGGGCGGCGAAAACAAGCAGCCCCAGGAACTGCAGCGTCACGCCAAGGGCCGTCATGACAGCGCCCAGGCCGGCAGCCCAGGCAGGCCGCCCGGAAAGACGAGATCGGCGAAACGCCGGCCAGGGCGCATGTCCCGGGCAAAGACGGCCAGGGTCCGGCGGGCCAGTTCCACGGCCTGCCGGGGCGCAAGATCGCGGCCAAGTTCCGTGCCCAGGCGCGGTCGGCGGCCGAGCCTGCCGCCCAGGAAGACGCGGTAGGCCACCGGGCCGCCGGCGATGGCCCGGCTTGGGCAGACCCGGGTGCAAACGCCGCAGCCCAGGCATGTGCCCTGGTCGATGACCGCCTTGCCGGCGGTGACCTGTATGGCCGCGTCCGGGCAGGCCTCGGCGCAGGCCCCGCAGCCGTGGCAGGCGTCGGGAGCGATGGTCGCCCCGCGCACGGCCACAAGCCCCAGATCGGCCACCTGGGGGCGCACGCAGGCGTTGGGACAGGCCGCCACGGCCAGACGGAACTGTTCGTGGCGGCGAAGCGGCCGGGCCAGCCCGGCCAGGGCCTCGGGCACGGCGGCGCTGGCGGCCAGCTCCACCAGCTCGGCCAGGGTGTCCGCGGACAGAGGCGCGGCGTGGGGACAGACTCCCGACGTGACGCCCCGGCAGGTTTCGAGTATGACGACTTCCGCAATCATGGCGTATCCTTTGCCGGTTTAGACCGGCGGCGGGGTGAGACGGCTTGGCCCAGGCTGACTGGGAAAGCCATGCTGCGCCTTGACTTAGGTCAAACGGCGTCAACAGGGGAGGAGCAGTGGTGGACAAAAACCAGGCCGTGGGCGACATTAGTCTGTTTTCCGGGCTTGCCCCCAAGGAACTGGCCGCCGTGGCCGCCGTGGCCGAGGTGCGGCGCTACGGGCGCGGGCAGGACATCTTTTTTTCCGGCGATCCGGCCGAGGGGTTTTTCTCCGTGGCCTCGGGCAAGGTGCGCATCTACCAGACGTCGCTTTCCGGCAAGGAACACATCATCCACGTGTTCGGCCCGGGCGAGGTGTTCGCCGAGGTGGCCGTCTTTGCCGGCGGCGTCTATCCGGCCAACGCCCAGGCCATGGAAGAGGGCGATTACCTCTTTTTCCCGCGTGAACGCTTCCGCAAGCTGTTGGCCGACGACCCGGACCTGGCGCTGACCATGCTGGGCCTGCTCTCCATCCGCCTGCGCCAGCTGGTGCGAAAGCTCGAAGACTTAAGCCTTCGCGAAGTGCCGGCGCGCCTAGCCTCCCATCTGCTGCTGCTGGGCGCGCAAAGCAAAAAACGCGTGCTGCCCCTCGACCTGCCCAAGGGCCAGCTGGCCGCCTACCTTGGCACCATCCCTGAAACGCTTTCCCGTGTGCTGCGCCGCTTCGTGGACGAGGGACTCATCAGCCTGACCGGCAGCGCGGTGGAGATTCTCGATGCCGCCCGCCTGGAAGCCCTGGCCGGCGCGCCTGCGGCGTTTGGGGAGAAGATGCCTCCGGCGGCCGGGAGGGGGTAACCCCCTCCCGGACCCTCCCTGAAGGGGGGCGGTGGGCTTATGCCTATTGTAAAACATAACGACAGTTATGTTTTACAACTATACAATCATAGCAACACGAGAATTGGCGTTAGATGGTCGGCAGGGGTTCAGGCAGGGGGCACTGGGTGCCGTTTTCCGAGGCGCAGCCGGCCACGGCCACGCGGTTTCGGCCGGCGTTCTTGGCCGTGTACAGGGCCGCGTCCACCCGGGCCATGAGCTCTTCCACCGATTCTCCTGGCTTGAGCTCGGCCACGCCCAGGCTGATGCTGCCGGGGATGCCGTGGGGAAAGGGCGTGCCGGCCACGATGAGCCGCAGCTTCTCGGCCAAAAGGGCGGCGTTGCCCAGGGCCGTGTGGGGCGCGGCCACCACGAACTCCTCGCCGCCGTAGCGAAAAAGCCAGTCCACGCCGCGCGTGGCCTCGATCACCCGCCGGGCCAGCTCCCGCAGCATATCGTCGCCGGCCCCGTGGCCGTAGGTGTCGTTGACCACCTTGAAATGGTCGATGTCGAACATGACCACGGACAGCGCCTCGCCGTAGCGGGCGGCCCGGGCCACCTGCGTGTGCATCACCTCATTGAATTTGAGCCGGTTGTAGGCTCCGGTCAGCTGGTCGGTGACGGCCAGTTCGGCCAGGGCGTCGTTGGCTCCCTGCAGGCGTTCCCGGTCGGCGCAGATGCGGCGCACCATGGGCCGGAAAATAAACAGTCCCGACGCGGCCAAAACGGCCATCATGCCCAGGGTGGCCCCGCTTTCCAGCCGGCGCAGCACCGTCAGCCGCGACATGGCCAGCTGCTGGTAGCGTTGGATGACAAAGCCGAGGTCGCGCAACAGTTCGTTTTCGCCGTAAGCCAGCAGGTTGAGAAACGCCTCGTCGGACAGGGACGGCCGGGCCGCTTCGGAGGTGGCGAAGGCCCGGGCGTTTTTGAGGAAAAGGCGCATCCCCTTGTCCAGGTCGTAGGGCGGTTTGAAGTAGACGTCGCGCAGGTCCGGGGCGGCGGCGGCCAGGGAAGCGGGATCGTCGAGGTCGGCCAGCAGGCGCTGGTGGTTGACCTCCAGGGCGGAAAGGGCTTGCCCCAGCCGGGCCTTGATGTCGCGCCGGGTTTCGTTGTCGTCGGCGGCGGCCAGAAGCAGGCACTGGGCCAGCACGCGCTGGGTGAGCAGGCGCTGGGAGCCGGACACGGCGGTGACGGCGGCGGCGCGGTCCACGGCGGCCATGATGTGGCGAAAAAGCAGATAGGAGCAAAGGGCCAGGACGGCGGCCAGGGTCAAGGCGATGAGGTAGCGCAGGGTCAGGCTGCGCTTGTAGCGCCGGTTGGCGGCGGCAATGGCGTCCTTGGCAGGAATATCCATGCTTTGGCTGTAGGCCAGGGCCGGGAAATAGGCAAGGCCGGGTTCCCGGCGCGTTGTGGCCGTCCGGGCTGATCTTGCCGCGTTCTAGCCGTAGGAGAGCATGGCCCACAGCGGGGCCAGCCGCAGGATCTCCAGGCGCGGGTTGTCCGGCGGCGGGGCGGCGTCAGTCCCGCCAGTAGCACGCCAAGGCCCACATTGGGGCCAGAGGCTCTATTTGCAGCAGGCTGGTTCCTGGCGGCGGCGTGTCCATGTCCTGCGGCGGGGCATACACGAAGCTGCTGCGCGACGATGTCTCAATCTCTATGACAAATTCCACACGATAGCCGGATGCGCTTCTTGAACACAAGACAGGATAGTCCATGGGCACAATGTGGCCAAGCGCTGGCGGCAGCGTGACGGCTTCTGGCGTCTTGTCGGAACAGGACAGGACGCCATTTTGCAAGAGATCGACGATATGCATTCTCTCAGCGTAGAACTGCTTGAAATAGGATGTGTAGTTGAGCTTCCAGAGTACCCCCGACAACAAGAAGGCTAGCGAGGAAATATACACGACAATGGGCAGCAGGGACAGGAGCAGGGCGCGGCGAAAGTGTTTGATGCCGGTTCCGACGTTCCTGAAGAAGAGCCAGAAGAAGTACCACGTCGCGCCTTCGGCGATGAGGCGCTGCGTCTGTTGCGGCATGCGGCAGGTCAGCACAGCCCGCTGGCGAAAAAGGGGGCGGCAAGCGTGACAAAGGCCAGCGTTGCCCGCAACGCCCGCAGGCAGCGCCGTCGGGCCAGAAATGCGGTGCGTCCCACAGGAGTAAGGGGTCTGTACTTTCTCAAGGGCAACTCTGTAAAAGTTGGATTTATTGGTTAGCAAAAAATATCGGTTTACACAAATAGAATTACATGAACTTATTAGGATGTGGAGTAGCAACTTCTTTATCCAGAATGTGAGGTCTATTATGTCTCAGGATGCGCCTGAAGGTCAGTCTGAATTCAAACTGCAGCTGGATTGTTATAGAAGCTTGAGCGGGCTGGAAGCTGAGGCGACATACGCATTGTTGGGTAGGGTCAGTACTTATGGCATGCTGTGTTGGTCGTATCCTGAATATGGAAGTAGAGATGCGGTGTCGAGAATTGTTCAAATTCCCGAGAGTCCTCCTGGTGTTGAGGTCGACTGGACTATAATAAGGTTATGACTGGCTTGGCGAAATGTTGACAGAGTAGTAAGTCTGTAGATTTATGAGTGAGTAACGTATCGGTAATTTGTAAGATCTTCAAAATGGAGTGTCTATGCCCCGCGAGCCGCGCGAATTGGAAGTAGAATGGTCTTTGCGATCACAGCTTTCCCGGAGCCTGGGGAGCTTTGAAATTGAATCAGCTTTTGCACTTCAGAATAAGATACAAGGCAGAAACATTGACTCGTCGTATGGCACGTTTAGTAGATATCCATTAAAATATGATCCTATCCATATACCGCCATCGCCTCCAGGCGTTGACATTGATTGGAATATTCGCAGAGCCTTGGTGAGCGTAAGCAATGCATGGTTCATTGAGCGACTTGCTCCAGGTGGTGAAATGGATTACAAATTGCTGGGGCGTAAAGGAATTTATGAAGATTTCGGCAACTTCAATTATGGAGCTGTTGCCTTGGCGTTCGGATTTTCAGAGAATGCAGCATTGCGGGCAGCTGGTTTGGTTCAAACTATTGTTGATACGACTAGGAGACTCGGTAAAGATGACATCGCAGGCGCTGCTGCATATGGATTGCATCATTCTATGGATTTCTTAGGTCAACCGCCCTACGGCGATCAGGAAAAGGATCAGGAAATGATAAAAAATGGGTTTAGGTATTTTAGGGAGGTATTTGTAAAACAAACTTCAGTCGGTGACATGCTCCGTGACCTGGATACTATCCGCCCCGTCGTCGAAAGAGAGGAGTGGGAGAGCGTCGGTCGACTGCCGTCAAGAGTTCTAGAAGCTCTGCATTGATAATATGATTTTGGAATGGCGTCTTGGTGTACTTTTGTAAAAATAGGTCAAGCCGCAATCTGTAGAGTCAATATTCGAGATAGTACCACTGCGGTGCCATGAACTCTATATACTTGTTGTTTTCCTGGGGTGGTGGATCATCTTTGCTGTATTTGTTGTCAAACTCAAGGCCTTGGTATGTTTCCAAGACATTCCAGGAAGTATAAAAAAAGATGGTATAGCCATTGTCTCCCCGGGTGTAGGAGACGCACCCGCGTGAAATTGATGTATGCGCATAGGCTTCTGGCAAGGCAACGTAGCCTTCACGGGGCGTAAATCCCGGAAAATCGCCGTTCTCAATGTGTTTGATCACGGCCAGGCGGTCATCCAGGAACTGGTTGAAGTAGGTGTCGCGACGGATTTTCCAGGCTTGGCCGGGGGGATAGGCGACAACAAAGACCACGTTGACGAGCAGCGGCAGCACGGCCAGGAGCGGTGTGAACCAGATGTTTCGCAACAGCGTAAAAGCGTTGCGGAAAAACATCCACCATTCGTAAAGAAGGATCAGGTTGGGCAGGCCACGCTGCCATTCCGGCGGCATATGGCAGCAGATCAGGAAGCCGAAATAGCAAAAAGGCGTGACCACGACGATGAACGCCAAGGTGCGGCGCAGCGCCCGCAGGCAGCGCCGCCGGGCCAGGAACCGTCGCCTGGCGCGGCGGGCGGCGGGGGTATCGGCTGTCGCGTCGGCCATGGCCAGAACGCGTATCATGTCGCCGATGGACGCGCCAGGGGAAGACCGCGCCGGGGGAGGGTTCCCCCGGCGCGGCGGCGTTTGGAGGGCCGGCTAATAGTCGCCCGTGGCCTGGCGGAAAGCCACGATGTCGGCGACGCTGACCAGCGGGAAATCGTGGGTCGCGGCAAAGGCCGCGATCTCGTCGCCCTTGGCCATGGTGCCGTCAGGGTTGGTTAGCTCGCACAGCACCCCGCACGGGCCGTGTCCGGCCAGCCGGCACATGTCCACCGTGGCTTCGGTGTGGCCGCGACGGGAGAGCACCCCGCCCGGGCGGGCAATAAGCGGAAACACGTGGCCGGGCCGGGCCAGGTCGCAGGGCTTGGCGTGTGCTGCGGCGGCGGTCTTGACCGTCGTCACCCGGTCGGCGGCGGAAACGCCGGTGGTCACGTCCTTTGCCGCCTCGATGGTGACGGTAAAGGCCGTGCCGTTTTTGCAGGTGTTGACCGCGACCATGGGCGGCAACTCGAGCTGGCGCGCCTTTTCCTCGGTCAGGCACAGGCAGACGATGCCGCTGCATTCGCGGATGAGCATGGCCATCTGGGGCACGGTGAGGGTGTCGGCGGCGAAAATGAGGTCGCCCTCGTTTTCGCGGTCCAGATCGTCCACCACCAGGATGCCCCGGCCCTGGCGCATGGCTTCGATGGCGGCCCGGGTGCGGGCGATGGCGGCGTCGATATTGGAAAACGGCTGATTCATGGCTTTCTCCGAAACAAGAATTTATGGGCCAGAATCAGGGCGGACAAAGAGACGACCAGACCGGATGCGCGCATCCGGCCGGCCACGCGCCGGACACTCCGGCGGCGGGGAATGCCGTCTTTCCTCTTCCTTCCGGACTGTGACCGTCGGCCCTGGCTTCGCACCAGGTCTGCTGACCCCGCAACGCGTAAGCGTCGCGGGCGCTCGCGGGCTCCCCGGACAAGCCGGGATACCGCCGGTGGGGACTTCCACCCCGCCCTGAGGACAACGGCCGCCTTGTAGCGCCGGCGGCAGGCGATGGCAAGACCCCCTAGTCCCCGGGCCAGACCCGTTCCCGGCCGGGCGCACGGTCGGAAAACCAGACCCGGAAATCGTTGCCCGGCCCGCCGGAAAGGGTCAGTTCGCTGCGGCCTGGCGGCACGGCCAAGGGGGGCAGGGTTCTGGCGTCGAGAACGGCCTCGATGGCCATGCGGTCGATGGGGCGTGTGGGCGACCAGAACTCGGCCGAGGGTTCGGCCACCAGGGTAAAGCGAACGACCACGTGGGTGGCCGGCTTGGGCAGGCGCACCCGGGCGAAGCGGCGGTCGAACATCCGGTTCCACTGGCCTACGTGTTCGGCCTCGGCCGAAAGCATGGTCGTCGGCGGGCCGCCGTCGGCCGCGTAGGACACCGCGCATTGCCGTTTGGTCCCGGCGTCGCCGTACAGGCGCGGATAAGCCATGACGCGCAGTTCGGTGACGGGAAAGGCCGACACGAACACGTATTCAAACCAACAGTCCGTGCCGGCCCGGCAGCGCACGCCGCCGGCATAGCCCGGGTAGGAATCCGACGCTTCCATGTTCAGGGAATGGGCGGTGGGGCGGTCGGTGAAATCCGGCGGATCGAAGTCCGGGGTAAAGCTCAACAGCCCCTGGCCGCCGGGGGTCAGGCGCGCCACGGTCCCGTCCGGGGCGGCAATGGGTACGGGAACAGGCACGCCGCCAACGGTCAGGATCGGGGCGTTTATCCGACCGGCCAGGGTCAGGGTCCGCACGTCAAGGGGCGCGTCGCCGGCAAGCTCCAGCCCGGTTGCCGGCGCGGCGTCGGACAGGGGCGCGCCGCCCCGGCCCGGCCCCAGGGCCGGGTCGGCCACCACCACGGCCGGTTTCCCGGCGGCGTCGGGCAGGATGTAGGCCGGGGGCGTGTCCGGTTGGGCGGCGCTAAAGGCGGCCAGGGCCTCGGGCGCATTGACCGCCGCGCCGCCGGGCAATTCCCGAGCCAGGGCGGCATGGTTCGGGGCGGCAAAGACCATGGCCCGGGGGCCAAGGATGGTCACGTTCGGGGCGTAGGCCGGCGAGGCGCAATTGCGGGCCAGATTGGCGGCGTAGAATGCCAGCCCGCCGTCCGGGACCGGGGCCAGCCCCGTGCCCGTGACGGTGACGCCGGCCAGGGCCAGCAATCCCTCGCTGGTTCCCGGCAGATAGCGTACCCGCAGCCGGACCGAGCCGGCCGCGAGGTAGGGCGTCAGATCGACCTCGGCCCGGGCCGTGCGCACAACACCTTGATAGAAGGGCACTTCCTCGTAAAATCGCCGTTTCTCCAGGCGCGGCGTGCCGTCGGGCAGCAGGAAATCGTCGTGGCCAAGGGTTGCCAGCGGCGTAAATGTCGCGCCGTCGGCGCTGGCCTCGATAACCAGCCGCGAGTCGGCCGGCAGGCTCGGGTGGCGTTTGTAGAGAGCGGCCTCGACGGCGGCCGTGACCTTGGGGGCCGGCGAACCCGGGGGCAGATCGAAGCGCCAGGTAGCGGCGGCCGGCTGGCTGGAGCGCAAGGGGCGCAGGAGCCCCACTTCGGCGTCAGCCACCATGTTGCCCAGGGAAAACGCGTCGCGATAGGCCTTGTGGTCGCGGAAATCGTCGCTGTAGCCGGCCGCGCCCGAGGTGTTAGGAACAAGCAGCAGCGGGGCGCGGCTGGGAAAACCGGCCAGGGCTAGGCGCGACTGCAAGCCGGCGGCGCTCCAGGAGGCCAAAAGCGCCCCTTCGGGCGCGGCGCGCAATCGCTGGCTCGGGGCGAAAACCTGGTCGGCGAGCAGTACGCGACGGTAGCCCGGGTGGTCGAAGTCGCCGGGACCGGCCATATCGTCGCCAAGGTGCCAGCGGGCGGCGAAGGCCCGGGCGTTTCGCTGCCAGCCGGTGAAGGCCAGGGCGGCCTCCGGGCCGGTGGCGCGGCTGACATAGCGGAAAAAGTCCCGGTCGTTGGTCAGGCTGCGGCGGGCGTATTCGCCAAGCTGGGACAGCGGTGCGGTAAGGACCAGACCGGCCAGTCCCCCGGCCACGACCAGCGCCCCGGCCGGGGCCAGCCGGGCGGGTAGGGCGCGGGCGAAAAGGCCGCCCAGGCGCGAGGCCCCGGCCCCGGCCAGGATGCAGACCGCCGGCAGGGCGGCGATGAGGTGCCGCCAATTGACCAGCTCACGCAGGTCGGATTTGCTCGTGAGGATGGTCGCGGCCGGGACGGCGGCGCAAAGAACGACCAGCAGCGTCGTGGCGTTGCGGTACGTGACAAGGCCCAGGGCGGCCAGGGCGGCGACGCCGGCCACGGTAACCGGCGAGATGGGGTAGCTGATATGGAAAAAGCCGCCCAGGATGTCGGCGAAAAAGGCGGGAGTCAACCCGCTGGTGAGAGAGGCCTGGGGATTGGCTAGAAAGCCTTGTAAAATAAACGGGCCCCGGGCGATGGGCAGCCAGGCGGCCGTGGCCACGGCCATGGCCAGGGCCACGGGCAGCAGCCGAATCAGCCGGTCCGGGCCGTCAAAAGGCGGCTTGCGGCCAAGGTAGAGGAGCATGACCCACAGCCCTTGGGCGGCCAGGATGGGCGCGCCCTGGTAGCCGGCCCAGAGCATGGCTGCGGTCAAGGCCGCATAGCTGGCCAGGAGCAGGGGCCGACGGCGTGGTGCCGCAAGCGCCTGGGGCAGCAGCAGCATGGAAAAGACGAAAAACCCGAAAAACGGCGCATAGAGCTTGATGGCCCGGGAGATGTCGATGTGAAAGAGCGCCCCGGCGCACAACAGCGCGGCGACCAGCCCGGCCCGGCGGCCGGCGCAGGCCGCGCCCAAAAGGGCCAGCCCCAGGATGGAGGCCAGCCCGACGGCCAGGGAGGGCAGACGGGCGGCCAGCACGCTGTCGTGGACGGCCAGGGCGGCGCGCACGATAAGGAATTGGAGCGGCGGCTGAAGATCGTAGATGGTGTCGGCCGGCCCGAGTTTCTGCTGGACGGCGATGATGGTCGAGGCCGGCAGAGCGGCCCGGCTCAGGTTCAGGTAGTCGTCTTCCCACAGCTGGGGCGTGTCGAGCTGCCACAGCCGCAGCCCGGCGGCCAGGGCCAGGACGACGGTAAGCAGCATCCAGAACGTGCGCCGGGACGGTTCGGCGCTGGCAGCGGCAGGGGGGGCGGATGGCGCGTGCATGGTCCGGGACAGGGTAGCAGCCGGGCCGTGGCGAGGCAACCGATGGAAACGAAAGGGAACAGGGGCCGGCAAACGCCAACCGGCCGCCGCCCTGGGGGAGGGGCGACGGCCGGTTGGGGGAGGAGCGTCGTGTAGAATTATTGCTTGGCGGCTGGGGCCGGCGGCGTCGGCGCGGCCGGCGCGGGGGCGTTGGCGGGCCCATGCTCCATGGCCCCGTGGTCCATGCCGCC
Source organism: Solidesulfovibrio carbinolicus (assembly GCF_004135975.1). Classification (NCBI taxonomy): domain Bacteria; kingdom Pseudomonadati; phylum Thermodesulfobacteriota; class Desulfovibrionia; order Desulfovibrionales; family Desulfovibrionaceae; genus Solidesulfovibrio; species Solidesulfovibrio carbinolicus. The sequence continues at coordinate 3,462,309 of NZ_CP026538.1, read as the reverse complement.
CATCATCATGCCCTTCCCCTGGCCCTTGCCCATCATCTTGCAGTCCATGCCGCTTTCGCCCATGCCGGTCATCATGCCGTCATGGCCGCTGCCGAGGTGCAGGGTCTGGCGGATGGGCGTGCCGGTTTCCTTGGCGTAGCGCAGGCGGAAGAGCACGGTCTGTTCGGCCAGCTGGCCGCGAAGGGCGGCAAGGTCGCCGGCAAGCTTCTTGACGGCCGCCTCGTCGCCGGGCTTGGTGGCCAGCAAAATTTCGAGATCGGCTTCGCGGGCCTTGATCTTGCCGCGCAATTCAGCGGTCTTGGCCGTGAATTCCTGCTTGAGCAGATACGCCTTGTCCGGGTCCACGGCAGGGGCGGGGGCGGCGGGCTTGGCTGGGTCGGCGACATGGCCGGTGTGTTCCTGGGCGGCGCGGGAAGCGGCGGGCAGGGAGAGGATCAGGGCGGCGGCCAGGGCGGCCGGAGCGAAAAAGACGGTGCGCATACGGTGGTCCTCCTTGATGCGATGGTCCCCCTTGAGCATAGGCCGTGCCAGCAGTGGGCAATTTGAAATTGATTATGAAAGACAGTGTGTTGCGCTTTTATGATTCATTTCAGACCATGGCAGGTGACAATAAAGTATACAGATGTGGTATGAAATATGGGCAAAAAGCATACGGCTGTCGCCAAAACGCTCAGGGACACGGCAAGGAAGGGCGGCTCAGCGCTCGGCCGCCGCCGGTGCCGGGGCGTCGGCCGCTTCCACGCCGAAGCGGGCCTCGAACTCCTTGCCGAAACGACACAAGGCCTCCAAGATGGGAATGATGCCCCGACCAAGGTCGGTCAGCGCATATTCCACCCGGGGCGGCACCTCGGCGAAGACCGTGCGGGTGAGCAGGCCGTCGGATTCCAGTTCGCGCAGCTGCTGGGTCAGCATCTTCTGGGTGATGGCCGGCATGGTGCGCCGCAAGGCCGAAAACCGCAGGGTGGGCGTTTCGCGCAGATGCCACAAGATAAGCGGCTTCCACTTGCCGCCAATGACGGCCAGGGACAGCTCCATGCTGCACGAATATTCCTTGCCCAGGCAACGCCGCCGGCCGCAAATGGTTCCGGGTTCGCCCATGACGCCGCTCCTTTTCATGGTATCCAAAAGGATACTACTGAACTTAAATGTGCCTACTTGCTTTTTTGGGCATACTGGCAGAATTTCCCCCTAGCGTAAAGCGGAAACCGACAAGGAGGCCCCATGGACCTGTTCGAAGCGCTCTATACCCGGCGCAGCATCCGGTCATACACCGACGCGGCCGTGGCCGAAGCCGATCTGGAAACCCTGCTGCGCGCGGCCATGGCCGCCCCCAGCGCCGGCAACGCCCAGCCCTGGCATTTCGTGGCCGTGACCGACCGGGCGTTGCTCGACGCCATCCCCGGCATCCATCCCTACGCCGCCATGTGCAAGACCGCCCAGGCGGCGGTGATCGTGTGCGCCGAGCTGTCTTTGGAAAAATACCCCGGCAATTGGGTGCTCGACTGCGCCGCGGCCACGCAAAACCTCATGTTGGCCGCCCGGGGCCTGGGTATCGGGTCGGTGTGGTGCGGGCTGTATCCGCAGCAGGAGCGCATGACGGCCATGGCCGGGCTGTTGCAGCTCCCCGAGGGTGTTACGCCCCATGCGCTGGTGGTCCTTGGCCATCCGGCCCAGGAATTCAAGAAGATCGACCGTTTCAAGCCCGAACGCATCCATCGCAACGGCTGGTAGGCCGGACAAAGGAGTTTTTCATGAAAGTTTCCATCGGTTCCAAGACCATGGCCCTGCCCACCCCGGCCTGGCTGGTCGGCACCTATGACGCCGAGGGCAAGCCCAATCTCATGACCGCCGCCTGGGGCGGCATCTGCTGCTCCAAGCCGGTGTGCGTCACCGTCTCGCTGCAAAAGCCCCGCCATAGCTACGCCGCCATCATGGAGCGCAAGGCCTATACCATAAATGTCGCCTCGGCCAAGGACGTGGCCAAGGTGGATTACTGCGGCATCGTCTCGGGCAAAAACGCCGACAAGTTCGCGGCGTGCAACTTTACGGCCGTGAAAAGCGAACTGGTGGACGCGCCCTACGTGGCCGAATGTCCCCTGGTGCTCGAATGCAAGGTCATCCGTATCGAAGATCTCGGGATGCACACCATGTTCGTGGGCGAGGTCATGGACGTGAAGGTGGACGAGGCGGCCATGAAGGACGGCAAGCCCGATCCGCTTTTGATCGACCCCATCGTCTATGCCCCGGAAGACCGGCACTACTACGGCCTCGGCGCCAACCTGGGCCTGGGGTTCTCCATCGGCAAGGAGCTGAAGTAGTATGGAAAAAGTGCGCCTTGACCCCAACCAGCTGCCGCCCATGCCCGTGGCCCTGGTCGGGACCCTGGCGGAAGGGCGGGCCAATTTCATGGCCGCCGCCTGGATCACCCGCGTCACCATCAAGCCGCCCCGCATTGGCGTGGGCATCAACCACCGCCAATGGACCCATGGCCGCATCCAGGAAACCGGGGCCTTTTCCCTGTGCTTTCCCGGGCCGGACCTGGTGGAGAAAACCGACTACTGCGGCCTGGCTTCGGGGCGAAACGCCGACAAGTCGGCGATCTTCGACGTCTATTACGGCGACACGCCCGGCGCGCCCCTGATCCGGGAATGCCCGCTGTGTTACGAGGTGGTTCTTGATCAGGCCGTGGACTTGGCCACCCACACCTTTTTTATCGGCGAGATCAAGACGGTCTGGGCCGACGAGGCCATTGCGGCGGACGGCAAGATCGCCGTGGAAAAATGGAATCCCCTGCTGCTGACCATGCCCGACAACCGCTACTGGACCCTGGGCAACCAGGTGGCCGACGCCTGGAGCGTGGGCAAGGCCCTGAAGAAAGGAGAAGCGAAGTGAAAGTTCTGGCCATAAACGGCAGCCCGCGCAAGGGCGGCAACACGTTTCTCATGCTGCAAAAGGCCCTAGAACCCATCGCCGCCGCCGGCATCGAGACCGAACTGGTGGAGCTGCACGGCATCAATTATCTCGGCTGCATCGCCTGCATGAAATGCTGGGAGAGGCAAGACGGCCACTGCGCCATCAAAAAAGACGGGCTCAACGACCTCATCGACAAGATGCGGGCCGCTGACGGCCTCATCCTCGGTTCGCCGACCTATTTCGCCAACGTGACAAGCAACATGAAATCCATCATCGACCGGGCCGGCATGGTGGCCCTGGCCAACGGGGGCTTTTTCGCCCGCAAGGTCGGCGGCTCGGCCGTGGCCGTGCGCCGGGGCGGTGGCATTGCCGTGTTCGACGCCATCAACCACTTCTACCTCATCAATCAGGTGGTGGTGGCCGGTTCGAGCTACTGGAATCTCGGGAGGGGACTGGCCCCCGGCGACGTGTCGTCGGACGAAGAAGGCATGACCACCATGGAAAACCTGGGCAAAAACATGGCCTGGGTGCTGGGCAAGCTCCACGCTTAAAAGCGGGCGCGCCCGGGAGGGGAAGCCTTTCAGGCGCGCCGCGTCTTGCCTTTTGTCGCCGCCTCGACGACAACGGCTAGACTGGCCGGTGTCGTTTCACCGGCCGGTTCAGGAGGTTCCCATGCTGCGTATGGCTGTTGGACACGCCAATTGTCTGGACGCCGCCTGCGCCGTGCGCGGGGCGGCGGAGGCCTGCCGGCGGGGCCTTGGCGGGGCCGCGCCGGCAGGCCTGCTGCTTTTTGCCGGGGTGGGCTACGACCACGGCGAGTTGCTGCGCGGCGTGGAAGCCGCCTTTCCGGGCGTCCCCCTGGCCGGGGGAACCTCCTGCGGCGAGCTGTCCTTAACCGGCGGCGTCACCGACGACGCCGTGCTGCTCATTGCCTTTGGCGGCGAGAACGTCCGGGCCTCGGTCGGCGTGGTCCGGGATTTCGCCGTTCCCGGCGCGGATCTCGGTGCGGCGGCCGCCCGGGCGGCGGGCGAAGCCCTGGCCGCCCTTGGCGGGGCAGATCCCGTGCTGTGCCTGACCTTTCCCGACGGCGGCCGGGGCGGGGTGGAGGATCTAAGCCGCGCCCTGGGCCAGGCCCTTGGCCCGGACTGCCTGGTGCTTGGCGGCGTGGCCGGCCGGCAGTTGGCCGACCGGCGGCCGGTGCGCCAGTTCGCCGGCCGTGAAATCCTGCTCCACGACGCGCCCTTTCTGCTCCTGGCCGGCGACATCCCCCTGGCCATGCGCGTGTCCAAGGGCTGGCGGCCCATCGGCGACCGGGCGCGGGTCACCGGCGTGTCCGGCAATGTGGTCAGCCGCATCGGCGAGCGCACGGCCCTGGATTTCTACCGCCGCTACCTCGGCCCCCATGCCGAGCCGGCGGTGGAGCTGCCCCTGGCTGTCACCTGCGAAAAATCCGACACGTTTATTTTGCGCGCCCCGGCCTTTTACAGCGAGGGCGACGGCAGCATCCAGTTCCCGGCCGGCGTGGCCGAGGGGGCCATGGTGCAACTGGCCGAAGCCACGCGGGGCGACATGCTGGCCGACATCAAAGTCATGGCCAAGGGGCTGGCCGCCGACGCCCGGGCCATGCGGCCCGGACCGGCCGGCGTGCTCCTTTTTTCCTGCTCCACCCGCAAGGACATCCTGGGCACCAAGTCGTCGGAAGAAATCGACCGCCTGGCCGCCGCCCTGCCGCCGGGAACGCCCGTGGCCGGCTTCTCCTGCCACGGCGAGATCGCGCCCTCGGCTCCGGGCCTGCCGCTGCATCTGCAAAACGGCTCCCTGGTCGCCGTGCTGCTGGGCGGCGACCGCCCCGAAGCGGCCGCCGGCGCGCCCTTGGAAGAGCTGCCCTGTCCGGCCGGCGAGGCCGAGGCCCTGGCTCGTGAAGTCCGGTCGCTGACGCGCGCCCTGGACCGGGCCACCCAGGCCCGCTCGCGCCTGGAAGCCCAGAAGGAGCGTTCCCAGGCGCTCATGCGCTCCATCAATCAAGAGATAAACGAAGCCAAGCTGGAGATTCAACGCAAAAACGAGCTGCTGCGCCAGGCGCTCGCCTTGGCCGAGGAGGTGCAGCGTAACCTGCTGCCCCAGGCCGCCCCGGGCCTGCCTGGCTTCGACATCGCCGGCACGAGCTTATATAGCGACGAAACCGGCGGCGATTATTACGATTTCATCCACGCGCCCAATGAGCAGCAAGGCCGTTTCGGGGTCATCATCGGCGACGTCACCGGCCATGGCATCGCCGCCGCCCTGCTCATGACCACGGCCCGGGCATTTTTACGGATGCGCTCCTTCCAGCCCGGGTCCCTGGCTGCGGTCATCGACGACGTCAACCGCCTCATGTGCGCTGATCTGGCCGATTCCGGCCGGTTCATGACGCTTTTTTACCTGGCCATCGACATCGAGAAAAAGCGCCTGCACTGGGTGCGGGCCGGCCATGACCCCATCATGCTCTACGACGCGGCCACGGGGCTGACCGGCGACATCCCGGACAAGGGCGGCCCGCCCCTGGGCATCGTCACCGAGGCCCGCTACGCCGAGAACAGCGCCGCCGGGCTCCTTCCCGGGCAGGTGGCCCTGCTGGCCACGGACGGTCTGTGGGAAGCGCGAAACGACAAGGGCGAGATGTTCGGCAAGGACCGGGTGCGGGAACTGCTTGGTCGGCACAGCGACAAGCCCGCCGCCGACATCGTGACCGCCGTCCTGGCCGGGCTGCGGGAATTTCTCGGCGAGGTCGAGCCCGAAGACGACGTGACGCTTGTCGCCATCAAGGTTCTGCCCGATCCGCCAGTCGCGTCAGGGTCGTAAGCCTCGGCGCGAACCCGAACCGGCCGTACCAGGCCAGGGCCCGGTTGTTGCCGGGGACGACGGCCACGCTGACGCCGGTCGCGCCTCGGGCGTCGAGCCAGTCAAGGGCATGGCGCAGGAGCGATTCGCCAATTCCTTGGCTCCGATGGGCTGCGGCGATGAAAATGGAGTCGATCTCTCCGGCTCCGTCGGGCCCCAGGGCGGCGACGCAGTAACCCACGGGGGTGTCGTCGGCCAAGGCCAGCCGGACGAGCAGGGCGGCCGGCCGCTTGTCCAGGATGGCCCGCTTGCGCACGATAAAGGGCCGCTGCCGGAACAACGTCGCGAAATCGGGGTTGATGGTTGCGTGGTGCTCGGAGAGCGCCCGCCACAGCGGTTCGATGGCATCGAGCAGTTCCGCGCCGCCGTCGCAAAAGCGGATGTCCGTCATGGGATTCCTCCCTCCTGTTTGCGCTGTCGTAAAAACGTCCCGGGCGTCGCCCCGAACATGTCCCGAAACGCCGCCACGAAGGCCGACACCGAGGCGTAGCCGCTTTCCAGGGCGGCGGCCGTGACATTGTCTCCGGCTTCCAGCCGGCCCAGGGCGGCGAGCAGGCGTTGGCGGCGTCGCCAGGCCCCGAAGCGCAGGCCGGTTTGGGCCTCGAACCGCCGGGCCAGGGTGCGCCCGCTCATGCCGGCCTGTCTGGCCAGGGCGTCCATGTCGCGGTCGTCGTCGGGAGCGTCTCGCAGCTCGCGGCACAGGGCGGCCAGGGCGGGGTCGGCCGGCCAGGGGAGGCTTAAGTCCGCTTCGGGCAGGGTGGCCAGCTGGTCGAGGAGCACGTGGGCCAACCGGCCGGCCGGGCCGTCCTCGTCATAGTCCGGCGGCAGGGCGGCGGCGGTCAGGATGAGTTCCCGGGCAAGCCTCGTTACCCGCAGCACCAGGCAGCGCGGCGGGCAAAAGATGGTCTGATCGGCCCGGATGTAGAGGCTGCGCATGGCCGCCGGCCGGGTGGTGGTCACTTCGTGGAGCAGCCCCGGCGGAACCCAGACGGCCCGCCGGGGCGGGGCCACGTGGCTGCTGACGGGCGTGGTCACTTCGATGACCCCTTCGCCGGCGTAGGAGAGCTGGCCGAAGGGATGGCTGTGGGCCCGGGCCAGGGAGTCGGCCGGCAGGGCTTCGCTGCGCCCGAAGACGAGCCGGGGCAGTCGGGTCAGCGGCGGGGGGGTGCGTTCGCGCGGCATGTCCGTTTCTCGCTATGATTTGTCATATTGGCGCAAGACGGACCAGACGTCCAGGGCTACAAGACCGTCACCCAAAGCAAGGAGCGGGAACGATGGTCGGCAAACTGTTGCGCAAGATGGCTTCGGATTGGTTTTTGGCGGGGATGCTCACGGCGGTGCTTCTGGCGGCCGCTTTTCCGAAATTCGGGGCAGCCGGTGGAGCGATGCACGCCGACGTGGCCAGCGACGTCGGCATCTTCGCGGTCTTTTTCCTGCATGGCCTGGCTCTTTCCACCCGGTCGCTTCTGGCCGGGCTGGCCAACGTCCGGCTGCATCTGCTGGTGCAGGCCCTGACCTTCGTTGTTTTCCCGCTGCTCTATATTCCGTTCAAATTCGCCTTTGGCGGGCTGATTCCCGAGGGGCTGATGCTCGGGTTTCTCTATTTGTGCGCCTTGCCGTCCACCATTTCCTCGTCGGTGGCCATGACGGCCATCGCCAAGGGCAACGTGCCGGCGGCGATTTTTAACGCCACGCTGTCGAGCTTGCTCGGCATCGTGCTCACCCCGGCCATCATCGGCCTGGCCATGGAAGGTGGGGCCACGGGCGGGCTGTCGCTGGGGCAGGCCATGCTCAACATCGCCACGCTGCTGCTGTTGCCCTTCGTGCTCGGGCAGGTGGCCCGGCCGATGGTGGGCAATCTGGCTTCGCGCCACAAGAAATGCATCAATACTTTTGATAAGCTCGTCATCCTGATGCTTGTCTACAGCTCGTTTTGCGACTCCACGGCTTCGGGGCTGTGGCGCGACAACGGCCTGGGCGTCATCTTCCTGACCCTGGCCGGTGCGGCGATTTTCCTGGCGACGGCCCTATTGGTCTCGTCCAAGGTGTCGCGCTGGTGCGGCTTTTCGGAAGAAGACCGGATCACGGCGATTTTTTGCGGCTCCAAAAAGACCCTGGCTTCCGGCGTGCCCATGGCCCGGCTGCTGTTCGGGGCGCATCCGGCCTTGGGCCTTATTGTGCTGCCCATCATGTTCTACCACCAGCTCCAGCTCTTTGTGTGCTCCATCATGGCCGGCCGGTTTGCCGACCGGTTCAACAAGGTTCCCCACCCGGCTCCCGACGCGGGCGGTCTGCCCGAGCCCCTCCCAGCCCGCGCCGGGAGCTGAAGGCGGCCGGCTCCGAAGCGCGAGCTTCGGGGCCGGTTTGCTTTTGGGGCCTATTTTCCCAGGCCGTTGCGGAAGATCCAGTCGTTGATGAGGTACAGCCCGTCCTTGCCCACCGGTGAAAAGCGCACCGAGCGCTCGTTGCGCACTTCGCCGGCCTCCACGAACTGAAAGCCCACGTATTTTTTGCGCAGCGGCGGAAAATCCCGGATGCGCTTGGCCTCGGCCCGGATGCCCAGCCACAAGGGGGCGGCGTTGGGCTTGCCGGCCAGCTTGACCTGGACGAGCAGGGGATGGTCGCGGCGGTCTTCGGTGAAGAACGGGCAGGCCGGCGCGTCGTGGTGGATTTCCAGCAGCATCCCCCCGGCCGAGAGGTCTTTGATGCGGCAGTGCCCCAGGCCGTCGGGGATGATGCAAAACGGGCGCGGCCATTTCTCCAGGGCATTGAACAGGTTCCAGTCCGCGGCCGGGGTCGGGGCGGCCATTTCGAACAGCACCACCGAACCGGGGTCCACGGGCAGGCGCTTGTGGTTGCGCCGGGTGAGTTCGAAGGTGGCCGGGATGGAGAGTTCCACCAGGCAGTGGCTGTCGTCCGGGCAGGCGACCGATTCCACCGTGGTGCGGAAATCGCAGTAGGTGCTTTTCTTGTTGGCCCCGACCACGGCGAAGTAGCCGCTGACTTCCTGGCCCGGGGCGGCGTCGTTTAAGCGGTTGCCGCGCGGGGAGACCACGGTCATGGATTCGTCGTCCACGCCGCGGATATGGCAGGGGTTGATGGCTGTGTCGGCGGGGTCGGCGAAGAGGTTGAAATACAGGATGCTTTTCTGGTCGGCGGCGGCCAACAGCACGGTGCGTTCGGCCACTTTGTGTCCTCGGGCCGGGCTGGTTTTTTTCTGTTGCTCCTTCTTGACTCTGCCCAGGGTGCGGCGCAGCCAGATCATGGCCGCCACCCGGTTGGCCACGCCCTGGGGCGGCTCGGCTCCCAGGCGCAGGCGCGATTCCGGGCAGTTGCGGCTGGTTTGGCGGTCAAAGGCGGCCAGCAGCCGACGCAGCAGTTCCAGGGAGCTGGCCTCGCCCGTCACACCCAGGGGCTTGGCATGGTCGGCCAGGGTGAAGACCTTGGGGATTTCGCCCATGACCAGGGCGGCCTGGCGCTCGGGGCTGCCCGGATTGCGGCCGGCGGCGGTAAAAAGGGCCTTGAAGGTGTCGAGGATGAATGTGGTCTTGTATTTCGCTTCGAGCAGCCGGGCGGTGTAGTCGAAGACCGGCCTGGCCGCCAGATCGACCAGGCAGACCGTGCCGATGGAGCGCAGCCGCCAGTGGGCGGCGTCGTCGATCTTGCCCGGGGGGGCGATGATGTTGTCGCCGAGTTTGATGACGTGGTCGAAGGTGTTGAGTTCCAGGCAGTAGCCGTTCTCCCGCAGTTCGTTGGCGCAGCGGATGGGAAAATGGCGCTTGTCGTCCTCGCGCGCCCACAGCCAACGGTGGTAGAGCAGTTCGTTGCTGAGAAAATCCAAAAAACGCCGCCGATTGAACGGATGGGCCAGGAGTTTTCGCACCGAGGATTCCAACTGCTGGCGGTCGTTGTCGCAGGTCACCAGCCCCCGGTTGACGAGCCAGGCCGGCAGGGCCTTGTCCTTGGCGAAGACGTGGCGCTGGACCAGGGTGTCCACCGGGCAGTCGTCCGGCACGGCCAGGATGTTTTCGGCAATGCGCCGCATAAGCGTGGCGGCGGCCTGGATGAGCTGCGGGCGGGCCGCGGGCGCGCTGACCAGCGGGTCAAGGCGACCGAAATGGAGATCCAGCGTGGCCTGGATGACGGGCGCCAGGGAATCGTTCATGCGAAACAACCTGCATCGTTGATTGTGGCGGCGAAGTGGGTAATCGATACCAGACTGACGTCAATTGGCAAGGGCGCGCCGCCGGTCGCGAAACCTACGGCAGGATGGTGACGATCATATCGCGGGGAACCCAGCCCACCATGTCGTCGTCGGTAGAAAGGCGCACGAAGCCGTTTCGGATCGGACCAAGGGCGATGCGGCGGCCGGGCGGCAACACGGCCAGGGTTTCGGCCCCGGCCTCGGGGGCACAGGCCAGGGGCGTGGCCACGGCGGTGGCGACTTTGGGGGCGAGCAAAGGAACCAGACGCCGCCAGCCGGTTAAGCCGGCGGCCACGTCTCCGGCCTCGGACGACCGGCCCGGGCTGGCCGGCGGCGCGGCGCTGGCGGCGGGATTGGCCCCTGGCGCGACGACCAGCGTCAGTTCCGGCCCGGCGGCCAGGCTCCAGGCCTCGGCGACCGGGTCGAAGACCGCGACGGACAGGCCCGGCAGGGTGTAGCGGCCCGGGATGGTCGCCGTGAGGGCATAGTGGAAGAGGCGGCGTCCGGCCGCGCCGTCCGGGCCGGGGGTGAACGCGTCTTCGTGGCCGAGAACCCGCAGGAGCACGCCTTGGGGCACGGGCGGCGGCGGCAGCGTCGCCTCGGCCAGATTGCCCCGGCCCGTCAGCGTGACGGTCAGACGCGCTTGCTCACCCACGGCCAGGGCGGCCGGGGCCAGTGCGGCCGTGAGTTCCAGGCCCCCGACCAGCCCCGAATCGGGAAACCCGTCCGGAGGCGGCGGCAGCGGGCGGACCTCGGCGGCCAGGGCCGGCCCGGCGACCGTGACGGGGGCCGAGGTTCCGGGCAGGCCGATGAGCTTTCCCTGGGGCGGCCCCAGGTGGAGTCGGCCGGCACGCTTGGGGGTCAGGGCGTAGGCCACGCGGCTGACGACATAGCGCCGGTTGCCGGCCGTGAGCTGGCCGTCCTCTTGGCCGGGCAGGGGGGCGGCATCGAAGCCCTCAAAAGTCGGCGGGGTCACGGACAGGCCCGAGGCGGCCACGGAACGGTACAGGGTCAGGGCATAGACGGCGGTCTGGCCGAGCCAGGGGTTGGGCGGGGTCAGGGAAGCTTCGAGAACGACCGTCTTGCCGGCCAGCCCCGGCGGCGCTACGGCCGGCGCGGCCGGAACCTGGGCCATGGCCGGCCCGGACAGAGCCAGGATCACGGCCAGGATCAGTGCCGCCGGCAGCCGGGCGGCCAGGGCAAAAGCGCGCCTCACCAGTCCTTCTCCACCGTGGGCCGGGCATAGACCGGAGCCACGGGCTGTCCGACCAGATCCGGGATGCGCCCGAGCACGGGATCGTCGGCCGCTCCAGGGGCGTTCGCCCGGCGCGGCCTGGTTTCCTCGCCGTCCCGACCGGGAACGGGCAGCCGGGCCTCGGCCGCCGTGTCGCCGGCCCGGCCGGGCGTGGGCGCGGCCGTCTCGCCGGAAGGCTTGTTTTCGCCTTGCCCGTCGTCGCCCGGAGTCGGGGCCGACGCCTGGCCGTTGCCCTGGTCCGTAGCTTGGCCCTGGCCGCCCGGTGCGGGGCCGGCCCGGTCGGGATCGGGCCGGCCGTCCTGTTCCTGGGCCGGCGTCGGATTGGTCCGCAGCCATTCCAGGTTGGCCCGGGCGTCGGCGTCGGCCGGATCAAGGGTCAAGGCGGCCTCATAGGCGGCCATGGCCCGGCCCCGGTCGTGCAGTCGCCAGGCGGCGTTGCCCTGGTTGTAGCGGGCCTTGGCGGCCAGCGCCTTGTCCGGCCCGGCGGCGGCCCGGTCAAAGGCGGCCAGGGCTTCGGCGAACCGGCCCAGGCGGTAATAGGCCGTGCCGATATTAAAAAGGATGGCCGCGTCGTCGGGATCGCGAGCCCGGGCGGCCAGAAAGGCGGCCAGGGCGGTTTGCTGGTCGCCCCGGGCGGCGGCGGTCAGCCCGCGGGCGTTTTGCTCGCCGGCCGTAGTGGCGGCTTCGGCCGGGCCGGCCAGGGCCAAGCTGGCCACAAGCACCAGCCCGGCCAGCTTCCGGCCCGGGGGCAGGGCCAGATCGGCCAGGAGCAGGGCCACGGCCAGGGCCAGCAACAGCGCGCCGTCGTCATCAGAGCCGGCCGAGTCCGGCGAGTCGTCGGCCGGGACCATCCCTTCGGCCAGGGCGGCGGCGATGGTGGCGGCCGGCCAGGGCGCGTCCGGGGCCAGCCGATAGGCCGCGCCGCCGGTGGCCTCGGCCAGGGCGGCCAGGGCCGGATAGTCCACCCCGGCGGCCACCGGCGCGCCGGCCGCGTCGCGAAAGGCCTCGCCGCCCGGTCCGGGCACGGCCGCCGGCTGGCCGGAACCCACGGCCACGGCATAGACCGGCACGCCGGGCGGCAGGACAGTCCGCGTGTGGCCGGCCGGCTTGACGGTTGCCTCGCCGTCCGTGACCAGCAGCACCGCCGCCGGCCGGACCCCGGCCAGGGCCAGCCCGGCCGCTTCCAGGCCCGTGGCCGGATCGGTGCCGCCCAGGGGCGCGGCCTCGGGCGACAGGGCATCCAGAAAAAGCGCCAGCCCGGCCCGGTCCGGGGTGGGCGGGCAGGCCAGCCAGGCCCGGCCGGCAAAGCCGACCAGCCCGACATCCAGGCCGGGCAGCCGGGAAAGCACGTCGAGCACAAGCCCCTTGGCCGCGCCCAGCCGATCCGGCGGCACATCCCGGGCCAACATGCTGCGCGAACAGTCCAGGACCACCATGAGCCGCAGCCGGGGCGGGATTTTGAGCGATGCGGCGTCCGGCTTCCCCGTGCCCAGTCGCGGCCCGGCCCCGGCCAGGGCCAGGGCGGCCACGGCGCAGATAAAACAGGTGCTTTTCAGCGCGCGTCGCCCCGGCCTCGCGGCCAGGGCCGGCCAGCCGGCGGCCACGGCCCGGCGACGCCGGCCGGCCGTCCAGGCGAAACCCAGGCACAGGGCGGCCGGGACAAGCAGCCACAGCCAGTCGGGACGGGCGAAGGTCATGGCAGGGTCAACCCCCGGGTGGCGGCCAGGGCGGCCCAGGCCGTGAGCAGACAAACGGCCAGCCCGGCCAGAAGCGGCGTCAGGGACTGGCCCTGGTCCGGTTCGGCCCGGATGTCGCTTGGCGTCAACGTATCAATGGCCGCCGTGGCCCGGGCCAGGGCAGCCGCATCGCCGGCCCGCCAGAACGCGCCGCCGCCGGCTTGGGCCATGGCGGAAAGCGCCGCTTCGTCCACTGGCGCGGCTTCGGTGATGATCTGCTTGCCCAGGATCGGATGGGCCACGAGAAACGGGGCCGGCCCGTCGCCGCCCACGCCCACGGCAAAGATGTTGACGCCATGCCGGGCGGCGGCCCGGGCGACGGCCACGGGGTCGGCCTCGCCGGCGTTGGACCGGCCGTCGCCGAAAACGATGACCGCTTTGGCCAGCCCGGGGCTTTCGGCCAGCCGTTTGGCGGCCAGCCCCACGGCGTCGCCCATGGCCGTCTTGGGGCCGGCCGCGCCGGTGTCGAGGCTTGATAGCGCCTGAACCAGGGCGGCCCGGTCGGTGGTCGGCGGCACGACGAGATAGGCCCTGGCCCCGAAGGCGACAAGACCGATGCGGTCGCCGGGCCGGGCCTCGGCCAGCTTTTTCGCCACCTCGGCCACGGCGGCCAGCCGGGTGATGGTGCGCCCTTCGGCCGGCATGTCCATGGCCGCCATGGACGGCGAGAGGTCCACGGCGAACATGAGATCCACGCCCCGGCCGGCCAAGGTCGGCGCGTCCGGCGGCAGGCTCGGCCCGGCCAGGGCCAGCACGGCGGCGACCAGCCCCAGGGGCCGCAACAGGCCGCCCAGGCGCAGCGCGAAGGACGGCCCGATTCCCCGCACCTCGCCGGCTCCGGGCAGGGCGGCGGCTGCCCGGCCTTCGCAGCGGCGGCGTAGCCACAAGGCCGCCGGCACAAGCAGCACCAGCGCCAGCGCGGCCGGATGGGCCAGGGCAATCACGGTCGCCCCCCGACGAGCGCCCGCGCGGCGGCCAGATCGGCCGCACGCTCCCCCGGGCCGTACGCTCCCCCGGCATAGCCGGCCGCTTCGGCGCGCGCCAAAAGCGTCGCCAGCCCCCGGCCAAGCTCCGGCTCGAAGGTCGAGGTCGCCAGCCCGGCCGTGATTTCATCAGCGGTCCTGGCCGTAGCGGCCACTCCCCGGACTTCCAGTCCGGCCCGGACCACGGCGGCCACCCGAAATGCGAACTCGCGGTCGCCAAGGCGCGTCGCTTCGTCCTCCAGGACTTGCAGAGCGGCCTGGGCAGTGAGCCCGCCTGATATCTGCCCGGCCTGGCGAAGCCGCCCGCGCCGCCACAAGGCCAGGCCGCACACGACCAGCAGCGCGCCGCCGGCCAGCCAGGGCAGCGGCGACGGCGCGGCCGGCAGCGGCAGCGGTCCCTTGATGTCGCGGATGTCGGTCACGGGCGCTGCCCCAGGCCCCGTCCCCGGCGGGCGCGGCGGCGCAGATAGGCAGCCAGCGCCTCGGCCGGATGCTCGTCCGCCGGCAGGGCCAGCGTGCGGACGCCGGCCCGGGCCAGGGCGGCGCGACCGGCCTCGCGCCGGGCCTGCCGGGCGGCGACAAAACGCGTCCGGGCGGCCGGCGCGGCGCAGTCGATGACGACCGGCTCTCCGCCCTCGGGATCGGCCACGGCCGCCAGCCCCGCCGGCGGTAGGCAGGCGTCGTCGTTGGCGACAACAAACCCGGCGGCAACGTCGTGCCGGGCGGCCAGCCGGCCAAGAGGGAGGGCGAAATCGCCGGAAAGGAAATCGGAAAAAAGCAGCACCGCGCTGCGATGCACCAAAGCGGTCTCGGCCAGGGTCAAGGCCGGCCCGGGATCGGTGCCCCGGCCCTGGGGACGGGTTTCGGCCAAAAGCCGGGCCACGGCCACGGGCATGGCCGGGCCGGCGCGCGGCGGCAAAAAAGCCTCGATGCGGTCGGTGAAAAGCACCAGCCCGACCCGGTCGCGGCTGACGGCGGCGCTGACGGCCAAGGTCACGGCAGCCACGGCGGCGGTCAGAGAGAGCGGCTCGCGCGGACAGGGGCAGGTCATGGAAGGGCTGACGTCCACGGCCAGCATCAGGGTCAGGCTGCGCTCTTCTCGGAACCGCTTCACAAAAGGCCGGCCCAGACGGGCGGTGGCCTTCCAGTCCATGGCCGCCACGTCGTCGCCGGGCGCATACTCCCGGGATTCCTCATACTCCATGCCCGCGCCCGGATACGCGCCGCGATATTCGCCAACAAGCGGCGCGGTGGCGGCCAACCACGGCGACAGGCGCAACCGGCGCGCCCGGGCAAGAAGCTGCGAAGCCTGCATGGTCCCCATGCCGCTCGGTATCAAGCCCCCGCCCCCCCGGCAAGGCCGGGGCGTGAGGAAGAGGGAAGAGTGCCTTCGGCGGCCGGGGGCCTGAGGCCCCCGGACCCCCCAATTGGCCTGCGGTGAGCGTTGTTGCTTTCCTGAATTCTCACTGTTTGGGGGGCGCTTTTTCCTTCAGGCAAGGCCTGAAGGAAAAAGCGCCCCCCAGTCAGGGAGGGTCCGGGAGGGGGTTCCCCCCTCCCGGCCGCCGGAACCATCTGCCTTTTTTTCTACTCTTCTTCGCCTTCGGGCTCTTCTTCGTACCACTGGCCGGCCATGACCGGGCCGTAGTAGATGGCCATGTCTTCCAGCTCTTCCTCGATGCGCAGCAGCTGGTTGTACTTGGCCAGGCGGTCGGAGCGGCACAGCGAGCCGGTCTTGATCTGGCCGGCGTTGACGGCCACGGACAGGTCGGCGATGAAGCTGTCTTCGGTCTCGCCCGAGCGGTGGGAGACCACCGTGGTGTAGGCGGCCTGCTTGGCCATCTCGATGGTGTCCAGGGTCTCGGTGACGGTGCCGATCTGGTTGAGCTTGATGAGGATGGAGTTGGCCACGCCCTGGTCGATGCCTTCGGCCAGGATGTCGGGGTTGGTGACGAAGATGTCGTCGCCAACGAGCTGAATGCGTTCGCCGAGGTTCAGCGTCAGGGTCTTCCAGCCCGGCCAGTCGGACTCGGCCAGGCCGTCTTCGATGGAAATGAGCGGATAGCGGTCGACGAAGCCGCCCAGGTAGTCGGCCATTTCGGTCGAGGACAGGGAAAGGTTTTCGCCGGTGAGCACGTATTTGCCGTTTTTATAGAATTCCGAGGCGGCGGCGTCGATGGCCAGGGAGATTTCGGAGCCCGGGCGGTAGCCGGATTCTTCGATGGCCTTGATGATGTACTTGAAGGCCTCGTCGTGGCTCTTGAGGTTGGGGGCAAAGCCGCCCTCGTCGCCCACGGCGGTCATGTGGCCGTCGGCGGCCAGGATTTTTTTGAGGGTGTGGAAGGTCTCGGCGCCCATGCGCAGGGCGTCGGCGAAGGTGCGCGCGCCAAGGGGAATGATCATGAACTCCTGGATGTCCAGGTTGTTGGGAGCATGCGCGCCGCCGTTGATGATGTTCATCATGGGCACGGGCAGCACTTTGGAGTTGATGCCGCCGATGTACTGATACAGCGGCAGCCCCAGGAAGTTGGAGGCGGCGCGGCACACGGCCAGGGACACGCCGAGGATGGCGTTGGCGCCCAGGCGCGATTTGTTCTCGGTGCCGTCGGTGTCGATCATGAGGTTGTCGATGGCCACCTGCTGCAGGGCGTCCATGCCGATGACGGTGTCGGCCAGTTCGCCCTGGACGTTCTCCACGGCTTTGGTCACGCCCTTCCCGGCGTAGCGGGAGGCGTCCTGGTCGCGCATTTCGAGGGCTTCACGGGAGCCGGTGGACGCGCCCGAGGGGACGGCGGCCCGGCCGGACGCGCCGGATTCCAGGGTGACCTCCACTTCGATGGTGGGATTGCCGCGCGAATCGAGGATTTCCCTGGCCCAAACGGCCGCTATGGTGCTCATGCTGGTCTCCTTGAAAGTATGGGGTTTGGCGTTTTGTGCGTGGAAGGCGGGCTGCGTAGCCCGACACTGTTGGCTGTAGCGCAATTCCAAACGATTTATAAGCCCCGGGGTCGGGCAAAATCTCGGGAACGGCGGGGGTATCGGGAACGTCGCCCAGGCTTCGTCAGATCGTGATGTCCGGGAAGTCTTCGACGCCGGCCGGTTTGGCGTGGCGGGCCAGATAGCGCAGGAAGGCCTTGGCCTCGGCGAAGTCCGGGTCGGCGGCCACGGCCTTTTCCAGGAGCGCCCGGCAGCCGGCGGGGTCGCCTTTTTCATAGAGGGTGCGGGCGAGGTTGAACATGAGGCGTTCGTCGTGGGGGGAAAGCTCCAGGGCCTTGCGGTAATAGTTGGCCGCGCCGTCGAAGTCGCCGCTTTTGCGAAGGCTTATGCCAAAGGCGTTTATGGCGAGCTTTTGGCCCTCAGCCGTGGCCGCGCCGCTGCCCTGGAGCACGGCCAGGGCGTCCTCGCCGGTGTCGGGCCGGCCGGCGGCGGCCAGGGCGGCCAGGATGACCAGGAAAAGGGCCTGTTCGGGCGGGGGCAGGGTTTTGTGGTCCAGGCCCGGCCCGACGTCACGCAGCAGCCGCCCCAGCACCAAGGCGGCCGGGGCGATGCGCTCGCTGTACAGCAGCGGGGCCGGCACGAAATGGCGCAGGAATTCTTCCGGCGTGACGATTTTTTGCAGGGGCATGGGCAGGTGTTTTTCGTCCAGGGGGAAGATGACGATGCGCGCCGGCCCGAGCTTCATGGCCAGCCAGTCGATGCGCTGGACGAACCCGCGTCCGGAGCCGCCCTGGCCGCCCATCTTCTCGCGCTTCTCGGACTGGTAGCAGCCGAGGATTTCCGGCAGTATCGTCATTTCCGGCCTCCCGGCCGGCTTGAGGCCAGCCACAATTGCCGCAATCCTTCGAGCAACAGTTCCGGCCGCACGTCGCGGATGACCGGACAGATGGGGGCGAGCTTCTCGGCAAAGCCGCCGGTGGCCAGCACGTGGACGTCGCCGCCGAGGTGGGCCTTGAGGCGCGCCGTCACCCCCGTCACCATGTCGGCAAAGCCGAAGACGAAGCCCTGGTTGATGCAGTCCGTGGTGGAACGGCCGATGGACAACGCCCCGTCGCCCGGGTCCAGGGCCACGTGGGGCAGCTTGGCCGTCTTGCTGACCAGCCCGGACAGCGACGTCATAAGCCCCGGGCAGATGAGGCCGCCCAGGAAGGCGTCGTCCTGGACGCAGTCGAAATTGGTGGCCGTGCCGAAATCCACCACAATGACCGAATCCGCGTCCACGGCCCGGCGGCCGGCAAAGGCCGTGACCAGCCGGTCGGCTCCGACTTCGTGGGGCCGGCCGTAGAGGTTTTTAAGCGGTATGGGGATGTCGGTGGGCACAAAGCGCAGCCGCACGCCGAGATAGCGCGAGATGGCGTGTTCGATAATGGGATTAAGCGGCGGCACTACGCTGGAGGCCACGGCGGCCTCAATGTCGGCCGGCCGGCAGCCGTGAAAGGGCAACGCCGAGGCCAGGGCCAGGCCCAGGCTGTCCGGGGTGGCGCCGCGGTCGGTGGGCAGGGCAAACGACGACAGCAGCCCGCCGGCCTCGGCCAGACCGAACTTGATGTTGGTGTTGCCGATATCAACCAGAAGGGCGGGCATGGCGGTTACGGCGCGCCGGCCGGGCGCACGCCCAGGCGCGAGAGAAAGGTTTCCACGGCCGGCAGGCTGCGCCGCACCATTTCGTCAACCCCGGCGGCGGTGGGATGCAGGCCGTCGGGCATGGTCAGGCCGGGAACGCCGGTGACGCCGTCGAGAAAGGACGGGTAGAGCACGGCGTCGTATTTTTTGGCCAGTTCGACGTAGACGGCGTCGAGTTCCCGGGCGTAAGCCGCGCCGTAGTTGCGCATGGCCTGGATGCCGCAGAGCATGACCGGGATGCCGGCCGCCTTGAGCCGGGCCAGGATGGCGTCGAGGTTGTCCCGGGGCACGGCCGTGGGCATGCCGCGCAGCATGTCGTTGGCCCCGAGTTCCAATATGACGCCGGCCGGTTTGGCGGCCAGCACCGCGTCGAGGCGGGCCAGACCGCCGGCGGTGGTGTCGCCGGAGATGCCGAAATTGAGGATGTCCACGTCATAGCCGCGCGCGGCCAGGGCCTTGGCCAGCTTGGCCGGGTAGGCGTCGGCGGCGGGCAGGTTCCAGCCGGCGGTGAGGCTGTCGCCCAGGGCGGCCAGGGTCACGGCCGAGGCGGTCTGCGGCATGAAGGCTCCAAGGACGGCCATAAGCAGGGCCAGCCAAACCGGAGCGGTTTGTCTTTTCCGGGCAAGCTGGTATCCTGCCGGGGACGGCACGGGGCGCGGCGCGCCCGCTGTGGGGATGTTGGAGGCGTGCATGATTTCCTTGTCCGATGTGCGGCTGACGTTACAAAGCCAGGCCGGCGGGGTCAACATCCTGCGAGGGGTGGACTTTGCCGCCGCCGCCGGCGAAGTGGCGGCGGTGATGGGGCCTTCGGGCGCGGGCAAGACCACGCTGTTAATGCTCATGGCCGGGCTGCTCGCCCCCACCTCCGGCAAGGTGACCGTGGCCGGGCATGACCTGACGACCATGGGCGAGGACGGACTCGCCCGCTTTCGCCGCGACAACGTCGGCATCGTGTTCCAGGCCTTCCACCTCGTGCCGGCCATGACGGCGCTGGAAAACGTGGCCCTGCCGCTGGAATTCGCCGGACGGGCCGACGCCTTCGACCGGGCGGCCCAGGCCCTGGACGCGGTGGGGCTGTCGCAGCGGCGCGGCCATTTCCCGGCCGAGCTGTCCGGCGGCGAGCAGCAGCGGGTGGCCCTGGCCCGGGCCCTGGCCCCGCGTCCGCGCCTGCTTCTGGCCGACGAACCCACCGGCAACCTCGACGGCGAGACCGGGCAGATGGTCATGGAACTGCTCTTTTCCCTGTCCGGCGGCATGACGCTCATCCTCGTCACCCACGATCCGGGGCTGGCCGAGCGCTGCGGCCGGGTGGTCCACATCCGCGACGGCCGGGTGGCCGGGGACGGCCCGAGGGCGTCATGAAGCGGCTGTTTTTCGTCCCGCGCGGCCGGTCCACCTCGGAGCGGCTGGCGCGCGGACTGCTGCTGGCCGGGGTGTTCGCCCTGGCCGTGGCCGCTTATCAGAAAAATTTCGAGCAGGTCATCGCGCGTACCGAGGCTCGGGGCGTGGTGGCCGATCCGGCCGGGATGCTCACCCGCGAGGACCGGCTGTGGCTGCTTGAGGTGGCCGAGCACCTGCGCGGACGCTTCGGCCTGGAGCTGGCCGTGCGGCTGGGTACGGACCCGGTCCCGACGACGGCCCCCAATAATCCCAAAAAAATCGTCGTGTACGCGGCCCCGGACTGCGCCGGCAGCCGGGTGGCCCTGCCGCCCCTGGCCGCCGCCGGCCTGCCGGCCGGGCTGCCGGCCGATCTGGCCCGGGAGCACCTGGACGCCGCCTGCCGGGCGGGCAAGGCCCGCGAGGGCCTGCTGGCCACGGTGGGGCTGCTCGTTTCAGCCCTGGACGAGGCCGCCGACAAGGCAAAAGGAGACGATACGTGACCGAGGAAACCAAAGCGCCGCAGCAAACCGTGATCATCTTTACCGATGGGGCCTGCCTGGGCAATCCCGGCCCCGGCGGCTACGGCGCGGTGCTTTTGCACGGCGACGAGCGCCGGGAATTCTCCGGCGGCCGCAAGCTGACCACCAACAACCGCATGGAGCTTTTAGCCTGCATTGTGGCCCTGGAAGAGCTGGCCGAGCCGAGCGTGGTGTCCATCACCACGGATTCGCGCTACGTCCACGACGCCATCGAGAAGCGCTGGCTGGCCTCGTGGCAGAAAAAGGGCTGGGTCAATTCCGAGAAAAAGCCGGTAAAGAATCAAGACCTGTGGCTGCGGCTGCTGCCGCTTCTGTCCCGCCACAAGGTCAAATTCAGCTGGGTGCGCGGCCACACCGGCCACCCCGAAAACGAGCGCTGCGACGTGCTCGCCCGGCAAGCCGCCAATGCGCGTGGGCTGGAAGCGGATGCGGGGTATCCGGGTTAGGAGAAAGAGCTGGGGGAAACGCTTTTGAAAAGCGTTTCCCCCAGACCCCCTTCGAAACGGCGGGGGAGGGCCGCAAAATTCCGCAGCTGCCAGCGGGCTTTTGCCCACCATGGCAGCCTCCGAGATCCTCGAAGTCAGGTCAGCAACGTGCGATAGCGCGCCAGGACATCCTCGACGAGGGCCTGGGACGCCTGCCCCACGATTTTCACGTCTCTGGCCCGCCAGTCGATGCTGCGCGTGTGGTCGGCCAGCACCACGCCGTAACACCGCTCGCCATCGGGGATGGGCGCTTCAAAGGGATAGCCTTTTTGCCGGCTGGTGATGGGGGCCACGATGGCCAGGCCGGATGCCTTGTTGTAGACGCCGGGCGAGAGCACAAGGCCGAACCGGGGGCCGCCCTGTTCGTGGCCGGCCTTGGGATCGAAGTCGAGGTGGACGAAATCGCCTCGCTCCGGATACTCCCTCACCAGATTTCCCTGCCCTGGGGCTGGCCCCAATCCGTGGCCTCATGCCTGTTCTCGTCCGTGATCCGGCTGACCAGATCGGCCAGACGGTATTGCGGTTTGGGCTGCGCCTTTTTGATCACGATCCCTTCCGCGGATTGGGTGATGCTGACGGCGTCGCCGGCGTCCAGCCCTGCGTCGGCGGCCATGGCCTTGGGAATGCGTACGCCCAGGCTGTTTCCCCATTTCGCCAAGACTGTTTCCACGGCGAACCTCCCATTGACGCGCAGCGGCGTCGGACCTTTGCCGACAGCGTCGCTTTCGTGCAAGGCATGCGGCCTTACCTGCCAGGGCTAAGCTTGTATAGACATTGTATATGCATGGTCCGCGCTTTCGTCAAGGGCGCAGGGGGTGTCGTCCTGGGCTGAATCGCGCCTGCCCTCCACGGCCGGCCCCGCCCAAGGAGCGCGGGAGCAAGTCCGGCCCCCTCCCCCTTTTCTTTAATCGGGGGGTCCGGGGGCCTCAGGCCCCCGGCCGCCGGAGGCATCTTTTCCTCTTTTATCCTGGCGTACTTGCCGCCTCCGCCGGCGGCAGTTCGCCGCCCTTGGCCGCTTCGCCGCCTTTGCCGAGCATGTCGGCGTCGGCCAGGATCATGATGAGCCGTTTGAACATGGCCCGGTCGAAGGTTTCCTTTTTGGCTTCCATCTTGCGCAGGGCTTCAAACGGCGGATAGGCCGGCCGCCAGACGCAGGCCCGGGTCAGGGCGTCGTAGGTGTTGCACACGGCCAGCGCCTTGACGAAATACGGGATGCCGGCCGCGGGCAGGCCGGCCGGGAAGCCTTTGCCGTCATCCTGTTCGTGGTGGAACAGGATGCAGTGCAGCGTTTCCGTGGGCAGCGGCAGGCCCACCAGCAGCCCAACGCCCATGGCCGGGTGGGATTTGAACAGCGCTTCTTCCTCGGGCGTCCAGCCGTCGGGGCGGCGGTCCATGAGGCCCGTGGGCAGGCCGGTCTTGCCGATGTCGTGGAGGAGCGCCCCGACGCCGACCTTGACCAGCAGCTCTTCGGTCATGCCCTTGTGGTCCATGAGCATGATGGAGGTGAGCACCATGGAGGCCAGGCCATGCTGGTAGTCCTGGTAGCCCTTGCTGATCAGCGGAGCGAGGTTCTGCATGGCCCCGGGGCTTTGCAGGAAGCCGATGGACTGGCGCACGAGCTTGCCCACCTGGTCGAACCGGGCGCGGCTGATGGAGTGGGGCAGCTTTTCTTCCAGCACGCCGCGCACCTGCTGGCTGGCGCTGGCGTGCCAGGCTTCGGCCCGGTCGGCCACGGGGATGGATTCGTCGAGGAGGAGTTCGCCGAGGTTGTCGCGCAGATAGTTTTCGTAGTGGCGCAGTTCGCCCCGGTGGACGTAGACGTTCTCGACGTTGCCGGCCCGCAGCCGGCGCAGTTGGTCCTGGGTGAAGGCCCCGCCCCGGGTGGCGAAGAGCACAAGTCCCTGGCCCTTGCGGACGTACAGGGAGAATTTTCCCGTGCCCCAGGGGCGCAGGTAGGCGGTCTTGATGGGCGCGTAGGACTTGAGTTCCTGGGCCGGAATGGCGTCGTCGGCCGGTCCGGCGGGAGCGGGTTTTCCGGTCATGGCTGGCCGCCTTCGCCGTCGTCGGCGTCCTGCAGGGGCAGACGCATTTCAACGATCTCGTCGTCGTAGTTGCGCACCACGGAAAAGCCGAGCTTTTCGGCCAGTCCCTGCATGCCGCCGTTTTCCATGAGCGCCTGGCCGGTAATTTCCTTGGTGCCCCGGCCCCGGCAGTAGCGGATGATCTTTTCCATGAGGATGCGGCCCAGGCCGGCGCCTTTTTGGTCCGAGCGCACGATGACGGCGAATTCCGCCGTGGCGTTGTCGGGCCGGGTGGAAGCGCGCACCACGCCCAGGGTCTCGGGCTTGCCGCCTTGGCCCGGGGCGGTGGCGATGAAGGCCATTTCGCGCTCGTAGTCGATCTGGGTGAGCTTGGCCATTTCGGCGTGGGACAGGGTGGTCACCACGCCAAAAAATCGGTAGCGCAGGTCTTCGGGGGACAGGTGCTTGAAAAATTCGAAGTGGGCCGGCTCGTCCTCGGGCCGGATGGGGCGCAGGAGCACCTCGCGGCCGTTTCGCAGGACCGCCTTCTCTTCCAGTTCGCGCGGATAGGGCCGGATGGCCAGGCGGTGGGGATTGGGGTTTTCCTCGGGCGAGAGCCGGATGGCCGCGCCGATGACCGTGACGCCGCCCTGGTGGGCTAGGACGGGGTTGAGGTCGATGGCGGCCACCCGTTCGAGGTCGGCCACGCACTGGGAAATCTGGTTGAGCGTCAGGTAGAGCGCGCCGAGGTCCGCCGGCGGCTGGCCGCCGACGCCGGCCAGGGCGGCAGAGACCCGGGTGCGGCCGACGAGATCCTTGGCCAGGGACATGTTGAGCGGGGTGAGCGCCACGGCCTTGTCCCGGGTGCCCCGGGCGGCCAGCCCGCCCTGGCCGAAGACGACGTAGGGGCCAAATACCGCATCGACCCGGGCCTGGATGGTGACTTCGTGGGCGGCTGTGCGCCGGCCCATTTCCTGGATGACGTAGCCTTCGATGCGGGCGCCCGGCACGTGCTCAAGCGCCCGGCGGCGGGCGGCCAGGGCTGCCTCGCGCACGGCCTCGGGGCCGGTGACGTCGAGCACGATGCCGCCGACGTCAAAGGGTTTGGGGATGTCCGGCGAAACGATCTTGACGGCCACGGGATAGCCCAAGGCGTCGGCGGCGGCCACGGCGTCGTCGATGTCCTCGGTGAGCTGGGAGGCCACGGCCCGCACGCCGTAATAGCCGAGCACTTCCTTGGCTTCGGGGTCGGTCAGCGTGAGCCGGCCTTCGGCAAAGGCCCGCTCCACCACGGCCCGGGCCGCCTCGGGGTCCGGGGCGAAGGCTTCCGGGAGGCTGGCCGGCATCTCCATGAGGAGTTCCTGATTTTTGCGGTAGCGGGCCAACTGCACGAAGGCCGACACGGCCTGATCCGGCGTGGCGTAGGTGGGCACCCCGGCGTTGTTTAACACTTTGAGCGCCTCGCCGCCGGCCGGATCGTAGCCCATGAAGCAGGCCAGCACCGTGCGGCTGGTCTTGGCCGCCACCTCGGCCACGGCCTTGGCCGTTGCCTCAGGCGACACCCCGGGGAAGGGCACATGGACGACCAGCACGGCGCTGCCGCCGGGAATGCGCAAAAGCGCCCGCAGCGCCTCGGCATACAGGCTTGGCGCGGCGTCCACGCCCATGTCCACCACGCCCTTGCGCGACCAGTTGGGGCCTAAAAGCGGCGAGAGCGCGGCGTCGGCCTCGGCGTCGAAGGGGGCCAGCCGCCCGCCGCCGTCCAGGAGCGCGTCAGCGGCCATGACGCCCACCGAACCGCCGTTGGTGAGGATGGAAAGATGGTCGCCGGAAAGGGGTCTGGCCCGGGCCAGGGTCTCGGCGGCGTCAAAAAGCGTGTCGATTTCGCCCACTCGCAGCATGCCGGCCCGGCGGAAGGCCTCGTCGTAGACTTCATCGCGCCCTTCGTCCGGCCCCGGCGGAAAAAGCGTCCACAGCTTGCGCCCGGGTTTGACGACCAAAAGCGGTTTGTTGCGGGCGGCGGCCCGGGAAGCGCTCATGAACGACCGGGCGTCGGTGACGGACTCGACATAGAGGAGAATGGAGCGCGTGTTGGGGTCCGAGGCCATGTAGTCGAGGATGTCGGCGTACTTGAGGTCCACCCGGTCGCCCAGGGACAGGATGTGGGAAAACCCGACGCCCTTGGTGTGGGCCCAATCGAGAACGGCGGTAAAAAGCGAGGCCGACTGGGAAATAAAAGCCATGCGCCCGGGCCGGGCGTCGCAGTTGGCCAGGGAGCAATTGAGTCCGATGCCGGGCACTAAAAGGCCCATGCCCGAAGGCCCAAGGATGCGGATGCCCGACGGCGCGGCCGCCTCGATCATGCGCTGCTGCAGCTCGCGCTTGGCCGCCGGTTCGAGCTTGGCGTAGCCCGGGGGCAGGGCAACCGCCGCGCCCACGCCGCGCCGCCCCAGTTCGCGCAGGGTCTCGGGCACGGACTCCGGGCCGGTGCAGATGACGGCCAGATCAGGGGTCAGCGGCAGGGTATCGACGGAGCGGTAGCAGGTCACGCCGTCGATCTCGGCCAGGTCCGGGGCCACGGGCATGACCGGGCCAAGAAACTTGCCGCCAAGCAGGTTTCGCATGACCACCGCGCCCACATGGGCGGGGTCGGCCGATGCGCCGACCACGGCCACGGAGTTGGGACGGAACAAGGCGTCCAGGCTTCGGGCGCTCAATGCGGCGGTCTCCCTGTTGGCGGTTACGGTTTGGGCGAGGATAGAAGCCTCTGGCGGCCAAAGCAAGGGGTTTCGCCGAATCGCCGGGCCGCGCCCACCTTCCAGGGGCTTGTATTGACAGGAACTACGGCCGGGGGCAGAGTCCAAAGCATCGGCAAAGGGCCGTCTGGGAGGACGTCATGGAAGCCACGACCAGCCTTGTCACGGACAACGAGTTTTTTTCCGCCGAGCGCCGCGACCGTGTACTTGTCGTGCGCGGCAAGCCGCACTTCACCCGCCACGCCGGGGATCTCAAAAAGATCGACGCCTTTTTCGACCACTTGGAAATCATCGCCCGCACCGACGAGGTCGGGGTGGTGGCCTTTATCGGTTCACCGGAAAAATCCGGCGGCGACGACACCCTGGAATTCTTCGAAGCCCTGATCGGCTCGCGCCGGGAAGACTACCTGCTCCAGCGCCTGCTCAATCTTGTCAACAATTACGCCCTGACCATGGCGGGCCTCAACAAGCTCACCATAAACGCCGACTGCGGCCGCATCTCGTTGTTCCACCTGAGCATGGCCCTGGCCTGCGACTACCGCATCGTGGCCGAAGGCTCGGTGTTCGAAAACGCCTTCGTGGAACTGGGAACCCTGCCCAAGGGCGGCTGCGGCTATTTCCTGTCGCGGCTGCTCGGCGGCGGCAAGGCGGCCGAGGTGCTCACCTGGCCCCGGTTCTCGGCCGAAGAGGCCCTGACGCTCGGCATCGTGGACCGCATCGTGCCCCGGGACAAGCTGGAGGCCACGACGCTGGACATGGCCGACCACTACCAGGAAGAACAGGTGGCGGCCATGCTGGCCGTGCGCCGGCTGCTCAAAAGCGACGTCAACGAACTGCGCCGCTCCCTGGAAACCGAAGACATGCTGCTCCTCAATCGCGTCAACTCCCCGGCCTTCCGCAAAGTCCTGGAAGCCCGCGCCGCCGCGCGCGGGCGATAGGGGGAGGGAGAGAGAAGGGGATGCCTTCGGCGGCCGGGAGGGGGTAAGCCCCTCCCGGACCCTCCCTGAAAGGGGGTAAAGGGGCTGGCGGCGACGATTTGGGGGCGGGAGTGTAGAAAGCCCTGAGGCAAGTGTGCGAGCGTCTGGCGCATGGTAAACAAACGGCCCGGTCGGCTGTCCTTATAGGGATGGTCGGCCGGGCCGCCCGCGTTCTAGGCGTCCTGGGGCGCGCGAAGCGTCACGGTGACCACGGTGCGCCCGGGGATGGAGGTGTCCGCGACGACGTCGCCGCCAAAGGCCCGGGCAATGAGCCGGGCGCTGTAGGCCCCAAGGCCCGTGCCGCGCGCCTTGCCGGCCGTGGCGTATTTTTCGAACAGTCGGGCGCGGATTTCCGGCGGCGCTTCCCCGGGATTGTCGATGACCAGATGCGGCGAACGGGGATCGGCCACGGTCACGATGACCGGTCCGGCCTCGCCGGCCGCTTCCAGGGCGTTTTTGAGCAGATTGACCAGCATGGCCGTCATCATGGCCCGTTCGCCAAGGACGACGAACGCCTCGGCCGGGGCTTGGTAGGCAATGCGCAGTTCCCGCCCGCCCGTCAGATACGGGGCCAGTTCCTCCCGGGCCTCGGCCAGGAGCGCCGCCAGGGGCAACGGCTGCGGGGTCAGCCCCATGTTGCCGGATTCCAGCCGGTAGAGGTGCAGCGACAGGTTGATGCGCGCGGTCATGGCCGCCACGGCCCGCTCCAGCATGGCGATCAGTCCGCGTTGGCGATCATTGAGCGGACCGGCCAGCTCCAGGGCTTCCAGGGCGCCGGCTACGGTGGCCAGCGGGCTTTTGAGGTCGTGGCGCATGACCTGGTTGATGTCGTTTTTCAGCTGCTCCAGCCGCTTGGCCTCGCTGACGTCTTCCACCAGGAACACCACGCCGCGTTCCGGGTGGTCGGGGTCGAGCCGACGGCCCACGGCGCGCAGGGCACGGCCGCGCCCGTCGTCGTCAACAACGGTTTCGATCTCGGCATCGTGGTTGGAAGCGGCCCGGGCGATGCCGTCCATGAGCGGCCGGGCCTGGGGCACGTCGGCCAGGGTCAGTCCGTTGAGGTCTGCCCGGCCGAGCTGCAGGGCGAGGCAGCGGTTGGCGAAGCAGAAACGTTGGCCACGCATCATGCCGATGCCGAAGCGCCGGTCGTCAAGGATCATGGACAGCAGGGCGTTTTCCCGGGCCAGGGCCTCGCGGGCGCTTTCGCTGCGGGCGTTTTCCTCGGCCAGCCGGCGGCGTTGCGCCTCGGCGCTGGCCGCCTGTTCCCGCAGGAGCTTGACGCGATAGGCCAGGGCCAGGGACATGACGAAGACCTCCACGGCCGTGCCGACCATGGGCGCGTAAAGTGTCAGGGGCGTAGCCGGAACGAGTCCGGCCCAGGTCATGGAGTGGGCAAAGCCACAGGCCACGTAAAAACCCCAGCCGAGGAGGAACACGCCGGCCGGACGAAAGCCCTGGGCCAGGCGCACTGCGGCGGCCAGGGTGACTGTCGCCGCCGTGGCCATGCCGACCATCGGCGCATAGGCAAAAGCCGCCGTGCTCCCGCCGACAAGGACGACAGGCAGCAGCAAGGCTGCGGCGGCCACCTGGCCAAGCAGCATCCGGTCCATGCCGGGAGCGGCTTTCTTTGTCAGCAGGAACGATCGGGTGAAAAGTCCCATGCTGGCGAACATCAGCACGGCATTGAGGTGAAAGGCCAGGAAAAAGCGCATTTCCTGGGCGGCTGTTCGGATGTCGAGCCAGCCCGGGGCCAAGCCGGTGGTGCAGCAATAATAGAGGCCGAGGAAAGTGGTTCCGGCCACGTAATAGCCATAGCTGGCGTCGCGCAGCGAGAGGAAAAGAAACAGATTGTAGAGCAGCATGGCGATGACGAGCCCGAAAAACAGGCCCAGAACCCAAGGGCGAAGAGTCTCAAGACGGGCGACATCGGCCAGAGAGACGACGGACGGATTGAGGTTCACCCCGCCGTAGCCGGCCAGGCGCAGATAGAGCGCCGTCTCTCCGGCCGTCCCGGGCGGCAACGGCACGGGCTGGGCAAGGTAGACGTTCCACTCGCCCTGCCCGGCGGCGAAGGTTGGGGTCCCATCGGTGTCATAGCTTTCAAACAGTCGCAGGAAGGGCCAGTTTAAATCCACGGCGTAAGCGCCGGCCTGGGTCCCTTGCGGTGTGGCAAGGCTCAGGCGCAGCCAGAAGACCTTGTCGCCCGGGGCGGCGTAGCGCCCGTCGGGCAGGGGGCGGAAGCGGCCTGCCCGCTCCAGGGCCAGGGCGGCGGCCAGATCGACGTCGGCTCCGGGGCCGTCCAGGACGGACACGGCGGCGATGGTCGGCGGCTGGAGCGTCTGGGCCGTAGCGCTTGAAATGATGAGGCAAAGGCAAAAAAACGCTGCGGCCAGGGCGCGGGCGGCGGCCGGGACAACGTTCCGGCCGGCCGGGCGACGCTTCGTGACGGTCAGCGAGGCCGGCATGGCCGCGCGGAAGGGCTTGTCCGGCACGGCGACGTTGGCGACACGGTGGCCCGGGCGGGCGGAAAACAATGCTCCATAGCAGGCTATGTGCCATGAAGCTCCGGCCGGGCGCAAGGCAAGGAACGGGGCCGGCGGCTAAAAGTAGCGCATGCTCACTTTCTTGAGTTCCTTGAGGCTAAAAAGCATGGCGTAATCGTCCAGGCCCGTTTCCGCCGACACGGCGGCCACCACGGCCTGGCAGTCCTCGGGGGAGCGGCCGTGGATCATGGTGTAGAGGTTATACGGCCAGTCCAGGCAGGTCACACGGTGGTAGCAGTGGCTGATTTCCTGCCGCTTGGCCATGATGGCCCCCACCCGGTCCACGTCTTCCTCGGGCACGAACCAGGCCACCATGACGTTGGCTCCGTAGCCGGCCTTTTGGTGCTTGAGCGTGGCCCCGAAGCGGCGGATCTCGCCGGTGTCGACCATGCGCGAGAGCAGGCCCACGACATGCTCCTCGGTGGTTCCGACGGCGGCGGCGATGTCGGCGTAGGGCGTGGCCGTGTCGGGCAGGTTGTCCTGCACGCGCTTTAAGATTTCACGGTCGAGGTCGGTCAGTTCGGTGATGCCCGATGCATGGGCCATGGCGACTCCTTGGGGACTGGCGGGTCTGGAAAGCCTTTGTCCTTAGCGGCTTTGTGTGCTAGAGGCAACCGTGGCGGCCAATACCCCAAACGGACCGCCGGCAGCGGCGGGGCAGCGGCGGCGCAAGCCCGCCCGGAGGGAACCACATGAAGATCGCGGTGATAGGCGGCGGCAGCTGGGGCACGACCCTGGCCGATCTGGCGGCGAAAAAAGGCCTGGACGCCCGTTTGTGGGTGCGCGAGCAGGCGGTCATGAACGAGATCCGCTCCACCCGGGAAAACTCCTGGTATCTGCCCGGCCGCAAACTTTCGGACGAGCTTGAAGTCAGCACCGATGCGGCGGCCGTGGCCGAGGGTGTGACCCACTTCGTCTTTGCCGTGCCCTGCCAGTTTATCCGGGCCGCCTACCAGCGGTTCATCAAATATCTGCCCAAAAACGCGGTGGTCATCTGCGCCAGCAAGGGCATCGAGCTCGATACGCTCATGACCATGTCCCAGGTCTGCCAGGACGCCCTGGCGTCCGTCAAACCGCGTTTCGCCATGCTCTCCGGCCCGTCCTTCGCCTATGAGGTCATCCGCGAGATGCCCACGGCCGTGACCCTGGCCTGCAAGGACAAAAAAGCGGCCAAGGACGTCCAGGAAGCCCTGTCCACGCCCTATTTCCGCATCTACACCACCACCGACGTGCGCGGGGTGGAGCTGGGCGGGGCGATCAAGAACATCGTGGCCATCGCCGCCGGCGTGGCCGACGGCCTGGGCTTTGGCGGCGATGCCCGGGCCGCGCTCATCACCCGGGGCCTGCACGAGATGAGCCGGCTGGGCAAGGCCATGGGCGGCGACCGCCAGACCTTCATGGGACTGTCCGGCATGGGCGATCTGGTGCTCACCTGCACCGGCGACCTGTCGCGCAACCGGCAGGTGGGCTTGCGCCTGGCCAAGGGGCAAAAGCTTCTGGACATCCTGGCTGACATGAAAATGGTGGCCGAGGGCGTCAAGACCGCCGAGGCCGTCCATGCCCTGGGCCAGAAGCTCGGCGTGGAAATGCCCATCACCGAGCAGGTCTACGCCATCCTCTACAAGGACAAGGCCCCGTCGGCGGCCGTTTACGAACTCATGACCCGCGACCTCAAGGACGAATAGTCCGCCGGTCCGCGAGGCCCCTTCCGTCTGCTCCGGCCGCACGCCCGGCGTGCGGCCGTCAAGCGCCCCTGGAGGACGCCGGGTTTCCCGGGTCCTCCAGGCAGGCCAGCTCCTCGCCGTTAAAATCATAGACCCGAAGCGCCAGCTCCGGCTCGGGACCGGCGAAACGCCGCATGTGCCGCAGCGCCTCCCGGGAAAGGACCGCGACCAGGGCCGCCTTGGCCCCGGGCGAGGGCGCTTCCTCCAGGGCTTGCCGGGCGGTGTTGGACCGGCCCGCCTGCCTGGCCGCGTCCCCGGGCCAGCCCGCCTGCGCGCACCAGTCGGCCAGGGCGGAAAAATCCGTGTCCCCGCGCCAGGCATGGGTGTTCTCCATTCCCTGGGCCATCTTGACCAGCTTGCCGCCAAAGGCTGCCCAGACGATGCGCCCGAAGCGCCGTTTGGCCGCTTCCTGCAGGGCGTGGGCGAAAAAATCCGCCGCCTGAATGAGCGCTGTGGCCGGCAGCGCCGGTTCGGCCGCCGCCAGCAGGGCCTCGCTGCGCCGGCCCGTGGAAAAACCGACTACGTCATGGCCAAGCGCCCGGGCCACGTCCAGGGCCTCGCTGATGGACACCCGCCAGGCGTCGTGGCTGAAGGGCCGCACGATGCCCGTGACGCCAAGAATCGAGATGCCGCCCACAATGCCCAGGCGCGGATTGAGGGTCTTCTTGGCGATCTCCTCGCCGCCGGCCACCGTGACCACGGCCCGAAGCCCGTGCGTGTCGTGTCCGCGAAAAGCGGACAGGGCATTTTGCTGGCAGGACGATGCGGCAAGCGGTTTATGGAAATAAATACTCTCGTATTTTGTTGGGGTCGCGCCGGTCTCCCGGACCGCCTCGGCCACGGCGGCGGCGATTTGGGCGCGCGGGGCCGGATTGATGGCCGCCTGCCCAACCGCCACCGGCAGCCCGGGCAGGGTGACGCGCCCTACGCCCTCCCCGCCGTCCACCACGATCTCCCCAGGCTGGCCGCCAAAGGACACCCGGCAGCCGATGGCCGCGCCGTGGGTGGCGTCCGGGTCGTCGCCGCCGTCCTTGATGACGGCGCCGTACGCG
This sequence comes from Solidesulfovibrio carbinolicus, assembly GCF_004135975.1. Lineage (NCBI taxonomy): Bacteria > Pseudomonadati > Thermodesulfobacteriota > Desulfovibrionia > Desulfovibrionales > Desulfovibrionaceae > Solidesulfovibrio > Solidesulfovibrio carbinolicus. The sequence continues at coordinate 3,430,244 of NZ_CP026538.1, read as the reverse complement.
CCCTCGCCGTCACGCCGGGTCTCGGCCACCGGCACGACCAACCGCCCGCCGCCGGGCAAGGGCACGTCAATGGCCTCCGGGACCTCTCCGCCAAGCAGCAGCAAAGCGGCCGCCTTGGCCGCGCCGGCCGCCGCCGTGCCGGTGGTGAAGCCCTCGCGCAATTTTCCCTCGCGCTTCATGACGCCTCCGCGCAGGCCGCGACAAAAGCCGCCGCCGCCGCCGGGTTGCTGCCGAAATGGAGATGCACGTAGCTGCCAAGGGTTTGCTGGACGACAAAGCCCTCCGGCCCCGCGACAACGCCCCCCCGCCCGGTCATGGCGTAAATGGCCGGCGCTCCGTCCGGTACGGCGGCCAGCCGCGAATAGTGGAACTCGTGCCCGCGAAGCGTCGTCCCGGCCGGCCCCAGGCAGGAGGCCGCCCGGGTCGTCACCTCCCGATACCCTAGGGCGGCGAAACGGCTGCCCATGACGGCCGTCATGGGAAACACGCCGCACAGGCCGTGGCTGCGGCCCTCCAGCTCCACAAGCGATTCCATCAAATACATAAACCCGCCGCATTCGGCATAAACCGGCCGGCCGGCAATGCAAAATTCCCGCACCGCCCGGCGCATGGCCGCGTTGGCGGCCAAGGTATCGGCATGCAGCTCCGGATAGCCGCCGCCGAAATACAAGCCTCCCAGGCCCTCGGGCAGCCCGGCGTCGTCCAGCGGCGAAAACGGCACGATCCTGGCCCCGGCCGCCTCCAGCAACCGCAGATTCTCGCCATAATAAAACGAGAACGCCCTGTCGCAAGCCACGCCTATTCCGGGCTCCGCCCGGACCCGGCAGGGCGCTGCCCTGCACCCGCCGGGCGCTGCCCGTGACCCGCCGGGGGGGATCATCCCCCCCGGCCCCCCTGGATGGGGGGTGGGGGCGGGCTGGCGGGGGTGGGGGGCAGGGGCGAAAAATGAGAGGTCGAGGGAGGTTTCGAGCCAGTCGGCCAGGGCATCGAGGCGCGGGAGGAGGTCGGGGCTGTCTTCGGCCGTGACCAGGCCGAGATGCCGGGACGGGGCGGCGATGGCCTCGGTGCGGGGCAGCACGCCCCAGAGCGGAACGTCCGGCAGGGCAGCCCTGAAGGCCTCGGCCAACAGCGCGGCGTGGGAAGGGCTGCCGGCGTTGTTGAGGGCCACGCCGCAAAACCGCAGCTGCGGGTCGAAGCGGACAAAGCCCCGGGCCAGGGCGGCCACCGACCGGGCCATGGAGGCGGCGTCGATGACCAGCAGCACCGGCAGATCGAGGAGCTTGGCCAGCTCCGCCGTGCTGCCGGTTTCCTCGGTGGCGGAAAACCCGTCGAAAAGCCCCATGACGCCCTCGACCACCACGGCGTCGGCCCCGGCCGCATGGCGTTCGTAGATGTCGGCAACGCCTGAAGCGCCGCACATCCAGGCGTCGAGGTTGTGGCTTGTCCGGCCGGCGGCCAGGGCGTGGTGGCCGGGATCGATGAAATCCGGCCCGGCCTTGAACGGCGCGACGATACGCCCTCGCCGGGCAAGGGAGCGCATGAGGCCCAGGGCCACCGAGGTCTTGCCGCAACCGCTTTTGACGCCGGCCACGACCAGCGCCGGCACAGTGTCGTGCGTCATGTCGCCATGCTCCAAGTGAGGGGTCCGGGGGCCTCAGGCCCCCGGCCGCCGGAGGCTCTTACCCTCTTAACCATTGCACCCACACTTTGCGCGTCCTGGGGCCGTCCCATTCGCAGAGGTAGACGCCTTGCCAGGTTCCCAGCTGCAGGCGGCCGCCCGAGACGATGAGCGTCAGCGACGGCCCGACCAGGGTGGTCTTGATGTGGGCGTCGCTGTTGCCTTCGGCGTGGCGGTAGCCAGCGTCGCGGGGGATGAGCCGGCCCATGGCCATGACCATGTCCGTGGCCACGTCGGGGTCGGCGTCTTCGTTGACGGTCAGCCCGGCGGTGGTGTGGGGGCAAAAGACCACCACGGCCCCGTCCTGCCAGCCTTTGGCGGCGATGAGGTCGGTGAGCGCCGGGGTGATGCGGACCAGGGCTTCGCGGCGCGGGGTGCGCAGTTCCAGGGTTTCCATGGGCGGCTCCTTTGTCTTTTTCCAGGGACGCAGTGCTAGGCCTTGCGGTCGCGGGCCGGACGGCAGCCGTGGCTGAAGTCGGGATCGTAGAGTTTCGAGGCCGTGGCGCTTCCCTGGCCGGGCAGGACGAGGAACACGGTCTGGCGGTCGATTCCTGCGGCGCGCACCGTGGCGGCCAGTTCGCCGATGGTGGTCCAGAGGCGTTTTTCGCCGGGCCAGCCCAGGCGGTGGGCCAGGGCCACCGGGGTTTCGGGCGGATAGCCGCCGGCGAGCAGGCCCTTGGCCACGCCTTCGGGGTCGCCGGCCGAGAGGTAGACGGCCATGGCGGACTGGTGGCGGGCCAGATCGGCCAGGGATTCTCCTGGCGGCATGGGCGTGCGGCCGGCCAGCCGGGTGAGAATCAGCGTCTGGGTGACTTCCGGGGCGGTAAACGAGGCGGCAAAGGCGGCGGCGGCGGCCGAGGCCGAGGTGACACCCGGGATGACGGCGTAGGGGATGGCTTCGGCCGCCAACAGCGCCATTTGCTCGGCGATGGCTCCGTAGAGGGCGGGATCGCCGGTGTGGACCCGGGCGGCCAGACCGCCGGCTGTGGCGCACTGGCGCAGCAGCGCGTGGGTTTCGTCCAGGGCCAGGGGGGCGGAATCGACGACCTTCGCTCCGGGCCGGGCCAGGGCGACGATGGCCGGCGAGACCAGGGAGCCGGCGTAGAGCACGAGGTCGGCGGCGGCGATGATCCGGTTGGCCTTGACGGTGAGCAGTTCCGGGTCGCCGGGGCCGGCCCCGATGAAATAGACGCGGGGATCGGACGGGTCAGCCATGGGCGGCCTCCTTGGCGGCGGCGATGATGAAAACGGGATTGTCGGCGGCCAATCGCAGATCCTGGGCGATGGGCATGGCCCGGGCGGCCTGGAGCTGGGTGACGGCGGTTTCCAGGCCATGGGCGGCCAGGACGTCCAGGACGCTGGCAAGGGACCCCAGCAGTACGGCGTTGACCACCAGTCGGCCGCCCGGGGCCAGGCGGCGGCACAGTTCGGGGAGCAGGCCGGGGTTGCCGGACAGGCCGCCGCCGACAAAGACGCGGTCCGGGTCGGGAAGCGCCTCCAGACCGTCGGGCGCGGCGGCCAGGACCGGGCAGACGGTGAGCGCGCCGGTGCGCTGGATGTTGGCGACAAGGTGGGCGTGTCGGGCCGGGTCGCGCTCCACGGCATAGACCGGCCCGGGGGCGTTTAGCAGCGACGCTTCCAGGGCCACGGCCCCGGTGCCGGCTCCGATGTCCCAGACCACGTGGCCGGGGCGGGCGGCCAGGCCGGCCAGGGACACGGCCCGGGCCGGGGCTTTGGTGAACACGGCGTCGTCGCGGGAAAGGGCGTCGTCGGCCAGGCCGAGGTGCAGCGGCACGGCGGGCGGGGCCGTGCGCTCAATGAGCGCCAGGGACAGGGCGGCGGTTTCGGCAAGGGCGGCCTCGGGCAGCGTCAGCCGGCGGAGGCGTTCGTCCGGCAGGCCGAGGTTTTCGCAAATGGTCATGGCGAAGGTGTTGCCGCCGCGCGCCAGCAGGGCCGTGGCGATGGCGGCCGGGCTGTTGGCCGCGTCGGTGTAGACGGCGGCCGCGCCGTGGCGGGCCAGGGCGGCGAACAGGGGCGTGGCGTCGCTGCGGCCATGCAGCGAAACCACGGGCAGGTCGTCCCAGGGCCGGCCGAGGCGGGAGCAGGCCACGGCCACGGTGGTGACGTTGGGGTAAAAGCGCAGGGCCTGGGGCCCGAACCGGGCCAGCAGCGTCTTGCCGATGCCGAAATAGAGGCCGTCGCCGTCGGCCAGGACGGCCACGTTTTGGCCGGCCTGCCGGGCGTCGGCCAGGGCGTCGCACACGGCGGGAAGCGGCCCGGCGATGGGAAGGCGGCGGCCGGGATGGTCGGGAAAGGCGGCCAACAGCCGGCGGCCGCCGACCAGCACGTCGGCCGCGTCCAGGGCGGCGGCGGCTTCGGGGGGCAGGGTCGGCCGGCCGATGCCGCAACCCAGGACATGGATGGGGGGGAGGGATGCCTGCGTCATGGGCAAAACGTCTACCCGGCCGGCGCGGCGCGGTCAAAAGGGGCTTGCCCTTTGGGCCGGTCTCGGTCACAGACTGGTTTATCCATATCCGGGAGGCGAACCATGGACGTAAGGCAGACGGGCGTAAGATTCACCGGCGGGGCGCTGTGGGCCTTTGGCTATGCCTTTTTATTCCTCATTTTGTTCCTTTTCGTGATTCCCGGGGCCTGGGGGGCCGTGCCCTTCGCCATCTGGTGGACGTCGCATTTGGCTTTCGAGGACGGCGGCCGGGCGGAATTCACCGGCCGGGCCAAGGATGTCTGGGTGCTGTTCGCGGTGCTGGCGATCCTGACCTATCTGCCGAGCCTGGCCACCATGGGCATGCCCAAGGACAGCGGCAAGACACAGCTTATTCAGGTGCTTATGGGGCTAGCGCTGTTTCCCTTGGACGCGGCCGTCAAGCTTCCGGTCTACCGCTGGTTCATTGAAAACATCCGGCTCGAACCGGGTGGTTCGGCCCGTTTCACCGGAACCTACGGCCCGTATCTGGGCTGGGCGGCTTTGGTTGCGGTGTCGGTGCTCACCATCATCGGCTGGGCCTGGGCCATGACCGGCATGATGCGCTGGTTTTGCCGCCACATCGAAGCCGACGCCTTTTCCGTGGAATTTCACGGCACGGGGCTGGCGCTTTTGTGGCGCGGTTTTGTCTGGCTCATCGGCATGGTGTTTGTCATCCCCATCCCCTGGGTGCTGCGCGCCATGTTCGGCTGGTGGGCCGACAACCTCGTCGTTGTTCGTCGGTAACTCCGCTTTTCCGCATCGCTGCCGAGCCGGGCAACCCCTGGCGGGGTTTCCAAAGGGGGTCACCCCCTTTGGCCGCCGGAGGCATCTTCCCTCTTTTCAACTCCTTACTTCAGCCCCGTCCACACCCGCAGCGCCCCAACCCCGAACAGTCCCCAGGCCAACCAGACGCCGCGTTCCCCGAGGGTCAGGGCTGCCAGGAAGCCGGCGGCCATGAGTGTTCCGCCCACGGCCAGGGGGCGCAGGCCCAGGCGCAGGCGGTCGGTGACGAATTCGAGGGTTTCCGGGGAGACCTTGACCCGCAGGTTGGCTTCGCTGAGGTCGGTGAGCACGGTCTTGGCCCGGCGCAGGGTCAGCGGCAGGTTTTGGAGTTCGCCGCGCAGGGTGGGGAAAAGCCCGGCCTCGGCCCCCAGCGCCCGGGTGAGGTTGTGGCGCAGGCGCGGCAGGATGTCCTTGACGCCGTTGAAGTTGTCGATGGCCGTGGCCCCCAGTCCCTCGATGAGGGCGCTTACGCGCATGACGTAGACGATGTCCTGGGGCACCTTGAAGGGCAGGTCCTTCATGGAGTCCAGGACGGAGAAGGCGAGCGCCTGCATGGAGGCGGCGGACAGCCTGGCGTCGCCGAAGATGTCGAACATGCGTTCGGCGAATTCCATCATCTCGGAGGGATCGGCTCCGGCGGCAACGATGCCCAGGCGTTTGCAGGCGGCGATGAAGGTTTCGTAGTCGCGGTCGTGGGCGGATTTGGCGACTTCGATCATGGCCACCCGGGTGTCGGCGGGCAGGCGTTTGACCATGCCGAAGTCGAGCAGGGTCAGCTCGCCGCCGGGCCGCACGAGGATGTTGCCGGGGTGCGGGTCGGCGTGGAAGTAGCCGCGCACGAGCATTTGCTCGATGTAGAAGTCAATCAGCGCATCCAGGACCGTGGAAAAGGGGATGCCGGCCTCGCGCAGGCTGGCCAAGTCGTCGATGCGCCAGCCGGTTTCGTAGCTCATGACCAGGGCGTGGACGCTCGAAAGATCGGGGTAGGGCCTGGGCAGGCGCACCGGGCCTTGGCCGTAGGCGTCGGTGAACTTGCGCAGGTTGGCCAGCTCCACGGACAGGTCGGCTTCGCGCACGATCATGGCGGAGAATTCCGTGAGCACGGCCTCGACGGAATTTTTGGTGGCGCTGGCGAAAAACGGGGTGAAGGCCCCGAGCATGGCCCGGATGGCGGCGATGTCGGCGCGAACCTGCTTTTCGACGCCCAGGCGTCGCAGCTTGACGGCGACGAGGCTGCCGTCAGGCAGCGTGGCGGCGTGGACCTGGCCGATGGAGGCGCTGGCCAGGGGCGTGTCGTCAAAGGTGGCGAAGGGCGGGGCGTCGCCGAAGGCCAGGCGGAAGGCGGCCTGGAAATCGGCCTGGGGCATGGGATCGACTTCGTCGTGGACGCCGCGCAGTTCGGCCAGATAGTCCTCGGGAAAAAAGTCGGCCCGGGTGGCCAGCACTTGCGCCAGTTTGACGAAGCACACGCCCAGGGTCAGGACGGCGTCTTTCAGCCGGCGCGGCGGCAGGGGAGCCAGAAAGAGGAAACGCTCCCTGCGCCGCACCAGCACAAAGACGGTATGGAGAAAGCGAAACGTCAGCCAGAGGCGGCCCGGGGACGGCGGGCGGGGCATCAAGACGACTTTTTCTTGAGCAGCGCCTTGAGTTCGGCGATGTCGTCCTTGGTGGCCAGACCCATTTCCTCCAGGACTTTTTTCACTTCCTCGCGCACGCGCGCGGCCAGGGCTTCTTCTTCTTTCTTGGCCCGGGCCTTGGCGTCTTCGAGAAACTGCTTGGCCTCGTCGCGGGAGACCTCGCCGCGTTTTTCCAGTTCGCCGAGCACTTCGCCCAGCTTGTCCTTGGCCAGAAAGGCCGCTCCCAGGCCCATGGAGAGGAGATCGACGGGTTTCATGCGCACCTCGCTTGGATTGTCAGGCTACTATGGGAATTCGGTGGGCCGGCGTCAAGGCGGGGCATCGACAGGCGGAAGCCTGCCGGGTTGGCGGCTTGCCTGACGGCGCAGCCTTGGCGGGCAGAAACCAGGCTTTTCGTCCCGGTTTCACGGTCCTGGCGCGCGGCGTTTTCGAGACAGGCGGCATTCCCGGTTGCAACAGGCCGGGCAATGGGCCATAGGTGAGGATAAGACGACCCGCGCGGGCCGTTTAACCCATGACGCCAAAGGAGCATCCCCCATGAGCGATCTGATCGTCGTCGGCTATGACGACATGTTCAAAGCCGAGGAAGTGCGGCTCAAACTTCTTAAGATGCAGAAGGAATATCTCGTCGACCTGGAAGACGCCGTGGTGGCCGTGAAGAAAGACGACGGCAAGGTGAAGCTCAACCAGATGTACCACCTGGCCGCCTCGGGCGCGGTGGGCGGCGGCTTCTGGGGCATGCTCATCGGCCTGATTTTCCTGAACCCCATCCTCGGGGCCGTGGTCGGGGCCGGAGCCGGCGCGGCGGCAGGGGCGCTGTCCGACGTCGGCATCGACGACGACTTCATGAAAAAACTGGCCGAGCAGCTCCAGCCCGGCACGTCGGTGCTGTTTGTGCTCATCCGCAAGATGACCGCCGACAAGGTGCTCGACGAGCTGTCCGGCACCGGCGGCAAGGTGCTCCAGACCTCGCTGTCCCACGAGGACGAAACCAAGCTCCAGACCGCCCTGGACGCGGCCAAGGCTTCGGCCTAGTGTCGCGTCCGCGAAAAGCGCATATGGTGTTTTGTAGTCAACAAGCTAAAAACATTTGTAAAAAATACTATCGTATTTTTTAAGGGACGCGACGCTAGCCACGCCGGTTGGCGAGCGCATTGAAAAGGCCCTGTCGCATTGCGGCAGGGCCTTTTTGCGTGTCGGGGACGATGCGGCTAGTCGTCGGCGGCGGCCACGGGGCCGTGAAAGGCGATGGAGACGATTTCGTAGTTGATCTTGCCGCGCGGGGCATCGACGACGATCTCGTCGCCCACGAACTTGCCCAGCAGGGCCAGGCCCACCGGAGACAGCAGCGAAATGGAACCCTTGCTGGGTTCGGCTTCGTCCGGGCCAAGCAGGGTGTACTTTTTCACGTCGCCGGTATCCACGTCCTCAATCTCGACGGTGGCCCCGAAGATGACCTGTTCGCCGCCCAGGGTGGTCAGATCGATGACGTTGAACCGCGACATGCGGGATTCGATGTAGTTGATGCGGGCTTCGAGCATGCCCTGGCGTTCACGCGCGGCTTCGTAGCCGGCGTTTTCGCGCAGGTCGCCTTCCTCGCGCGCTTCCTTGATGGCCAAAATGACGCCGGGGCGCTCTTTCTTGAGCCGTTCCAGCTCGCGTTCCAGCCGTCTGAAGCCCTCAACGGAAATAGGGATGCTTTCCATCGGCAATACCTTGCAATCGAGTGATGTTGGAGTGTCTGGGCATTAACGAGAGCGGCCCCGCCCCGAGAGAGGGCGCGGCCGCCGAGAGATCATGGAAATGGTCATGCGGACAAGGACGGTTTTCTTAGTAGTCCATACCAGGCTTTGGGTCAAGACGGGAGTTGTCCGGCGGGCCGCGGCTCGGCTATAGGGGACATCCACCGGGCAAACCGCCCAAGGAGCCTGTATGCGCGTCTATCTCGCCGGTCCGCTTTTTACCTTGGCCGAGCGCCGTTTCATGGCTCATCTGCGCGATCTGGCCGGGGAACTCCCCGGGGTCGAGCCGGTCTGGCCGGGCGATCTTTTCACGGACGAGGAAGTGGCCGCATTGGGAAATAACGCCAAGAGCCGCCTGTTTGCCGGGTGTCGCGACGCTCTGGAGAGCTGCGACCTGATCGTGGCCGTCCTCGACGGCCCGGGCGTGGACGACGGCACGGCCTGGGAGCTGGGCTACGCCCATGCCCGGGGCCTGCCGGCCTGGGGACTGCGCACGGATTGTCGCAATGCCGGAGAGACGGCCAGTTCGTTGGTCAACTGCATGATCGAATGCGCCTGCCAGGCCATCCACCGCGACCTTGGCGCGCTGCTGGCCGCCCTGGCCCGGCAGGCGTCGCGGGGAGCGGGCGCATGACCAAATTTTCATTTGCGGGGATGTTCGATTTGACATAAATTCAGGCCTCACAGTCAGGCGACGACTCTGTCTTGAACCGCAACCGGGGTGGACGGCAGTCATGATGGAAGCGTGTCAAGATCCGCTGATGTATTTGGTGGATAGCTTGTGTTGCAACGTTTACCTTGACGGCGGCGGCAACGTCCGGCTGGGCTTTTCCCGGCGGCACGGCTTGGCCGACATGATGACCGCCCAGGGCATTGCCCGATCCCATGCCAGCCTCCTGCGCGAGAGGCTGCGCCAACTCGGGCGCAGTGTTGACGCATCCCTTCCCGATGGGCCTTCCCTGGCCGAGCATGTGGCCCTGGGCCCGTTTTGCCCGCTCGTCTAGTGCCTCTTTCGCGAAAAGCGCAGAGGGCATTTCGCAGACAACATCTCAAAACCATACGGTTTTCTTAGAAAATGCGAGCGTGTTTTTAAAGAACGCCACACGAGCGCCGCATCTGCGAAAAGCGCACCAGGCGTAGTGGGCGGCAAATCGCGGCCATGTTTTCTCTTGAGTGATCGCTTTGCCTTGTACAGGGGGCGCGGCAGGAGTCCGGCGTTGCCCTTTGCCTTTTGAGTGCGCCTTGCCGGCTTGCGTGTCGGCATGGGCGCTTTTTGTTTTGCGTCTGAGGCCACTGCCGCCTTGAAGCGCGGCGAATGGAGCGGATTTGGAGAGAACGATTTTCAAAATTGATTGACATTGATATTGAATCTCATTTACAAGTTTTGTCGGGTGCGGCCCGTCTTCGGACGCGCTCCGCGCCAGTGTCCGCCAGAGGTCGGCCCAGAGGCCGCTTTGCGCGGGGCGAATCTTTTTTTAGCGTGTTGCCTGCCGGCCAGATGGATCGACCGACGGGGCTTGCAAAGGAGGAACGGCATGGTCATGTCTTTGAGAAAACTGGCCGTCAATCAAAAGGGCTGCATCAAGGCCGTCACGGCCAGCGGCGAAATGGGCCGACGCATCCGCGACATGGGACTGGTTCCCGGGACGCCGGTCATGGTGGTGGGGCGTGCGCCCCTGGCCGATCCCGTGGCGCTGCGAATGCGCGGATTCACGCTGTCGCTTCGCAACAGCGAGGCCGACTGCATCACCGTGGAGGCGGTCTAGGCCATGTCGATCATTCGCGTGGCCGTCTCCGGCCAGCCCAACTGCGGCAAAAGCACCATGTTCAACGCCATCACGGGCGGTTCGGCCCGGGTCGGCAACTATCCCGGCATCACCGTGGATCGTCTGGAAGGCGTCTACCAGCAAAACGGCGACAGCATCCATCTGGTGGACTTGCCCGGCACCTACTCCCTGACCTCCTATTCCATGGAGGAGCTGGTCGCCCGCAACGTCATCGTGGACGAACACCCCGACGTGGTCATCAACATGATCGACGCCACGGCCCTGGAGCGCAGCCTCTATCTGGCCGTGCAGTTCATGGAGATCGGCGCGCCCATGGTCCTTGGCCTCAATATGATGGACGAGGTCAAGCGCAACGGCGTGACCATCGACGTCAAAAAGCTTTCAACGCTCCTTGGCGTGCCCGTGGTGCCCTGCGTGGCCCGGGTGGGCCAGGGCCGCGAGGAACTCATGAAGGCCGTGGCCGCCGCCTACAAGGCGTCAAACGGCAAGTGGAAGCCCATCCGGCTGTCCTACGGCCCGGAGCTCGACCCGGTCATTGAGCGCATGACCGCCATTATTGCCGAAGCCGGCTTTCTGGTTGATCGCCACGATCCCCGCTGGGTGGCCATCAAATACCTGGAAAACGACGAGCAGGTCATCGAGGAGGGCCGGGCCGCCGGTTCGCTTTCGGCCAAGCTCGAAGCCCTGTGCAAGGAAGCCGAGGTCCACACCCGCCAGCACGTCGGGACCACCCCCGACGCCATCATCGCCGACTGGCGCTACGGCTTCATCAACGGCCTGCTCAAGCAGGGCGTGGTGTCCGGCGGCGACGAACTGCGCCGCACCTCCTCGGACTCCATTGACCGCATCGTCACCCACAAGGTGCTTGGCCCGGTCATCATGCTGGCCGTGTTGTGGGTCATGTTTCAGATCACCTTCACCCTGGGCGCCTATCCCCAGGGCTGGATCGAGGACGGCTTCACCTGGCTGGCCGGCATAGGCACGCAGTACATTCCCGAGGGCGACCTGCAGTCGCTGATCGTGTCCGGCATCATCGGCGGCGTGGGTTCGGTCATCGGCTTCACCCCGCTTATTTGCATCATGTTCGCCATGCTCGTCTTCCTGGAAGACCTCGGCTACATGGCCCGGGTGGCCTACATGATGGACAAGGTCATGCGGATTTTCGGTCTGCACGGCATGTCGGTCATGCCGCTGATCATGTCCGGCGGCATCCCCGGCGGCTGCGCCGTGCCGGGCGTCATGTGCGCGCGCACCCTGCGCAGCCCCCGCGAGCGCCTGGCCACGATCCTGACCGCTCCCTTCATGGTCTGCGGGGCCAAGACCACGGCCTACCTCATGCTCGTGGCCGCCTTTTTCCCGGACAACCCCACCCGGGCCATGTTCCTGGTGGTGCTGGCCGCCTGGGGCTTCGTGCTCCTCGTGTCGCGGCTGTTGCGCTCCACCTTGGTCAAGGGCGAGTCCACGCCCTTTGTCATGGAAATTCCGCCCTACCGCCTGCCCACCCTGCGCGGCGTCATCCACCACACCCTGGAGCGGGTCTGGCAGTACGTCAAAAAGGCCGGCACCGTGATTCTGGCCGTGTCGATTATCATGTGGGCCGTCATGACCTTCCCCAAGCTCTCCGAAGAGACCGTGGCCGGCTACGACGCCAAGCGCGACGCCGCCGCGGAGCAGGTCAAGGCCGCCAACCCGGACGCCAATGAGGAAAACCTGGCCGCGCTCACCGAGGACGCCACCAAGGCCATTGAGGACGAACAGAACGAAGAAGCCCTCAAGAACTCCTTCGGCGGGCGGGTGAGCCAGTTCATCAGCCCGGTAACCGAGCTGGCCGGCTTCCCCTGGCAGGCCAACGTGGCCCTGATCGGGGCGTTCGCGGCCAAGGAAGTCTTTGTCTCCACCATGGCCACGGCCTATTCCATGGGCGAGGTCGATCCCGAGGAATCGGAGTCGCTCAGCGAAAAGCTGGCCGCCGATCCGGCCTGGACCCTGCCGGCCATTTTAAGCGTCTTCGTCTTCATGCTTCTTTACACGCCCTGCATGGTCACGGTGGTGGCCATTGCCAAGGAAACCAACTGGAAGTGGGCCACCTTCTCGGTCTTCGGGTCCATGGCCTTCGCCTTTGCGGTGTCCGTGGCCATCTACCAGATCGGCAAGCTGATCCTCGTCTGACGTCGTCGTCAAGCGACGCCAAAACGCCCGGAGAGACGCGTCTCTCCGGGCGTTTTTTTATGGCGGAAGGGGCGGCGGCCCGGGGCTCGGGGCGGACGGCTGACCCGGCGGCGCGCCGGGCGCGCGTCAGGCCGGCGGCTCGCCGTTGGCCGGGCCTGGGCCGGTTTGGGTCTGGTCCGAGTCCGGACCCGGGTCGGGGGCCAGGCGCCCGTTGTCCGGCCGGGCCGGCAGCAGGGCGCGGGCCAGTTCGGCAAAGCCCGGGTCATCGTGGCCAAACCGCCCGCCCCGGCAGGTAGCCCGCTCCACGATGCGGCCGTCGCGCATGACCGCCGCCTCGCCGCAAAGCCGCGCCACCACCCGCAGGTCGTGGGAAATGAAAAGACAGCTCACGCCGGACTCGCGGCCCAGGGCGACGAGCAGATCCATGACCTGGGCCTGGGCCAGCATGTCCAGGGAACTGACGGCCTCGTCGAGAACGAGCACCTCGGGGGAGGAGGCCATGGCCCGGGCGATGCAGGCCCGCTGGAGCTGGCCGCCGCTTAACTGCGACGGCCGCTTGGCCACAAAGGCCCCCGGCAGCCCCACCCGTTCCAGGAGTTCCCCGGCCCGGCGCAGTTGTTGCCTGCGGCTGGCCCGGTCGAAGTTGGCCAGGGGCTCGCCGATGGTCTCGCCGATGGTCAGGCGCGGATTGACCGCGCCGTGGAAGTTCTGGAAGACCACCTGGACGTTTCGCCGGTAGAGCCGCCAGTCCGGGCCGGACAGGCGGCGAATGTCGCGCCCCTTGTAGCGCACGAGGCCGGCGTCGGGACTCTCCAGCCCGAGCAGCAGCCGGCCCAGGGTCGATTTGCCGCAGCCGCTGCGCCCCACTAGGCCCAGACGCTGGCCCGCCGCCAGGGACAGGTCCACGCCGGCAAGCACCGGCTTTTTCGCGCCCCCGCCGAACATGCCGCCCTGGGCGTAGCCCTTGGCGACCTCCACCGCTTCCAATACCGGGGTCATGGCCTGGCTCCTTGGTCGTTTGCGGCGCGCGGCGACGGGGCCGCCAGGGCGTCGTGGAGATCGTAATGGGCTGCCAGCAACGTACGGCCGTAATCACTTTGGGGTGCCTCGAAAAAGGCTGCGGCCGGCCCGGTTTCCAGGAGCCGGCCGTGGCGCATGACGGCCACCCGGTCGGCCAGGCGGGCGGCCACGGACAGGTCGTGGGTGACCAGGAGCACGGCCAGGCCGCGTGAGCGGCGCAGGGCGTCAATGCACTCAAGGGCCTTGGCCTGGGCCGGCATGTCGAGGTCGGTGGTGGGTTCGTCGGCCAAAAGCAGGCCCGGATCGCCGAGCATGGCCAGGGCCAGCATGACCCGCTGGAGCATGCCGCCGCTGAGCTGGAACGGATAGAGCGGCAAGAGCGTCCCGGGGGCGTCGAAACCGACCTCGGCCAGGGCGGCCACGGCTCGGATATCCGGCGCGCCGCCAAGGCCCAGGCCGCGCACGGTCTCGCGGAAATGCCCGCGCACGGTCATGACCGGATCAAAGCAGCTCGACGGATTTTGCAGCACCATGGCCGCGTCGCGGCCCCGGCGGACGGTTTCCCGGCCGTTTACGCGGATGTGGCCAGCGGTTTGGCGCACTCCTGGGGGCAAGAGGTCCATGACCGCCAGGCAGGTCATGGATTTGCCCGAGCCGGATTCGCCGATAAGGGCCAGCACCTCGCCCGGGGCCACGGACAGGCCGAGGGAATGGACCAGGGGCGTTTCATGGGGCGGCCGGCCGGCGACAAGGTCGAGCCCCTCGACGTCAAGGACGGGATTAGTGGCCATGGTCCAGCTCCGAGACGAGATGAGGGTCGAGGCGGTCGCGCAGGGCGTCGCCCAGGATGTTGGCGGCCATGACCGACAGGAAGATCATGAGCCCCGGGAAGAGCATGAGCTGGGGCGCGGTGCGCAGAAACTGCCGGGCGTCGCCGATCATGACGCCCCACTCCGGGGTAGGCGGCTGCACGCCCAGGCCCAGGAAGGACAGGCCCGAGACGTGGAGCATCATGTGGCCGATGTCCAGGCTCGCCAGCACCGCCATCTGGGCCGCCACCGGCGGCAGGATGTGGCGCGCCCCCAGGAGCAGGGCCGGTGTGCCGGCCACCTTGGCGGCCAGCACGTGCTCGCGGTTTCGCAGCTGCAGCACCATGCCGCGCACCATGCGGGCGTACCAGGCCCAGTGGGTCATGACGATGGCGATGATGACGTTGGTCAGCCCCGTGCCCAGGATGCCGATGAGAAACAGGGCCAGGATGAAGGTGGGGAAGGTCAGGATCACGTCGCACAGGCGCATGATGACGGCGTCGGCCGTGCCGCCGAAATAGCCCGAGGCCCCGCCCACGACAAACGACAGGACGAGGATGGCGGTGACGATGACCGCCACCGACCCAAGGGAGGCCCGGGCGCCGTAGACCAGCCGGGAATAGATGGAGCGGCCAAGGTGGTCGGTGCCCAGGGGCTCGGACAGGCTTGGCGGCTCAAGCTTGCGGCCGATGTCGGTGCGGTCTGGATCAGTGGTTGCCAGGAGCGGAGCAAAGACGGCCATGGCGACAAGCACGGCGGCCAGGACAAGGGCCAAGGCCGTGAGCTTTTTGGCGAAAAGGGTGCGAATCATGCCCGTCCTCCCTGGCCGCCCAGGCGCATCCTTGGGTCGGCCACGGCATAGGCGATGTCCACGGCCAGGTTGCAGACCACGAAGATGACGGTCATGACCAGCATGAAGCACTGGAGCACGGGAAAATCGCGGTTGTAGATGCTGGAAACGGCGTAGCGTCCGACCCCGGGCCAGGAAAACACGCTCTCCACCACCACCGCGCCGCCCAGCAGCTCGCCCACGTGCATGCCCGTGGCCGTGAGGATGGGAATAAGCGCGTTAACGAACATGTGCCGCCACACCACCGTGCCCTCGCCGACCCCGCGCGCCCGGGCGTAGAGGATGAAGCGGTGGTGCATGGTTTCGAGCATGCTGGCCCGGATGAGGCGGGTGTTGACGGCCAGGGACATCAGCGCCAGCGAAACCGCCGGCATGACGAGATGGGAAAGCCCGCCGCGCCCCAGTGGAGGCAGCCAGCCGAGCTCCACGGAAAACAGCCACACCAGCAAAAAGCCGAACCAGAAATTGGGGATGGACACGCCGGCAAAGGCCACGGCCCGGGTCAGGTGGTCCAGGGCGGTGTCGCGCTTTAACGCCGCGGCCACGCCCATGGGCACGGACAGGCCCAGGGTGATCAAAAGCGACGCGCCGGCCAGTTCCAATGTCGCCGGCAGGTAATAGAGGATCTCGTCCATGACCGGGCGTCCGGTGACGTAGGAACGGCCGAAGTCCAGACGCGCGGCCCTGGTCAGCCAGGTCGCGTACTGGTCGGAAAGCGGCTTATCTAGGCCCAGGGTTTCCCGGGCTATGGCCAGATTCTCGGTGGTGGGGGGGATCTGGGACAGGCGTAGATAGGACAAGGCCGGGTCGCCCGGGGCCAGCCGCAGGATGGCGAAGATGACCAGGGACACGGCCAGCAAAATGACCGGCAACACGGCCAGCCGGCGCAGGATGTAGGACAGCAAGGGGCGCTCCTTGAAGAGCCGGGCCGCGCTGTAGCGGCCCGGCCGTGTCGCTTGGCGTCATGTTCGGGAAATGCCGAAACGCTGACTCGGGCGGCAATAGGCTACAGTTAGAGTTGTTTTACAACAAACCGTAACGGGTGTTGCGGTTGCCGCTTCAGCGTTTGGTCATTCCCTCAAAGGGAATCTCATACTTGGTTGGCATGAACCCGGGGGCCGTGACGTCCTGGCGATGGACCACGATGTTGGTCATGTTGGTCAGGGGCAGATAGACGGCCTGTTCGTGCAGGGTGGTCAGAATGTCCTTGTACAGGGCGGCGCGCGTTCCCTCGTCGGTGGTTGTCAACACCTGGGTGATCTTGGCGTCTATATCGGCCTTCATGGGCAGGCCGACCTGGGCCTGGTAGTCGGCATGGGAGGGCGAGCGCATGGAGCCGACCACGGCGTGGGGCTCGTAGGGGGGGCCTGAGGTGTCATTGAAGATGATGCCGAACTCGCCGTCGTGCTGGCGCTTGCCGAAGGCGTCGTTTTCCTCGCCGACCAGGCGGATGCGCATGCCGATTTTGGCCAGTTCCCCCTGCATGAGTTCGGCGATGAACTTTTGCAGGGCGTCGTTGCCGATGAAGCAGAAGTCGATTTCCAGCTCTTTGCCGTCCTTTTGCCGCACGGTCGCGCCCTTGGGGAGCTTCCACCCCGCGTCGTCCAGGAGCTTTTCGGCCTTGGCCCGGTCAAAGGCGAAGGGCGGCAACTTGAGGTCGCAGTAGGGAATGTCCGAGGCGAAAAGCGTGTCGGCCGGCTTTTCCACGTCCAGAAACACGCCCTTGACCAGAGCCGCCTTGTCCACGGCGTGGGCCACGGCTTGGCGCACGGCCAGGTCGCGGGTGGGGCCGCGCCCGGAGTTGAGGCAAAGCGCCCGCGTGCCCAGGGGGCCGGAAATCCCGGTGACGTTGGCCTTGTCCGCGGCCAGCAGCTTGAAGGCGTCCATGCCGATCTGGCCCGAGGCGTGGCCGCCGGAACCGTAGATGAGGTCCACGTCGCCGGTTTCGTAGGCGGTCAGCCGGGCGTTGGGATCGGTGATGACCTTGACGCGCACGCGCTCCAGGGCCGGCTTCTTGCCCCAGTACTTGTCGTTTCGCGTAAACAGGTCGTACTCGCCGAGCTTGGTTTCGGCCAGGAGCCACGGCCCGGTGCCCACGGCTTTCTTGATGCCCTTGGACGTGTCGCCGTCGTCGGGGAAGACGGCCGGCGAGGCGAAACGCAACGGGCGGATCAGGGACAGTTCCTGGAGCGTCGGATAGTAGGGTCCCTTGAGCTTCATGACAAACGTGCCCGGGTCCGGGGCTTCCAGGACGTCGAGTTGGTTGATGAGCTCCAACCATTTGTGGCGCGGCAGGTTTTTGCGCACGGCCTCGAAGTTGGCCTTGACTGCGGCCGCGTCAAAGGGCGTGCCGTCGGAGAAGGTCACGCCCTGGCGCAGATGAAAGGTATAGGTGCGCCCGTCAGGAGAGATGTCCCAGCGCTCGGCCAGCCAGGGCACGATCTTGCCGCCCGCGTCATAGCGCACCAGGGGCTCGTAAAGCATGTTCTGGGCGTACATCTGGTTGGGGGAATAGAGGTGGGGATTGAGCGGCCCGCAGTTGGACTGCCAGGAAAAGACCAGCTCGTTTCCGCCGGCCAGGGCCGGGGCGGCCGGGACGGCTAGCAGCAGGGCCAGGGCCAGGGTTCGGAAGAAAATCGTCATGATCGTGCTCCAAAGATGCATACGTAATTATAAAAAAGTAGCGCTTGATAGCAAATCATGCGGAATGAGGCAATCTACAGCTGACGGAAAAGTGGAAAAGGCGAAGGAAAAAGCCTGGCCCGGCCGTGGCCGGCAAGCAGGCGGCGCGGCGGCGTGGGGAAGAACACGGCCCAGCCGGCGCGGAAGGGGCCGCCCCGGCCGGGAGAATGCCAAGGCCAAAAAAAGCGCCCCGGACGGCTGGTCCGGGGCGCTGATCGGCGAAAGGGGAGGGGGCGGCCGTCTAGCGGAACACCACGGTCTTGTTGCCGAAAACGATCACCCGGTCTTCGAGATGCCAAGTAACGGCCCGGGCCAGCACCGTGCGCTCCAGTTCGCTGCCCATGGCTTTGAGGTCGGCCACGCTGTGGCGATGGGTCACCCGAGCGGTGTCTTGCTCGATGATGGGGCCGGCGTCGAGCTCGGCCGTGACGTAATGGGCCGTGGCTCCGATGAGTTTCACGCCCTTTTCATGGGCCTGGCGGTAGGGGTCGGCCCCGACAAAGGCCGGCAGGAAGGAATGGTGGATGTTGATGACCCGGTTGTCGTAAGGTCGCAGGAAATCCCCCGAGACCACCCGCATGTAGCGGGCAAGGACGAGCAGGTCCACGCCGGTCCCGAGCAGTTCGGCCATGCGGGCCTCGGCCTCGGCCATGCCGCCGTCGCCCACCGGCACGCAGTGGTAGGGCACGCCGAAGCCTTCCACGGCCTCGCGCGGGTCCTCGTGGTTGCCGATGACCATGGCGATGTCGCAGGGCAGCTCCTTGCGGGCATAGCGCCACAAAAGCTCCATCAGGCAGTGGTCGTGGCGCGACACCAGCACGGCCACGCGCTTGGGCACGTCGGAGTAGGATAGCCGCCAGTCCATGTCGAAGCGGTTGCCCACCACCTCGCCAAAGGCGGCCTCCAGGGCGGCCCGGGACACGTCGATGTAGGGCGTGTAGAATTCCAGGCGCATGAAAAATGTGCCGCCCTCGGGATCGGTGGAGTGCTGGTCGAGGTCGATGATGTTGGCCCCGTGGGTGTACAGAAACGTGGTCACGGCGGAGACGATGCCGGGCCGGTCGGGGCAGGTGATGCGCAGTCGGGCGGTGGCGGACATGATTTGTGGTCCTTTTGCGGTTTCTTGGCCGGAAAAACCGGGAAAAAGGGCATAGCCCAGAACGCCTTCCGACGCCAGCGGGGAGTCAGCAAAGAATGTTCGGACAATATTGTCAAAATCTGAAATTTATTTTACTGACACGTGGTCCCACGGCCCGTTGCCGGCTTCTGCCGGGGGCTTGGCCGAAGCCGGCGGTTTTTCGGCCGGTTCCGGAAAACCGGGCACGGGGCGGAGTTGGGCAAAGCCGGGTTTGCAGCCTTTGCCAAGCTTTTTGAGAAAGTACAATAATTCCAGTTGAATGATGATTCGTCCCGTCATCGGACGTTTCACAAAAATGTTGGACGCCGGGTCCGGGGGATTCCCTTCAATCTGGACTTGCGCTATAGACCGTGTCTTGGAGTCAAGGTGTAAGTACTTGAAATCGACTGCAAACAGGAGGCGTTCATGAAAAGGTCCTGGCTGATTGCCCTTTTTTGCGTTCTGGGCCTGGCTTCGCCGGTCCGGGCGGCCGACACCGTCAAACTGGGTTTCAACATCCCGCTGACCGGCGACATCCCTGACGTCGGCGAGTCGTCCAAGAACGCGGCCGAGATGCTCAAGAAGAAGATCAACGACGCCGGCGGCCTGAAAGTGGGCGACAAAACCTACAAAGTCGAATTCATCTATGAAGACAACGAGTCCAAGGCCGAATCCGCTCTGTCCGCCACGAGAAAGCTCATCACCCAGGACGGCGTCATTGGCATGGTTGGCCCCCAGTCCAGCAAGCAGGCCGTGCCCGCCGCCGAAGCCGCCAATGAGCTGAAGACCCCCATGATGGCTCCCTGGTCCACCAACCCCAACACCACCAAGAACCGCCCCTACGTTTTCCGCGGCTGCTTCCTGGACACCTTCCAGGGCCCCACCGCCGCCAAGTTCGCCAGCGAAGAGTTCAAGGCCAAAAAGGCCGCCGTGCTCTACGACATCGCCTCCGACTATCCCAAGGGCCTGGCCGAGGACTTCAAGGCCGCCTTTGAAAAGATCAACGGCCCCGGCTCGGTGGTCGCCTTCGAGACCTTCACCACCAAGGACGTGGACTTCTCGGCCCAGCTGACCAACATCGCCAAGTCCGGCGCCGAAGTGCTGTTCGTTCCCCAGTACTACAACGAAGTGCCGCTGATCGTGCAGCAGGCCAAGTCCCTGGGCTTCAACAAGCCCGTGCTCGGCTCCGATTCCTGGGGTTCGGGCGACCTGATGGGCCTTTGCGGCGACAACTGCAAGGGCTTTTTCTTCGTCACCCACTACGCCGCCGCCGGCGCCCAGGGCAAGACCAAGGAATTCATCGACGAGTACACCAAGCTCTACAAGAAGACCCCCGACGACGTCGCCGCCCTGACCTGGGACAGCGCCAACCTGATGCTCGCCGCCCTGCAGGCCGCCGGCCCCATGTCCGGCGATCTGGCCAAGGACCGCGAGGCCCTCATGAAGGCCATGGCCGGCATCAAGAAGTTTGAAGGCATCACCGGCAACATGTCCTATCCCGCCACCGGCGACCACGACCCCATCAAGTGCGCCGTGGTGGTCAAGATCGACGACGCCGGCAAGTTCGCCTTCTACAAGTCCGTCTGCCCGTAGACGGAAGTTCCGTGAACCTTGGCGCGGCCCGGAAGCTTCCGGGCCGCGCTTCCCCAACGATGCGCCGAAAGGGGGTCCCCGTTGCTCCAGAGCTTCCTGCAAAACATTCTAAACGCCTTGCAGTGGGGGAGCTTTTATTCCCTTATTGCCCTGGGCTACTGCCTGGTCTACGGCGTTTTGTTGCTGATCAACTTCGCCCATGGCGACATTTTCATGGTCGGGGCCTACATCGCCTTTTACTGCTGCATGTTCCTGCTCGGCAAGTTCGGCGTCTTCGCCGGCCTGCCCGGCTGGATGGTGCTGGCTGTGGCCGTCCCCCTCACCATGGTCCTCACCGCCGTGGTCGGCGTCACCCTGGAGCGCATCGCCTACCGGCCGCTGCGGCGCAAGGGCGTCAACCGCCTCTACGTCGTCATCACGGCGCTCATGTGCGGGCTTATCCTGGAAAACGGCAACCTGGCGCTGCTTGGGGCCAGCCGCAAAAGCTTTCCCACCCTGGTGCCCATCAAGGTCTTCGAGATTTTCGGCGTCACGGTCACCAACATCAAGCTCATGGTCATCGGCGTGGCCATCCTGTCCTTTTTGTTGCTGCATTTTATCGTGACGCGCACCAAGATCGGCATGGCCATGCGGGCCATCTCCTATGACCGGTTCGCCGTGCCGCTCATGGGCATCCCGGCCGACACGGTCATCGTCTTCACCTTCGTGCTCGGCTCCGGCTTCGCCGGTCTGGCCGGCCTGTTTTTCGCCATGACCTACCCGGTCATCGACCCCTACATGGGGGCGCTCATTGGCTGGAAGGCCTTCATCGCGGCCGTGGTCGGCGGCATCGGCTCCATTGCCGGAGCTTTTGCCGGCGGGTTTTTGCTGGGGTTCGTCGAAATCATGGTGGTGGCGTTTTTCCCCTCCACCTACCGCGACCTCATTGCCTTCTCGATTTTGCTCCTCATCCTGTCCATCCGGCCCACCGGCCTCTTCGGCGTGGCCCGGCGGACCAAAATTTAAGGCTCGCAAGGGGGAATGAGTATGCAGCGCCTGACCGTGCCCGCCTTGCTGGCCTGTCTTTTCGGGGTTCTGCTCTGGGCCGCCGGCACCGGAGCCCTCAACGTCTACTGGCAGTCCGTGCTCATGTTCATGGGCGTCAACATCATCCTGGCCACGAGCCTCAATATCATCAACGGCAACATGGGCGAGTTCTCCTGCGGCCATGCCGGCTTCATGGCCGTCGGGGCCTACGTGTCCTCGCTTTTGTCCGTGGCGCTTTTCACCAAAAGCCAGGTCTTCGGCGAGCCGCTCATCGGCCCGGCGGCGGCCGTGTGGCTTTTCCCGCTGGTGCTGATAGCCGGAGCCCTGGCCGCCTCCCTGGTCGGGCTTCTGGTCGCCATCCCGTCGTTTAAGACCCGGGGCGACTACCTGGCCATCATCACCATCGCCGCCGCCTACATCGTCAAGTCCACCATCGAGAACATCGGGGCCATCGGCGGCGCGCGCGGCTTCATGGGCATGAGCGCGGTCATGAGCGCCATGAACGAGACCATAAACCTGCCCTGGATTCTGATCTGGGTGTTTGTCGGCACGGTCTTTTCCGTCTGGCTCATCCGGCGCTTTATTTACTCGACCTTCGGCAAGGGCGTGGACGCCATCTGCCAGGACGAGATCGCGGCCGAAATCATGAGCGTCAACACCGACCGGGTCAAACTCGTGGCCTTCATGGTCTCCTGCGGCCTGGCCGGCCTGGCCGGCGGGCTTTTCGCCCACATCCTGGGCTACGTGAACCCGGGCACGTTTACGATCCTCAAATCCACCGAGATCATGGTCATGGTCTATCTCGGCGGCATGGGGTCGCTTTCCGGCTCGGTGCTGGCCGCCATCCTCATGACGCTTTTGATCGAATACCTGCGCGACGCGTTCGGCTTCCTCAACACCTTTTTGCACTACATCTCGGTCATCCCGGATTCTTACGAGGTGACCCAGGTCTGGAAATGGGTGGTCATTCCGTTGCTGCTGGTCCTTCTCATGCAGTTTCGCCCCGAGGGCATCATGGGGCGTCGCGAACTGGCCGACGTGTTTCCCGGGCTTCGCAAATTCTACAAGTTCAAGGGGTAGGCCGTGGCGCTTCTCGACGTAAAGGAAATGACCCAGTACTTCGGCGGGCTGTGCGCCGTGTCGGAGTTCACGGTGGCCCTGGAGCAGGGCCAGATGGCGGCGCTTATCGGCCCCAACGGCGCGGGCAAGACCACGGTGTTCAACCTTGTCAGCGGCTTTTACAAGCCCACGCGCGGCGAGATCATCTTCGACGGCCAGTCCATCAAGGGCCTAAAGCCCCATCAGGTGACCTCGCGCGGCATCGCCCGGACCTTCCAGAACATCCGCTTGTGGTTCGAGATGACCGTGCTGGACAATATCCGCATCGCCCAGCACCACGCCCTGGGCTACGGGCTTTTCGACTGCTTCCTGCGAACCCCGCGCTACATGCAGCGCGAGCGCGACATCGAGGACCACGCCATGGAGGTGCTCTCCCGCCTGGGCCTGGCCGAGGTGGCAAGCGAGCTGCCGAAAAACCTGCCCTACGGCGTGCAACGCCTGGTGGAGATCGCCCGGGCCCTGTCCATCAAGCCCAAGCTCCTCATGCTCGACGAGCCGGCCGCCGGCCTCAACTCGGCCGACGTCGAGGGGCTGATCAAGCTCATCGGCGACATCCATAGGGACTACGGCATCGCCATCTGGATGATCGAACACCAGATGGACGTGGTCATGTCCCTGTGTTCCTGGATCAAGGTCATCGATTTCGGGGCCACCATCGCCGAGGGCACGCCCGAGGCCATCCAGAACAACCCCGACGTCATCAAAGCCTACCTGGGAGACGATACAATCTGATGCTGCTCTCCGTCCAAAACCTGCGGGTTAAATACGGCAATATCGAAGCCCTTCACGGCATCTCCTTCCACGTCAACCGGGGCGAGATCGTCACGCTCATCGGCGCCAACGGGGCCGGCAAGACCACCACGCTCCTGTCCATCATGCGCCTGCCGCCTCCCGAGGCCCCCAAGGTCGTCGAGGGCGACATCCTCTATGAAGGCCAGTCCATCCTCGGCTGGGAGACCCACGACGTGGTGCGCAAGCTCCACATGGACCTCTCTCCCGAAGGCCGGCGGATTTTCGGCAACCTGACTGTCATGGAGAATCTCATCCTGGCCACCTACGCCCGCAAGGACGGGGAAGAGGCCATCGCCCGCGACCTCGACCGGGTGCTGTCGCTTTTCCCGCGCATGTCCGAGCGGCGCAAGCAGCGCAGCGAGTCGCTGTCCGGCGGCGAGCAGCAGATGCTGGCCGTGGGCCGGGCCATCATGACCGGCTGCGACTTCATTCTGCTCGACGAACCGAGCATGGGGCTGGCTCCGCTTTTGATGTACGAGATGTTCCGCACGCTCAAAAAACTCAATGAGCTGGGGCTGACCATTTTGCTCATCGAGCAAAACGCCAAGGTGGCGCTCAATTTTGCCCACCGGGGCTACGTGCTGGACACCGGCGAGATCAAGACCTCGGGCACGGCCGAGGAGCTCAAGCACGACCCGGAAGTGAAAAAGGCCTATCTGGGCGGGTAGGGCATCTGCCGCGACGCTGTTTACGAGCGCCCGGCCGGAGTTTCTCCGGTCGGGCGCTTGTCGTTTAGGAGGCGGATGTTCGTTACGTCGGAGAGGCGGCTTCGGTGGCCGATTTGCCTGAGTCGAGCGGCTAAAGGCGCATGGGAGGAGCCACAAGGAGCGGGCACGGTGAACGATTTCGACACGTTAATAAATATTTAAAAACATTTGCGGAGAGGATTTTGTTGTGGTAATAGTATTTATAAATCAATAATCAAGAGGGTCGTATGAAGAAGCTTCTCCTCGCATTATGCCTCATCGCTTGTCCGGGCCTGGGGTGGGCGCATACCCCTCCTCGATGTGCTTTGCCGCAAGCCCTTCCGGAGTCGGTGACCGCGTATTATTTGGCGCATCGTGACGCAGGGGGGCCGGAATTGATCGCTTTGACGCCTGGCCAAACGCTAACCGTGCCGCATCTGCGCTCCATGAATTGGATATATGTCTATGTCCCCTGCGATAATTCAAGTATTGTGTCGGGTGTTTTGGCAGTGAGAGCCGTTAAGGCCTCTTGTTCAAAAATTTTACGTAGTATTGATATAGTAAAGCTGTATAGAAAAGGAGTGTTTTATAAGTTAGGCTGGCCTTCTGATATAGAGTTTGATGACGAAGTCCCTTTTGACGGGTATCAAGAGTATTATAAGTTGCCTGGTGGAAGGGTCTGTACTGACCCTGTTGGGCGTATTTTAGATAAATTCCAAAGTTGCTATAGAGTTGATTCGGGGAGTTGTTTGTCCGATCCTGTGTTTCGTCGGGAGGTTTTTCGGTATCCGTCTGACAGCGACCAACTGGTAAAAATGACAAGCATGTATCGGTTTGAATGCAACGGCGGCACATGGATTCCGTTTTGGATAGGGGGAGATCCGGTCAATCAAATGCAAAAAATTACATTTTCCGCGTATATCCTGTCTGGAAGATCCTGCCTTGGAGAAATTTCGGCCAGCATCGTGCAGCAACATGTTGATTGCCCTTAGGAGGTTTCATGATCAAGTTGCCGGAAAACGCAATTGAGGATCAAGTCGCCAAGCGAATAAAAAGGTCTTACAGCCTTCTAAAGTATGCCATAAATAATAATCTGCAGATCGATCCTTCTGTGATAAAAGGGATAAACGAGATCAAGTTCGGCTACGATAACAAACAAGAATGGGATGCGGAAAAGTCGGCACGGTTAGATTCGTATATACTCGAACTGACCAAAGTTACCTATCCGACGACGCTGTATACGCTAAAGTATACACTGGAATCGCCATTCGGAAAGTATGCGCTGCCAGGAGTTTTGGTAGTCACGTTGCTTACGGTTATTCTCGCGGGAGCGTCCTGTTATTTGATGATGGCGACTTCTCCTCCGGGGTTTTGGCCCATGGTCTTGTCGATGAGTCTTGGAATGTTGGGAGCGGAACTCAGTCTGTTTTTTGTTTTCCTGGGCTTGGCCAAAGAACTGGCCCTGTCCGAAGGCGACGTCCCAAAGCAGATTGCCAGGATCGTGCTCGGCGCGATGGTGGGCTACCTGAGCTATGTGTTGTTCTCCATGGACAGCTTCGGACAATTGGTGGAATCCAAAACTCTGGGAGCCTTGACTGATACCCAGAAAATCTATGTCTCTTTGCCTTTCTTGATGGGATACAGCGTGCGTTTGGTGTTTGGTGTTCTCAACAAGGCCATTAAATCCGTGGAATTGACTTTGGGGTTGGAAGACAAAAGTGATGAACTGGCCTTGCGTTCCAAGTTAAAATAGCCTGTCTGCAGCCAAAGGGGCTGCGCACTGTCCCGGTCCAGTGGCCCTCCGGATGGGGCAGGGTTGTTGATTGCGGCGACGGCTTAGCTGTCGCCGTTTTTCTGGTGGCCTGCAAGTTGCTTGTAACCTCCCGGCTGCCGCCTGCGTCGGCGGAAATTTCCTGCTTCCACAAGCTGTTGGTGGAAAAATACGGCATGGACCTTGCCAAGTTTCCCTTGGGGTGCGTCCAGATCGGCAAAATTTTCCGCCCCAGGAGGCATGGGCATGAGCATACAAGCCATAGGCCAGGACAATGCCAACAGTTGGCTGGCCCAGATGCTGGCCAGCTATACGGGCCAGACCTCGTCGGCCGCGTCTTCCCTGGAAAGCCTGCTCGGCACGGGCAGCACGACCGGCGACGACGCGGCAAGTTCTTCCTCTTCGTCGTCCACCGCAAGCGTCGGCAGCTTCAATGACATCCTGCAGGCTCTGCTGGCCGGCAACGGGTCCGTGGGTTACGACATGACCACCGGAACGTTGACGGATTTGAGCGGTTCGACCCAGATCGGGGCCATGCCGCCGCCTCCCCCGGGCGAAGGTATGGACGGAATCAGCCGCGAGGTCACGGAAACCGAAAACCAGGACGGCAGTCTGTCGCGCTCGGTCACCATGACCGACGCCGACGGCAATGTGGTCGGCACGGAAACCACCACCCAGAACGCTGACGGCTCGTACAGCACGGTCATGACCATGGTCCAGGCCGACGGCACGACGACCACCCGCACCATGACCGGGGCCTATGACGCCGACGGCAACTTCGTTGAAAACAACACCCTGACGGCGGCCGACGGCACGGTGATCGAATCCGGCACGATCACCACGGCCCAGGATGGTTCCTTCACCTCGACCATGACCGTCACCGACGCTGAAGGCCGGACCTCCACCCGCACGTCCGCCGGCGCGTACACCGAAGACGGCAGCTTTACCGTGAAAAGCAGCCTGGCCGACGCTGCCGGGAACATTCTTGAGACCGGCTCGGAGATCACCGCAGCCGACGGATCGTCCACCTATACCGTTACCCGTACCGGCCCGGATGGTAAGACCGCGACCGAGACGGAAGCCTACGACGCCTTCGGCGCGCTGGTTTCGACGTCCACCTCGACGCCCACCTCGGGCGCGTCCTCGGGAACCTCCCAGGCCGCCGGATCAGGCGGTTCAAGCGGCTCCTCGGGCGATTCGTCGGAAAGCTCTGGTAGCGAGGAGACCACCACCACGGTGACCACGGCCTTTTCCACCGAAGGCATGACCCAGACCACCGTGGTGACCGACGCCGACGGGAACATCGTCAGCAAGACGGTCAAGGAGTTTCCCTTCTCCGCCGATGCCGAAGGACAGTCCTTTGGCGCTACCGAAGCGAGCAAGGACGGCCTGTCCTCCATGCTCGACCAGTACGCCAAGGGCCGCTACGGCGCGGACCGCTACGCCGCCATGGCCGCTTCCGGGGAGTCTGGCGGGCAAGGCGGCTTTTCCGCCCAGGCCTAGGCAGGCTCTTTTCGACAGAGGGGTTTCCAGGACGTTTTGCGGCCCCCTTTCGGCGTACCCGGAAGGGGGCTTCGCCTATTGAGCAGGCAGCCAAGGGATCTCACGTCAGAGGGCCAGAAGCCGCGAGAGCCAAGGCGTGCATCACTAGCGGGGAACAAAGGCCCGCGCCAGTGATGCACCCACCGCCCCTCTTGTCGGGTCATTGCCAGGGATTGAAAGCACACGGCAACAGGACGCGAGGGAGTGCGGGAAGAAATCGCTCCAGCTTGCCGTGCCGCGCAAGCTCGGGTAGCAGGGGAGGGAGGCTGATGCCCCGCGCCGGGCAGGCGTGAAGGAGAGGTGATGCGCAACAAGTTTTTAGGAACCGGCGAGCCGGGCTGGCATCCGGTGCGCAAGGTACGGGTGGTGCTCTCGGGGCTGCGCTTTGCCGTGCTCTACGACGGCAGCGTGGCCTGGAAAGTGGTGGTCTCGACGGTGGTGCTGGCCATTTTTGGCGCAACCGGCCACTGGCGGGACTTCCTGCTCATGCTGGTGGCCACGGGGCAGATGCTGGCGGCCGAGCTGCTCAATTCCGCCGTGGAAGGGGTGTGCGATTTCCTGGTCAGCCAAGAGGACCGGCGCATAAGGGCCATCAAGGACATGGCGGCGGCCGCCGCCGGCATCGCCATCCTGTTTTGGGGCCTGGTGCTCGTCTGGGAAGCCGGCCGTCTGGTCGGGGCCTGGCCCGGCCCCTAGACAAACGGATTCTTGTCGCGTCCCTCTACGGCGATCATATCCTTAAAAATGGGGGCGAACTAGAATTTGTCCTTGGCTTTGGCGAAGGCGGCCTTGAGGTCTCCCAGGGCCTGCTCCATGCCGTGGCGCAGTTCGACCATGGCGTCCCCCCCGCCCTTGCGCAGCAAGGTCAGCTTGTAGCGAGCCTTGTCGTATTTCTCCAACAGCGCTTCGAGATCGCCGGACCAGCGGTCGAAGAAATCCTGCCCCTTGTCCTTGGCTTCGGCCCGGGCGGCCTCGATCTTGGCCTTGTAGGCGGCCAGCTGCTCTTCCAGACTGACGCCGAAACGGTCCTTGTCGTCCATGGCGGCCTCCATGTCGTTACTAAGTGCATGAAGTCTAGCCCAGAGCCGGAAGCAGGGCAAGCGGGGCGGTCGGAAATTCCGGGCCAATCCTGCTGGGAAGTCTTGCTCTTCGCCAAACGCTTTGCTAAACGGCTTAAAGGTCGTTCCGGGCGGAGAGGCGTTCGGGGGAGAAAACGCCCCCGCCCCTGGTCAAGGCCCGAAGGCGTTCTTATGTTGTTCGAGAAACGACGTATCCATCAACCACGGAGCCGGAGCGCTTCGGATAAGGATCAGGTCGTTTTCGCCATCGGTTTGTTTTTGGACAACAAGACGTGTTTGCAAGGAGGAAGGCCATGAACGCGCAACTGAAGAAGATTTGGGTCCTGCTTTTGGCCCTGTGCATCGGGTTCGCCGCCCTGCCGGGAAAGTCCCACGCCATGGGCGAGGCCGGCACGTTCCATGTGACGCCGGAATTCGGCGCTTACGGCACCGGCCAGAAGTCGGTCAATTCCATCATCACCTTTGGGCTTAGCGGCGGCTATTTCGTCATGGACGGCCTGTCCATCGGCCTGGAAGCCCTGGCCTACTCGTTTGACGTGCGCAAGATCGACCGTCGCGGCCCGGTGACCAACTTCCTGTACACCGTGGCCAGCAGCGACGGCTATTCCAACAACCCCTGGGCCTTTGGCGCCAACGCCCTGGTCCGTTACTACCCGGTGCGCACCGACAAGGCCGCCTTCTTCATCGGCACCGGTATCGGCGGCCTGTTCTCCGGCGACCGTATCCCCTACTGGGAGAACGGCGGACGCGGCAACTACGCCAACCCCACCCTCCCCGTGGACGTCGGCTTTGCCGTCAACCTGAGCCAGAACGTGGCCTTCGAGCTGACCGGCCGTTACCAGCGCATCGGCTTCGACAACCACGGCCTCGACGCCTGGGGTGGTCACGGCGGCATTCGGATCACTTTTTAGGCTGACAAACGTTTTGATCTAGAGTAGAGGGTAAGGCCCTCCCGCCCGCACCGGGTGGGAGGGCCAGTTTTTTCCGAGGCCGGTCCCAGGGGCGCTTGACATGTTGCGTCCGTGGGTCTATAGGCCTCTGTCTTTGCCATACACTACGATTTTTTTGAACGGAGACGGCTATGCCCACGATCAACCAGCTCATCCGCAAGGAACGGGCCAAAGTGTCCAAGCGGCGCAAGACGCCGGCCCTCCAGGCCTGCCCGCAGCGCCGGGGCGTGTGCACCCGCGTGTACACCACCACGCCCAAAAAGCCCAACTCGGCCTTGCGCAAGGTCGCCCGCGTGCGCCTGACCAACGGCATCGAGGTGACCTCTTACATCCCGGGCGAAGGCCACAACCTGCAGGAGCACTCGGTAGTGATGATCCGGGGCGGCCGCGTCAAAGACCTTCCCGGTGTCCGGTATCATATCATCCGCGGTACGCTCGATACGTCGGGCGTGTCTGACCGCCGCCAGAGCCGTTCCAAGTACGGCGCCAAGCGGCCCAAGTAATTTCGGTTCAAGGAGACGCGTATGCCGCGTAAAGGTCCAGTTTCCAAGCGCTCGGTGCTGCCCGATCCGAAGTTCGGCAGCCATCTGATGACGAAGTTCATCAACCGGCTCATGCACGACGGCAAGAAGGGTGTGGCTGAAAACCTCTTCTACCAGGCCGTTGAAGTCCTGGCCGAAAAGTCCGGCGAAGACCCGTTGAAGGCTTTCGAGAAAGCCATCGGCAACGTCAAGCCCCACATGGAAGTCAAACCCCGCCGGGTCGGCGGCGCCACCTACCAGGTTCCCATGGAAGTGCGCCCCGAACGCCAGGTCACCCTGGCCCTGCGCTGGCTCATCAATCAGGCCCGGGCCCGCGGCGAAAAGGGCATGGCGGACAAACTGTCGGGCGAGCTTCTGGACGCCTATCACAATCGCGGCGGCGCCGTGAAAAAGAAAGAGGATACGCACCGTATGGCTGACGCGAACAAGGCGTTTGCCCATTACCGGTGGTAGTCGCTAAAGGATAACGACGTGTCTCGGACCGTACCCATAGAGCGGCAGCGCAATATCGGCATCATGGCCCATATTGACGCCGGCAAGACGACCACCACCGAGCGTATTTTGTTTTACACCGGTGTGTCGCACAAGATTGGCGAAGTGCACGACGGCCAGGCCACCATGGACTGGATGGTGCAGGAACAGGAGCGGGGGATCACCATCACCTCCGCTGCCACCACCTGCTACTGGCGCGATCACCGCATCAACATCATTGACACGCCCGGCCACGTGGATTTCACCATTGAGGTCGAGCGTTCCCTGCGCGTCCTCGACGGCGCCGTGGCCGTGTTCGACGCCGTTGCCGGCGTCGAGCCCCAGACCGAGACGGTCTGGCGGCAGGCTGAGCGGTATCGCGTTCCCCGCATGAGCTTCGTCAACAAGATGGATCGCACCGGCGCGAACTTCTTCCGCTGCGTGGACATGATCCGGGACCGCCTGGGCGCCAAGCCCGTGCCGCTCCAGCTGCCCATCGGGTCCGAAGACAACTTCACCGGCGTGGTGGACATGATCCAGGGCAAGGCCCTGATCTTTGACGACGCCACCATGGGCAAGGAATACGTCACCCAGGAAATCCCGGACAACATGCGGGATCTCTACGACGAATGGCGCCTGCAGATGCTTGAAGCCATCGCCGAAGAGGACGAAGCCCTCATGGAGAAGTACCTCGCGGGAGAAGAACTGACCCCCGAGGAACTCATCGCCGGCGTGCGCAAGGCCACCATCGGCCTGGCCATCTGCCCGGTGCTGTGCGGTTCGGCCTTCAAGAACAAGGGCGTGCAGCCCCTGCTCGACGCCGTGGTCGACTACCTGCCGTCTCCGGTGGACATCCCGGCCATGGTCGGTCACGACCCCGACGACGCCGAGAAGGCCATCGAGTGTCCGTGCGATCCCAAGCTGCCCCTGGCCGCCCTGGCGTTCAAGCTCATGAGCGATCCGTTCATCGGCCACCTGACCTTCCTGCGCTTGTACTCGGGCAAGATCGAATCCGGCATGACCGTCCTTAACGCCAACACCGGCAAGAAGGAACGCGTCGGACGTCTGCTCAAGATGCACGCCAACAAGCGTGAAGAGATAAAAGAAGCCGAAGCCGGCGACATCGTGGCCGCCGTCGGCATGAAGATCACCTCCACCGGCGACACCCTGTGCGCGGAAAACCGCCCGGTCGCCCTGGAGTCCCTGGACATCCCCGAGCCGGTCATCGAAGTGGCCATCGAGCCCAAGACCAAGGCCGACCGCGACGCGCTGTCCCAGGCCCTGGGCAAGTTGACCAAGGAAGATCCGTCGTTCCGCGTCAAGTCCGACGAGGAATCCGGCCAGACCCTGATCGCCGGCATGGGCGAATTGCACCTGGAAATCATCGTTGACCGCCTCATGCGTGAATTCGGCGTCAACGCCAACGTCGGCCAGCCCCAGGTCGCCTACCGTGAGACCATCACCAAGGCGATCAAGAACGATCTGCGTTACGTCAAGCAGACCGGCGGCCGCGGCCAGTACGGCCATGTTGTTCTCGAAATCGAGCCCAAGGAAGACGGCGGCTACGAATTCGTCAACGACATCACCGGCGGCATCATCCCCAAGGAATACATTCCGGCTGTCGACAAAGGCATCCAGAATGCCATGAAGGGCGGCGTCATGGCCGGCTTCCCGCTGGTCGACATCCGCGTCAAGCTGGTCTTTGGTTCCTACCACGAAGTGGACTCTTCGGAGCAGGCGTTTTTCATCTGCGGTTCCCAGTGCTTCAAGGAAGCCGTGCAGAAGGCCTCGCCCGTCCTGCTTGAGCCGATCATGGCCGTCGAAGTGGTCACTCCGGACGAATACATGGGCGACATCATGGGCGATCTGAATGGCCGTCGCGGCCGTATCGCCCGCATGGAAGCTCGGGCGGGCGCCCAGGTCATCACGGCCCACGTCCCCCTGTCCTCCATGTTCGGCTACGCCACGGACTTGCGTTCCAAGTCCCAGGGCCGCGCCACGTTCACCATGATCTTCGACCACTACGAGCGTGTTCCGGCCAGTCTGGCTGAAGAGATAATGAAGAAGAAATAACGCCCGCGGCGTTTCGGGCGAGGACGCACTACAACGAAGACCCGCAAGCGCGGAAGCTCCAGGGGGATCCTATGGGCAAGGCGAAATTTGAACGCAACAAGCCGCACGTCAATATCGGCACCATCGGTCACATCGACCACGGCAAGACCACGCTGACCGCCGCCATCACGCGTCTGGCCAGCCTCAAGGGCAATGGCGAGTACATTCCCTTTGACCAGATCGACAAGGCGCCGGAAGAAAAGGAACGCGGCATCACCATCGCCACGGCCCACGTCGAATACCAGACCGACAAGCGGCACTACGCCCACGTCGATTGCCCGGGTCACGCCGACTACATCAAGAACATGATCACCGGCGCGGCCCAGATGGACGGCGGCATTCTCGTCGTCGCCGCCACCGACGGCCCCATGCCCCAGACCCGTGAGCACATCCTGCTCGCCCGTCAGGTCGGCGTGCCCCAGCTGGTGGTGTTCATGAACAAGGTCGATCTGGTTGACGACCCCGAACTTCTTGAGCTGGTCGAGCTGGAAGTGCGCGAGCTGCTGTCCAAGTACGGCTTCCCTGGCGACGACATCCCGGTCATCAAGGGTTCGGCCCTCAAGGCCCTGGAAGCGGCCGACGTCAACAGCCCCGAGGCCGCGCCCATCTTCGAGCTGCTCGACGCCTGCGACTCGTTTATCCCCGAGCCCAAGCGCGACATCGACAAGCCGTTCCTCATGCCCATCGAAGACGTGTTCTCCATCTCCGGCCGCGGCACCGTCGTGACCGGTCGTGTCGAGCGCGGCATCGTCACCGTGGGCGACGAAGTGGCCATCATCGGCATCAAGGACACGGTCAAGACGACCTGCACCGGCGTCGAGATGTTCCGCAAGATTCTCGATCAGGGCCAGGCTGGCGACAACGTCGGCGTGCTCCTGCGCGGCATCAAGCGCGACGACGTCGAGCGCGGCCAGGTTCTGGCCAAGCCCGGCTCCATCACGCCGCACCGCAAGTTCAAGGCCGAAGTGTACGTCCTCAACAAGGAAGAGGGCGGCCGCCACACCCCGTTTTTTACGGGCTACCGTCCCCAATTCTATTTCCGGACCACGGACATCACCGGCGTGGTGACCCTCAACGAAGGTGTTGAAATGGTCATGCCGGGCGACAACGCCACGTTCAACGTGGAACTGATCGCCCCCATCGCCATGGAAAAGGGCCTGCGCTTTGCCATCCGCGAAGGCGGCCGCACCGTCGGCGCTGGCGTCGTGTCGGAGATTGTGGAGTAATATCATGGTTTCCATGCAAAATGATCGCATCCGTATCAAATTGAAGGCCTACGACTACCGCATCCTGGACAAGGCGGTGGCCGAGATCGTGGATACTGCCCGCAACACCGGAGCCGGCGTTGCCGGTCCCATCCCGTTGCCCACGGACATCCACAAGGTCACGGTCAACCGCTCGGTTCACGTCGACAAGAAGTCCCGTGAACAGTTCGAGATGCGGGTTCACAAACGTCTCCTGGACATTATGGAGCCCACGCAGCAGACCGTGGACGCGCTCGGGAAACTGAGCCTTCCTGCCGGTGTTGACGTGGAAATTAAGCTCTAAGGAAGGGTTGGCATGGCTGCCACGCTTGGAATTCTCGGCCGAAAACTGGGCATGACCCGGGTCTTCGGCGACGACGGCTCAATTATTCCGGTCACTGTTATTCAGGCCGGACCCTGCCCCGTCACCCAGGTCAAGAACCTGGAAAAAGACGGGTACAACGCCATGCAGATCGGGTTCGACGAGATCCCGGAACGCAAGGCCAACAAGCCCGAGAAGGGCCATCTGGACAAGGCCGGCCGCGGTTACTTCCGGGTGCTTAAGGAAATCCGCCTGGACGGCCCCGTGCCGTTCGAGCAGGGCATGGACGTGACCGTGGACATCTTCGCCCCGGGTGAGATCGTCAAGGTCACGGGCACCTCCATCGGTAAAGGGTTTGCCGGCGTCATGAAGCGCTGGAACTTCGCCGGTCTCAAAAAGACCCACGGCACCGAAAAGGCCCATCGCTCCGGCGGTTCCATCGGCAACAACACCGAGCCCGGCAAGGTCATGAAGGGCAAGAAGATGGCCGGCCACATGGGCGCGCGCACGGTGACCGTGCCGAGCATCACCGTGGTCGACGTCCGCCCCGAAATGAACCTGATCTTGGTCAAGGGACAGATTCCCGGCCCGCGCAACGGCGTGGTCGTGGTTCGTAAGCAGGGGTAACGGGGGCAAGCCATGGCAAATGTGAAATTGTTCAACCAGGGCTGCCAGGAAATCGGCACTGTCGATCTGGCCCCCGAGGTTTTTGAAGTCGAAGTGCAGCCCGAACTGCTGCACCTCGTTGTCCGCGCCCAGCTGGCCGCCAAGCGCGCCGGCACCCACAGCGTCAAGACCCGCGCCTTCGTCAGCGGCGGCGGCAAGAAGCCCTGGCGTCAGAAGGGCACCGGCCGCGCCCGGGCCGGTTCCACCCGTTCGCCCCTGTGGCGCGGTGGCGCCGTTGTCCACGGGCCGCAGCCCCGGGACTACTCCTTCAAGGTGAACCGCAAGGTCCGCCAGCTGGCCCTGCGCATGGCCCTTTCGGCCAAGGTCGTGGAAGATCAGCTGGTGCTCCTGGACGCCATCGCGCTGCCGGAAGTCAAGACCAAGCTGATGGCCAAGGTCGTTTCTGATTTCAGCTGGAAAAAAGCCTTGATTGTTCTGCCCGAGTCGGATAACAATCTCGAGCTTTCCGCCAGAAACCTTCCTGGCATCAAGGTCGTGCGGCAGGACATGCTTAATGTGTATGACGTCCTCCTGCACGATCATGTTGTCATGATGAAGGACGCGGCGCTCAAGGTCCAGGAGAGGCTCGGTCATGGAATACGCTAACATCCTTTTGAAGCCGGTTATTTCCGAGAAGGCCACGATGGTGAAGGACGCCGCCAACCAGGTGGTGTTTTTTGTCCATCCCGCCGCCAACAAGATCGAGATCGCCAAGGCCGTGGAAAAGGCCTTCTCCGTCACGGTCAAGGGCGTGCGCGTGGTCAAGCACAAAAGCCTCGCCCGTTCCCGCATGGGACGCGTGACCGGCCGGATTCCGGGCTACAAGAAAGCCTACGTGACCCTGGCCCAGGGCGATAAAATTGAGTTCTTCGAAGGGGTGTAGACATGTCCATCCGCAAGCTTAAGCCGACCTCGGCCGGCCGCCGGTTCCAGACGGTGTCTACCTTCGAGGAGATCACCCGCAGCGAGCCGGAGAAGTCCCTTACCGAGGGCATTACCTCCTCGTGCGGCCGCAACTGCTACGGCCGCATCACCTCGCGTCGTCGCGGCGGCGGCAACAAGCGCCTGTATCGCATCATCGACTTCAAGCGCGACAAGTTCGGGGTTCCGGCCAAGGTCTTCTCCATCGAGTATGACCCCAACCGTAGCGCCCGTATTGCGCTTTTGCATTACGCTGACGGTGAAAAACGTTACATTTTGGCGCCGGTTGGCATCAAGGTCGGCGATATGATCACCGCCGGCGACGCCGCCGACATCAAGCCGGGCAATGCGCTCCAGCTGAAAAAGATTCCGGTCGGCACGCTGTTGCACAACATCGAGCTGAACCCAGGGCGCGGCGGCCAGATGTGCCGCGCCGCCGGAACCTATGCCCAGCTCGTGGCCAAGGAAGGCAAGTACGCCCTGCTGCGTCTGCCTTCGGGCGAAGTGCGCAACGTGCTGTCCACCTGTCTGGCCACCGTCGGCCAGGTCGGCAACGTGATGCACGAGAACATCTCCATCGGCAAGGCCGGGCGTAACCGCTGGCTTGGCAAGCGCCCCGAAGTTCGCGGCGTGGCCATGAACCCGGTTGACCATCCCCTCGGCGGCGGCGAGGGCAAGAGCTCCGGCGGTCGTCACCCGGTCACCCCGTGGGGCAAGCCGACCAAGGGCTACAAGACCCGCAACAAGAAAAAGCCCTCGTCCAAGCTTATCGTCAAGCGGCGCGGACAAAAGTAAGAGGAAACGCCTATGCCTCGTTCACTCAAAAAAGGTCCGTTCGTGGACGATCACTTGGAAAAGAAGGTCGCCTACGCCCTGGAGAACAAGGATCGCCGCGTGATCAAGACCTGGTCTCGCCGGTCCATGATCCTGCCCGAGATGGTTGGTCTGACTTTTGCCGTGCACAACGGGAAAAAGTTCATTCCGGTTTTTGTCTCCGAGAACATGGTCGGGCACAAACTCGGCGAGTTTGCCCCTACGCGGACCTTCCACGGCCATGCCGCGGACAAGAAAAGCAAAGTGAAAAAGTAGTCGGGGAGACCACCCCGTCGGGACAAAACCATGGAAGCCAAAGCCATCGCCAAGTACATTCGCCTGTCGCCCCAGAAGGCGCGGCTCGTCGCCGCCAACATCCTCGGCCGGCCGGTCGAGGAGGCCATGAACATACTGAAATTCACCCCCAAAAAATCGGCCAAGATCATCGGCAAGGTGCTCCACTCGGCCGTTGCCAACGCCGAGCAGATCTCCGGGGTGGATATCGACAACCTTACGGTCAAGCAGGTGATCATCAATCCCGGGCCGACCCACAAGCGGATCATGACCCGCTCCATGGGACGCGCCTTCCGGATCGTCAAGCGCACGAGCCATATCACCGTCGTTGTGGCCGAGAACTAGGAGCGACAGATGGGACAGAAAGTTCATCCCTACGGATTTCGCCTCGGATACAACAAGAACTGGCTCTCGCGTTGGTTTTCCAAGAAGGATTACCCGGAGTTCGTTTTCGAGGACAACAAGATCCGTAAGTTCGTCAAGAAGAGCCTGTACCACGCCGGGATCTCGAAGATCGAGATCGAACGCGCGGGGGGCAAGATTCGCCTGATCATCCACACCGCCCGGCCCGGCATTGTCATCGGCCGCAAGGGCACGGAGATCGAGAAGGTTCGCGGCGACCTCAAGCAGCGCTTCGGTCGGGAATTCACGGTGGAAGTCAACGAAATCCGCCGTCCCGAAATCGACGCCCAGCTCGTCGCCGAGAACATCGCGCTGCAGCTTGAGCGCCGCGTGGCCTTCCGCCGGGCCATGAAGCGCACCGTCGGCCTGTCGCGCAAGTTCGGCGCCGAGGGCATCAAGGTCTCCTGCGCCGGCCGCCTGGCCGGAGCGGAAATCGCCCGCTCCGAATGGTACCGCGACGGTCGGGTGCCCCTGCAGACCCTGCGCGCCGACATCGACTACGGCTACGCCATCGCCAAGACCACCTACGGCGTCATCGGGGTCAAGGTCTGGATTTTCAAAGGCGAGATTTTGGATCATGAGGTGGAAGCGTAATGTTGGCTCCCAAAAAAACCAAATTCCGGAAGATGCAAAAGGGCCGCCTGCGCGGTCCCGCCCTGCGCGGCGCCAGCATCGACTTCGGTGAAATCGGCATCAAGGCTCTGGAGCACGGCAAGCTCACCAGCCAGCAGATTGAATCCGCTCGTATCGCCATCATGCGCCACATCAAGCGCGGCGGCAAAGTCTGGATTCGCGTCTTCCCGGACCGCGTGCGCACGGAAAAGCCGGCTGAAGTCCGTCAGGGCAAGGGCAAAGGCTCTCCTGTGGGCTGGTTCGCTCCGGTCAAGCCCGGTCGCGTGCTCTACGAGATCAAGGGCGTGGACATCGAGACCGCCAAGGAAGCGCTGACCCGGGCCCAGCACAAGCTGCCGATCAAGACCAAGATTGTGGTCAAGGAGGGCTTGTAGCCATGAAGACCGCCGAACTGCGCGATCTCGACGTCGAGGCCCTGGGCAAGAAGCTGGGCGAGTCCCGCGAGGAACTCTTCAAGCTGCGCTTTCAGCACGCCACGGCCCAGCTGGAAAAGACCCACCGTCTGCGTGAAGTCCGCAAGGACATCGCCCGCATCATGACGGTGCAAACTGAAAAGAAGCGTCAAGGCTAATCGGGGATCACCATGGAAGAACAGAAAAGCAATCGCCGGGTGCTGACCGGCGTCGTGGTCTCCGACAAGGCCGACAAGACCATCGTGGTCATGGTCGAGACCCTGGTGAAGCATCCACTGTACAAAAAGTACATCCGTCGCCGCAACAAGTTCATGGCCCATGATCCGCAGAACGACTGCGGCATCGGCGATACCGTGAGCATCATCGAGCATCGGCCGCTGTCCGCCCGTAAGCGGTGGCATCTTGAAAAAATCATGGAAAAAGCGGTCTAGGAGCTCGACATGATTCAGGTTGAATCCAATCTCGATGTGGCGGACAATTCCGGCGCGAAACGAGTGTGCTGCATCAAGGTGCTCGGCGGCTCCCGTCGCCGTTACGCCACGGTGGGCGACATCATCGTCGTGTCCGTCAAGGACGCCCTGCCCAATTCCAAGGTGAAAAAGGGCGCCGTGATGAAGGCCGTTGTGGTTCGGACCAAAAAGGAAGTCGGCCGGGCCGACGGTTCCTACATCAAGTTCGACTCCAACTCCGCCGTGCTGCTGTCCAACCAGGGCGAGCCGGTTGGAACCCGTATCTTCGGACCGGTCGCGCGCGAGCTGCGGCAGAAAAACTTCATGAAAATCGTGTCGCTGGCTCCTGAAGTCCTCTAGGGCTTCCCACGCGCATCGAGGACGACATGAAAACCTATCGGATTCGTAAAGACGACAAGGTGATGGTCATCGCCGGCAAGGACAAGGGCAAAGTGGGCAAGATCTTAAAGATCCTGCCCAAGCGCAACGCCGTGCTGGTGGAAAAGGTGAACCAGGTCAAGCGCCACACCAAGGCCAATCCCTACGCCAAGACCCCCGGCGGAATCATCGAGAAGGAAGCGCCGTTGGACATCTCCAACGTGGCTCTCTTGTGCGAAGGTTGCGCCAAGCCGGCCAAGGTCGGCTACAAATACACCGCTGATGGCAAGAAGGTTCGCTTCTGCAAGAAGTGCAACCACGAAATCGCCTAGCGTCAAAAGGAAACGGTATGACCCGCCTGGAACAAATCTATGCCGAGAAGGTAGCCCCGGAGCTGAAGAAAGAGTTCGGGTACACTTCCAGCATGCAAATCCCCCGGCTTTCCTTTGTCTCGCTCAACATGGGTTTGGGCGAAGCGAGCAACAACAATAAGCTCATCGAGGAAGCCGTGGTCGAGCTGACTGCCATCGCTGGACAAAAGGCCGTGATCACACGAGCCCGAAAGTCCATCGCGGCCTTTAAGCTCCGGGAGGGCATGCCGGTGGGGTGCCGTGTGACCCTTCGCCGGGATCGGATGTGGGATTATCTCGACAAACTCATGAATTTTGCCCTGCCTCGGGTTCGCGACTTTCGCGGCGTGCCTGACCGTGGATTCGACGGACGCGGCAATTTTACCCTCGGTATCCGGGAGCACAGCATTTTCCCGGAAATCAACGTGGATCGCGTCGAGCACGTCAAGGGCATGAACGTCACCATCGTCACTACGGCCACCGCCGACAAGGAAGGCAAGATGTTGCTGGACCTGCTCGGCATGCCGTTTAAAAAGTAAGGAGAACGGACGTGGCCCGTAAATCTTTGATGGTGAAAGCCAGCCGCAAACCGAAGTTTTCCACCAGGGCGTACAATCGTTGCCCCATCTGTGGTCGTCCCCGGGCGTATCTGCGCAAGTTCGGCGTTTGCCGTATTTGTTTCCGTAACATGTCGCTGACCGGCGAAATGCCCGGCGTGCGCAAGTCGAGCTGGTAAGGAGAAGGACGCCATGTCGGTGACCGATCCCATTTCCGATATGCTGACCCGCATCCGCAATGCCCATCGGGCCTTGCACGCGGACCTGTCGTTTCCCACGTCCAAACTGAAGGCCGCCATTGCCGCCATCCTCAAAGAGGAAGGCTACATCGGGGACTTCGCCGTGGACGGGCAAGCGCTGACCATCAACCTCAAATATCAGAGCGGCAAACCGATCATTTCGGGGCTCAAAAGGGTGAGCAAGCCCGGACGGCGCGTGTACGTGCCGGCCGAGGCCATCCCCAAGGTGCAAAACGGCCTGGGCATCAGCATCCTGTCCACTTCCCGGGGCATCCTGGAAGGAGCCAAGGCTCGCGAGCTCAATGTCGGCGGCGAGCTCCTGTGCGAAATCTGGTAATAAGATCCACCGCGGAGAAGATGTCATGTCCAGGATAGGAAAACGCGAAATCGAGCTGCCCGCCGGCGTGTCCGTTGAGCTGGCTTCCGATGCGGTGGTGGTCAAGGGCCCCAAGGGCCAGCTGTCCACCCCCACGCATCCCAAGATCGCCTACGCCGTCGCCGACGGCAAGGTCCAGGTCAGCCGCACCGACGACACCCGTGTGGCCCGTGCCCAGCACGGCCTGCGCCGCACCTTGCTTGCCAACCTCGTCGAGGGCGTGAGCAAGGGTTTCACCAAGACGCTGGAAGTCATCGGCGTCGGCTACAAGGTCGCCACCACCGGCAACACCGTGTCCCTGGCCGTGGGGTTCTCCCACCCGGTGGATTTCAAGCTGCCCGAGGGCATTGAAGCCAAGGTGGAAGGCAACAAGCTGACCTTGTCGGGCATCGACAAGGTGCTCCTTGGCGAAACCGCCGCCCGCATCCGTCGCGTGCGGCCGCCTGAACCCTTCAAGGGCAAGGGCATCAAGTACGAAAACGAAGTCATTCGCCGCAAGGCCGGTAAGTCCGGCGGCAAGAAATAGGGGCTAGCAGCATGAAGATGACCAAGACCCTGGCGCGAGCGCGCCGGAAAGTCCGCATCCGCAAGAAACTGTCTGGCACCGTCGAACGCCCCAGGCTCGTGGTGTACCGGTCCAACCGGCACATCTACGCCCAGGTGATCGACGATCTGACCGGACAGACCCTGGTGTCCTCCTCCAGCCTGACGCTTTTGAGGGCCGGCGAGGCGGT
This sequence comes from Solidesulfovibrio carbinolicus, assembly GCF_004135975.1. NCBI lineage: Bacteria > Pseudomonadati > Thermodesulfobacteriota > Desulfovibrionia > Desulfovibrionales > Desulfovibrionaceae > Solidesulfovibrio > Solidesulfovibrio carbinolicus. The sequence goes on along the minus strand of NZ_CP026538.1, from coordinate 3,389,011 downwards.
CAAGGCCGACAAGGAAGCGGCGACCATGGTCGGTAAAGACCTGGCCGCCAAGGCCCTTGAACGCAACATCCAGGCCGTTGTGTTTGATCGCAACGGTTACATCTACCACGGCAGGGTGCAGGCCCTGGCCGACGGAGCGCGGGATGGCGGCCTCAAATTCTAAACGCGCGAAGGAAGACGGCATGGAACAGCAATCCGATCTGTCTCAGATCGAAAAGATCGTGTACCTCAATCGCGTCGCCAAGGTCGTCAAGGGCGGCCGTCGGTTCAGCTTCAGCGCCCTGGTCGTCGTCGGCGACGGCAAGGGCTCGGTGGGCTACGGACTGGGCAAGGCCAACGAAGTGCCTGAAGCCATCCGCAAGGCCACGGAACAGGCCCGCAAGGCCATGATCCGGGTGCCCCTGCTCGACGGTACGCTGCCCTACGAGATCCTCGGCCAGTTCGGGGCCGGTCGCGTCATGCTCAAGCCCGCCTCCAAGGGTACCGGCATTATTGCCGGCGGTCCGGTGCGCGCCATCATGGAAGCCTGCGGCGTCCATGACATCTTGACCAAGGCCATCGGCACCAACAATCCGCACAACGTCTTGCGGGCCACCATGGAAGGCTTGGCTTCGCTGCGCAGCGCCGACTCGGTCAGCGCCATGCGTGGCAAGGCCCTGTCCACGCCCCGCAAGTAAGGACGCAACGCCATGGCAAACATTACCGTCAAGCTGGTGAGAAGCCGCTACGGCAACACGCCCAAGCAGCGCGCCACCCTGGCTTCACTTGGCCTGAAGAAAATCCGCCAGGAACGCTCCTTCGAGAAAACCGACACCCTGGTCGGCATGATCGCGAAGGTCCAACATCTCGTTGAGGTGACCGAGTCATGAAGCTCCACGAGCTCTATCCCTTCCCCGAGGAGCGGGCCAGCCGCAAGCGCGTCGGCCGTGGCCGGGCCACCGGCTGGGGCTGCACCTCTGGTCGCGGCAACAAGGGCCAGAATTCCCGGGCCGGCGCCAAGCACCGCGCTTGGTTCGAAGGCGGCCAGATGCCCATCGCCCGCCGTCTGCCCAAGCGCGGCTTTAAGAACTACCCGTTCAAGGTCGTCTTCCAGCCCATCAATCTGGATCGGCTGCTGGCTTCCTTCGACGGCAAGGACGCCATCACCCTCGACGACATCTATGATCGCGGTCTGGCCCCGGCCGGCGCCCTGGTCAAGATCTTGAGCGTCGGCGAAGTCGCCGCCGCCGTCACCGTCGAGGCCCACAAGTTCAGCGCCAAGGCGGCTGAGAAAATCACCGCCGCCGGCGGCAAGGTCATCGCCCTGGGAACGCCCGAGGCTTTGACCGAAACCCCTACTGAATAAACGGAAGTTGCCGTGGCCCTTACCGGAGTCGAAAATCTGGCCCGTCTGCCGGAGCTGAAAAAAAAGCTCCTTTGGACCTTCCTGCTTGTGGCCGTCTACCGCATCGGCGTGCATGTCCCGGTGCCGGGCGTTGATTCGGCCGCGCTGGCGGATTTCTTCGAAAGCGCCAAGAACACCCTTTTTGGCCTGTTCGACATGTTCTCCGGCGGAGGGCTGCGCAACCTCTCCATCTTCGCCCTGGGGATCATGCCCTACATCTCCGCCTCCATCATTATCCAGCTGCTGACCGTGGTCAGCCCCGAGCTGGCCAAGATGCAGAAGGAGGAGGGCGCCGCCGGGAAGAAAAAGATCACCCAGTACACCCGCTACGGCACGGTGCTCATCACCTGCATCCAGGGCTTCGGCATCGCCGTTGGCCTGGAAAGCATGGCCAGCCCCACGGGCGCGCCGGTGGTGCTCATGCCTGGCTGGGGCTTTCGCCTCATGACCATCATCACGCTGTGCGCCGGCACGGTGTTTCTTATGTGGCTTGGCGAGCAGCTGACGGAGAAGGGGATCGGCAACGGTATTTCGCTGATCATCTATTCCGGCATCGTGGCCGGATTGCCGCGCGCCGTGCTCTCTACCTTCGATCTGCTCAAGGCCGGGGAACTTTCGCCGCTTATGCTCATCCTTATCGTGGCGCTGATGCTGGCCGTGCTGGTCGCCATCGTGTTCATGGAGCGAGGGCAGCGACGTATTCCCATCCAATACGCCAAGCGCATGGTCGGACGAAAAATGTACGGCGGCCAGACCACCCATCTGCCGCTGCGCGTCAACACGGCCGGCGTTATCCCGCCCATTTTCGCCTCCTCGATTCTGCTTTTCCCGGCGACCTTGGGCGAGTTTTCGAGCGTGCCTTGGCTGAAGACCGTGGCCTCGGTGTTTTCACCGGAGACGATGACCTACAATGTGATCTTTATCGCGCTGATTGTCTTCTTCTGCTATTTCTATACGGCCATTATCTTTGATCCCAATGATATCGCCGAGAACATCCGCAAGCAGGGCGGCTTTATTCCGGGTATTCGTCCCGGGGCCAAGACCAAGGAATACATCGACAAGGTGCTGGTGCGCATCACCCTGTGGGGTTCGATGTACATCTCCGCCGTCTGCGTGTTGCCCATGATGCTGATCCAACAGTTCAACGTGCCGTTTTATTTCGGCGGCACCTCGCTTTTGATCGTGGTCGGCGTGGCCATGGACTTCATGTCCCAGATCGAGTCGTATCTTATCTCCCGTCAGTATGAAGGCCTCATGCAGAAGGGGAGAATCAAGGGCAGGCAGTAGGTTTGAAAAAGGTCAGGGGGATCTACCTCAAAAACGACCTTGAACTGGCCTCCATGCGGGAAGCCTGCCGCATCGTGGCCGTGATCCTGCGGGATCTGTCCGAAGCGGTGAAGCCGGGCGTGACCACCATGACCTTCGAACAGCTGGCTCTGAAGCGCTGCGCCGATTTCAAGGTCAAGCCGGGGTTCCTGGGCATGTACGGGTTTCCGTTTGCCTTGTGCTGCTCGGTCAATGAGGAAGTCGTTCACGGCTTTCCATCCGACCGGGTGCTCAAAGAAGGGGACCTGGTCAGCTTCGACATGGGCGTGGTCTACGACGGGTTTTACGGAGACGCCGCCACAACGGTCCCGGTTGGCGAGATAAGTCCCGAGAAAGCCAAGCTTTTGCAGGTGACTCGGGAAAGTCTGGCCAAGGGCATTGCCGAGGCCATATCCGGCAATGACCTGTATGACATTTCGCGGGCCGTGCAAAAACATGTTGAAGGCCATGGCCTAAGTGTTGTAAGACGGTTCGTTGGTCACGGCATTGGGAGGAAGCTCCACGAGAAGCCCGAAATTCCCAATTTCGAGCCCAAGGACGCGCCTCGCGTCCCGCTTCTTCCCGGGATGGTGCTCGCCATCGAACCCATGGTGACGGCGGGTGGTCCCGACGTCGAAGTGTTGTCCGACAATTGGACGGCCGTGACGAAAGATCGCAGCCTGTCCGCGCATTTCGAGCATACGGTGGCTGTGACCAAAAACGGTCCTCGGATTTTAAGCCTGGCTGATTGACGGGACCGACGCCCGCGCGGCCTCGGTCGTTTCCGTCGCCAGGAGACGGAGAGACGGCATGAAAGTGAGACCTTCGGTGAAAAAACTTTGTCCCAAGTGCAAAATCATCCGGCGTCACGGCGTTGTGCGGGTGATCTGCGATAACCCCCGGCACAAGCAACGTCAGGGATAACGGAGGAACGTCGTGGCCAGAATCGCGGGAGTCGACCTTCCCAAGAACAAGCGGATGGACATTGCGCTGACCTATATCTTCGGCATCGGCCGTACCACGGCCCTGCGCATCCTCGAAAGCACCGGCGTTGATTGGACGAAAAATTCCGACGCCTTGACTTCCGAGGAAACCAACAACATCCGCAAGGAACTCGAAGCCAACTACAAGGTCGAGGGCGATCTGCGGCGTGAAATCACCGCCGGCATCAAGCGCCTCATGGACATCGGTTGCTATCGGGGCCTGCGTCACCGCCGGGGTCTGCCCTGTCGCGGACAGCGCACCCACACCAATTCGCGTACCCGCAAGGGGCCGCGTCGTGGTGTGATGGCCAAGAAGAAGAAGTAACCTTTCGCGGACGCGTTTATAAGCGTCCGCTGCAACACGGCAACACGCCCCAAACGGGCTTTTTGGAGATACGCGTATGGCGAAACCGCGCCGCACCGGCAAAAAGGAACGCAAGAACATTCCCGTGGGCGTGGCCCACATTCAGGCCACGTTCAACAATACCATCGTGACCTTCACCGATCAGAAGGGCAACGTGGTCAGCTGGGCCACCTCCGGTGGGGCTGGTTTCAAGGGGTCGCGCAAGTCCACCCCGTTTGCCGCCCAGGTCGCCGCAGAAAACGCCGCGCGCAAGGCCCAGGAAAACGGCATGCGCACCGTCGGTGTTTTGGTGAAGGGGCCGGGGTCCGGACGTGAGGCCGCCATGCGCGCCATTCACAACGCCGGGTTCAAGATCAGCTACATCCGCGATATTACGCCCATCCCCCACAACGGCTGCCGTCCGCCCAAGCGGCGTCGCGTCTAGTTGGAGCGGATGGCCGAGGGCATGGTTCCCTCGGCGGCACAGCGGTATTTTATACGACCAGGCCTCCAGACCGGGGCCTGGCTCATTATTCGGTCCCACCCGGCGCAAGCATGCCCCGGAGGACCGACACACGCGGGGAACCGGTCAAGAAGGCCGCCCCGCGGCACATCGAGGAGGAACGACCTTGGCACGTTATACTGAAGCGAAATGCCGGATTTGCCGCCGGGAAGGGGCCAAGCTGTTTTTGAAGGGCGACCGGTGCTACACCGACAAGTGCGCTCATGAGCGCCGCCCCTACGCCCCTGGCCAGCATGGCCGCATTCGCAAAAAAATGAGCGATTACGCCGTCCAGTTGCGCGAGAAGCAGAAGACCCGCAAGATGTACGGCATCCTGGAAGAGCAGTTCCGCGACTACTTCAAACGCGCGGACATGCAGAAAGGCGTCACCGGCGAAAACCTGCTTTCCGCCCTGGAACGCCGCCTGGACAACACGATCTACCGCCTGGGTTTCGCCACTTCGCGCAACCAGGCCCGGCAGCTCGTACGTCACGGCCTGTTCACCCTCAACGGTCGTCGGGTGAACATCCCGTCCTTGCAGGTCAAGGTCGGCGACGTCATCGAAGTCCGTGAACGTAACCGGCAGTCGCCCATCATCCTGGAAGCCCAGCAGGTCATCGCCCGTCGCGGCACCCCGGCTTGGCTTGAGGTGGAAGGCGAAAAGCTTAAAGGCAAGGTCATCGCGCTGCCCACCCGCGAGGACGTGCAGTTCCCGATCAACGAGCAGCTCATCGTCGAGCTTTACTCCAAGTAATCGGCAAAGACCCTTTGCCTAAGGTGACGCCATGTTGACTCGTAACGGCCAAAGGCTCATCAACTCCCGCAACTGGACCGAACTCGTCAAGCCCGAAGTCCTGGACAAGGACCCGAGCTCCACCGAGACCTTCGGACGGTTCGTGTGCGAGCCCCTGGAACGCGGGTTCGGCACGACGCTCGGCAATGCCCTGCGTCGTGTGCTCCTGTCGTCCCTGCAGGGCGCGGCCATCGTCGCCGCCCGCATCGAAGGGGTGCAGCACGAATTCTCCACGATTCCGGGAGTCATTGAGGATGTCACCGAGATCATCCTCAATCTCAAGCAGGTGCGGCTGGCCATGGCCACCGACGAGCCCCAGCGGCTTACCCTGCTCGCCAAGGAAAAGGGCGAAGTTCGGGCCAGCGCCATTCAGGGCAATCACAACGTCTCGGTGCTGTCCGAGGACGTCTTGATCGCCACCCTTTCCGAAGACCGCGATTTCCGCATCGACCTCGAAGTGCGCATGGGCAAGGGCTATGTCCCGGCCGACATGCACGAAGGGCTCGAATCCGAAATCGGCCTAATCCTCCTGGATGCGAGCTTCTCGCCTGTGAAAAAGGTGGCCTACACCATCGAACAGGCCCGCGTCGGCCAGATGACCAACTACGACAAGCTCGTGCTGGAAGTCACCACCGACGGCTCCATCGCCCCTGAGGACGCCATTTCCTACAGCGCCAAGATCCTCAAGGATCAACTCACGGTTTTCATCAATTTCGACGAGAAGGAATCCGAGGCGGAGAAGAATCGGCGTCGTGACGACATCGAACTCAACCCCAGCCTGTTTAAAAGCATCGACGAACTTGAGCTCTCCGTGCGCGCCACCAATTGCCTGAAGTCCGCCAATATCCAGACCGTTGGCGAACTTATGCAGAAAACCGAACACGAGATGCTCAAGACCAAGAACTTCGGCAAGAAATCCCTTGAGGAAATCCGCCGCGTTCTCGAGGATATGGGTCTCGAATTCGGTATGCGCATCGAGAACTTCGACCAAAAATACCAGGAATGGCTCAAGAGGAAGCAGACCGATGAGGCATAACAAATCCGGACGCAAACTTGGCAGGACCGCCGCGCACCGCAAGGCCATGCTGCGCAATATGGCTCGTTCGCTGCTGATCCACGAGCGGATCCGCACCACCGAACACAAGGCCAAGGAACTTCGCGGCGTTGTTGAGCAGCTTGTCACCCTGGCCCAGACCGACAGCGTCCACGCTCGTCGCATGGCCTTCAAGGTCCTCGAAAACCACCAGCTCGTGGCCCGGCTCTTTAACGAGATCGGCCCGCGCTTCACCGGCCAGCCGGGCGGCTACACCCGCGTGGTCAAGATGAGCCTGCCCCGGGCCGGCGACTGCGCCTCCATGGCCGTCATTGAGTTGACCAAGCTGGCCGGGGCCGCCCCCGCCGCCAAGGAAGAGACGCCCAAAGACGCTTCTTCCGAGGCCTAGAGCAGACTGCGCCAAAGCAGGGCCCTTGAGGCCCTGCTTTTTTTTGACCAGATCGATCAGGTTTTTCGATAGGGGGCATGGTCAATATGGATGTACGACGGCTCCAGGCCTTTGCCAAAGTCTACGAGCTCCGCAGTTTTTCCCGAGCCGGCGAAGAGTTGCTGCTGTCCCAGCCCACCATCAGCGCGCATATTTCCGCTCTGGAAGAAGAACTCGAAACCCAGCTCTTCGACCGTCTCGGCCGGACCGTGCTGCCGACTCAGGCCGGCGACGTGCTCTACCGCTACTGCACCACCATCTTCACCCAGCTCGACCATGCCAAGGCCGACATCATGGCCCTGTCCGCCCGCGTGGCCGGCGAACTGGTCATCGGCGGCAGCACCATACCGGCCCACTACATCATCCCCCGCTTGGTGGCCCGCTACGTGGCCGCCTATCCCGAGGTCCAGGTGGACATGACCGGCGGCGACTCTAGCGAGATCGCGCAAAAAGTGGCCGATGGCACGGTCCATGTTGGCATTGTCGGCGCGCCAGCGTCATATCCCGAATTGGTCAGCCTGCCTTATCTTGATGACGCCCTGGTTGTCGTGGTGCCGGCCTCCCTGCCCTTGCCGGACTTGACCGGGAGCGGGTGGCAGGACCGTTTGGCCGGTTTGCCCTGGATCATGCGTGAGCAGGGGTCAGGCACGCGCCAGACATTGGAGGCGTCCTTTGCCAAGGGCGGTTTGGATATTCGGGACATCACCCCGGTGCTGGTCGTGCATTCTTCGCTGGCCGTTCTTGAATGCGTTGAGGCTGGACTAGGGGTGGCCGCCGTATCCACTTTGGCTGCCAGGGCGTATTTGGAGCGGGGAACCGTAGCGGGTCTGGACGTGCCGCATTTGGACATGCGGCGCAGTTTCTATGTGATCCATCATGGAAAACGGTATCTTTTTCCGGCATTACGCGCTTTTCTCAAGATTTGTGGTTTCGCCTAGACCGATTTGCCATTATGTCGATAAGTTGTGTATGAACAGCTCGGCAGGTGGAAACCCTGGCTCCATCGGTGGTCAATCCGAAAGACCATGGATGGGATAAGCAATTTTTATCGTAACCATTTTCCCCTTTAATATGTTGAAATACGGTCCGTTGCAGATGAGCATTTTAAGTCAGGTCGACTATGCTTCGCTGCTTATGGTGCATTATGCATAAGCCTTTTTGTTTTCTTCATATACCGAGAACAGCCGGGACGACGCTTAATACAATCTTGTCGCAAAATTTTGAGAAAGATGCAATTTTATCTCTGTACAAGAAAGAGGAGTTTGAACAGTACAAAGAAATTTTGCTCGAAAACTTCCAAAAGTTAAAGCTTATACAAGGTCATATTTTACTGCAAAATTACGATCCTCCTCAAATATATTCTTCTGACGTCAAGGTGTTTACTTTTTTGCGTGAACCATTGGCACGCATGCAATCTGAGTATTTTTTCTTGAAGCAGTGGAAATATAGTCAAATGTACGAAATTATACATAAAAACAACATGTCTTTTGTGGATTATATAACCAGCGACTTGAGTAAAGTACGGTATAAGGGCAAAAATTTCATGACGCGTGCGATTTCCGGGGAAGACTTGGCTTCATCGGGCGCACGTCAGAAGGCGCTGTCTCAGGCTAAACGACATCTTGAAAAGCAGTTTGTTTTTTTTGGCATACAGGAACGGTTTGACGAGAGTCTTGTGATGTTGAGCAAAGTATTGTCCTTGAAAAATATCCTGTATGAAAGAAGAAATGTCTTGTCAGAAAAATGCAAAAAGACGCTTTCTTCTCATGATGTCGAGGTGGCTACACGGTATAATGCTCTTGATATTGAATTATATCAGTTTGCATGTGCGCTTTTTAACGACAGGCTTACTTCCAAACGTGTTGTGACGCCTGGTGAAATCAAAGCCTTCATGACGATGAATGCCAAGTATCAAAGACTATGTGAGCTTCTCGATAAAAAAAGCGGAATGCAGCCGGGCGAGATCAGGCTGCCGAAGTAAGGTCCTATCGCGGCGGGGGCGTCCGGGCGAAGCCTCATGCTGGACAAGAGGCTGAGCCTCTTGCCTGTGCATACCGCCTGAGAGTCAGGCTGTGTCGGCCACGGCTTTTGAAGTTTTCGAGCCAGGGATGGACCTGTCGTTGGCCTATGCTGTCGATTCCCCTTGACGTCTCCGTCCTGTCCAGCGTCGCAACGGCGATGATCCGGTCGTCTCTTCCTGGATTTGCTGCGGCCGGCTCAAAGCATTCCCTCAAGTCTTGATTGTTTCGTGTGCACGACAAAGCCCGCCTGGTTTCCCGGGCGGGCTCTTGGTGTTTGCTGGCGGGCCGGCTGGCTACTAACCGCCGATGAGCTGCATGGCCATCTTCGGCATGGAGTTGGCCTGGGACAGCATGGCAACGGCCGACTGGGTCAGGATCTGGTTGCGCACGAACTGGGTCATTTCCGTGGCCACATCGACGTCGGAGATCTGCGACTCGGCGGCCTGGAGGTTTTCGGCCTGGATCTGCAGGTTGGAGATGGTGTTCTCCAGCCGGTTCTGCAGCGCGCCGAGGTTGGCGCGGATCTTGTCCTTGGAGACGATGGCGTCCTTGATGGCGTCGAGGGCGAGCTGGGCCAGCTGCTGGGTGGAGATGCTGCGTCCGGCCTGGTCGGTGGAGGACGCGGCGCCGATGCCCAGGCCGAAGGCCGAAGCGGTGGAGGTGCCGATCTGGACGTAGTAGTAGTCTTCCGAGGACTCGTTGCCGGAGCCGAAATGCACCTTCATCTTGCCGGTGGAAACCGAGGCGGAACCATTGTGGGTGGCGCCGGACAGGTTGCCGTTGAGCAGGTAGATGCCGTTGAAGTCCGTGGCGTTGGCGATTCGGGTGATTTCCGAAGCCATGGCCTGGTATTCCGAGTCGATGATAAGACGCTGGTCCGAGGTGTAGGTGCCGGTGGAAGCCTGTTCCGCCAGTTCCTTCATGCGGATGAGCTTTTCATCGATGACCTGGAGCGCGCCGTCCGCCGTCTGGATCATGGAGATGGCGTCGTTGGCGTTGCGCACGCCCTGGTTGATGGCGGAAATGTCGGCCCGCATAAGCTCGCGGATGGCAAGGCCGGCGGCGTCGTCGGCTGCGGTGTTAATGCGAAGGCCCGAAGACAGCCTCTGGGTCGAAGTGGCCAGCGCACCGTACGAGTTGGACAGGTTACGGGCGGCGTTGGCGGCCATCATATTGTGGTTGATAACGAGCGACATGGCTTTTCCTCCTTGAAAAGTGTGTGCATCCAGCTTGTTTCCCATGAAGGCGAGAGCTTCGCCGGCGGCATGGGGTGTTTTTGACGACTACGGCTTGCGCCGGTTTGCTCCCGAAGGTTGATCCTGTATGGTGAGCCTCCTTTACCAGGAAATCTTTCAAGCGGCTTTGCCTTCAGTGGCAGCTGCTTTGACTCACCTATCGGCGGCTCCGAAAAACCCTTTAGCCATTATTTTTTCTGAAATAGGGAAAAATAGTGTAAAGCAGAGAGCTGAAACGCATCGAAGCCTCCCGGGTATGGGAAAGATCCGTGGAATGATGCACGAAATTTCAACTGTTTGGCTTGGCAATGCTGGGGTATTGCAGGAGACATGTAGAATGCAGGCTGTTCATGACTCCTATCGGATGCTTTAATGATCCCATTAGGCGGCAAAGCGTTTTTTTTTGAGAAATTTGGACGCCGGTTTGTTTGCCGTGGTCGGTCAAGCGCTCAAGGTTGGCCGCTCCAGGAGCCGGCAGTTGCGACGGTCCTGGCGAGGAGCCGTGCAGTCAAGGCGGGTTTGGCGTTGAATCAAGTCGGCGGAGGGGGATCTGCTAACCGACCGGCAGTGCGTCGTCTTGCCATGTGAGAGATTCTATGTCACTGTAGTTATTGTGTTAAGTTAAATTTGACAGAGGAGCGCACGATGCATGCAACCATGTTTGTCCGGTTGATTCTGGTCTTGTCCCTGTCCTTGTTCTTTGCTGGTTCGTCCCTGGCCGCCGGCGAGCCGCTCATGATGGCCACCACCACAAGCACCGACGATACCGGGCTTTTGCCGGTGCTGGGCGAGGCCTTCAAGAAAGACACGGGCATCGAGCTCAAATGGGTGGCCGTAGGCACCGGCAAGGCCCTGGAGCACGGCAAGAACTGCGATGTGGACGTGCTGCTCGTCCACGCCCCGGCGGCCGAGAAGAAATTCGTGGAAGAGGGCAACGGGACCAAACGCACCGAAGTCATGTACAACGACTTCATCGTCGTCGGTCCGGCCGAGGACCCGGCCAAGATCAAGGGCAAGACGGCCGGGGAAGCTCTGGCCGCCATCGCTGCCGCCAAGGCCCCCTTCATCAGCCGCGGCGACGATTCCGGCACCCACAAGATGGAACAGTCCTTGTGGAAGGGCGCGGGGCTGGCGCTGCCCGACAAGGAGACCTGGTACGTCTCGGCCGGCCAGGGCATGATGGCCACCCTCAACATGGCCGGCGAACGCAAGGGCTACACCCTGGTTGATCGGGGCACGTACATCTCTTACGAGGATCAGGCTAAGGGCAAGCCGGCCCTGGCGGTGCTGGTGGAGGGTGACAAGCCGCTGCTCAACCAGTACAGCGTCATTCCGGTCAACCCGGCCAAATGCGAGAAGGTGAAGGTCAAGGAGGCCGTGATTTTTGCCGACTGGCTGGCCTCGCCCAAGGGCCAGAAGGTCGTCGGGGACTTCACGGTCAAGGGCAAGAAGCTTTTCACCCCCAACGCCGCCAAATAGCGCGACAGCCAAACCACAAGCGGGCGCGCCGGCCGTTGACGCCGGCGCGCCCGACTGCCAAAATACCCCATGGATTACATCCTCGACGGCTTGCGCCAGGCGCTCGAACTGCTCCTGGGCGGCGATCCCGCCACCTTTTCCGCCGTCTGGACCACCGTGATAGTCTCCCTGGAAGCCGTGGCCGCCACGCTGGTACTGGGAACGCCGGCAGGATTTGCGCTGGGCTACGGCGATTTTCCCGGCAAGCGCACCATTCGGATGGTGGTGGAAACCTTTTTGGCCTTTCCGACGGTGGTCATCGGCCTGGTGGTCTACGCCTTCATTTCCCGGCGCGGCCCCCTTGGCGAGTTGGGCCTGTTGTTCACCGTGCCGGGCATGGCCGTGGGGCTCACCATCCTGGGGCTGCCCATCGTCATTGCCCTGACCGCCCAGGCCGTGGAAAACCTCGACCCCCGGCTGCGGCCCACCCTGCTGACGCTCGGGGCCGGCCCCAGGCAGGTCTTCTTCGCCACCCTGGGCGAGGCCCGTTTCGGGCTTTTGCTCGCCGCCACCGCCGCCTTTGGACGTATCTTCTCCGAAATCGGTATTTCCATGATGCTTGGCGGCAACATCAAGTGGTCCACCCGCACCATCACCACGGCCATCGCCCTGGAGACCGGCAAGGGGGAATTCGCCACCGGCATCGCCCTGGGGATCGTGCTTATGATCATTGCCTTTGCCGTCAACCTGGCTGCTTCGGCCTTTCGCCGCCGGTCGGCCGCATGAGCGCCCTCTACGAACTGCAAGGCGTGGTGCAGCGCTACGGCGGGCGCGAGGTGTTGCGCCTTGACGGCTTGGCCGTGCCCGAGGGCGCGATCATCGGGCTTGTGGGGCCAAACGGCGGCGGCAAATCAACCTTGCTGCGTTTGCTCGCCTTTCTCGAAACGCCGGCCCAGGGCACGATTCTCTACCGGGGCGAGCCGACCGGGGGCCGCGAGTACGCCCTTCGCGGCGAGGTGACCTGTTTTCCCCAGGAACCGTATCTGCTCAAGCGTTCGGTGCGGGCCAACGTGGCCTTTGGGCTGGAGGCGCGCGGCGCGTCGGATGTGGCCGAACGCGTGGCCTCGGCCCTGGCCCTGGTCGGCCTTGATCCGGCCCGGTTCGCCGGACGCATGTGGCATCAGCTTTCCGGCGGCGAGGTCAAACGCGTGGCCCTGGCCGCCCGGCTGGCCTTGCGGCCCCGGGCGCTGCTTCTGGACGAACCCACGGCCAACCTCGACCGCGACAGCGCCGAACTGGTGCGCCGGGCCGTGACCACCGCCCGGGAGCGCCACGGCACGACCCTGGTCATCAGCGGCCACGACCACGAGTGGCTCAAAGCCATCTGCGACGACATGCTGTGGATTCGCGACGGTCAGCTCGCCGCGCCCGCGCGCGAGATCGGCCACGCCGACTGGCCCCAGCCGGCCGCCTGACGTCGCCCGGGATGGGCCGACTCCGCTTTTCGACTTGGCCGGCCACGGCGACGCGGCGGCGTCTGGGCCTGACAACAACCCCTGCAAGGAGAAAACGCCATGAAGGGCGTCCAGATTCTGGGATTTAAAAAATCCGGCAAGACCACCCTGTGCGCGGCCCTGCTGGCCGAATTGGCCGGCCGGGGCGTGGCTCCGTGCGCGCTCAAGTGCACGCACAACCCGGGCATCGACAAGGAAGATACCGACACCGACCGGTTCATGGCCCACTGCCGCACCGTGGGGGCCGTGGCCGGAAAGGAGAGCGCGCTGTTTTTTAACACCCCGCGCAAGCTCTCGGACATGCTGGCCCTGCTCGACGGCGAGGTGCTGGTCATGGAAGGTGGACGCGAACACGCCGTGGCTCCGCGCGTGCTGGTGCTGCGCGAACCGGCCGAGGCGGCTCAGCTGTCCGACCCGGGACTGGTGCTGGGAACCTTCGGCGAGGTGCGCGCCCCGGGGCTGCCCCACATCGAATCCGTTGCCGCCCTGGCCGATCTGGCCCTTGAGCGGGGATTCGTCCTGCCGGCCCTGGACTGCGCCGCCTGCGGCCGGGACGACTGCGCCAGCCTGGCCGTTGACATCATGGCCGGCCGGGCCACGCCGGGCGACTGCGCCACCACCCAGGTGGCCATGGCTGTCAGCGTGGGCGGGCGGCGGCTTACGCTCAACCCCTTCGTGGAGCGCATCCTGGCCTCGGGCATCCGGGGGATGGTCTCCGAACTCAAGGGATTCGGGCCGGGACCGGTCGAAATTCGCATCGACTGACCGTATGTCGCGTCCATGAAAAGCGCCCATGGCGCGACGTAGACAGCTGTATGCGGTAGTTGATTTTTCTTAAAAAATACTATCGTATTGTTTGCGGGAGGTGCCGCGAGCGGGCCGGGCGGCCGCGTCCGGCCCGGCTCCATGCAATCGTCGCGTGGCGGTTTTATGGCCGTCACGCCGGGATCGTATTGTCTTTGGCCGGCTTCGGGCGTATTGTGAAATAAACCGCTACCCGGAGGGTTCCCGATGACCAGCGCCTGGGACGACGACGTCGCCGGCATGGGGTTCGATCCCGGCCCGGCCGGGGACCCGGCCATTTTGGACCGCCAGGTCATCGACGCCGTGGCCCGTCGCATCCATCAGAAGATGGACGACTACGAGGCCTACAACTTCTCGACCAAACAGAGCATCTCGCTCAACGTCTTTTTCGATCTGGCCCAGGAATTCCCCCAGGTCGAGCATCTCTATGCCGTGTGTCTGCTCATCCCCAAGATGTTTTTCGACATCGAGTGCAACCTTTATGTCCTGGACAGCAAGAGCGGGGCGATCCGGCGCTGCGCCTACAGCTGCGCCGACGCCGATGCCGGCGAGCTGGCCGATCTGCCTTTTGCCCGCAAGACCACCATCCGCGACGACCGGCTTTTCATTCCCATCAAGGGCAACCATGAGCTGATTTCCCAGCTGCCCTTCACCCCGCGCGAAGACGTTTTCGGCATGTTGGAAATCTACCCAGTCAGCCGGCTTTCCGAGCACGACCGGCTGTTCTTCGAGCGCTACGCCAACCGCTTCGGCTACCAGTTGCACAACCGTATCCTGGCCACCAAGAACAAGGAACATCTCCAGTTCATCCGCAGCCTGGTCAAGGACATCGGCCACAACGTCATTGTCCCCAACATCTATTTCAAGCTCTATTACAAGCGCCTGCGCTCCAAGATCGATCTGCTCAAATTTTTTGAATGGAAGCTCAAGCAGTTTTTCGAGGGCGAGGCCGAGCCGGCCGCCGCGGCCGCCCTGGAAGAAGATGAGTCGGCCACCCGGGAAAAGCTTTTGCGCGATCTCGGTTACATCCACGAAGGGCTTATGGACCAGTATCGCCAGATACTGACCCATTACGAGCAGACGAGTCTGTTTTTGGAGACGCTCCTGCGGCGTTCGCACTTCGAGGAAGGGCGCTACGTGCTGGAGAAGCGGGCCTGCAACTTCAAAAAACAGGTCATCGACTTGCAGCTTGAGCGTTACCGGCCGCGTTTCGAGGAGCGCGGCATTGAGATCGACACGTCCCTGGGCGGCGTGCCGGACCAGGAAATCGAAGTGGTGGTGGACATCGGGCTGGTTAGCCAGGTTTACGCCAATCTTTTTTCCAACGCGGTCAAGTACACCCGCGAGGTGACGGACCCGGTTTCGGGCCAGCGGCGGCGTTTTATTTCCTTTGGCTGGGAGCGCAAGGAGAATTTCTTCGGCCCGGGCAAGGACGGCATCAAGCTCAACGTCTTTACTTCTGGTCCGGCCATTCCGCCCGAGACCGCCGCCCATCTGTTCGAGGAGGGCGTGCGGGGCGAGAACGCCTCGGGCGAGTACGGCACTGGCCACGGCCTGTATTTCATCCGCGAGGTGGTGCGGCTGCACGGCGGCGTGGAGGGCTACGAGGCCACGGCGCTTGGCAACAATTTCTTTTTCGTCCTGCCCATGGACCCGCTGGTCTGATCGGCCTCCCGGCCGTCTTCCCGTCCCTCGCCGCGTTCCCGCCGCTTCCCCTTTACCTATTTGGGGGGTCCGGGGGCCTCAGGCCCCCGGCCGCCGGAGGCACTCTTTCTCTTTCTCTTTCTCTTTCTGCGCCCGCCACAGTCGCCACATGGTGTTGCCGTTGACCAGGGCGATGATGGTTTCGAGCAGCGTGCCGCCGATGGAGCCGGTGGCGATGTTGTTGGACAGCCAGCACAGGGTGGCGAAGAAGAGCAGTCCGCGCAGTTTCAGGCCAGAGAGGAAAAACGCGGCCCAGGTGCCGGAGCAGCCGGCGGCGATGGCGAAGACGGCTGTCCAGCCATGGGCCAGGTAGATGCCGACGAGGATGTTGGCGGCCAGGAAGAAGCCGGCCAGCCAGGGCGAGCGGGTTTTCAGCGAGACGAACATGCGCACGGCGGACAGGGCGGCGGAAAACGAGGCCGCATTGTTGCCGAGCATGGCGAAATGCACGGTATAGGCTAGGCATTCCACGGCGATGAGCGTTTTGAGCTTCCAGTCGATGCGCTGGATGAAGGCGATGACGCCGAGCACGAAGGCGAGGTAGCCCACGAGTTGGGCCGGGGAAGTGAAATCCATGAGGCGTCCTTGCGACTGCCGCGACGTGACAGGCGACAGCGTTGAATCAAACGGGCGGCGGGGAGGAGCGCGCGAGGCGCATCGAACCCGGGCAAGGGCCGGAGGTCCGGTCCGGCCGGGCGCGGGAAGCGCAAGGGACGGGCAGGGCGAGGCGGCCGACACAGTAGGCCCGGACGTCGAGACAGGTCTCTTGGCGTACCGGGTCTTGGCCGCTCTACGCCCGGCCGGCCGGTCTGGCAAGTCGCGGGCTGTTGACACCACTGCCCAGTGGTGCTAGTTGTCTTGTCGCCACGAGGAGGTGGTGACGTATGGTCGAAGCGCAGGAACTTGCCGCCCTGGGGCTGACCAGCTACGAGGCGGCGGCCTATCTGGCGCTTATCGGCCAGGCCGAACTGACGCCGGCCGAGGTGGCGGCGCGGGGGGCGATACCGCGTCAGCGGGTCTATGACGTGCTGGCCGGGCTGGCGGCCAAGGGGCTGTGCCAGAGCCGGGACGGCTCGCCGCGCACCTACGGCGCCGTGGCTCCGGCCGTGGCCATGGAACTGCTGGCCGGGGAGCGGGCGGCGGCTCTGGCGCGCCAAAAGCAGGAGGCCGAGGCGGCGGCGGCGCGCCTGACCGAAGCCCTGACGCCGCTTTTTGCCGGCGGGCGCGGCCGCAGCGACCCGTTGGCCTATGCCGAGGTTTTAAGCGGCCCCACCCGCATCGCCCAGCGCGCTCTGGCCCTGGCCCGGGCGGCCAAGAAGCAAGTGCTGTCCTCCATCACGCGGCCGATGATCCTTTCAAACGACCAGAACCAGGCGTTCATGGAAGCGCCGCTGGGGCGTGGGCTGGCCTACCGGGCGCTGTGCGACGCGAGCGTGGCCGACGAGCCGGGGTTGTCCGGGCTGTGGCCCGGACTCTGCGCCCAGGGGCTTAATCTGCGGGTGGTCCCGATGTTGCCGCTCAAAATGCAGTGTTTCGACGACGAGACCACGCTGCTCTCCATGCAGGACCCGGCCGGGGGGCAGCCGAGCTTCACGGCGGTGGTCATCCACAACCAGGGCGTGGCCGCCATGCTGCGCCTGGCCTTCGAGCATCTGTGGGCCGAGGCCAAACCTTACGCAGGAGGTGCGTGATGCCGTGCGCAGCCGTCAGCGCCGGGACGCCCGGAAGCAGGCCGCCGGTTGGGGGAATCGAAATCCGTCGGGGCTATGAGCCGGGGCTTATCGGCCGGGCGGCTGAACTGCATGGCCGCTACTACGCCGAGGCCTGGGGTTCGGGCGCGCCTTTTGAGTCGCTCATTGCCCGGGAGTTTGCGGAATTCGTCGAGGGCTACGACGAGGGCGACGATCTGTTGCTCTCGGCCCACAAGGCCGGGCGGGTTGTCGGCATGATCGCCATTTACGGCCGCCGGCGTCTGCCCGAGGGGGCGCAGCTGCGGTTTTTCATCGTGGACCCGGACTGCCACGGCTGCGGGGCCGGCAAGGCGCTGTTGGCCGAAGCCTTGTCCTGGTGCAGGCAGCGGGGCTTTCTGAAAGTCTTTTTGTGGACCGTGGACGGCCTGCCTGCCTCGCGCCGGCTGTACGAGAAGGCCGGCTTCCGGGTCACGGAGCGTGTGCCCGACGACCGCTACACCGTGCATCGCGACAACCTGCGCTTTGAACTCGACCTTTCCTCTGTTTAGCCTTTTTTCGCGGACGGCGGCGGGCCTTGGCCTGAGCCGCTGCCCGCCAAGCAAACGGACGGCCCGGATCGGTTTCCTGGCGGGCCGTTGTGTTTGGCGTGTGGCCCTACCACCAATACAGGGGATAGCGCCGGGACGGCACGGCGTTGACCGCGACCAGGGCCACGGCCAGCATGACCAGCGCGCCGGAGAGCACCGGGATCAGCGCATAGAGGTAGCCCAGGGCCAGGAGCTTGGGGCCGCCGGTGACGGCGATAAGGGCCGTGGCCCCGCCCGGGGGATGCAGCGTGCCGGTGGCGTGCATAAGCGCGATGGCCGCGGCCACGGCCACGGCGCAGGCCAGCCAGTCCGGCGAGGCGATGGTCAGCCGGACCGTGACCCCGACCAGGGCCGAAAGTACATGGCCGCCGATGAGGTTTCGCGGCTGGGCCAGCGGACTGGCCGGCGCGCCGTAGAGGAGCACGGCCGAGGCCCCGAAGGAACCGATAAGCAGCGACAGCCCGGCTGGATCGGCCAGGCGTTCATGGAGCCAGGCCACGGCGGCGATGCCGCCCAAGGCCCCCAGAAACGACCAGAGGATTTCGGGCGCGCCCACGCGGGGCGGGGAAACGCCCGCGCCGCGCATTTTTTGCAGCAGGCTCACAGCGGACACTCCAGTCCCCGGCAGGAGCGCACCACGTCCGCTCGGCTGACGATGCCGCGAAGCACGCCCTTATACACCACCGGCAGGCGGTTGATGCGCTGTCCGGCCATGAGCCGGGCGGCCTCGGAGCGGGGCGTGTCGGGGGCGACGACAACGGCCGGAGTGGCCATGAGCCGGGCCACGGGAGTGTGGGCCAGGGCGGCCTGGTCGGTTTCGTGGAGGCAGGTTTCGGGGTCGAGGAGCCGGGCGGCCAGGACGGCCGGGCCGGACTGGGGCGGCAGCCCGAGCAGGCGCAGCACGTCTTTTACGGACAGCACGCCGACCACCGCGCCGCCCGCCACCACGGGCAGCCCGGATACGCCGGCCCGGGCCATGGCCAGGGTGGCGTCGCGGACCGTGTCGCCGGGCGCGGCCGTGGTGACGTCCGGGGTCATGATGGCGGCCACGGGAACGTCTGTCGCCAGCCGGGCGGCGGCGTGGGCATAGGCCAGGCGGTAGAGGGTAAGGGCCTGGTCCGGGGCGACGTCGAGATAGCCGCCGAGCTGGCGCATGGCTGCCAGGACGTCGGCGACGTCCATAGGCAGGTCGGGATTGGGCGCGTGGGGCATGGGCAACCTCCGGCCGCCACCCTGCCAGCCCCGCCCCAACCCCGACATGACCTAAGTCAAATCGCCTCCCTGTTTTCCAGGCGGGGGGTCCGGGGGCCTCAGGCCCCCGGCCGCCGGAGGCTTCTTAAAAAACCTAAATCGCCGCTTCGTCGGTCTCGCCGGTGCGGATGCGCACCACGCCTTCCACGGGGTAGATGAAGATCTTGCCGTCGCCGATGGCTCCGGTGTTGGCGGCGGCGCGTATGGCGGCCACCACCTGTTCGGCCAGATCGTCGGTGGTCACGACCTCGATTTTGACCTTGGCGTTGAACTGCACCTGATATTCGATGCCCCGGTAGGCTTCGACATGGCCTTTCTGGCGGCCGTAGCCGCGCACTTCGGTGACGGTGAGGCCGTGAATGCCCAAATTGTCCAGGGCGTCTTTGACCTCGTCGAGCTTGAAGGGCTTGATGATGGCTTCGATCTTTTTCATGGGATTCCCTTTTTCTGGCGCTGGATGTGGTCTGGCCGCCGCTTTTCCCGGCGGGCGGGGCCGTCGCCGTGGGCCGGGCGGCGAGCCCGGCCGTGTACCCGGCTTTACACGAAGGGGGATGGCCAGGTCCAGGCCCGGGCGGCCGCCTGGTGGCCGGGAAACCGCTCTTGGCGCGGCTCGGGGATGATGACGGGGCTTTGGCGTGAGTCGTCGCAAAGAGGGTGGACATTTCTGTCGCGATGGCCGAGGTCGCGGCATCATCCAGCTAGCCCCGCCTTGCCCGGGCGGCGGCCATGCCGTACATCTGGCCCCATGACCGCCGTCGCCGAAACCACCCTTGTCGCCTGGAACGGCTTGACCCTCACCGTGCCGTCGTCCTGGCGGCCCGCCCGGCTGGGCTTGGGCTATCTCTATTTTGAGGACGGCTCCGGTCCGGCCTTTGAACTCAAATGGCGGCCCGGGGCCGGCCGCGACGGCATGGAAGCGGCCTTCCGGGCCATGACCCCCAAGGGCCAGGCCCGGCGTGCCGATGGCCTGCCCAAGGCCTGGGAAGCCGCCCTGGCCGGTTTCGAGACCATGCCCGTCGCCTGGAACATCGGGGAGCGCGGCGGCCTGGGGGCGGCGCTTTTTTGTCCCGACTGCGGCCTGGCCGCCATCTTCCAGGCCTACGGCGGCCCGGACGGCCCGGACAGCCCGCGCGTGGCCGAGGTCGGCCGGACGCTGGCCAGTTTTTCGCATCACCACGACGGGCCGCCGGAGTTTCGCGTCTTCGGCCTGTCCTTTCGGCCGCCGCCGGACTACCGTCTGACCGCCTTTCACTTCTCGCCCGGCCGGTTCAGCCTGAACTTCGCCCAAGGCAAATCGCGCCTGGACATCCTGCGCCTGGCCCCGGCCGAAGTGCTCCTGGCCCGCGATCCGCTGCCGCGTCTGGCCCGGCTGGCCTTTGGCTTCGACGCGGACCGGCCGGCCACGGAAGCTGTCGTGGACGGCTGCCCGGCCGTGTGGGTCGGGGAGCGCCAGGGCGAACAGTGGCGCGACCGGCTGACCCGGACCCTGGGCCGTCCGGCCCGGCTGACCCTGCTGCGCCACGATCCTGCCGCCGACAAGCTCTACGGCGCGGCCGCCACGTCCCGCCATCCCCTCAACCCCGACTGGCTGGCCGCCGCCGCAGGGCGCTGTGTTTCCGTTTAAATCGAAAAAGCCGCCCGAGCCGGTCATGACCCGGGACGAGGCCATGAGGCTCGCCCCGTGCCCCAGCCGCGACGTGGACGTCTCGCGCACGGCCGAGGGCCTTTTCCGCCTCTCGGTTCCCGTGTCCGTGCGCCCGGCCCTGGCCGGACTGGCCAAACGCCTGGGCGTGTGGGACGGCCGGGTGCTGCGTAAAACCGTGGAACTCGACGCCATCGGCTCCTTTGTCTGGGAACGCATCGACGGCCGGGCCACCGTGGGCGAGCTGGCCGTGGCCCTGGCCGAGCGCTACGGCCTCGACCGCGACGAGGCCGGGCTGGCCGTGGCCGCCTTTTTGCGTCAGCTCGGCCAGCGCGGCGCGGTGGGGTTCGTCGGGGGGAAGTGAGGCGGGGAATGCCTCCGGCGGCCGGGGGCCTCAGGCCCCCGGACCCCCGACTTGGGGATGGTCGGTTGGGCGGGGGAGGGCGTCGGCGGGCGGCGTCGCGAGAGAGAAGAGGGCTGTTTTGGGCGCGAGCAAAGCCTCGCGCCCAAAACAGCCCTTTTCGCATGGAAAGCCAAAGAGTACCCCGGTGGGGTTTCCAAAGGGGCTCAGCCCCTTTGGCCGCCGGAGGCATCTTTATGTCTTAAATAACTGGAATAATGTTGCTAATCAGCTTCGCCAGGTCTGCCTCGGCTTTTTTGGCCGTGGCCAGGACGTCTTCCAGGGTGGTTTCGGCCATGCAGTCGGGCAGGTTGACGTTGGTCAGGCAGGAGATGACGAGGACTTCCAGGCCCAGGTGGCGGGCGGCGATGACTTCGGCGACCGTGGACATGCCCACGGCGTCGGCCCCGAGCAGCCGCAGCATCCGGGTTTCGGCCGGGGTTTCGAGGCAGGGACCGAGCACCCCGGCGTAGACGCCGCGTTCCAGGCGCAGCCCCAGCTCCAGGGCCTTGGCGTCGGCGATTTCGCCCAGCCGGCGGCTGTAGGCCTGGCTCATGTCCGGGAAGCGCGGTCCGGCTCCGTCGTCGTTGGGGCCGACCAGCGGGTTGCGGCCGGTCAGGTTGATGTGGTCGGTCACCCGCATGAGGCCGCCGGCGGCGAAGTGGGGGTCCAGCGCGCCGGCAGCGTTGGTCAGCGCCAGGACGCGCACGCCAAGCCCGGCCAGCAGCCGCACGCCAAAGGCCACGTCGCGCGGCGAGTGCCCTTCGTAGAGGTGGAGGCGGCCGGAAAGCAGCAGCGTCGGCCGTCCGGCGATGTTGCCCAGGGCCAGGGTTCCGGCGTGGCTGGGGGCGGTGGAGCGGGGGAAGCCCGGGATGTCGCTGGCGGCCATCTCTTTGCGCTCGGCCAGGGCGGCGGCCAGACCGCCCAGGCCCGTGCCCGAGACCAGTCCCACGCAACCGGGCGGGATGTCGCCCAGGCGGCTTTGGACGGCGTCGGCGGCACGCTTTACATCGTCATTGTAAACCATATACACGACTCCTGTTGCCGCTTGTCGTAGCATGGGGCCGGCCGGTCGGGAAGGGGGAGGCCTTTCCCGGACGCGAAAGTCCCCCAATCCGCCCCTATACGGACACAACACATGGATCTCGGGACGTTTCTTGGCCTCGCGTCGGGCATTTCCCTGGTGCTCGGGGCCATTTTCATGGGCGGTTCGCTGCGGGAGTTCATCGACATCCCAAGCCTCATGATCGTCGTTGGCGGCACCATCGCCTCCACGTGCGTGGCCTTTCCCGTGCGTGAAGTGATGCAGGCCTTTTCGGCCATGCTGCAGATCTTTTCCTCGCGCAAGGTCAGCGACGCCGAAGTGGTGGAGATGATGGTGCGCATCGCCGAGATCAGCCGCCGCGAGGGCTTGCTCGCCCTGGAGAACATTCAGACCGACAACGCCATCCTCAAAAAAGCCTGCCAGCTCATCGCCGACAACGCCGATCCGGCGCTTATCCGCGAAACCGTGCGCATCGAGATCAGCTCCATGAAACGCCGCCATGCCGTAGGCGAGGCGGTCTTTAAGTCCCTGGCCGGATTCGCGCCGTCGTTCGGCATGATCGGCACCCTCATTGGCCTGGTGCAGATGCTGGGCCGGCTGGAAGATCCCAAGAGCGTCGGCCCGGCCATGGCCGTGGCGATCATCACCACCTTTTACGGCTCCCTTTTGTCCACGCTGTTTTTCCTGCCCGTGGCCGGCAAGCTGCGCGCCCGCACCATCAGCGAGGCCCATCAGCTCGACATCATCTTCGAAGGGGCCAAGTGCATCCTGCAAAACAACAACCCCCGTCTGGTCTACGAGAAGCTGTCGTCGTTCATTGCCCCCAAGGAGCGCCGCAATGTCCGAAGATGACGACAACTACGACGAGGAGATCGAGGAGTCCGAAGCGCCCAGCGAGTGGCTGACCACCCTGGCCGACATGTCGATGCTGCTCATGAGCTTTTTCATCATGCTCTTTTCCATGTCGAGCCTGGACGTCAAGAAGTTCTCGGAATCGTTCACTTCCGTGAAAACGGCTCTTGGCGTCAAGGACAAGGCCGTCACCATGGCCCCCATCTCCACCGGCGACATGAACGTGCTGGTGGAACAGGCCAAGCTCAAGCAACGCATCATCGGCGAACAGCGCCGCGTCTACGACCAGTTTCGCACCTATGTCTCGTCCAAGGGATTAGAGGGTGTGGTGGCGGCCACCCTGGAAGCCGGCAAGATCACCATCGGCTTCCCGGCCGGGGTGCTTTTCCCCAAGGACGGGGTGGACCTCACCGACGAAGGCAAGGCCAAGCTTCGCACCCTGTTTGATTTCCTCATCAAGGCCGCAGGGGAGCGCATCAACATTCGGGGGTTTACCGACAACGAACCGCCCGGAGCCGGCAGCCGCTACCGAGACAACTGGGAAATCTCGTCATTGCGAGCCGTTGCCGTTTTGCGCTACATGGTCTCCCTGGGGATGCCGCCCAACCGATTGACAGCCACCGGATTAGCTGATTTAGAACCCCTCTACCCCAACGACACCCCAGAACACCGGGCCAGAAACCAGCGCGTGGAGTTTGTGTTGGAACGTTGGATCGGCGACTAGGAGACGGGGTATGATGGACGTGACGTTCGAACTCGAAGGCGAGGTCGGCAAGCGGGCCGCCCATCGCGAACGGGTGCGGGGCCTGGTCGCCCGGCTGGACGGCGAGGCGGACGGCTTTGTCGTGCATGACGTCAGCGCCTCGGGTCTGGCCCTGGTCGATCCCGAGGCCCGGATCGCGGTTGGCCGCGACTGCCGTCTGGCCCTTGGCATCGGCCCCCGGGAGCTTATCGACGGGTTGCCGGCCAGGGTGGTGCGGCGGGCCGAGGGCGGCCTGACCGGGTTGGCCTTTGGCGAGCTGTCCCTGCGCCAGGAAGCCTGGCTCGACAAGCTTGTCCTGGAAATCCAAAAGCGGCGCATCGATTTGCGCAAGTCGCGCCAAGACGCCGAAAACCCTGAGGATAAAAAGACCCATCGTGTCGACGAAAAAACATAAAGTCCTGGTGGCCAACCGGGGCGAAATCGCCATACGCATCATCCAGGCTTGCGTTTCGCTCGGCCTGGATTTTGTTTGCGTCTACACCCGGGCCGACGAAGGCTCGGGACACCTTGCCCTGGCCCGGCAGCTGGGCGGCCCCGAGGCGGCCTACCGCGTCAGCTCCTACCACGACGCCAATGAGCTGCTGGCCGTGGCCGACCATGCCGGCGCCACGGCCATCCACCCCGGCTACGGCTTTTTCGCCGAGGATTTCCGATTCGCCCGGCGCGTGGCCGAACGCAAGCGCGGGCTTATTTTCATCGGCCCGTCCTGGCGCATCATCCGCACCCTGGGCGACAAGATCAACACCAAGCGCCTGGCCCGGAGCCTGTCCATCCCCACCGTGCCCGGCTCCGACCGGCCCGTCTACGATGAGCTGGAAGCCGAGGAGATCGCCGAAACCCTGTTCGCCTTCCAGGCCGAGCAGGGCATCGCCAACTCCGTGGTCCTGGTCAAGGCCTCGGCCGGCGGCGGCGGCATGGGCATCGAGGAAATCTACGACATCGAGCAGTTCAAGACCGTGTACCGGCGCATCCGCAACTACGCCAAGCGCCAGTTCCACGACGAAGGCGTGCTGATCGAACAGCGCATCTTCGACTTCAACCACCTCGAAGTCCAGATCGTGGCCGACCGCACCGGCACGGGCATCGTCCACTTCGGCACCCGCAACTGCACCATCCAGTCCACCGGCCGCCAGAAACGCGTGGAGATCGCCCCGGGATTTCGTCCCGAGGAAGTCACCTACGCCTTTGACGCCGCCAGGCTCCTCGACGACATCACCGGCTACTCCCTGGCCATGGCCCGGGAGGTGGGCTACGACAACGTCGGCACCTGGGAATGGATCGTCTCGCCCACGGGCCAGCCCTTCCTTATGGAAGTCAACACCCGCATCCAGGTGGAAAACGGCGTGTCCGCCGCCATCTCCCGCATCAAGGGCCAGGGCGACGTCAACATCATCGCCGAACAGATCCGCCTGGGCCTGGGCGACGCCATGGGCTACGACCAGTCCGACATCACCTTCGAGGGCGTGGGCATCGAATACCGGGTCATCGCCGAGGACCCGGCCAACCGCTTCACCCCCTGGGTCGGGCGCATCGACCAGTTCCTGGCCCCGAATCTGCCCTATGCCAGGCTCCACACCCACATTCCCATGGACGCGCCCTACGAGATCCCGACCGAATACGACCCCAACCTGGCCCTGGCCATCATCTGGGGCAAGGATCTGGCCGAGGCCAAGAAGCGCGGCACGGACTACCTCGACGAGCTGACCCTGTCCGGGGCCGACGGCACGGGCGCGGAGATGAAGACCAACATCCGCTATCTGCGGGAGAAGACCTCCACCATCCTGCAGTTCTGATGTCGTGTCGGCCGGAAAACGCCTCGTTGGCCGGCCCAAGGAAATACCAACTCAGCGTGCCGCCCCGTCCCCGGGCCTCCCGGGAACCCTCCGGGGCGACACGAGCGTTCCGCCGCCGGGCGGCCGGGACCGGGAAGACACCCTATGGAAATCGAAAAGCGCGTCGTCGAACTGACTGATCGCTTAAGCTATATCAAAGACATCTTCGGCGGCCGCGAAAACGCCAACATCGCGCTTATGCAGGCCCGGCTCGACGAGTTCGCCGTGCGCGAGCGCGAGGCCAGCCCGGGCGAGCGCGCCCAGATGGTGCGCCAGATCGAGGATCTCTTCGACTTCCTCGAAAAAAAGCTCGACGACGAGCTCGTGCCCATGGACATGGTGCGCATCGTGCGCCATCCGGCCCGCATATCGCTCAAGGACATCCTGGAAAACGTCTACGACAACTACACCGAGATCGGCGGCCAGGACGAATACTCCATCGACCCGAGCATGCTCATCGCCCGGGCCTACATCACCCGCCGCCACGGCGACAAAGTCGTCAACCAGCCGGTCATGGTCATCGGCCAGGAAAAGGGCCACGGCCAGGAATTCCGCAACGGCGGCTCGGTCAAGCCCTGGGGCAACGCCAAGGCCTTGCAATACATGAAGGTCGCCGAGACCGAGCGCATCCCCATCCATTCCTACGTCTTTACGCCCGGCGCCTTCCCCGTCGAGGACTACCCCGGCGCGGCCCAGCAGATCGCCCGCAACCTTTACGAGATGGGCGGCCTGCGCGTGCCGGTCGTGTCCATCATCTCCGAGGGCGGCTCGGGCGGGGCCGAGGCCATCGGCCTGTCCGACGTGCGCATGATGCTCTCGCGCGGCTACTATTCGGTCATCTCCCCCGAAGGCGCGGCCGCCATCGAAGCCGGCATCCGCCAGGGGCAGCGCGTGGTCCCGGAGCTTATCGCTGAATGCGCCAAGCGGCTCAACATCACCGCCGCCGACAACCTGCGCATGGGCTACATCGACAAAGTGCTGGAAGAGCCGGCCCTGGGCGCGCGGCCCCATCACTACGACTTCTTCAAGACCCTGCGCCAGGAAATGATCCAGGCCACGGACCAGGTGTTCCTGGGCATCGCCGGCTTCAAGCTCTTCCGCGCCCTGGTCGCCTCGCGGCGCAAGGGCGGCGATCCCGAAAGCATGTTCGTGCGCTGGACCCTGGACGAGGACGCCGCCGACCGCCTGGTCTGGAAGCGCTACTGCAAATACCGCCGCATGGCCGAGACCGCCTTCCGCGACGGCCGCCCCTCCGGCGAACGCATCGCCTCCCGGGCCAAGAGCCTGGTCTGGTCGGGCTACTCGTTTATCCGCTACGACTTCGTGCGCAAGCACACCAAGGCCCTGGCCAAGGCGGCCACCGACCTCGAGGCCGAACTGCGTCTGGTCGCCCACAAGCTGACCGCGCCGCTTCGCCGCCAGGACAAAAACGCCCCCGTGGTCTGCGACCCGGCCAAGAGCCGGATGCTCACCGAACTCTCCCAGCCCGAGCAGGGAGCCTGCCTGGAAGAATTCGGCTGGCGCTACGTCTCCCCCAAGGCCGCCGAGGACCGGGCCGTCACCTGCCCCGGAGCCAAGACCTACGGCTGCCCCGACCTCTGGGCCCCGGACCTCTACGGCGACTTCGCCGGCGTGTGCGTCAACTGCGGCCACCACTTCCCCATGGAATACGAATGGGTCCTCGGCAACGTCTTCGACGCCGAGTCCATCGTGGAATACGACAACGACATTGAGGCCGGAAATCCCCTGGATTACCCCGGGTTCGAGGAAAAACTCGACGCCGCCAAGAAAAAGACCGGCCGTAAATCCGGCTGCGTCTCCCTGGACGCCAAGATCGACGGCATCAAACTCGTCTCCACCGTGCTCTATTCCGCCTTCCGGGGCGGTTCGGTGGGCGCGGCCGAAGGCGAAAAGTTCATCCGCGCCCTGGCCCGGGCCCGGCGCAAACACTACCCGTTTCTGGCCTACGTCCACGGCACCGCCGGCATCCGCATCCAGGAAAGCTTAAACGGCCTCATCCAGATGCCCCGCGTCACCCTGGCCGTGCGCCGCTACATCGAAGCCGGCGGCCTCTACGTCGTCCTCTACGACACCAACTCCTACGCCGGACCGGTGGCCAGCTTTCTGGGCTGCTCGCCCTACCAGTTCGCCGTGCGCTCGGCCAACATCGGCTTCGCCGGCCCGGGCGTCATCAAGGAAACGACAGGCGTGGACATCCCGCCCGACTACCACCAGGCCCACAACGCCCTGGCCCGGGGACATATCCAAGGCATCTGGGACCGCCGCGAGATTCGCAAGAATTTGAAGCAGGTGCTCCTGACGATTGGCGGGAGAAACTTGTATTATCGGTAGATTGGCTGAGAGTAGAGAAGAGAAGACAAGAGAAAGATGCCTCCGGCGGCCGGGGGCCTGAGGCCCCCGGACCCCCCGAATGAAGAAAAGGGGTAAAGGGGGGAGGCAAAGTCGCCTACGAGACAAGAGCCGGTATTGTGGGAAGGCTCTGGCGAGGGGCCAAGCGCCGTTTCCCACGCGCGGGACGCGCGGCCGCCTGCCTCGGCAGGCCTGAGAACTGGCTCCGCTGCGCAGCGAGTACGCGCAACCCTTGCGGCCGACCTCGCCGCGATGTAACAAGCGCTTAAACCCACGGCCGCGACAATTCGGCCGACGGGAGACATACGTGATCGACGTCAAAGCCCTGCTCGAAGACATCAAGGCCGCGCCCTACGAGGAAATCGTGGTGGCTTCGCCCCATACCGGCGTGGTGACCTTCGCCGGCATCGAACCCGGCACGCGCGTCACCGGCATTTCCGGGGCCTACGGCGAAAAGCCCGGCACGCTTCTGGCCAAGCTCACTCGGGAGCATAACGACAAGCCCCTTTACGCCAACGCCAAGGGCGTGGTGGGCACGGTCCACCGGGAACTCGAAGGCCGCTTCGTCGAGGCCGGCACGCCCCTGGTCGTCATCCGCCACTACCTGTCCAAGGACGAGGTCATCGCCAGCATCCTGCAAAAGGTGCTCTACCTCTTCCGCGCCCCGGAACGGGCCAAATACTATTTCATCCCGAGCGTGGACAAGAAGGTGAAGGCTTCCGGCGCGCGGTCGGTGACCGTCAAACCCGGCATGGAGCTTTTTATCGTCTCGCGCATGAAGCGCGAGAAGCCGCTGCTCTACGAAGGCCCCGAAGGCATCATCTACGCCGTCTATTTCCAGCACGACCAGAACGTGGACCAGGGCGCGCCCCTTGTGGGCGTGTGTCCGGCCGACCAGACCGACCTTATCCAGGACGTGGTCAACCGCGTGCGCACGGACTGGGAGGAAAAGGAATAGCCGTCATGGGCGAATATCTGCAGATTCGCGTCATAGCCCAGACCTACGACGAGGCCGGCGCCGAAAAGCGCTTTCCCAAGCTCTACGCCCTGGCTTGGCCCGTGGAGCCCACGCCGTCCGAAGGGCCGCGCGGGCTGGTGGAACTGGCCGGCGTGCTGGACGACCGCATCCGCCTGGGCGATCTGCCCGCCCCGGACCGCAAGGCCATGACGCCGGGCCTGGAAAAGGTCATGGCGGCCAAGTCGGCCCTGGAAGGGGCGCTGGGCAACCGCGATCCCAAGGCCGCCGACCAGGCGTCCTATCAACTGGAAGACGCGCTCGGGGAGCTGGAAAAGCTCGCCCCGCGCCCCTAATTTCTCTCGCGCCAAAGGAGGTCCGCCATGGCCGGAAGCATCAACAAAGTCATTCTCGTCGGTCGTCTGGGCCAGGACCCCAAGCTGAATTACCTGCCTTCGGGCCAGCCCGTGGCCGAGTTCAGCGTGGCCACCGACGAATCCTACAAGGACCGCGAGGGCAACAAGGTCGAGAAGACCGAATGGCACCGGGTCAAGGTGTTCGGCCGCTCGGCGGAATTTTGCAACAACTACCTCGCCAAGGGGCGGCTGGTCTATATTGAGGGCAGCATTCGCACCCGCAGTTGGGACGACCAGCAAGGCCAGAAGCGCTACATGACCGAGGTGGTGGTGTCCGGCCCCGGCCACACCGTCCAGGGCCTGGATTCGCGCGGCGGCCAGACCGCCGAGGCCCCCGTGGGCGGCGACGAGGGCTTCGCCCCGCGTCGCGGCGGCGGCCAACAGGGCGGCTACGGCAATCAGCCAGGCGGCCAGGGCGGCGGCTACGGCGGCGCGCCGCGCCAAGGCGGCCAGCAGGCCGGCGGCCGGCCCCAGCAGGGCGGCGGGCGTCAGTCCTATCCCGAAGACGACCTCGGCCCGGCCTTCCCCTCCGAAGCCTCGGGCATGGACGACGTGCCGTTCTAGTTTTCCTTCTCCGCAAGGCAAAGCCGCCGCCGGTATCCCCGACGGCGGCTTTTTTATGGCGCTCTCCCCTTTACCCCCTTTTCTTTCGCTGGGGGGTCCGGGGGCCTCAGGCCCCCGGCCGCCGGAGGCATCTTCTCTTCTCTCTTATTCCCTCATTTCCTTAATAACCGCAGTCCATTAGCGATCACCAGCAAGCTTGTGCCCATATCGGCGAAGACGGCCAGCAGCATGGAGCCGTAGCCGAGCAGGGTCAGCGCCAGCACCAGCCCCTTGAGGCCCAGGGCCAGGGCGATGTTCTGTTTGAGGGTGGAGACGGTTGCCCGGGACAGGCGCACGAAGGCCGCCACCTTGCGCAGGTCGTCGTCCATGATGGCCACGTCGGCCGTTTCGATGGCCGCGTCGGTTCCGGCGGCGGCCATGGCGAAGCCGATGTCGGCCCGGGCCAGGGCCGGGGCGTCGTTGATGCCGTCGCCGACCATGCCGACGAGCGCCTTGCCGCCGTCCCTGGCCGTCAGCGCGTCCACGGCGGCGGCCTTGTCCTCGGGCAGCTGATCGCCGCGCGCCTCGTCGATGCCGGCTTGCCCCGCGATGACGGCGGCGGTGCGGCTGTTGTCGCCGGAGAGCAGCACCGTGCGGATGCCCAGGCTGTGCAGCTCGGCCACGGCCTCCCGGCTATGGGGCTTTATCATGTCGGCGGCGGCGTAGATGGCGAGCACCATGTCCGGGCCGGCCAGGAGGGCGGCTGTTTGGCCCTGGGCTTCCAGGGCTTCCAGCCGGGTTTCGATGGCCGGGCCGCACAGGCCCAGTTCTTCGATAAGGCGGTGGTTGCCGAGATGGTAAAGAACGCCGTCCACGACGCCGCGCACGCCGCGTCCGGGCAGGGCGGCGAAGTCGGCCACGGGCAGTGCGGCCACCCCGTCCTCGCGTCCGGCCCGGGCCAGGGCCTTGGACACGGGATGGTCCGAGCGGGCGGCCAGGCTGACGGCGATGGCCCGGTTGGCGGCGGCGTCACCAGCCAGATCGATGGTTTCGGCGGCGCTGGGCCGGCCGGTGGTCAGGGTGCCGGTCTTGTCGAGGACCATGGTTTTGAGGCTATGGCCCTGTTCGAGGAATAGGCCCCCCTTAATAAGAATGCCGCGCCGGGCGGCGGCGGCCAGGCCGCTGACCATGGACACGGGGGTGGAGATGACCAGGGCGCAGGGGCAGGCGATGACCAGGATGACCAGCCCTTTGTAGATCCAGTCGGCAAAGGACGCGCCGGCAATCAGCGGCGGCCCCACGGCCACGGCCAGGGCCACGGCAAAGACGCCCGGGGTGTAGACGGCGGCGAAGCGGTCCACGAACCGTTCGGTGCGGGCTTTTTTGCCGGGCGAGGCGACCACGGCCCGGGTGATGCGGGCCAGGGTGGAGTCGTCGGCCAGGGCGGTGGTGCGGTAGATCAGCTCGCCTTCCTGATTGACCGTGCCGGCGAAGAGCTGGTCGCCCGGGCCTTTTTCCACGGGCAGGGACTCGCCGGTGACGGCCGACTGGTCCAGGGCCGACCGGCCGGCCTCGACCGCGCCGTCCAGGGGCACGCGCTCGCCCGGGCGCAGGCGTATCCGGCTGCCCACGGCCACGTCCCCGGCCGCGACCACGGCTTCGGACCCGTCGTCGCCGATGACCGTGGCTTCCTGGGGAGCCAGGGCGAGCAGGGCGGCCACGGCGTTCTTGGCCCGGGTGAGCGAGGCGGCTTCGAGCTTTTCGGCCATGGCAAACAGCGCCATGACCATGGCCGCCTCGGGGAACTGGCCCAGCAGCACCGCGCCGGCGGCGGCCACGCTCATGAGCGCGTTGATGTTGAGGTCGCGGCGCAGCACGGCCAGCCAGCCCTTTTTGAAGACCGGCAGGCCGGACAGGGCGATGGCAACGACGGCGCAGATCGCCGGCAGCCAGGGCGAGGCCACCTCCTGCCATTCGAGGAGTTCGGCGGCCACGGCCAGGGCAAGGGACGCGGCCAGCTTCGGCGTCATCCAGACCGGAGCCGGCTCGGGGGCGGCCGGTCGGCCCTTGTCCACGGGCACGGCTTCCATGCCCAGGGCGGCGATGGCGGCGGTGATGGCGTCGGGGGAAGGCAGGTCGTGGCTGACGGTCAGTTCCCGGCCGAGCAGGTTGAAGGCGAGGCCGTTGACGCCGGCCATGGGTTCGAGGGCTTTTCGGATCAGGCGCTCTTCGGTGGGGCAGTCCATGGCTTCGATGCGAAAGACGTCGACGCTCTGGCCGGGCGGCAGATCGGCCGGGGCCTGGGGCTTGGCGGCGCTGTCGCCGCAGGCTCCGCCGCAGCAGCAGGGGAAGATGTCGGCCTTGGCCAGAGGGCCAAGCAGCGTTCCGGCGGCACCGCCGTGTTCGTGCCCGTGCCCGTTTCCGGGCGCGGCGCCGGACAGCCCGGAATTGGGGCCGTCGCAGCGGCAGGGTTCGTGGTCATGACCGTGGCCATGGGCATGTTCGTGGGACATAAACAACTCCTTGCCTCATCCGCGATCATGAGACACCTTGGAGCAACTCCAGGGTCAAGTTTTTTTTCACGGGCCCCGAAAAACCACCGCCTCCTCCTCGTCCCCCTTTCGGGAGGGTCCGGGAGGGGCTGAGCCCCTCCCGGCCGCCGGAGGCATTTCCTCATCTTCCACCACCAGAGAGATAATCATCATGCGCATAGGCGAACTGGCCAAAAAGGCGGGCTGCGGGGCGGACACGGTGCGGTATTACGAGCGTGAGGGTTTGTTGCCGCCGCCGGGCCGCAGCGAGGGCAATTACCGGTTGTATGACGCCGGGCATCTGGCCCGGCTGGCGTTTATTCGCAATTGCCGGGCCTTGGAGATGAGCCTTGGCGAGATCCGCACGCTTCTTGGGGTCAAGGATGGCGGCGGGGCGGATTGTTCCGGGGTGACGGCGCTTTTGGACGCCCACATCGGCCATGTGGACGAGCGCATCGCCCGGCTGGCCGCCTTGCGTGAGCAGTTGGCCGGGTTGCGGGAGCGGTGTTGCGGCGTGACGCCCGTGGCCGACTGCGGCATTTTGCAGGGTTTGGCCGAGGGCGGCGGCGAGGCAGCGGCCGGCGGCGGACGAAAGTGCCTGGGCGACGCCGGCAGTTTGTGCGGCCGGGAGGCGGGCTAAAACGGTTGGTCCTGGTCAGTGGCTGATGCTTTTGGAAAAGACGTTGACCACCACCACGCCGGCGATGATGAGGCCCAGGCCGATGATGGCCGGCGCGTCCAGGCGTTGGCCGTGGAGGAGCCAGCCGGCGGCGGAGATGAGGATGATGCCCACCCCGGACCAGATGGCGTAAGCGATGCCGGTTGGCAGGACGGTCAGGGCGAAGGTCAGCAGGTAAAACGAGACGCCGTAACCGGCGATGACGGCCAGGCTCGGCCACAGGCGGGTGAAGTTGGCGGTGGTCTTAAGCGTGGTCGTGGCCACGACTTCGGCCACGATGGCCGCGCCCAGGCAGAGATAGGTTTGGGTGAGGGTCATGGGAGCGCCTCCGGGCTGCAGGTGAAGTCGGAGCGGCTGCGCCGCTCCTGGTTAGTTGATGCTCTGGCGGATGGTTGTCAATCGCGGCGGGGAAGGGCCTGCCCATCCGAGGAACTCGACGCGGGCAGATGTTGACATTGAAATTCAATTTCAATAAAGCGGAGAAAACGCCCGCCAGGGCGCAACTTCAACCGCGAGGCGCTTTCATGTTTCGTCCAGAGCAGTATGCCCCGGGATCGGGCGTCGGCGAGGAGCTGGTTTATCTTAACGGCCGGCCGGCCCATGCGATCCGGCTGCATTCGGTGCGGTTTTCGGCCGACGGGATGCGAATGATCGGGGAGGCGATTTTGGCGGTGGCCCAGGAGTACGGGCTGCCTGATGGGCTTATCCGTCGGCGCATGGCCGGGCGGCTTTACAGCGTGCCGCCCAGCCCGTCGCTCTATTTTCTTTTTCACATGCCCGAGATCGAAGCGGACATGCATATCGAGATTCCGCCGGCCTATTGGCGTTGGACCGGGCTTGGGCCGGACCTGGGCGCGGGGGAGGGGAGGGGCGGCCGTTGTCCGGGTGATGACGCCGAGGTTGCTTGAGCCGACCGGGACCGACCCAAGCAGCCGGTCAGACCGAAAAAGGCGGGACCGCCGGGTCCCGCCTTGGAGCGCGTTGTTGCGGCCCGGGAAGACTCCGGGCGTTTGCAGCCGCCTTGCGGCATGGGCTTGACGCGACCGGCCGGCCAGGGACAACCCGGAAAGCGGGTCTGGACTTTCGTGTCGCGTCCCCGAAAACCGCCCCTGGCGTTTTTCGGGCAGCAGCTTAAAACCATTACCTTTTCTTCAAAACTACCGTCGTCTTTCTGCAGGGGCGCGGCTACTCGCCCAGGGCCTTTTTGACGGCCGTCAGCACCGCTTCGGGCTCGAAGGGTTTGCGGATGGCGGCCACGGCCTTGCGGATGGACTGGTCATGGCCGTCGAGGCCGCTGATGACGATGACCGGCGTGTGCTTGAACTCTTCTTTCTGGCTGTATTTGCGGTAAAAGCGCGGCCCCCATTCGTTGGGCATCTCCAGGTCCAGGGTGATGCAGTCGGGGCGCTCTTTTTCGAGGACCGAAAGGGCGACTTCGCCGTCGGACGCGCTGCACACGTCATAGCCGTTGTCGGCAAAAAGGGTCGTCAGGTACGAGATGATCTGCGGATCGTCGTCGACCACCATGATTTTCTTGGCCATGCCCGTCTCCTTGTGGCTTGGCCCGGGTGATGGCTTACCCGGGCGCGCTGCGTCGCATCCTGGCGTTTTGTAACGCGAATTGCTTCCTCTGCCAACCGTGAATTATCCATTTGCCTAAAACGGCTTGTCCTGGGCTTTTTTTAGTTGTCGTCCTGTCCGAGAATATCACGAAGCGCGGCGAGTAAGGCCAGCCGGTCGATGGGTTTGTCGAACACGGCCCGGGCTCCGGGGATCACGTATTTGAGGCCGGGATGGCCGGTGATGACCACGATGGGGATGTCGCGGCCGGATTTCTCCAGGGCGCGGTTGAACTTGGGGCCGGTCATGTCCGGCATTTCCAGGTCCAGGGTGATGGCGTCGGGGCGCTCGGATTCAATGGCGGCCAGGGCCTGCTTGCCGTTTCGGGCGGAGACCGTGCGGTAGCCTTCGTCGGTGAAGACGTCCTCGAGGTAGGCGACAATATCCGGATCGTCGTCCACGATCAGGATGGTATGGGCCATGGGGGCCTCCGGCTGCGTTAGTGTCGGCGTCCGTTATGAAACGGATGGGCCGGGACAGGCAAGGAAAAACGTCAGTCGCGGGGCGGGAATGCTTCGCTCTGGGGGGACTGGCCGGGATCGGGCCAGACCGGCAGCCGGATGGTGAAGCGCGCGCCGCCCTCCGGCGCGGCGTCGGCCACGATGTCTCCCCCGTAATCCTTGACGATTCCGTAGCTGATGGACAGCCCGAGCCCCGTTCCCTTGCCCACTTCCTTGGTGGTGAAAAACGGTTCGAAGATGCGCCCGACCACCTCCGGGGCGATGCCCGGACCGTTGTCGGCCACGCTTGCGGTCACGAATTGCCTGCCGTCCACGGTGTCCAGCCCGGCGGCGATGGCGATGCGCTTGACCCCGGGCACGGATTGCTGGCCGTAACGTTCGTCCACGGCGTCCCGGGCGTTTAACAGCAGATTCATGAACACCTGCTCCAGGGGATTGGCCTGGGCGGCCACGTCTGGCAGGTCGTCCGGCAGCTCGAAGGTCACCTCGATGTTGCGGACCTTGAGCTGCTGGGAAAAAAGCTCAAAGGTGCGCCTTATGACCGCGCCCAGGGACACGGCGGCGACGTGGCGGTCGGCTTTGCGGCCAAATTCCCGCATGTGGTTGATGATGCTGGTCGCCCGGGCGATGTGGCGGCTGATGCCCTCGGCCATTTCGGTCAGCGTGTCCTGGTCCACGCACTGGCCCCGGCGCACTCGGCGCACGAGGAGGTCGGCGATGGTCTGGATGACGGTCATGGGCTGGTTGAGTTCGTGGGCCACGCTGGTGGACATCTCGCCCAGGGTCGCCATCTTGCTGGCCTGGATGAGCTGCTGTTCGGTCTCCAGACGGCTGGTGATGTCGGTGACCGAGGCCAGGTAGACCTGGGCTCCGGGATAGGCGGCCGAGGAGGTGCGCACGGCGGCGAAAAAGCCCGTGCCGTCCTTGCGGCGGTGGCGCACCCGGTCGATGTGGCGCTGCGCCCGTATGGCCGCCTCGAAGGGCGCGACGTCGGGTTCGTCGAACAGCGAAAGAAACGGCCGGCCAAGGAGTTCCGTTGGCTGGTAGCCGTAGAGGGTCTCGGGCCTGGCGTTGCATTCCAGGATGGTCAGGTCCTCGGGGGACAGCACGAAAAGCGCCGAGGGGATGCAGCTGAAGATGGCCTGATACTTTTTGCGGGAACGCTCCAGCTCCTCTTCCAGGAACTTGCTCTCGGAAATGTCCAGGCTGATTTCCATGACCGAGGCGATGGCCCCGGATTCGTCGGTCATGGGCGAGGTGCTGACGAAAAAGGTGCGACGGCAGCCGTCGCGGTCCACGGTGATCTCCTCGGTGACGTGGGGCAGGCCGTCCTCGAAGGTGCGGATGACCGGGCAGTGGACGCAGGGTTCGTCGCGGCCCTTGTAGACCTTGTAGCAGTACTCCCCGGGGCGGGCGTGGAATTCGTCGGCAAAGGCCTGGTTGTAGCTTAAAAGGCGCAGGTTCTTATCCTGGACGGTGATGGTGCAGGGCACGTGCTCAAAAAGGTCCTGGTAGCGGTTTTTCTGGCGCACCAGCTCGTACTGCTTGGCGAACACCTCGCGGCCCATGGTGTCGATGGCCCGGCCCAGCTCGCCCAGTTCGTCGGACTGCTTGAGGTC
Source organism: Solidesulfovibrio carbinolicus (assembly GCF_004135975.1). Classification (NCBI taxonomy): domain Bacteria; kingdom Pseudomonadati; phylum Thermodesulfobacteriota; class Desulfovibrionia; order Desulfovibrionales; family Desulfovibrionaceae; genus Solidesulfovibrio; species Solidesulfovibrio carbinolicus. The sequence continues at coordinate 3,352,227 of NZ_CP026538.1, read as the reverse complement.
AAGGCCCGTGAACCCCCGGCCCGAGGCAATGGCCCTGGTGGCCCGGATCATGGCCCGCACCGGGCGGTTGACCAAAAGGTGGGTGCACAGAAACAGCACCAGGAAGGTGCCGGCGGCCGCGCCCAGGGCGGCCAGGAAATTGCGTTCGGTGTAGCCGGCCAGCATGGCTTCGCTGCCGGCCTGGGACACGGTGATGTCGAGTAGGCCCAGGATCTTCTTGTCGGCCGGGTGGACGTGGCAGGGGTCGCCCGCGCAGGACGGTTCGTTTTCGATGGGGCGCAGGATGCCGATGCAGGGATGGCCCGAGGCGTCGGTGAAAAAGCGGGTGCGCTCGCGCCGGGGAATGTGGACCTGGGGCGGGGTCGTGCGGTGGCAGACGTAGCAGGCCTCTTCCTTGATGTCGGTGGTCTCGTCGATCTCGGAGAGGAGGTTGGAATACTTGATCTGGCCTTTTTTATTGTAGACGCGGATGGAGATGATGCCCTGCTGGGTGCTGATGCTCTTGATGATCTCCCGGATGGAATCCGGGGCGTAGGTGAGCATGGCATAGTGCAGGCCGAGGTTAATGGTGTTGCCCAGGCGGTCCATGTCCGACATGGCCGCCTCGGTGGACAGGGTCTTCATGGCGTTGATGTTGAGCGACGACCACAGGAAGAAAAAGAGCATCAAGGCCGCGCCCGAGGCGATGGCCAGTTTGGTGATGAGCGAGCAGCGGATGGAGCGCAAAAGCCGCGGCAAGGCGGCGGCAAGGTCGGCGAGCTTGGGCAGGGCCAGGCGAGGCGTCATGGCGGACCCTCCGGTGACGGCGCGGCAGGCCGGCCAGCCGCGAAGCCTGTGTGAAAGCAACGCCAGAACCTAATCCAGATTTCCCCTAAAAACCAGCGTATTTGTGCGGGGTCGCCAACAGGGCGGCCGGACGCAGGCGAGTGTTGTGATCAACCCGCTGAAACAATGACGGAAAAGGCGCTGACAAGGACCGTGACGCCGTCGCCCTGGCAAAACCGCAGCTCGGCCAGGGCGTCCAGGCCCAGGGTAGCGGAAATGCGCGTGCCGTCGGCCAGGGCGGCCACCACCTCGGCGACGTCGGCGCCCCGGGTCACCCGTTCGACCACGCCGCGAAACCGGTTCTCGGCCGGGTGCGTGTCCGGAGCGACGCCCGCTTCGGCCGCGTCGGCCAGGGCGAGCAGGGCGCCCTTGACCCGCACCGTGGCCAGCCCGCCCAGGCGCAGGCCCAGGGCTTCCAGGCTCTTGGTGGAAATGACCGCCGTGAGGTCGTGGCCGCCCAAGGTGCGCACGGTCAGGCGCGACTGGATCTCGCCGGCCTCGATGGCGGCGATCTTGCCGAAAAAGGTGTTGTACTGCCCGGCCGCCCGGCGGTTTTCCCGGTCGAGGAAATGCTTTTCCAGGCGCTTTTGCTCTTCCTCGGGCAGATCAAGGAAGGCGGCGGTGGAGTTGGCGGTCAGATGCCCCAGGATGCGCTGGACCACGGTCAGGGGCACGCCGTTTTGCAGCAGTTCCACGGCCCGGGAGCGGCGCAGGGTGTTGGGGTTGGCCAGGTGCTTGGGAATGCCGGCTTCGCTGGCCCGGTCGTAGATGACCCGGCGGACGTAGCCCTGGTCGAGATGGAAAATTCCCCCCCGGTGCGGGGTGTAATCCGGGTCGCGCAGGAGTTGCTTGAGTTCGGCGTGGAGCTCTCCGGGCAGATAGACCTCGCGCCGGGGCTTGGCGTCGGTGTCGCGGCCGCCGCCAAGCAGCACCTTGCGGCAGGCCAGGACAAAGTCCTTCTGGTCGTCGATGGCCAGAATTTCCCCCAATTTCGCTCCGGTATAGCGCAGCAGCAAAAAGACCAGTCGCGTGCGGTTGCGGGAGACCACCGACCGTTTGCCCTTGGCCTTGGCCACCCAGGCGGCAAAGGCGGCGTCCAGGCAGCGCATCTGCTCGACCGTGAGAAAATTGGGTTCGTTCGCCTCGATGGGGGGCGTGGTGTCGTGGTCGTGCATGGGCTGTCCCATATCCCCCAGGACGTGCTCCAGGTCAATGCCGCTCAACGTGGCCTCCGGGTTTCGTTTATCACGAAAAGAAAAAATGAGGTGACAATTTTCACAAAAGCGGCTAACTTTATTGTCACGCAAGTTTTGCAACTCGTGACAAACTTGGCGGGCACTGTCAATAGGCAGTTTTCGCCAAGCCTGTCGCCGGGTTGCGTTCTGGATCGCAAGTCCATGATTTTGACCGCGGGCCAAGGGAGGTGCGAGGGCAGGAGCAGTACGTCTATTGCCAACCTGGGGAAGGGCGAAAGCAACACGTAAGCAGAGGGTCGAAGAAGGTATGAAAAACGGAAAACGGCGCATGAGACAGCTGCTGGCCGTCCTGGCCATTTGCGGCATTGGCGGCTTGTCCGCTTTGCCGATGGGCCGGGCCACCGCCGCCCAGCCGGTCAGCGACAAGCAGCGGGCCGACATCGTCACCATCGATGCAATGAAGGCCTACGGCAAATTGTCGCAACCCACCGTGGCGTTTTTGCACGACAAGCACACCACGGCTTTGGGCAAGCAGAAAGACTTTTACAAGAAAGAGTGCGGCACCTGTCACCTGTCCGACAAGGACGGCGTGATGCAGCTCGGATACATGAGCCAGGGCAAGCCTGTATCCGGCGAGAAGCTGCGCGACAACTACCACAACAACTGCATCAGCTGTCACAAGGACATGGCGGCCGCCGGCCAGAAGACCGGCCCCACCGACGTCCAGTGCAAAGGCTGCCACAACGCCACGCCTGACGTGGCCTCCAACTGGCAGCCCCTGGTCGTGGACAAGCGGCTGCATTACCGCCACGCCGCCACCCAGGAAAAAGCCGACAACAAGTGCGGCGCCTGTCACCACATCTTCAGCGAGAAGACCGGCAAGACCGTTCCCGCGCCCAAGCCGGAAGAGGTCCCCGGTTCCTGCTCGTACTGCCACGGCGAGACGACCACCGTGGTGGAAAACCGCCAGCCCAAGGAGATCCGCTCCCTGCGCCTGGCCGCCCACGGCGAATGCGTGACCTGCCACAAGGCCGCGGCCGCCGCCGGCAAGGACGTGCCCACCGGCCCGGTCACCTGCGCCGGCTGCCATGGCCCCCTGGATCAGAAGGCCATCGCCGAGACGTCCTTAAAGAAAGTTCCCCAGGGCGCGGACCTGCGCATCAAGCGCGGCCAGCCCGACTACGTCATGGTGCGTCCGGCCGCCGTCCAGACCTCCATGGCCACTCCGGGCAAGCCCTATGCCGGCATGCCCGCCGTGCCCTTTGACCACAAGTACCACGAAGCCAAGAGCGAGACCTGCGTGTCCTGCCACCACGCCGCCCTGTCCTCCTGTTCGGCCAAGTGCCACACCCCGGCCGGCGTGAAGGAAGGCGGATTCGTGACCCTGGAAGGCGCGATGCACAACGTCGGCGCGACCCAGAGCTGCGCCGGTTGCCACGCCGTGGCCCAGAAAAAGCCCGAGTGCGCCGGCTGCCACGACCCCATGCCCAAGGGCATCGGCGGGGTGGACAAGTGCGGTTCCTGCCACGTGCCCGGCGACGCCGCCCTGCAGGAGGCCATGACCTCCATGATGGCCAAGCCGGCCAGCGCCGACACCGCCGCCGCCGAAGCCGACCTGGCCAAGAAGCTGCTGGCCGGCAAGCGCGACGTGACCACGACCTTCCCGGTCGAGGACATCCCCCAGACCGTGACCATCGGGTCCCTGTCCAAGGACTACGAGCCGTCGGTCCTGCCCCACCGCCAGATCGTCCAGGCCATGCTCGACGGCATGAAGGACAGCAAGCTGGCCGGGGCCTTCCACGCCACCGACGCCGCCGTGTGCCAGGGCTGCCACCACAACAGCCCGGCCTCGAAGACGCCGCCGCGTTGCGGCAACTGCCACCAGGCCGTCGAAACGACTACCGCCTCCGCCCGTCCGGCGCTCAAGGCCGCCTACCACAACCAGTGCATGGGCTGTCACAAGGCAATGGGCATCGAGGGCAAGGTCGTCAGCAAGGCTCCGGGCGCCAAGCCCGTGCCTGCCGCCACGGACTGCGCCGGTTGCCACAAGGAAAAGAAGCAATAGGACCCAAACCAGCAGAGGTCTCGCTACAATGAAACGTAGACACTTTCTGGGCCTTCTGGGCGCGGCCGGCGTCACCCTGGGCTCCGGCGCGACGGCCAAGGCCGCGTCGCTTGGCGACGTCAAGGGACTGCCCAACGCGGGCGGCGTGCTCTTCGACGCCTCGCGCTGCATCGGCTGCCGCAAATGCGAAGCGGCCTGCAACCAGGTCAACGACCTGCCCAAGCCCGCCAAGGCCTTTGACGATCTGACGGTGCTCGACGCCACGCGCCGCACCGACGCCAAAACCTACACCATCGTCAACAAGTACGTCCCGGATGCCGGCAAGCCGCCGGTCTTCCGCAAGATCCAGTGCAACCACTGCATGGAGCCGGCCTGCGCCTCGGCCTGCTTCGTGGCGGCGTTTAAGAAGTCCGAAACCGGCGCGGTGGTCTACGACCCCGACGTCTGCGTCGGCTGCCGCTACTGCATGGTGGCCTGCCCGTTCAACATCCCGGCCTACGAGTACGACAAGGCCTTCACTCCCCGGGTCATGAAATGCACCATGTGCCAGCCGCGCCTGCTCGAAGGCAAGCTGCCCGGCTGCGTCGAGGCCTGCCCCAAGGAAGCCCTTGTCTTCGGCAAGCGCCGGGAACTGCTCAACCTGGCCTGGGACCGCATCGGCGGCAATCCCGGACGCTACGTCGAGCATGTCTACGGCGAGCGCGAGATGGGCGGCACGAGCTGGCTGACCATCGCGCCCAAGCCGTCCTTTGCCGCCCTGGGCATGGACGAAAACCTCGGCACCACCTCCGCGCCGGAGCTGACCTCCGGGGCCCTGGCCGCCGTGCCGGCCGTGGCCGGCATCTGGCCGGTGCTCTTGACCGGGCTTTACGCCATCAGCAAGCGCAAGGAGAAGATCGCCGAGTCCGAGAAGCAGGCCGCCGTCTCGGCCGCCATCGCCAAGGCCAGCGCCGACGCCGAAGCCAAGCTCTCCGAGGAACTGGCCAAGGCCGAGGTGGCTAACAAGCGGCGCATCGAGGTCGAGGTCAAAAAGGCCCTGGAAGCCGCCGCCAAGGCCGGCGAAGAAGGGGAGGACGCGTAATGTCGACGGAAACTCAGAAAGGGACGCTTTTCACTCCCTGGAACATCGTCGCCGGCATCATCCTGGCCGCCGGCGTGGTGGTCACCATCATGCGCTTCACCATGGGCCTGGGCGCGGTGACCAACCTCTCCGACAACAACCCCTGGGGCATCTGGATCGGGTTTGACCTGCTGTGCGGCGTCGCCCTGGCCGCCGGCGGCTATACCACCTCGGCCGCCTGCTACATCTTCGGGTTCAAGCGCTTTCACGGCGCGGTGCGCCCGGCCATCCTGACGGCCTTTTTGGGCTACGCCCTGGTCGTGTTTGCCCTCAACTACGACGTCGGCCGCCCCTGGCGTCTGCCGTACCCGATCTTCTACCAGCAGGGGACCACGTCCATCCTGTTTGAAGTCGGTCTGTGCGTGTTCATCTACTTAACGGTGCTGTTCCTCGAATACCTGCCGGCCGCCCTGGAGTGGAAGCGGGGATTTGACAAGTACCGCGACATCCTGGTCAAGCTGACCATGGGCCTGACCATCCTGGGCGTCATCCTCTCGACCCTGCACCAGAGCTCGCTGGGCGCGCTGTATCTCATCGCCCCGTCCAAGCTGCACCCCTTGTGGTACACGCCGTACCTGCCGGTCATGTTCTTCATGTCCAGCATGTTCGCCGGCATGTCCATGGTCATCTTCGAGGGAACGCTGTCGCACAAGCACTTCCATCACAAGATGGACGACGAATACAACCTTGGCTACGAAGACCTGCAGATGGCCTTCTCCAAGGCGGCCGCCTGGATCATGGCCGGCTACCTGGCCATGAAGCTCCTGGGCCTGGCCATGGACAACCGCTGGCAGTTCCTGGGCACCGGTTACGGCGCCTGGTGGCTGGTCGAGGTCGTCGGCTTCGTGGCCCTGCCGTGCTATGCCTACGCCGTGGCCTACCGCGACCGCAACTTGAAGCTCGCCCGGTTCACCGCCCTGTGGACGGTGCTCGGCATCGTGCTCAATCGGTTCAACGTGAGCCTGGTGGCCTTTAACTGGCAGCTGCCCAGCGTTGACCGCTACTTCCCGAGCGCGGGCGAGATCATCATCTCCTTGTTCGTGGTCACCATCGGCGTCATCGCCTTCCGGTTCATCGTCACCCGGATGCCCATCTTCTACGTGCATCCGGCCTACAAAGACTCGTCCCACTAGGACAGGGGAACAGCCATGTTCAATACGTTGCAAGACCTGATGCTCCACAACAAGAGCATCACCTACGTCCTCATGGGCGTCGTGCTGATCTGCTTCGTCGGATTCTGGCACTTCCTCACGGACAAGGAAGAGCGTAAACGCCGCTACTAGGCTGATCGGACCGCGATCGCCAAGGAGAACACCAATGTATGCATTCCTGACGGGTCCGATGCTGTGGCTGTCGTTCGCCATATGCATCCTCGGCTGCGCCTGGCGCGCCTATATGTACGTCAAGGGCCTCAACTGGCAGCTTGACCGCGTGGCCTACGGCCACAAACCCGATCTGGCCGTCAAAGGGGCGCTGAAGTCCATCTTCCACTGGCTCATTCCCTTTGCCTCGTGCAGCTGGCGGGCCAAGCCGGTCTTTGCCACGGCCTTCTTCCTGCTGCACATCGGCCTGGTCATCGTGCCGATCTTCCTCTACGCCCACGTCATGATCGTGGCCGAGCGCTTCGGCGTGTCCTGGCCGACCATGCCCGACGGGCTGGCCGACATCCTGACCATCCTGGCCGTTCTGGCCGGCCTGTTCATCCTGTTGCGCCGCTTCGGCTTAAGCGAAGTGCGCATCATCACCACCCGCCAGGATCTGGGGATCATGGCCATCAGCCTCGCCCCCCTGGTCACCGGCTTCGTGGCCGCCCACCAGAGCGGCGACGGCAACGGGTGGCTGCTCGCCCACATCATCACCGGCGAAATCTGGCTCATCGCCGTGCCGTTCACCAAGCTGTCCCACGCCGTGCTGTTCTTCTGTTCCCGGGCCCAGATCGGGATCGACTTCGGCACCAAGCGCGGCGGTCAGCGCGGCAGCGGCATCGTCTGGTAAACCGGCCGGCGGGATATCGCCAAGGAGTGACACGTCATGCCTGAAGGGATTTATTGTAATAAGCGGCCGATCACGACGGAGGAGGAGCTCAAGGCTCTGCTCTCCGATACGCGCGGCACGAAATACTACGAGGAAATGCTGTCGCTGGAGGTTGACCGCGAAAAACTGTGGGCAACCATCCAGAAAACCTGCAAATCGCGCACGAAAACCTGGCTCGACATCTGCGCCCGGTGCGGCTTGTGCGCCGACTCCTGCTTTCTGTATCTGGTCAACGACTGCAAGCCCGAGCAGGTGCCGTCGTACAAGATTCAGACCACCTTGGGCGAGATCATCCGCCGCAAGGGCGACGTGGACAACGCGTTCATGCGCCATGCCATGGAAGTGGCCTGGTCCCAGTGCACCTGTTGCAACCGCTGCGCCATGTATTGCCCCCACGGCATCGATATGGGCGTCATGATGGGCTACACCCGCGGCCTGCTCTATTCCCAGGGGTTCGTGCCCTGGGAACTCAAGATCGGCGCGGGCATGCACCGCGTCTACCGCGCCCAGATGGACGTCACCACCGAGGATTGGGTGGAGACGTGCGAATGGATGGCCGAGGAGCAGCAGGACGATTGGCCGGGTCTTGAGATCCCCGTCGACAAGGAAGACGCGGACATCATGTACACCTGCAACGCCCGCGAGCCCAAGCACTACCCCGAGGACTTGGCCGAGGCGGCCATCCTGTTCCACATCGCCGGGGAAAATTGGACCGTGCCCAGCGAAGGGTGGGAGCAGACCAGCCTGTCCATGTTCGCCGGCGACTGGGAAGCCTGCAAGCTGCAGGTGGAAAACGTCTACGCGGCCATCGAGCGCTTAAAGCCCAAGCGGGTCATCGGCACCGAATGCGGCCACGCCCACCGGGCCACGGTCATCGAAGGCCCCTTCTGGGCCGGTCGTCCCGACGGCCAGCCGCCCGCGCCCTACATCCACTACGTCCAGTGGGTGGCCGAGGCCCTTCGCGAAGGCAAGCTCAAGATCGACCCGGCCAAGCGGATCAAGCAGACTGTCACCTATCAGGACTCCTGCAACTACATCCGCAACTGGGGTCTGGCCGAGACCGCCCGCGAGATCCTGTCCTATCTCGTCGAACCGGGCTATCTCGTTGAAATGACGCCCAACAAAGAGCATAACTACTGCTGCGGCGGCGGCGGCGGCTTCAACGGCATCGGCAAGTTCCGGCCAATGCGCAACAAGGCGCTTCTCACCAAGCGCGACCAGATCCTGGCCACCGGGGCCAAGCTGGTCATCGCGCCCTGCCACAACTGCTGGGACGCCATTCGCGACCTTGAGGAAGAGTACCATATCCACATCGATTGGAGCTTCCTCAAGCCGCTGCTGCTCAAAATGGTCATCGTGCCCGAACACCTCAAGCCCAAGGACGAGGACGACGGCGACGAGGAATAGGGAAGAGGTGCGCCTAACCGCACGCAACCTCCACCTCTAACACGAAATAGGGGTTTGGAATGTTCAATAAGATCCTGTTTGCGACAACCGGTTCGCCGGAATGCGACAGCGCCGCCCGCGTGGCCTTTGACATGGCCCGCCAGTACGGCTCGACGCTGACGCTCTTCCACGTGCTCGGCATCCCGGGCAAGGGCGACAGCAATCTCGTCATCGACACCCGCACCGGCGAGGAAGTCGATGCCGACGCCGAATACCTGGAAGGCGTGGCCGAAGAGCTGCGCACCACCTACGCCAAGCAGCTCGAAGCCCTGCCGGGCGTGGAGATCGAAGTGGCCGTGGGCGTTCCCTCCCGCGAGGTGCTGCGCATCGCCCGGGCCAAGGACGTGGACATGATCGTCCTGTGCGGTCCGTCCGAAGGCCAGCAGTCCGGCTTCTACAAACGCGGCGTGGTCGGCGACAACCTGCGCAAGGTGGCCAAGGCCGCCCGCTGCCCGGTGCTGACCGTCAGCCGTCCGTCCGCTTCCTTCTGGGGCGGATTCTCCAACATCGTGTTTGCCACGGACTTCTCCAAGGCATCCGAGTCGGCCTTCCAGTTCGCCAAGACCGTGGTCAAGGCCGTGGACGGCGAGCTGCACATGTTCCACTGCGTGGATTTGAGCCGCTTCCAGTCGCCCATCGCCCTGACCCAGGACGGCATCGAGGCCAAACTGGCCGAGTCCCGCCGTCGGCTGCACCACGAATACGCCACCCAACTCGGGGATTTCAAAAGATATACTTCCGAGGTATGGGAGGGCACGCCCTACGTCGAAATCGTCAAGTTCGCCCGTGAACGCCAGGCCGACCTCATCGTCATGGCCCACCACGCCCGCGACGTCGATCCCGACGAACGGCCCTTCGGCAGCACCCTGGAACAGGTCATCGTGCGGGCCACCTGCCCCGTGGTGAGCGTCAACCGTCCCGACAAGCTGCCCCAGGCGGCCGAGGCGTAAGCCCCCACAACCTCCCGGGGACGCAAAAGGAGAAAGGGAAACATGCCCAAGACCATCCTTATCGTGGACGACGATCCCAATATCCGGGAATACCTGGAGACTCTGCTCACCGACAACGGCTACGAGACCATCGTCGCCGAAAACGGGGAAAAGGCCCTGGAAGTGCTGGCCGCCCATACGCCCGACCTGATCACGCTGGACATCGAGATGCCGGACAAGACCGGGCCGTGGTTCAACCGGGCGCTGCAGCGGGGCAAGACCTACGCCAACATCCCCATCATCGTCATTACCGGCCACACGGGGCTCAAGTACGTGATCCCCAACGCCGTGGGGTCCTTGAGCAAGCCCTTTGAACAAAAGGAACTGCTCGATCTCGTGCGCGAAACCATAGGCTCCTAAACCCGTCCCCCGGGGCGCGGCCAACCCGCCGCGCCCCGGGGACGGTTTTGAGCCAAACACGCGGCTTGGCTCGCCCCGACCGCCTGCGCGGTCCAGGCAACGCCGACGCGTTTCGGGCCTTCCCGAAACCGCCGGACGCCTGCCGGTCTCCGGTCTCGTCCGACCGCCGCCGGCCCGGCGGCCAAGGCGACAAGGACCACGGCCATGAGCGAACGCCTGTTGCTCGTCGACGACGAGGAGGACATCCGCCGATTCCTTGGCATGTTCCTCGCCGACCTGGGCTATGAGGTCCACGCCGCTGAAAACGGCGTTCAGGCCCTGGAAATGTTCGATGCCATTGCGCCCTCCATCGTGCTCACCGACATCAAGATGCCGGTCATGGACGGGCTGGAGCTGCTCAAGCACATCAAGGCCAAATCGCCCGAAACCGAAGTCGTCATGATCTCCGGCCACGGCGACATGGATCTCGCCATCGGCTGCCTGCAGTACGACGCCGCCGACTTTGTCACCAAGCCCATCAACCACGACATCCTCGACGCGGCGCTCAAGCGCGTGGAGGAAAAGATCATCCTGCGCCGCGAACTCAAGCAGTACACCCAGAATCTCGAAAAGCTCGTCCAGGAAAAGTCCCGTCGCGTCATCGAACTCGAACGCCAGCTGGCCGCCGGCGAAATGGTCGAAACCATGTGCCAGGCCATCTCCTGCCTGTCCGAGGATTTTGGCGACAAGGCCGGCTATTTCAATGAGATGCCGTGCTTCGTGGCCGTGCACAACCGCTCGCTCACCGTGGTCGCCACCAACCAGCTCTATAAGGAACGCCTGGGCGACATGGTCGGCCACCACAGCTGGGAAGTCTACGTGGGCCAAGCCATTCGCGGCTTCGACGGCCCGGTCTGGAAGACCTTCGAGACCGGCAAGGGCCAACGCTCGCGCGAGACCATGCTCTGCAAAAACGGCCGCGAACTGCCCGTCATGGTCCATACCTCGCCCATCGGCGAGCGCGACGGCAAGGTGGAGCTTGTCCTGGAACTGGCCGTGGACGTCAGCGAAATCAAACGCCTCCAGGAAGAACTGCGGGTCACCCAGCAGAAGTACATGGACCTGTTCGAGGCCACGCCCTGCTATATCGCCGTGCGCGACCGCGACTACCGCATCGTGGCCAACAATACGCTTTTCAAACAGGATTTCGGCGAAGGCGTGGGCAAGCTGTGCCATGAAGTCTTCCGCCACCGCGACACGCCCTGCCCGGACTGCCCGGTGGACGCGACGTTCGAGGACGGCACGGCCCACAGCCTCGAAGCCGTGGTCACCTGCCGCGACGGACGCACCAAAAACGTGCTGACCTTCTCCGCCCCCATCCGCAACGCCCAGGGCGAGGTCGTCGAGGTCATGGCCCTGTCCACCGACATCACCCAGATCCGCGAACTTCAAGATCACCTGACTTCGCTGGGGCTTATGCTCGGCTCCATCTCCCATGGCGTCAAAGGCATGCTCACCGCCCTGGAAGGCGGCGTCTACCGCCTGGAATCCGGCATCAAACGCCAGGACATGACGCGCATCACCGACGCCGGCGACACCATCAAATCCCTGGTCGGCCGGGTGCGAAACCTCGTGCTCAACGTCCTGTATTACGCCAAATCCCGCGACATGGCCGGCGACCCCGTGGACGTCAGCCACCTGGCGCAAAACGTCGCCCAGATCGTCGAACCCAAGGCCGCCCGGGAAAAGATCGTCTTTACCTGCGACATCCCGCCCGACCTCGGCACGGCCGACCTGGACACGGCCAACCTGTCCGCCGCCCTGGTCAATATCCTGGAAAACGCCATCGACGCCTGCACCGCCGATACCGCCAAGGACACCCACGCCATCAGCTTCAAGGCCAGCGCCGACGCCGACGCCGTCACCTTCGACATCACCGACAACGGCATGGGCATGTCCCAGGAAACCCGGGAAAAAGCCTTCACGCTCTTCTTCTCGTCCAAGGGTTTGAAAGGAACGGGCCTGGGGCTTTTCATCGCCAACGACGTGGTGAAAAAGCACGGCGGCCGCATCGACCTGACGTCCGAGCCTGGGGAAGGGACGCAGTTTCATATCGTCGTGCCGCGAAGAAAGGCCGAGGCGACGGGGAGTTAGAAGGAAGAATGCCTCCGGCGGCCAAAGGGGCTGAGCCCCTTTGGAAACCCCGCCTGGGTTGGGTAAAGGGAGGGGGCGCGTCAGTGGTTGGGAGTTTGTAAGACTCCTTGGGCGCGCAAGCGCTGGCGGCTGCGCCGCGTGGGTCGTTGTAATTTTTGGGCCGTCGATGCGCCCGGCTGTCGCCGGGTGCTCGACGGCCCAAAAATTTCAACGACCCGGTTCGCCCGGGGCTACACGGTATGGGAAAATTGGGTGAATAGGGCTATGACGCTGCTGAAGGCAGGTTGGGCTTTTGTTTTGAGCTAGTCCAGGAGTTCTTGCTCAAGACTCGGGCCGCCGCCCACCGACATCACCCCCGCCCGTCCGTCCAACCCCAGGTCGGGGGTCCGGGGGCCTGAGGCCCCCGGCGGGGCTTGGGGCAGCGCCCCAATCTTCGGCTTTACGCTCTCTCTCCCTCTACCGTCTCCATCTCCCTTCCCTCAAAACGCGTACGGCTCGGCCTGCCGCCATTCGAACATGTACGTTTCTTCCGGGATCAGTTCCTTGGCTTCCACCGTATCCGTCGCCAGCAGCGCCGCCGCCGATACCGAGGAAAAGCTCATGCCGGGCAGGATGATGTCCTGGCGGTCGTTTTCCGGGATGACGGCCAGATGGCCGTAGGCGATGACCCAGCTTTTGTCGGCCGGCGGTTCCTGGCCGGGCGGCGTTTTCACGCGAAACCCCACGGCCGTGCCGTCGGCAAAGCAGCACCAGACGGCCAGTCGGTAGAGGACGAACTCCCCTTGAGCGTCGAGTTCGGGACTACGGTGGACGAAGCCGCGCACGGCGTAAGGGCGCTCGAAGGCGGGGCCGGGCCCTTTGGCGGCCACGTCGTAAAGTTCGCCGGTGTTGATGGGGACGTAGTCCTGGCCGCTGGCGCGCAGGCGTTCGGGGACCGGGGCGATTTCGGGGGGGGGCAGGCTGGGCGCGACGCTGAAAACGTCGCTGTCGTCGTTGGCCGAGAGTGTTTGCAGGCCGCCTTCGGAGAACCACACGAGGCAGGCCAGGGCGAGGTAGCATAGGCCCCGGCCAAGGCTCGCCCTGGCCACGGGACGCAGGGTTGCGTAGGCCCCCAGCACGGCCAGGACCACGGCGGCGGCAAGGGTGACCGGCTTGAACTTGGGATTTAAGTACATCCAGTAATTGCCGATGGTCGCCAGCCAGCCCATGAACCCGGCCAGGGCCAGCATGGCCAGGCCGTCGCAGCGGGCGGCCAGGGAGGCGAGAAGCCCTGTCATGACGCGCCTCCGGTGATGATGCCGTAGATGACGCAGGCGACAAAGACGATGGCGGCTGGAACAATGGCGAGCACCCGGGTCAGGCGCGGGGTGAACACCTGCCGCCACATGAGCAGGAGCTTGAGGTCGAGCATGGGACCCAGGGCCAGGAAGGCGAGCTTGGCCGCGGCCGGGAAGGTGGAAAACGAGGCGGCCACGAAGGCGTCGGCCTGGGAGCACAGCGAGAGCACCACGGCCAGGGCCATCATGCCCGGGATGGCCAGGACGAGGTCGTTTTCCAGGGCCATGACCACGGAAACAGGGACATAGGCCTTAAACGCCGCCGCCACCATGGAGCCCAGGATCAGCACCTTGGCCATGTCCAGGAAGTCGGCCATGGCGTGGCGCATGGCTGAGGCGACCTTGTCGCGGCGGTTGGGGATGACGGCGGCCAGGGGCAGGGCGTCGGCGAGGGACCCGAAGGGCGTGCCCGGAAGGGTTGCCGGCCCGTGGTGGTGGGCGTGGCCTTCGGGGCCGTGGTCATGGCCGCAGCCGCAGGCCGGGGCGGCGGCGGCGGGATCGCGCAGGAGCGACAGAGCGTCGCGGCCGCCGGCCCAGTAGCCGACGACAAGGCCGGCGACGATGACCAGGACGCAGCGCCAGATGGCCATGGTCGGATCGCCCCGGAAGGCCACCAGGGTGGCTAAAAGCGACACGGGATTGATGACCGGCGCGGCCAGCATGAAGGCGACCGCCGCGCCGGGCGGCACGCCTTTGCCGATGAGCCGGCGGGCCAGAAAGACCACGCCGCATTCGCAGCACGGGGTCAGCGCGCCGATGCCAAGGCCCACCAGGGTGGAGGCCAGCCGGCCCTTGGGCAAAAGCCGCGTCAAGCGGTCGCGGGGCACGTAGGCTTCAACCAGCCCCGAGGCCACGGACCCCAGCAGCAGAAACGGCACGGCCTCCAGCACGATGGAGAGCGTGGCCTGGGCAAACAGATCGAGATTGTGCAGGGCGTTCATGCGGTGGCGGCTTCCAGGCGGTAGACAGATTCGGCGGCGGCCGGATCGGTGGGCACGAAACGCACGACGCGGTGGTGGAAGGCGGCAAGGGACGGCCGGTGGGCGATGCTCACGATGGTGGTCTTGGGCAGACGCTCCACCAGCAGGCCGTAGAGTTCCTTCTGGGAGGCTTCGTCCAAGGCCGATGAGGCTTCGTCGCAGAAAAGCCGGTCCGGGGCCAGCAGGATGGCCCGGGCAAAGCCCAGGCGTTGCTGTTCGCCCGAGGACAGCTCCTGGCTCCAGTGGCGTTCCTCGCCCAGCAGCGCAATCAGATGGCCCAGGCCGCAGTCGGTGAGCACGGCGGCGATGCGCGCCTCGCCGTAGATATCCGGGGCGTCGGGGTAGGCCACCGTGGCGGCCAGGGAGGCGATGGGCAGGTAGGGTTTTTGGGGCAAAAATAGGCTGCGGCCCTCGGCCGGCAGGGCCAGGGTTCCGGCGGCGTAGGGCCACAGGCCGCCGATGGCCCGAAAGAGCGTGGATTTGCCGCAGCCGGCCGGGCCGGCGATCATGACGCGTTCGCCCGGGGCCACGGCCAGGGCGGCGTCGGTGAGCAGCCTGCGGCCGTCGGGCAGCGACAGGCTGGCGTCCGTCAGGGCCAGGGCTTGGCCGGCCGGGGCGGGGGTGCGGGTAAAACCGGCGTCCTTGGCCGCTTCGAGTTCGGCCAGGGCGTGGGCGAAGCCGGTGAGTCGATCCACGGTGGCGCGCCACTGGGCCAGCTGGGTGTAGGCTTCGATGAACCAGGACAGGGACGATTGGACGTGGTTGAAGGCCGAGGCGGTCTGCATGAGGCCGCCGAGCTGGATGGCCCCGGAGAAATAGCGCGGCGCGGCCACCAGGAAGGGGAACAGGACGGCGGCCTGGGAGTAGCCGGCGGAAAACCAGGTCAGGCGCTTTTGCTGGCGCATGATGGCCCACCAGTTGGCGACCACGTGGCTGAAGCGGCCGGAGAGATTGCCGGCTTCCTGGGTTTCGCCGCCGTAAAGGGCGATGGGTTCGGCGTTTTCGCGCACACGCACGAGATTGTAGCGGTAGTCGGCCTCGTAGCGCTGCTGGAGGAAGTTGAGGCGAATGAGCGGCCGGCCGATGTAGTGGGTGAGAAACGAGCCAAATCCGGCGTAGAGCACGGCGGCCCAGAGCATGGAGCCGGGCAGTTGGATGTCCAGGATGTGGATCTCGCCCGAGAGGTTCCACAGGATGACGGAAAACGAGGCCAGGGAAACCACGGATTCGATAAAGCCCAGGGTCAGGGAGAGCGTTTGTTCGACGAAGCCGCCGATGTCCTCGCTGATGCGCTGGTCGGGGTTGTCGGCTCCGTTTGGGGAGAAGCGCAGGCGGTAGTAGTTGCGGTGGGTCAGCCACATGGCGGCGTAGCGTTCGGTGAGCCAGCGCCGCCAGCGGATTTGCAGCATCTGGCGCAGATAGATCCGATACACGGCCACGATGATGAACAGGGTGGCCAGGATGGCGAAGCGGCCGAAGAGGCGGAAGAACTCGTCGAGATTTTTTTCCTGGAGCGAATTGTAAAAGAGGTTGTTCCATTCGTTGAACAGCACGTTGAGATAGACGATGCCCAGGCTCATGCCGACGATGACGGCAAGGAGCAGGCCGGATTTCAGGCGCTCCTCGCTTTTCCAATAGGGCTTGGTCAGCGTCCAGAGATCGGCCAGAAAGCGCCGTTTGGTTGCGGACATGGAAGGCTCCTGGTTGCGGTTGGCCGCGCGGGGCGGCCCGGTCCCCGGGCGAGGCATTTGAGCCGGCGCGCCGGGGCGAACCGTACCCCTCTAGTCACTGGCGGGGCCGGTTGCAACCCAAGGGGCGGCAATTGTCCATGAAATTTGCGTCATGCGCGGAGCCGACGAACCCTTGGGGCAGGCACAGGCCCTTGCCGCAGGTTCGCCGACGCCGCCGGGGCGGGGCTATTCGTAGGGGTAGGTGGTTCCGGCGAATTCCTTGGCCCGGGGGTTGGGGTAGTTGCCGGCGGTCTGGAGTTTTTTGATGTTCTTGGAGCGGTCTTCCCAATGGGTGTGCAGAAGCTGCTCGGCCTTGTGGCTCATGGGATGGTCCAGGAAGTTCTTGTACAAGGTCTGGACCTGACCGTTTTGCTGGGAGGCCCGCTCGGGGAACTTGGCGTCGGCCCCGTACACGCCGTCGATGCGGTCGGTCATGTAGTCCTTGAGCTGCCGGGCGGCGGCCACGGCCTTGCCGGTCATGCGAAGCCCTATGAGGGCGCCGCCGGTAAGCACGCAAGCGGCTTTGAGGAAGCCGCGACGGGTCGAAGCGATGAAAGTCATGGCTTGCTCCTTAGGCTTTTTGTTCGTTGTACAGGGCCAGACGTTTTTTGAGCGAGGCGTAGAACTTGGTGGTGCGGCGATCCATGGACTGCAGCACGGTAGGCATGATGGGCTGGCCGCCGCCCATGACGCAACCGCCCGGGCAGGCCATGAACTCGATGAAATGCCAGGGCGACTTGCCGGCCTTGACCACTTCGCAGACCTCGGCGAACCGTTTGGCCCCATGGACCACGGCCACCTTCACGTCCGTGCCGCCCACGTTGACCGTGGCTTCCTTGAGGCCCTTAAGGCCACGCACGGCCTTGAAGTCCCAGCTCTCTGGGGCCTTGCCGGTGACGGCCTGGTAGGCGTAGCGCAGGGCCGCCTCCATGACGCCGCCGGTGACGCCGAAGATGGTGGCGCCGCCGGTGGACTCGCCCATGAGCGCGTCGCGCTGGCCCGGGGCCACGGTGTTGAGGTCGATGCCGGCTTTCTTGAACAGGTAGGCCAGTTCGCGGGTGTCGATGGTGGCGTCGATGTCCTGGTAGCCGCTGGACCAGTTGGCCGGGCGCATGCCTTCGTATTTCTTGGCCGTGCAGGGCATGATGGAGACGGTGAAGACGTCGGCGCGCTTGTATTTCATGGTGTCCGCGCCGTAGGTCTTGGCCAGGGAGCCGAGCATCCCGATGGGGGACTTGCAGGTGGACATGTGGGGGAAGAGCTCGGGATAAAACGTCTCGACGTACTTGTGCCAGCCGGGACAGCAGGAGGTGAACTGGGGCAGGGGCTTGTCGATCTTTTTGGTGAGCCGGCCGACGAACTCCGAGCCTTCTTCCCAGATGGTGACGTCGGCGGTCCACTCGTTGTCCCAGGTGTGGTCGAAGCCGAGCTTTTGCAAGGCTCCGAGCATCTTGTCCGTGGTCACCGCGCCCACGGGCATGCCGAAGCAGTCGCCCAGGCCGTAGCGCACGGCCGGGGCCGGCATGGCGATGACCTTGACGTTTTTATCCTTGAGCTTTTGTTCGATGACCGGAACCCAGGACTGTTCTTCGTAGATGGCCGAGACCGGGCAGTGGGTGAGGCACTGGCCGCAGTTGATGCAGGCTTCGACATGGGGGATATTGTGGGGTTCGCCGGTCTCGCCGTAGATGGCGCCGGTGGGGCAGTAGCCCATGCAACTGTCGCAGCCGATGCATTTGGACTCGTCGATCTTGATGAAGAAGAGCTTGTCCGGATCGGCCTTGGGGTCCGGAGACTGCATTTCGTAGAAGATTTTCTCCATTTCAACGCGGCTCATGAGGCTCCCTCCGCTGGATGAGGCTTGGCCGGACGGGCCATGGCCCGGGCGACGGGGCAGGTCGTCGCCGCGTGGCGCATGGCCGCGTCGGCCAAGCCGGTTTGCGCCGGCCGGGGACTGTTCCCGCGTGGCCCCGAACAGCGCGTTGCCTGCCGGGACGGCCAGGACCGCCTACGCCGCGCGAGCGCTCGCGTGGCGGCGGCGACCGGTGGGGTCGCCGTATCCCGTAGCCGCTGCCACGGCCTCGGGACGGTCCTAGGCCGTCATTTCCGGCAGGGAAAGTCGTGTCTGTATATTTTTTTTATACTATTAATGATGTATAAAATTTTAAATAGTAGCACGAACGCGGTTTACAACGAAATTCCCGCCGGGGCAACCCTCGGCGCTCGACGGGGATGTGTCTCGCGTGGCTTCTTGGCCGGGACGAGTCGGTCGTTTTTTAATAATGTTCAGATATTATAGAGTATTTATTCATGATCCCGGCTCCGGGAAAGATGGAGAGGGCCGAAAAAAAGCGGGGACCGGCTTGTGACCGGTCCCCGCTTGGTGGTTCGGGAAGAGGGGAAGGCGGGCTAGACGTCCACGCCAGCGGCCTTGACCGCGGCCATGCCGCCTTCGACGCTGACCACGTTCTGGAAGCCGGCGTCGGCCAGGGTCACCAGGGCCTCGTAGGAGCGCGCGCCGGTGTTGCACATAAGCACCACGGGCTTGTCCTTGGGCACCTCGTTCAGGCGTCCGCGCAGCTGGCCTTGCGGGATGTTGTGCCAGCGGCCGGGATGCTTCTCCACCAGCGGGCCGCCCTGGGGATTTTCCCGGCAGTCGATGATGTGGACGCCGCTTGCGGCGTTGTCCCAGAGGGCGGCGAATTCCGTGACGGAAATGCCCTTGTTCTGGCCGGACAGAATGTTGTCGGCCGCGTTGGCCACGGTGTTCAAAATATCCATGGCCGAGGCAAAGGGCGGCGAGTAGGCCACTTCCACGTTGGACACGTCGGCCACGGTCGGCTTGTGGGGCAACATGGCGGCTACGGTGTTGATTTTGCCGACCAGGGCGTCGCCCATGGTCCCAACTCCCTGAAGGCCCAACACGCGCTTCGTGCCGCGTTCGGCCACCAGCTCCAGGGAAACGAGGGCGTGTTCGGGATAAAAGTGCGCCCGGTCAACGGCCGTGATGTGGGTGGTGACGGCGTTAAAGCCGGCCCGCTCGGCCTGGGCCTGGGTCAGGCCCGTGCCGGCCGCGGCCAGGTCGAAGAGCTTGACGCACCAGGAGCCGACCACGCCCTCGAAACGAGACGCGCCGCCGGCCAGGTTGTCGCCGATGACCCGGCCTTGCCGGTTGGCCATGGACCCGAGCGGCAGGTACATGGGCTGGCCGGTGACCAGGTTTTTCACTTCCACGCAGTCGCCGCCGGCATAGATGTCCGGGTCGGAAGTGCGCATGAATTCGTCCACGATGACGCCGCCGCGCGGCGAGACGTCCAGTCCGGCTGCCTTGGCCAGGCCGGAATTGGGCACGACGCCCACGGACAGGATCACCAGATCGGCCTCGACCTCGCCCTTGTCCGTGACGACCCGTTCCACCTTGCCGTCGCCCTCGATGGCTTTCACCTGCTCGGCCAAACGGAAGACGACGCCTTTTTCCTCCATGTGCTTGCGGGCCATGGTGGACAGCGTCGGTCCGGTGACCCCGGGCAGGATCTGGTCGAACAGTTCGATGACCGTGACGTCCAGGCCCCACATGTCGGCAAAGGCCACGGCCATCTCCAGGCCAATGAAGCCCGAGCCGATGACGGCGACGGATCCCACACCCCCGGCGGACACGGATTTCTTGATGGCTTCGGCCGCTTCCAGGCTGTCCACGGTGTGCACGCCCGGCAGATCGACGCCGGCGATGGGCAGCTTGCGCGGGCTGCTGCCCGTGGCCATGACCAGCTTGTCGTAGGGGATGACATCCTCGCGGCCGGTGGGCAGATGGCGGGCGGTCACGGTCTTGGCGGCGCGGTCGATGGCCACCACCTCGGTCTCGGACCGGGCGTCCACGTCCTTGATGTCGCGGAAGAATTCCGGGTCACGCACCATGTGGAAGGCCGTGGATTGCAGGCCGGTGATGTCGCTGACCTCGCCGGAAACGTAGTAGGGGATGCCGCAGCCGCCGTAGGAGATGCGGGGACTGCGGTCGAGCATGATGACGTTGCTTTCGGGCTGAAGCCTCTTGAAGCGGCAGGCTGCCTTGGGTCCAAGGGCGACGCCCCCGATGATGACGACCTGTTGCGGCATGATGCGTCCTTGCGTTTTAGTGTTGCTGTACAGTATCGACGCGGCCCTTGCCCCGGGCCGGAAGCGCTTAATTCATACGCCATCGGTCTGAAACGCGGCTTTTGCAGGAGCGCGTCAAGAACCGGGGCATGCGTGAGACGCCGATAAAGTAGTCCAAAGTCGGGCCATGTCAATGGCCGGGCCTTGCCGGAAGCGGCCCGGGAGGCTACCCATGGCCGGGGAGGGCAGGCATGGACAACGACGCCCACAGGCAGGCAAGGCTTTTCATCGTGGCGACGCCGCTGGGCAATCCGGGCGACTGTTCGCCCCGGGCGGCGGCCACCCTGGCCGAGGCCGGGGTGGTCTTGTGCGAGGACACCCGGCGCACCGGGATGCTGCTCAAGACCCTGAATGTTACGGCCAAGCGGCTCATGAGCTTTCACGAGCACAACGAGGAGGCCCGACTGCCCCAGGTGCTGGCCATCTTGGCCGAGGGCCAGGACGTGGCCCTGGTCTCCGACGCCGGCACGCCGCTTTTGGCCGATCCCGGCTACCGGCTGGTGCGGGCCGCCCGGGAGGCCGGTTTCGCCGTCTCCCCCGTGCCCGGCCCCTCGGCCGTGCCGGCCGCCTTGTCGGCCGCCGGCATCGCGCCCTATCCATTTTCTTTTCTGGGTTTTTTGCCGCGCGCGACCTCCCAGGCCCGGGCCACCCTGGCCCGGTTCGGGGCCACCGGGGCGACGCTGGTTTTTTTCGAGCGCAAGACCCGGCTGGCCGAGACCCTGGCCGCCGCCCTGGAGGCCCTGGGCGACCGCGACTGCGTCATCTGCCGGGAACTGACCAAAACCTATGAAGAATTCCTTTCCGGCAAGCTCTCGGACTTTGCCGGCCGGGAGCTGGAGCTGCTCGGCGAGGTGACGGTGGTGGTGGGGCCGGCCAAGGCCGGGCGCTCGGACGAGGAGCAGGCGCAGCTGGTCGCCGCCCAGGAAGCGGCCGTGGGGGGCAAGCCCAAGGAGGTGGCCCGGCGTGCGGCGGCCCGGCTTTCGGGATGGACCCAGAAAGAGGTTTATGCCATGCTCATGGGCCAGGAAACCGGTTGATCGGGAGGACGGGGCCGCATGACGCAGGGGAGTGGAGAGCGGGCGGAAACGTACTGCGTCCTGGACGCCGACGAACGGGAGTACCTGGTCGGCGTGGTCGGCGCGGGACCGGGTTTCGACACCATTTTGGAGATCGTGGCCGGCGAGGAATTCCGGGAATTTTTGCCGCCCATGCAGTTGGCCGGCCTGGTCGGGCTGCCGGCCGACGATCCCCGGCGGCGCGGGGCGCTGCTGTCCGGCGTGCCGGTCTATCCCGACTGCCGGGCGCTTTTCGCCGCCCATCCGGCGATTAATCTCGTGGTGGAGCTGCGAAGCGGCGTTTCCCGCCGGGAGCTCCTCGACGCCATGCCGCCGGGCGCGTCGCTTATCGACAACACGGCCTCCTTTTTCCTGTGCGCCCTGAGCAACGCCGTGTCCGTGGGCGCGCACTGCCGGATGCGCCTGGACCACCAAAAGCTTTTGCTGGAAGCCATCGTGGACGTGGTCCAGGAGGACATCGCCCTGCTGTCCGCCGCCGGCACGGTGGTGGACCTTAACCGCAATATCCTGCACCGCCTGGGCCAGCCCAAGGAATTGCTCGTGGGCCAGCCCTGTTCGGTGCTGCGTTCCGGCCCGGACGATCCGCCGTTTTGCGACCCCGACGACCCGGCCTGTCCGTTCCGGCTGGCCCTGGCCACGGGCAAAAAGGCCGAGCGCCTGCATACCGCCGTTTCGGCCGACGGCCGGCTTCGCTACTACCGCACCTACACCTACCCCATCGCCGACGCCTCGGGCAAAATCGGCCATGTGGTGGTCTTTCGCCGCGACATCACCGACCGCACCGTGGGCGAAATCAGCGCCCGCCAGGCCGAGCGCATCGAGACCATGGGCCGGCTGTCTTCCTATCTGGCCCACGAGCTGCGCAACCCCATGTTCGCGGCCAGCGGCTTTGCCCGCCGTCTGGCCAACATGGAATCCTTGCCCGAGGCGGCCCGGGAACGGGCCGGCATCGTGGTGGCCGAGCTGACCCGCATGGAAGCCCTGCTCAAGCAGTTCCTGGAGTTCGCCCGCCCCGTGGGCCAGGCCGTGCCCGGCCGGGCCGACGCCGACGCCGACGCCAATCGGGCCGTGCTGGCCGCCGTGGAAGCCGTGCGTCCCGAAGCCGAGGCCAAGGGCATCGGCTTTGCCCTGGCCCTGGTTCCGGGCGTGGCCGCCGTGGCCTTCGAGCCGGCGCTGTTAAAGCAGTGCGTGGTCAATCTCTTGCGAAACGCCATGGACGCCATGATCCACGGCGGCGTGGTGCGGGTGTCCAGCGGCCGCGACGCCGACCGGGTGCGGGTGCGCGTGGCCGACAGCGGCCGGGGGCTCACCCACGACAATCTCGAAAACATGTTCAGCCCCTTTTACAAGGCCGACCACTGCGAATACGGCCTGGGGCTGGCCATGGTCAAAAAGGTGGTGGACGACTTCGGCGGCGCGGTGGAAGCCGCCGGAGAGCCCGGCGGCGGCTGCGCCATCACCCTGCACCTGCCCCCGGCCCTGGCCGGCGGCGGAGCCGACGCCGCGACTGCGCCGGGAGGCACGCCATGACCGCCGAACACCCCTTGCTGGATCTGGCCAAGCTGCGCGAACGCTTCGACAACGACGACGAACTGCTGGCCGAAATCTTCGCCGTCTTCGCCAGCGAAGCCCCGGGCCGGCGCAGCGGCATGGAAGCCGCCCTGGCCGCCGGTGACCTGGCCAATCTGGCCGGCATGGCCCATTCCCTCAAGGGCGTGGCCGCCACCATGTTCGCCGAGCCTTTGCGCCAGGCCGCCTACGCCCTGGAGCTGGCCGCCCGTGACGGCGACGCCCCGGCCGCCGCCGTGGCCTTGCCCGTGGTGCTGGAGCGCCTGGCCGCCGTCGTCGCCTGTCTGCCGGGCTAACATCCCTTCCCTCTGGCTTGTTTATTGCGCCGAACGCTCCTGCCAGGGGCGGTTCCATGTCGGTCACATAAAAACATACTTGCGGGCTATGAAAAAAAACCATAGTAATCCGGTCAAGAAAGTGAGCGCACCGCGCGAACAGTGACCCGGCAGCCATGACAGCACGTTCGTCCATTTTTCCGACCGCTTCGGATCGCCGCCCCGGCGACCGTCCGCATCAGCCGGCCGGCCCGGCCCAGGCTTCGGCCTCGGCTTGCCCGGTTCCCGCCTCGGACCCGTCTTTCTTCGCCGCCCAGGCGGCCCTGTTCTACGAACGTCTGCCCCATGGCCTGGCCCTGTCCGATCCGGACGGCCGGCTGGTTTGCGCCAACCGCGCCCTGCGCCGCCTGCTCGGGACCGGGGAGTCCCTGCCCGAGCCGACCCTGGCCGGCCTCATCGCCCGGCTGTGCCCGGCGGTCACGCCCGTTCGGGCCGCCGCCATGGCGGCGGCCACACAGCGGTGGCATACGCCGAATCATCCGATGATCGGCCCATCAGGGCAGGCGCTCCATGTGCGCCTGCTCTTCGAATCCGTGCCCTTTCCCGACGGCCGCACGGGCCACACCCTGACCGTGGAGGACACAACCAGCCACAAGACCGCCATCGACGCCTGGCGGCGTCGCCAGACCCAGTACCGCTCCCTGGTGGAAGGCGGGGCTGACGCCATGTGCCGTTTTCTGCCGGACTTGAGCCTGCTCTACGCCAACGCCCCCTTTTGCCGGCTGTTTGGCTTGTCGCGGCGGGGAGCCGTGGGCAAAAGCCTGCTGTCCCTGGTCAGCCTGGAAGCCGGCCGGGCCGTGGTGGACGCCGTGTCCGCCCTGTCGCCCAGACAACCGGCCGGAGAGGTCGATCTGCTCCTGGGCTACGCCGACGACCGGCCGCGCTGGCTGCGGCTGACCGTTCGCGGCTTTTTCTACCGCACCGGCCATCTCAAGGACTGCCAGGCCGTGGGAGCCGACGTCTCGGACCACAAGCTCGCCGAGGACCGCTTCATCCACGCCAGCCGGCTGGTGTCGCTGGGTGCCCTGGTCTCGGGCGTGGCCCATGAGGTCAGCAACCCCAATCAGGCCATCGCGCTCAATGCCCGACTGTGCCAGGATCTCTGGGAACCCGTGGCCGAGGCCGCAGCGCGGCTGGCCCAGGCTGCGGCCATGCCCGGCAGCCCCGGCGCGCGCGGCCCGACCCTGGCCGACGCCCTGGCCGACATGCCGGCGCTTCTGGCCGACATGGCCGACTGTTCGGGCCGCATCGCCGACATCGTCTCCGAACTCAAGGAATTCGGCAGCCACGACGACGGCTCGGGCTTTGCCCCGGTGGCCGTAAACGACGCCGTGCGGGCCGCTGCCCGGCTCATGCGCCCGACGCTCAAGCGCAGCACCCGGCGCTTTTCCCTGCGCCTTTGCCGTGAAGGGCCGGTGGTGCTCGGCCGGCGGCAACGCCTGGAGCAGGTGCTGGTCAATCTGCTGGAAAACGCCTGTCTGGCCCTGCCCAACCAGGACGCGCCCATCGTGGTCGAAACGGCGCTCGCCCCCGAGGGCGACGCCGTGCGGGTACTGGTGCGCGATGCCGGCACGGGCATCGCCCCAGGCGACCTGCGCCGGGTGACCGAACCCTTTTTCACCACCCGGCGCGGCCAGGGCGGCACGGGACTGGGGCTGTCCATTTCCCACAAAATCGCCCGCGAACACGGCGGCTCCCTGGAACTCTTGCCCAACGCCGGCCCGGGCGTCACCGCCGTGGTGGCCCTGCCCCTGGCCGGCCTGCGCCAGGAGGGACTGCCGTGAGCGCCCCGACCGGCCCCGGCGTCATCCTGCTGGTGGACGACGACGTCCATATCCTGGCCAGCTACGAAAAGACCCTGCGCTACGGCGGGATGCCGCCCACCATTCCCTGCCCGGACCCGGAAGCCGCCGCCGAACTGCTCGTCAAAAACAACGTCCGTCTGGTGCTGCTTGATCTGTGCATGCCCGGCCTTGGCGGCGAGGAGGTGCTGGCCGCCCTGCGGGCCAGGCGGCCCGATGTGCCGGTCATTGTCGTCACCGGCGAAAGCGCCGTGGAATCGGCCGTGCGTCTCATGCGCCTGGGGGCCACCGATTATCTGGTCAAACCCGTGGACCGCCGCCGGCTGCTGGACGCCGTGGAGCGCGGCCTTGGGCAATGCCCGCTGCCGACGGCCACGCCCCGGGGCGGCGACGACGGCGTGCGCATGATCGGCCGCTCGGCCGGGATGCAGGAAGTCTTCGGCGTCATCGCCGCCGTGGCCCCCTCGCGCGAGCCGGTGCTCATCACCGGCGAGACCGGCGTCGGCAAGGAGCTGGCCGCCCGGGCCGTCCACGCCGCCTCGGGCCTGACCGGCCCCTTTGTGGCGGTCAACGCCGCCGGCCTGGACGACGCGCTTTTCGCCGACACGCTTTTTGGCCACGTCAAGGCCGCCTACACCGGGGCCGGCGCGGCCCGGGCCGGGCTCATCGAAAAGGCGGCCGGCGGCAGCCTGTTCCTCGACGAAATCGGCGACCTCGGCCAGGCCTCCCAGGTCAAGCTCCTGCGTCTGCTCCAGGAAAAGGAATACTACGCCCTGGGGTCCGACACCGTGAAACGCAGCCAGGCCCGCATCATCGTGGCCACCAACCGCGACCTCGACGCGCTGCTCGACCCCGGCCGCTTTCGCCTGGATCTCTTCTACCGCCTGCGCACCCACCACATCCACCTGCCGCCCCTGCGCGACCGGGCCGGGGACCTGCCCGAACTGGTCAGCCATTTCATCGCCCGGGCCGCCGGCAACCTCGGCCGCGCACCGTGCCAACCGCCGCCCGGACTGCTCAACCGTCTGGCCGCTTGCCCCTTTCCCGGCAACCTCCGGGAACTCGAAGCCATGATCCACGACGCCCTGGCCCGGTCCCGAGGCGGCGAACTGACCCTGGCCGCTTTCGACCACTGGCTGCGCCGGGCCGCACCCCAGACCCCGCCCGCCGCCGACCCGTCGCCGCCGCCAAGTTTGCCGCGCTCGCCCGGCAAAAGCCCCATCCCCACCCTCAAGGAAGCCGAAGAGGCGCTTATCGCCGAAGCCCTGCGCCGGGCCGACGGCAACCAGGCCCAGGCCGCCGCCTTTTTGGGCATCACCCGCCAGGCCCTCAACCGCAGGCTGCGGACAGGGGAGGGGACCGGCGGCGGGAGCGGGGTGAGTGGGAGCGGTGGTGCGGGCAGGTAGCTGAGAGGTTGACGGGGAGGGAAGATGCCTCCGGCGGCCGGGGGCCTCAGGCCCCCGGCCCCCCGACCTGGGGGACGGTCGGTTGGGCGGGAGAGCGTCGGCGGGGGGAGAGAGAAACTGGGACTTTCGCTATTCAGCCTTCAAATACAGGCCCTAGTCGGCCTCTGACATAACGCTCAATCATAAACTGCAAGTTAATGAACTTCCGAGGAATGAACAAATGATCCCTTAAGGTGTTTTGTTTTATCCATTGTCCAACATTATTTGCATCCAAAGTCTTTATAGACAAACATCTCCACAGCCATTCGTTGCTTATAATAGATTTTGCCAGATTGCTGTTAGAGCTATTTGGTCTGTAGTGATGGTGATAAAATCTTGGCGCTGAGCCATGTTGAACACTTCCGACCTTCAGCGTTCTTCCCGATCTGGTTAAAGTGCCATCCGTAGACAGTAATGAAAATACATAGATAGCAAAATGATCTTCGACAAACTTAAGCGAGGCATGGGGAGGGGGAATTCTTTCAATTAAGATGTCATTGCTTGATACAGAAATTCCATCTGTTTGCATCTCGTTTACAAGATCTTGTTTTATGTCAAACAAATTAAGCACAGAGGCAATGCTCCTTTTGAACGGGCTTTATACGGCATTGTTTTTGAATGACGGAGCCCCATTGCTTAACCATCCAACGGCCACGCCGACAAGGGACGCCAACCACAAACTCGCCATCAAAAAGGGCTGTTTGGGGCGCTATCAAAGCCTCGCGCCCCAAACAGCCCTTTAGGCCTTTTTCAGAGTTGATAACCCTGCGAAGTTCTAACGAGCTGTGTCTTACCCGGTGGGGTTTCCAAAGGGGCTCAGCCCCTTTGGCCGCCGGAGGCACTCTTCATTCTCCCTCAATAATTCGGCCGCGCCATGATGGTGCGGACGGCTTCGCGCATCCGGTCGCGGATCAGCGCGTCGCTGACCGGTTCGTTGATGACCAGACTGACGGCCTGCCGGTAGCGGGCCGGCAGCTTGTTGAGCGTCAGCGCGTAGAGATCCTCGATGTCGGTGCGCGTGGCGACGAATTCCGGGAATTCCTCGAGCACCATGGGGATGAAGTTGATCACGCGCTCTTCGTTGCCGTTGCGGATGGAGTGGAAATCGAGTCCCAGCGCTGCAAAGTCCATGGCATCCTCCGCAAAAATGGTCTTTTGTTCCTTGTTACCCGGACTTGCGCAGATTGCAATGCCTTTTGGACGGCAGCCCCTGTTCGTGCCAGCGCCAGGCCGTGGCCACGATGTCGCGCAGAGCGCCGTAGCGCGGGTTCCAGCCCAGTTCCCGGATGATGGCTCCGGAGTCGGCGTAAAGGCCCGGCGAGTCGCCGGCCCGGCGGGGGCCTTCGACCATGGGCACGGACTTGCCCGAGACCTCTTCCACGGTGCGGATCACTTCGCGCACGGAGTTGCCCGTGCCGGTGCCCAGGTTGTAGACGGCGCTTTTGCCGCCGTCCAGGAGCCGTTTGACGGCCAGGATGTGGGCGTCGGCCAGATCGGCGACATGGATGTAGTCGCGAACGGCCGTGCCGTCCGGGGTCGGGTAGTCCGTGCCGAAGACCTCCACCCGGGGGATGCGGCCCAGGGCGGCGGCGATGACCAGGGGAATCAGATGGGTTTCGGGATCGTGGTCCTCGCCGATCTGGCCGTCCGGATCGGCCCCGGCGGCGTTGAAGTAGCGCAGGGCGGTGTAGGTCATGCCGTAAGCGGCGTCGAAATCCTTGAGCATCTGTTCGATCATGAGCTTGGACGTGCCGTAGGGGCTCATGGGCCGGGTGGGGTGGTCCTCGGTCAGGGGCACGCGCTCGGGCGCGCCGTAGGTGGCGCAGGTGCTGGAGAAGACGATGTGGGGACAGCCGGCCTTGCGCATGGCCGAGAGCAGCGACAGGGAGCCGGCCACGTTGTTGCGGTAGTATTTTTCCGGGTCGGTCACGGATTCGCCGACATAGGCGAAGGCGGCGAAATGGAGCACGGCGGCGGGTTTGAATTCGGCGAACACTTCATCGAGTTCGCCGCGGTTGAGGATATCGCCGCGCACCAGCGGCCCCCAGTTCACGGCCCAGTCGTGGCCGTAGACCATGTTGTCGTAGGTGATGGGCGTGAATCCTGCCGCGGCCAACGCCTTGCAGGTATGGGAGCCGATGTAGCCCGCGCCGCCGGTGACCAGAATGTTGGTGGCCATGGTCCGTTCT
Organism: Solidesulfovibrio carbinolicus; assembly: GCF_004135975.1. Classification (NCBI taxonomy): domain Bacteria; kingdom Pseudomonadati; phylum Thermodesulfobacteriota; class Desulfovibrionia; order Desulfovibrionales; family Desulfovibrionaceae; genus Solidesulfovibrio; species Solidesulfovibrio carbinolicus. The sequence continues at coordinate 3,323,444 of NZ_CP026538.1, read as the reverse complement.
TCCTTGGTTTTACTTGTCCGCGAGGATCGCCGCAAAGGGCTTGTCCGCGTCCTTTTGGCCGCGTCCCTTTGCAGGCGCGCCCAGGGTCATGGTCATTTCACGATAAAACGTGGTGGCGCTTACGCGCAAGGACAGACCCTGTCCCGGCGAGAGTTTGCCCAGGCCCAGTTCCTTGGCCGGCAGGCGCATCTCCAGGGCGATGTGGGGCAGGGGCTTGTCCAGCACCTGGACCAGCCCGGTCTCGTCGATGCGTGTGAGGCGTCCGTCGTCCTCGATGCGAAAGAGCCGGGGAACCAGTTCGAAGCGCCCCGGATATTTGCGGTGGGGCTGGGGCAGCAGGCAGGCGGCGAAACGGCGCAGGCCCGCCCCGGCATCGACCTCCAGCTGCAGCTGGTAGGTTTCGGAAATGGGGAACTCGCCCTCGTAGGCCAAAAGAAACAGGTCGGCGTAGTTCTGGGCCAGATGGAACAGGTTCAGCCCGTCCTGGCTCCAGCTCATGTGCACGTCGCCAAAGGGCACGTGGGGCGCGGCCGTGCGCAGCCAGGGCAGGCGCGTGCCGGCCTTGTCCGGCCAGTCGGCCAGCCCGCCGTCGGTCAGCGACGTCGGCGTCGCGGCCGGGTGGATGGGGACCACGGCCGGCTGGGGCGGAGTCGTCCGGCCGGCGCTGGCGGCATGGATGGCCGGAGCCTCGCGGTTGGCCGGGGCCATGGCGGCCAAGAGCTTTTCATACGGGACGTTGTGGATATCGACGAGACCCATGTTGAAGTCCTCGCCGTCGCCGCGTCCGCCGGTCGGCTCGTCGTAGTACTGGAACCAGTGCACGGCGGCGACATTGGGGAAGGCGGCGAAGTGGCGCACGGCGGCCGAGGCCCCGGTGGCCCGTTCGGCCTGGGTTTGGACATGCATCAGATGGCCGTTGTTGACGTTGCCGGAGCGGTTCTCGTTGGCCGCGAAGAAGAATTCCGAGATGAGCACCGGCGTGTCGGTGAGCCTGGCCAGCCCGTCGAAGTAGTAGGGGGCCACCCAGCCGTCGGGGGTGTCCACGTTGTAGTTGGTGGACAGCACGTCGAGGAAGCCGCGCGAGGCCAGGACCGCGTCCTGGTTGTAGTAGAGCGGCAGGCGGTCGCCCATGACCAGCCGGCCCGGGTCCACGGTCCGCAGCGCCTTGTGGACGAGCTCGTAGTAGCGTCCGGCGCAGGCGGCGGTCACCTTGTTGATGAGCGCGATGCCCCGGCCGCCGGGCCGCAGTTTCAGTTCCGCGCCGCCCTTTTTGAGATCCTCAAAGGAATCAAAGCCCGCTGCCGGCACGAAGTCGGCCAGGAGCCTGTCCCACTTGCCCTGGTAGTGGTCGTACACCATGCGCCAGACATGGCGTTTGGCGTAGATGGCCCATTCGTTGCCGAGGTACCACTTGAAAAGCGGCGCGTTCCACCAGCCCACTTCGTTGTCCGTGAAGTAGCCGATGACGGCCGGATTGTCGCGGTAGGGCGCGGTCAGTTCCCGGGCCTTGGCGATGGTCAGCTCCAGGGCGTCGGGGGCGAAAGGGTCGAACCAATGCAGCCGGGCGTTGCGGCCAAGGTCGATCTCGGGAACCAGGGGCAGGGCCATGGCCGTGGTCGGGTCGGACCAGCCGCCCCGGGTGTTGAACCCCCAGGCGTAGAGGCGCTTTTGCGTGTCGGCGGCCCAAGCGGCCTGATCGGGGTAATACTTCTCGAAATAGTAGCCCCGCTCCCGGGTCGTCTTGTCGCCGTCGTTGACGGTGTTGACGCCCATGGAGAAAAAGCGCGGCCCGCCGGGCAGGGTGAGCCACCAGACGCCATTATCGCGGATTGTGCCGAAGCGTTCGGCCGACCCGGCCGGGGCCGGTCCGGCCAGGGCGGCCAGGCAAAGCAGAGCCACAAGCCCCGAACACAGGAAGCGGAAGGATTTCAGCATGTGCGGCACAATGGTGGTCAGGGGTTGCGGCTAGGCCAAGGCATCGGCCAAAAGCTTGGCCAACACCACGTCGGAGTCGAAGTAGCGCGCGGCAAACGCCTTGGCGGCGGCGCTGTGGCGGTCCCAGTCGGCGCGCACGGCCTCGATGCCGGCCAGGGCTTGGGCTTCGTTGGCAAAGGCCAGCACGCCCTCGCCTACGTCCATGAAGCGGGAGTAGCCGGTGTCCTGGACCACGGCCGGCCGGCCCGAGGCCAGGTAGCAGGCGGTGCGGCAGGAAAACCAGCCGCTTTGGGTGGCCACGTAGGCGTTTTTGGCCGTGGAGAACTCGGCGTAGCTGTCCCAGATGTAGTCGCGGTAGACCCAGGGCGTTTGGGACATGGAAAAGCCGTCACGCAGCTTCCAGCCTTTTTCCTCCAGCAGTTCACGGGGCGGCTTGCCGCCGCCAAGGGCCAGCTCCAGCTCGGCCGTGGTCTTCTGGGGCAGGTCGAGCATTTTTTCAAATTCCAGGTTCTTGCCGCCGTACTGCACGCCGCCCACCAGTGGCCCTTTCTGGGCCGGCTGCCAGGAGAGCACGGTGGTAAACGTCTGCCGGGCGGGACTGGCCGGGGCGTCGCCCCAACAGGACAGCACGATGGGCTGGCGGGTGGGAATCCAGTCGATGACCCCCTTGGGCACGGTGCAGAAGTCCTGGCCGACGTTTTCGCCAAAGGAAAAAAACACGTCGTGGCGGCGCATGTTTTCGATGTTGCGCTTTTCCTCGTCCGTGGCCGTGCCGTCCAAAAACTGCGGGAAGCTCGACTGGGTGTAGAGCGGGTCGGAGTCGATGAGCACCTTGACCGGGATTTTGGCGTAGTTCTTGCGCAATTGGCAGGTGGTCGAGATGTTGAAAAAGACGTCGGCACGAGCGACCACGGCCTCAAGCTCCTCGGCGGACATGCCCCAATGCCGGTCATCCGGGCCGATGACGCAAAAGCGCTTGGCCAGCCCCGGGTCCAGGGCGGCCAGATAATCGCCCAGGTACTTGGTGTGGTAGGTCAGGTCATCGACAAAGGTGACGTTGAAGGGGTCATAGGCCCAGCCGCCGGTGTCTTCGAGGTAGTAGACGTCGTGGCCCAGGCGGTAAAAGCCGTGGAGGTACTGGATGTAGTCCCAGGCCACGCCGCCCAGCGGATAGGTGGCGGCCAGGCCGGAAACGATGATGGTGCGTTTTTTCATGTTGTTGTCCGGGGCGGTTAGGCCACCAGCGGCGCGGGCGGCAGCTTCTCGGGCTTGCCCTTGCCCATCTGGATGGCGTGGAGCCGGGCGAATTCGCCGTTTTGGGCCATGAGCTCGTCATAGGAGCCCATCTCATGGATGCGCTGGTTTTTGATCACCAAAATCATATCGGCCCGGCGCATCATGGACAGGCGGTGGGCGATGACAAAAGTGGTGCGATTTTGCATGAGCCGCTCCAGGCCTTCCATGATGAGCGCCTCGGTCTCGGCGTCCAGGGCCGAAGTGGGTTCGTCGAGGATTAAAAGCGGCGCGTCCTTTAACAGCGCCCGGGCGATGGAGATGCGCTGGCGCTGGCCGCCCGAGAGGTTGGCCCCTTTTTCGCCGAGGATGGTGTCGTAGCCGTCGGGCAGGCCGATGATGAAGTCGTGGGCATTGGCCAGGGTGGCGGCCTGGACGACTTCCTCGCGGCTGGCCTGGCGTTTGCCGTAGGCGATGTTGTCGTGGACGCTCATGGGGAAAAGCTGGGTTTCCTGCAGGACGATGGCGATGTTGTCGCGCAGGCTGCGCAGGGTCACGTCGCGCAGGTCCTGGCCGTCGATGACGATGGCGCCTTTCTGGGGATCGTAAAAACGCAGCAGCAGGCTCACCAGCGAGGTCTTGCCGGCCCCGGTCTGGCCCACGATGGCCACGGTGGAGCCGCCGGGACAGGTGAAGGCCACGTCGTTTAAGACCATCTTTTCGGGGGTATAGCCAAAGGTCACGTCGCTAAAGACGACCTCGCCCCGGCCCACGGCCAGCTTGGGGGCGTCGGGCTTTTCCGGCACGGCCTCGTTGACGGCCAACACGTCCATGACGCGCCGGGCACGGGCCAGCGACGCCCGGATGCCGGCCACGGTGTCGCTTAAGCTGTTGAGCGGCGTGTAGAGCGAGGCGAGATAGGAAATAAAGACCAGCAGTTCACCGGTGGACAGCGTGCCGTCCAGGACATGGCGCACGCCGATGTAGAGCACCAGCGCCGTGCCCGTGGCCGTGATGCCCGAGACCAGCCAGCCGTAGACAGTCTGCAAGGCGTAGAGCGACAGCTTGCGGTCAAAGGAGTGCTGGGACTCGGCCACGAACTTGCGCCGTTCCTCGTCCTCGCGGCCAAAGGCCTGGACCAGGGTGATGGAGGAAAAGATGCGCTCCACCGTGGTGTAGACTTGCGACTCCTTCATGTGCGTCTCGGTGGTCAGGTCGCCGATCTTGCGCGAGACCCGGGAGATGGCCAGAAAGAGAAACGGTATGACGCACAGGGCGTAGAGGGTGAGTTCCGCGTCCATCTGCAGGCACACCACCAACATGCCGATGAGCAAGGCCGAGCTGGTGAGCGTGGTGAAGACGCCGTTCATGAGCAAGGTCTGGACGGCGTAGGTGTCGCCCATGATGCGGTAGATGAGGTCGCCGGTGGGCCATTTCTGGTGAAAGAGCAGGGACTGGCGCTGCAAGTGGTCGAACAGGTCGCAGCGCAGGTCCTGGACCATGTCCTGGCCCATGCGGATGGTCAGGTAGTTGTTGCACAGCTGCACAAAGCCGACCAGAAAATGGACGCTGACCAGCAGGCCGACCACGCAGATGAGCTGAAAACTCACGGTCCAGGCGGTCAGATCCGGTTTCCAGCCAAAGACGTCCAGGGGCTTGTGGCCGATGATCTGGTCGATGGCGAGTTTGAGCGGCCAGGGTTTGAGGAGTTCCATGGCGCTGGCCATGCCGACCAGGCACAGCCCCAGCACGAACAGATGCCGGTAGGGGCGCAGGTAGCGAAGCAGGGTGCGAAACATGCTCATGGCGTCATTCCTTGGCGGCCGGGCCGCCAGACCACAGCGGACGAAACGTCCGCCTGGCCGGTCCGGGAGAGGCGGCAACCCTTCCGGTTGCTTCCGAGGGTCGGAAGCGTCGTGTACGGCCTTTGGGCCGGCCGGGCAAGGGGCTTGGCCGGCCGGCGGCCTCACGCAGGCCGCCCCCGGCCGTCCGGCCTTGGCCGTGACGGAATCCGGGGGCGGCGCGTTGTCGCTTGGGATTAAGCGGCTTCGATGGTGGCCGGGGCCACGGGCTCGGCCGGGGCGGTGATGTCGTCGGCGTCGTCGCGGGCGACGGTCTGGGGCTTGACGACCTTGACCACGCGCTCGTCCTTGGGCTCGGAGGCCGAGCAGCCCGGACGGGTCACCATGACGTACTGGGTGATGGTGGCGACCAGGGCGGCGGCGCGGTAGAGGCCCAGGCCCATCCAGGCGGTCAGCGCCAGGGCGGCGGCTCCGGCGGCGATGGCGGCCAGGGGCTTGAGCATGGCCAGGACGCCGGCGGCGATGACCAAACCGGCCAGGGCGGCGGTGGCGAGGCCAGAGGGCAGCACCGAGCCGGCCATGCGCACGAACCGCTTATCGCCGCCGTGGTTCTCCACGGTCATGCGCAGCCGGGCCGTGGTCAGGCGGCAGGTGCGTACCGACAGGTCCCAGGGCGGGGTGTTGGACGAGGCGGCAAAGCCGGAATCCAGGGCATAGTTGACGCCAAGAGTGCGCAGCAGGCCGATGACCGAGGCCAGCAGCTCGTCGCGCTCCAGGCCCTTGTTGTTCCAGAAGAAGCGGTGGAACGACAGGCGGTGGGCCAGGATGCCGGCGGTACCGGCCAGACGGCGCAGAAAGCCGATGCGCGGCAGGCTGGCTTCGTCGCAGGCCGAGGTGTCGGCCAGGGGCAGCGGGCAGGCGTTGACGCCGGCCCCGCGCTTAAGCGCCGCCAGAGTCTTGTAGCGGGTCCAGCCGCGCAGCACCGGCTGGGCCAGGGTCAGGCCGGCGATGGTCAGGCGGGAGGCCAGACAGTCGTGGTGCTTGGGCAGCCGGGCCTTGCTCACCCGGTAGCCGACGAAGGCGACGGTGGCGGCGGCCATGGCCAGCCCCACGCCGCCGGCGATGAGGCTAAAGGGCGTGGCGAGCATCAGCGCCAACGCCACGACCATCCATTCCATGGACAGCGGCAGATAGGCGGCCAGGCTGCCCTTGGGTTCGTAGAGGGTCTGGAACAGCCCCATGCCGAAGGCGCCGTGGTAGACCACCGGCCGGGCGGCCAAAAGCGCGCCGGAGATGTCGCCGTAGATGCGGCCGGCCCAGCGGGAGTTGCCCAGCAGGTTGAAGCGGAACTTGTGCTTGGGAATTAAAAGCGCCTCGGCCCGGCCGTAGCCCTTTTGCTGCTTGAGGTACGCCGAAACCGTGCAGCGGCGATGGTGCCATACGAACATGGCGGCGGAAAAGCCGATGATGTGGCCCTGGTCCTGGAGGCGCCAGCACACGTCCACGTCGTCGCCGGCCGCCCGGTAGGTGGCGTCGAAGCCGCCGATGCCGGCCAGGTATTCCTTGCGGTAGGCCATGTTGCAGCCCGGGATGTGCTCGGCGATCTCGTCGGTCAAAAGCACGTGGGTCGGCGCGCCGGGCGACACGGCCACGCAGGCGGCGGTGCGGTTGTCGTCGGGCGGGGGCAGGTTGGGGCCGCCCACGGCCACGAAGCGCTCGTCGGTAAAGGCCCAGGCCATGTAGTGCAGCCAATGCGGGTCCACGTAGCAGTCGGAGTCGGTGTAGGCGACAATGGTGCCCCGGGCGGCGTTCATGCCGACGTTGCGGGCGGCGGACAGGCCCAGGTTGGGCTGGTGGATCACCTGGATGTAGGGCGCGGCGGCGGCGTGGCGGTCGGCGATCTCGCCGGTGGCGTCGGTGGAGCCGTCATCGACCACAATGACTTCGAAGTTGGGGTAGTCGACCTTGGCAAAGGAAGCCAGGCAGCCGTCCATGGTGGAGTCGGCGTTGTAGGCGCACACGACCACCGAGATAAACGGCGCGTCGGCCGGCAGATGGGGCAGCTTCTGGCGGTAGACGTCGGCCACGGCCTGGTAGGCCGGCTTTTGCTTGCGCACCTCGGACACGATGCCGAACTTCCAGTCCTCGACCAGATGGCCGCCGGTGAACCATTCGTCGGTCCAGGCGAAGACCATGGTGCCGGACACGCCCAGCTCAAAGGAGGCGTGCAACTGCCAGGACAGGGTCTCGGCCACATGCTCCTCGTCGTTGCGGATGGAGTCCATGCCGAATTCGGACAAGACCAGCGGCAGTTCGCCGGCCACGTTCTGCAGCCGCTTGACGTAGGCGCGGAAGGCTTTCTCGTCGTGGAGGTAGACGTTAAAGGACAGGAAATCCAAAAACGGCAGGCGCAGGTATTCCGTGGACGGGTAGTTGGCGTAGGTCACCAGGCCTTCGGGGTCTTCCTCGCGCACGATGTTGGTGAGCTTTTCGAGGAACTTCTCGATCTTGCCCGCGCCGTGCCAGCGCACGATGTGGCTGGGGATCTCGTTGCCGATAAGCCAGGCCAGGATGGCCGGATGGCCGGCCAGGGAGGCCACGGCCTCGCGGATGGTCTTCTTGATGTCTTCCTTGACTTCCCACTGGTCGAGGAAGCACAGGTGCTGGGGCCAGGGCACGCCGATCATGACGCGCACGCCGTAGCGGGCGGCGATGTCCAGGAAGCGGCGGGGCGGCACGTAATAGACGCGGATGGCGTTGATGCCGGCGCGGCGCATGAGTTCGAAGTCATGGGCCACGGTGTCGTCCTCGGGCAGGGGTTCGCCCCGGGAGTTTTCCGGGAACGGGCCGTAGGTGACGCCCTTGATGAAGAACTTGTCTTCCCCGGCAAACAGATACCGGCCCCTGGCGCGGATGCGCGGGAGGGCTTCGACGCCGGCGAGTCCTTCTTCGATCTGGAACATAATTCCCCTTCTCCTTGGGTTGGGCGAACCTTCGCCCGCTTTTGCCGTCTGCCGTTTCGGTAACCGACGGCGGCGGCGTACTTTTTTCAGTCTGGGCAGGATTTTTTCAACCGCCCGGAATGTTATGATATTTCTGGCAGTTTTTGGCCGGGCGGCCGTCTGCTTGCGGGCCTCTTATAGCATGTATCGTGCCATATGCTCCGAAGCAGGCCCCAGGCGGTTCGGCGGGCGCGGCCGCCAACGGAAAGGGGGTCTGGTTACGAAAATTGCGCGTTCGATTACGAAAGCGTAATCGCCATTTCAGGAAACGAGTTGCTTCATTATTTCAGGGTGTTATTTTGGAGTGGCCGCGTCGCCGTCAAACGTTGGCGCGATGGGCGGGATGGCTTGAGAACGCCACGCCCGTCGTGTAGGAAACGGCGACTTTGCCAATCGGGTATGGTCGGACAAGCCTTCCCGCCCGCCGCAGGAGTTCCCGTGGACAATCCGTTGATCGGGTCCGGGCGCGAAACGTCGCGCGATCTGTTGCTGCTTGGTTTGATCGTGGCTGTGGGGTTCGTGCTGCGTTTCGCGGAGCTCGGCACGCCCGGCTTGATTCGCGACGAGGCCCTGGTGCTGATCGCCGCCGAGCACGGTCCGCTCTACATCTGGCTGCGAGCGCTGACCACGGACGCGCATCCGCCGTATTTTTATTATATCGTCAAGGCGCTGCTGTTCATGGGGCACTCGGACTTCGCCTTGCGCCTGTTTCCGGCCGCGGCCGGCACGCTGTCCGTCTATCTGCTCTATCGCCTGGGCCGGCGTCTGTTCGATCCGGGCACGTCCCTCATCGCGGCCGCCCTGCTGGCCGCCTATCCGCTGCATCTGCAGATGTCGCGGCTGCTGCGTCCCCATCCGTTCATCGTCTGCCTGACCATTCTGGCCATGGCCTGGCTCCTGGATTTTATCCGCGACCCCAGCCGCCGCAACCTGATCCGGCTGGCCGTGCTCAATGCCGCCTTGCTGCTGTTTCATTTCAACACGCTGCTGATTGTCGGCACGGAAGCGGCCTGCCTGCTCGCGGTTCTCCCGTTTGCTTCCCGAGAGGCCGTCTTGCGGCGTTATCTGCCGTTTTTGGGGATCACCGGGCTTTCGCTCCTGCTGGACCTGCCCTTGCTGCTTTTGCGTCTGGGCAAATTCCCCGGCTTTGACCTCAATCTGTCCATGGCCTGGACCCTGACCCGAAGCGTGGTCAACCTCGACAAGATGCTGGCGTTTTTCCCCTTGCCCTGGGTGAACATTGTCGGCTGGGCGCTGTTCGCCGTCGGCGTGGTTTCCCTGTTTCGCACCCGCCGTCTGGCCGGGCTGTATCTTGGGGCGTTTATCGTCCTGCCCCTTGGCGTACTGGTTCTGGCCAAGTACGGTCTGTTCTACGAGCCTTGGCATATTGCCTTTATTATTCCGGCCTTATTGCTTTTTTGCGCCAGAGGGGCGAGGGCGCTCCTGCCGCGCCAGGGCGCGGTCCAGCTTGCGGCGGCGCTCGTCCCGTGCCTGGCGGCCGTGTTGCTCTTTACAGTCCGGCACGAAACCCTTTACGCCATGAATTCTTCCATCTTCGGTTACGAAGAGTGCTACAAGAAGATGGCCATCCATCTGCAGCCGTTTCTCAAATCGCCCTCGGCCGTCTTGTTCAATGAAAGTTTCGAGCGCAACTTCGTCAACTGGTATCTGCGGCAGTTCACCTCCACCGATCTCGCCCGCAATCGTATCCTGCCGACGGACCCGGTCGTTACGACGACGCTTGTGGCCAATGGGCCGATCTACAGCGACCAGGACCACCCCGAGGCGGTTCGCCAGGCCGCGGACAAGCTGCTCGCCGACTGCGGCGCGCGAACCGCCGTTGATGCTTTGTCCTGCGCGACCATCACCGCCTGGGACATTGCCCGCCGACCCGGTGCCGTCATCGACGCGCTGCCCTATAAAGACTCGTTTGACGCCTATGCCCCGGATTTCCTGCGCACGGTTTACCAAGCCGAAAACGTGCAAATCCTTTTATCCCCCTTGGCCCACACCATCGCCCCGGCGGCCTACGACCAACCGGGACGCTTTACCGTGCGGTTCGAGAACAAAACCCGGGCCAAGGCCAGCGACATGGCCTTGGACATGGTGCTGCGCCGCTCCGGGAAGGGGCATGTCTTTCAGGTTTTTTGCGCCTATGACGACGAGGAGCCCCGGTTGGTGTTCGATCTGCCGCCGGACTGGACGGCGGATACGGCGCGCATCCGTTTGCAGCGGCGCAAGCCCTTCCAGCATCTCTCCGTGACGGTGGCCATGGCCGATCCAGAAAGCAATGTTTCCTTTTACGGCGTAAGCGACAGCATTCGCTTCGAGAAAATGGATGTGGCCGTTTCCGAGCCCGATGAGGCCCTGGATGCGGACGTTGCCGTGGACATGGAGCAGATCGGCGAGATCGAAACCGTGCCGGAGGGCCGATACCGCTGGGGGTTCGGGCCGCAAAGCGCCATGCGGTTTCATCTGGAGCGCCCGGAACCGATGCGTCTGGAGCTGGCCTGCAACAATCCCATCCCCGGCCAGACCATGGAGATACTGGTCAATGGCGTCGTTCTGGCCAAAGTCGGGCCGTTGGCGGCCCAACCCTGGCTGGCGCAGACCACGCCCGTGCGTTTGGACTTCGCCGGACAGGCCGGGGACAATACGGTGACGCTGCGTTACGGGGCGTACAACCATCAGGAACCGGCCGCGCCGGGGGGCACGTTTGCACCCGACGACGGGCGTCGCCTGGCCCTGGCCTTTACCACGCTCAAGCTCTCCCGCGCCGGGGAACAACAGGATTCCTTCGTCGTGCTGGCGCGCTGAGGCGACTCTACCCCTCCCTCGCCACCGGCAGCCGGATGTAGAAGGTCGCGCCGCCCTCGGCGTTTTTGGCGGCCACGATGTCGCCGCCGGCGTCTTTTATGATGCCGTAACTGATGGAAAGCCCCAGGCCCGTGCCCTTGCCGATCTCCTTGGTGGTGAAAAACGGCTCGAAGATCTTGGCCGCCAGTTCCTTGGGGAAACCCGCGCCCGTGTCCGACAGGCGCACCTTGACCGCGTCGTGGTTGGCCGTGGCCTTGATGACGATGCGCCGGGGACAGGCCGGCTCCCGCTTGGCCCGCTCCTCGATGGCGTCCCGGGCGTTGACCAGCAGATTGATCATCACCTGCTCCAGCCGGTTGGGATCGATGCGCACCGGCGGCAGGTTCTCGGCCAGGGCGAACTCCGTCTCGATGCCGCGAAGGGCCAGCTGCTCGGCGAAAAATTCCACCGAGCGCCGGGCAATGGCCCCCACGTCCACCAACTCCGCCTCATGGTCGGATATGCGCCCGAATTCCCGCATATGCCCGATGATCCGGGCCGCCCGGTCCACCTGATTGCCGATAAGGTCGGTTAAGCGTGTGAGCAGCGGCAACGGCGGAGCCTCGCCCCGGCCAAGGTGGCGGCGCACCAGATCGACGCTGGTCTGGATGACGCACAGGGGCTGGTTGATCTCATGGGCCACGCCCGTGGCCATTTCGCCCAAGGTCGCCATCTTGCCGGCCTGGATGAGCTGCTGTTCGGCCTCCAGGCGTTTGGTGATGTCGGCTACGGTGACGAGCAGCACCCGCCGGCCGGCGTATTCGGAAAACGAAGTGTGCATGGACACGAAAAACGGCCGGCCGTCGCCCGTGACATGGCGGGCCTGCTCCACGTCCTGACCGTCGATGACCGCGGCCATGGCCGCGTCGCGGCGTTCGTCGTAAAACAGGTCGTGCAGCGAGCGCTTGGTCAGCTCGCCGCGCGGCAGCCCGTACATGGCCACCGCCCCCCGGTTGCAGTCCAGCACCGACAGGTCGTCGCGGTCGATGACGAACACCGCGCCGGGCACGTTGTTGAACACGTCGAAATACTTCTTCTCCGACCGCCTAAGCGCCAGCTCCAGATCCTTTCGCGAGGTGATGTCCAGACACATCTCCATGGCCGCCACGAGGTTGCCCTCGGAGTCGTAGACCGGCGAGGTGGTAACGATCCAGTCGGCCCGCGTGCCGTCCTTGTAGCAGCCGGTCTCCTCGGTGGTGTGGGAACGGCCCGTCTCGAAGGTCTTTTTGACCGGACAGGACGGGCACGGCGCGTCCAGGTTCTTGTAGGCCTTGAAGCAGTATTCGCCCACCGAGGCGTTGAACTTCTCGGCAAAGGACCGGTTGAAGCGCAGCAGACGCATATTGCGGTCCTGGACGGTCACCAGACACGGCACGCCCTCGAAAAGGTCCTGATACAGATCCTTTTGCAGCTCGATCTGGCTGTTCTTGGCGATGAGGTCGCTGCCCATCTGATGGATGGCCCGGGAGAGCTGGCCGATCTCGTCAAGGCGGTCCTCGTCGATGCTGACCGGTTTCTTGCCCTTGGCCCAGGTCCGGGCCTCGCCCTCGATGCGCGACAGCGGGCGCTTGATGAGCACGAAAATGACCAGAAACAAGGTCAGGATGGCCGCGCCGAAAACCAGGGCGGCCAGATAGACGGTGTTCTCTTTGAATTCCTCGATCAGCGACTGGCTCTCGCGCAGGGAAAAGGCGATGTCGAGGACGCCGAGAATCTGTTCGCTGTCCTTGTGGAAATGGCAGCCGGCCAGCTCGGCGCAGCCCGGTTCGTTGGCGATGGGGCCGACGATGCGCAAGATCTGCTCGCCGCCCACGGTCTCCCGGGCATACAGCCGATGCTCCAGGCTGGGTGACACGGCCGGCGGCGTGCGCTGGTGGCAGACTTGGCAGGGCGCGGCCGAGGTGTCCAGGCGCGTGCCCGGAGCCTCGCCCTTGCTCGTGAACATGACCTGGCCGGCCTTGTTGATGATGCGGATTTCCCGAATCTCGGGCAGCCGGCCGAGGTTGGCGACAATGGCCCGGATGTCCTCGCGGGAATTGAGCAGCATGGCGTAATCCAGGCCAAGACGCGCCGTGGCCAGGACCCGGTCGGCTTCCTTGACCCCGGCGTTCTGGACAAAGCGCTCCTCGCGGGCGACCTGGAAACCGGCCCAGACAAAGATGCAGCCAAACAGCACCACGGCCAACGGGATGCCGATCTTGATGCTCAGATGGCTGCGTATGAAAGTGAGCAAAGGGGACATGAATGCAGATGCCTCCGGCGGCCGGGGGGGATCATCCCCCCCGGACCCCCTGGAAGGGGGTTAAGGGGTCGGACGGTTGCGCGGCGTCCGGCGTGGATGCGTCGAAGACGTATAATACGATCAAATCAGTCTGAAAATAGGGAGAGCACCAGGGCGATTGTTTGGGGGCTTCGCCCCGAGCCAACAAGGCAGTCGGGAAGGGGCGCATCTTCCCGGCCCCCTTGGCTTGCTAACCTGCCGGAGAACCAATCCACGTCATAACCCCCTTAATCCCTTTCTCCATGTGGGGGGTCCGGGGGCCTCAGGCCCCCGGCGGAGAGGTCCAGGAGAGGCCGCGCCTCTCCTGGCCGCCGGAGGCACCTCCCTAAGCGCACACCCCAGCGCCATCGCCGCGCGGCAGGCGCACGGCGATGGCGCTGCCGACGCCGGGTTCGGAGGTCACGGCGATGGCTCCGCTGTGTTGGGCCACGATCTGGTTGGCGATGAAAAGCCCCAGTCCGGTGCCGCGCGAGCCTTTGGAGGAGAAAAACAGCGTAAACATGCGTTCCCGGGTGGACTGGTCCATGCCCACACCGTTGTCGGCGACCACGAAGGTCACGGCTTCGGCTGTTGCTTCCACGGTCAGGGTCACTTCGTGGAAGGCCTTGACCTTGTCTTCGGCGCAGGCGTCCACGGCGTTTTCGAGCAGGTTGACCATGGCCGAGGTCAGGGCCGTTTCGTCCATGGGCAGGGTGCCCTCGGCCTCGCCCAGGCGCAGGATGAAGGCCACGCCGCGGCTTTTGGCCTTGGCTTCGACGATGCCGGCCAGATCGCGGGCGAAGGTTTCGATGGAGACGGGGGCGAGTTCGGGTTCGCGCGATTTGGCGTACCACAGGATGTCGAGGACCATGTTGCGGATGCGTCCGATCTTGTCGGACACCACGCCCCAGCCGTCGCGCACGCGGGTCCAGTCCTCGCGGGACAGTCCGGTTTCGACCTTGAACATGCCGCCGTCGAGGGAGGTGAGCAGGCCTTTGACGCCGTGGGACATGGAGCCGAGCATGAGCCCAAGCGACGCGAGGTGGTCTTGCAGGGCCCGGATGGGGGTGATGTCGGCGGCGATTTCGATGACCTGGCTGGTTTCGCCGGCGGCGTCGGGGATGGGAGCGGTGCGCAAGAGCATGTTTTTGGCCGCGCCGCAGCGGGTGGAAACGACGGTTTCGCCTTCGTGGGACGCGCCGTCGTGGAAAGAGCTTTCGGCCGGGCAGTGTTCGCAGGGGTCGTCGCGGTGGGCAAAGAGTTTGTGGCAGGGGCCGGTTTCGGCCTCGCCGAAGTCGGCGCGCCATTGGCGGTTTGCCTCGACCACGGTGAAGTCCTGGTCCAGCACGGCGATGGCGCAGGGCACGGCGTCGAACAGGCGCTGGAACTTTTCGCGCACGGCCCGCAGTTCTTCCTGGAGCCGGCCCACCTCGGCCACGTCGGCGGCGATCTCGATGACCAGCTCCACCTGACCGTCCGTGCCAAAGACCGGGGCGGTATGGACCAGCACCGGAATCTCGCGGCCGTCCTTGTCGCGGAAGGTCTCGCGGCCGCGCTGGCCCTGGCCTTGCTCCACGGTGCGCCAGACCGGGCAGGCGTTGCCGCTGCCCTGGCGGTCGGCGTAGAGTTCCCAGCTCATCTTGCCCACCACCTCGCCCAGGCGCTGCCGGCCCAGGGTGTTTACGGCCACGATTTCGAGGTAGCGGTTGTGGATGACGATGCAGCAGGGCATCTGGTTGAAATAGCTCGGCCCCTGGTCGAAGGAGGCAATCAGCCCCTCGATGGCGCTGGCCACGCCCTCCACGGCCTGGCCCACGGCCATGCGGCGCTCCATCTCGACCAGGCGGGCGGATTTTTCGCGCACCAGCCGTTCGAGATTGCGGGTGTGTTCGGCGATCTGGCGGCGCATGGACACGCGGTCGGCGGCCCGGTGCAGGGCGGCGGTGAGCAGTTCGTCGCGCACGGGCTTGGTGAGGAAATCCAGGGCCTGGCGCTTGAGGCTTTCGATGGCCAGTTCCATGTCGCCGTGGCCGGAAATCATGATGACCTCGATCTCGGGATCAAGCGCCTTGACGCGCGAAAGCAGTTCGATGCCGTCCATGCCGGGCATCTTGATGTCGGTGAGCACGATGGAGGGCTTGAAGGTGGCGCACAGGTCCAGGGCTTCGCGGCCGCCGGGGGCGGTTTCCACGTCGTAGCCCAGGTCGGCGATGGAGAGGCTGAGGACTTCGCGGATGGCCTCGTCGTCGTCAACCAGCAGCACCTTCTCGTTCATGCGCCCTCTCCGAAAGTCTTGGCCGTCGCGTCATGGCGACGGCCGGCGGTGAAAAATAACCGCCGGCTGGCGGCGCGGCCTCCATGGCGGCCGATGGGCGGTCGGCCGACGCAAGTGTCCATGGAAGGCCGCGCCGCATGAGCCGGCGGGGGTAAGTGCCCAAGCGGGGACCGGGGAAGGGCGAAGCCGAGGGTCGAAGTCGGCGGCTTCCCGAAGTCGTCCTCAGGCTTATTCCCCAAGCATCTCCTTGACAAGGCGCAAGGTTTTGACCCGGTCCACAGGCTTGCTGATGACCGGCACGTTGCTGCCAAGGGCCGGTGGACGGGGGCCGACGCCGCTTATCACGACGACCGGAATCTCGGCCAGGCCGGGTTCCTTGCGCAGCTTCACGTAGAACAGGGTGCCGCCACGGGCGGGCATGTCCATGTCCAGGGTGATGAGGTCCGGGTTGTGGACCTGGGCCTGCTCCAGGCCGGCCACGCCGTCGGTGGCGGTGAAGGTGGTGAAGCCTTCGCCGTCGAAGAGGTCTTTTAAGTAGCTGACGACTTCGGGATCGTCGTCGATGATGAGTATCTTCTTGGCCATGATGGCATCCTCGTTTTGGTGGTCTTTAACGGGGGGCGGCTTCGCTTAATTTGCCCAGGCCCTTGGCCAGTTCCAGGGCGACGCCGATGCCGCGCTTGAGATCGGGATCGCCAAGCGCCTTGACCATGCCCAGGGGGCCGACGGGTTCGGCCTTGGTGAGATCCAGGCCGGCCGGCAGGTCGGTGAGCTTGTCGAGCAGTTCAAGCATCTTGGGATCGGACATCTTCTTGAGCAGGCCAATGAGCGCCACGAAGCTGTCGCCCATGGCGGCGATGTCGTCGGGGCCGTAATGGGCGGCGACCTTGGCGCGCACATCCATCATGGCGGCGTAGGTGCGGAACACGCCGCGCTGTTCCAGTTCGCCCAGGCTGCGGATGCCGGTGTGGACCATGGACTTGGCCAGAGGCTCCATGGTGTGCCACAGTTCAATGATGTTTTCGAGCTGCTCCAGGGCGTAGGCCAGGTTGCCGATGTTGCGCAGGAAGCGCTTGATCAGCACGAAGAGGTCTTCGAGCTGGAAACCGGCTTCCACGGACCCCAGTTCCTTGAGCAGGATTTTAAATCCCGACTTCATGAGCGGGTTCATGTCGTGGAACATCTCGCCCCGTTCCAGACGGGCGACCCGTTGTTCTTTCAGCTCCGCCTCGATGGACTCAAGGCGTTCAAGAATGCGTTCCTCGGTGGTCATTGGACGCACCTCCCTACAGCGCGCAAGCGCCCATGCGCTTTTTGCCGGCCATGAACATCTGGGGCTCCAGCGGCAGTTCCTTGCCCTTGAGCATCAGGTTGAAATACACCCACTTGAACATCATCTTGCCGCAGTAGTTGAGGAAGGATTCTTCCAAAAGCGACAGCGGCCCGATGCCCGGGAACGGGAATTTGCCCGGCAGCGGCTCGATCTTGTAGTTGAAGTCGATGAGCACGGCCTTTTCGTAGCCCGAGACGATGAAGCAGTTGGAATGGCCGTCGAATTCCGGCAGGGGCTCCAGACCGTCGATCTCGCGCAGGATGTTCCCCACCACGATCTCGGACTCGAAGTGGGCCACCGAGCCGGCCTTGGAGGTCGGGACGTTGGTGGCGTCGCCGATGATGTACATGTTCTCGTATTTCTTGGACTTCAGCGTGTGGTGGTCGGTGTCCATGTAGCCCATGGGATCGCCGATGTCGCTGTCGATGATGACCTGGGAGCCGAAGTTGGGCGGGATGGAGATGAGCAGGTCGTAATCGAGTTCCTCGCCCTTGTGGGACTCGATGGTTTTCTTGTCGGCGTTGACCTGGGCGATCTCGAAGTTGGGCACGATCTTGATGTTTTTCTCTTCGCACATCCGGCCCAGGATCTCGGCGGCCACGGGCTTGGTGAAGGCGCCGGTCAGCGGGGTCACCAGCTCGATCTCGATGTTGCAGCGGCTGTCCTGGGTCATGAAGAACCAGTCGGCCAGGAACACGAACTCCAGAGGAGCCACCGGGCACTTGATGGGCATCTCGGCGATGTTGAGCACGAGCTTGCCTTTCTTAAAGTGCTTGAGCTTTTTCGCCAGGGCGATGGAGCCGTCCGGGGTGTAGAAGTTGTGGACGTCCTGTCCCCAGCCGTCGAGCATGCCGTCGATCTCGTCGGGCATGATGCGGCAGCCGGTGGCGACCACGATCCAGTCATAGGAGTGGGAGCCGCCCTTGCAGGTGACGACCTTCTTGACCGGATCGACGTTGGTGATCTCGTCCTGGACGAAATCGACGCCCGAGGGAATGAAGTCGGTCTGCGGCTTGATGCAGTCCTTGATGTCGTAGATGCCAAACGGCACGAAAAGCCAGCCCGGCTGATAGTGGTGCTGCCAGGTGCGGTCGATGATGGTGATCTTCCATTCCCGGGGATCGAGCTTCTTGCGGAGCTGGGTGGCCACCATGACGCCGCCGGCGCCCGAGCCAAGGATCAACAGCTTTTTCATCATTGCCTCGCTTTGAGGAGTTGTTGGTTGGGCAGGGTCGCGGCGCGTCGGTTGCGGCCGCGTAACCTGACCTTCCCCAAAGCAAGGGCTGGTCCAACTTGGCGCGATGTCTTTAACGTGTTTATTTTGAAGGATTTATTTGGATATGGCCAGGCGGCCGGGGCGGTCCGGCCAGCGGGGGCTGGAGCAACAAAACTTGTCGCAACTCGGGTTTGTGTTGCTAATTTATCTAAAATATTGAAGTTTTAATTCATACGGTCTTTGTCAGCAAATGTTGACGGTCAAGGGATGTTGTCGCGGGGCGGGGGCGTTGGCCGCGAGTCGGCGTCCGGGGCAGCGTATGGCCCAAACGACAAGCCGCCCGGACCCTGGTTTGCCGTAGCAAGCCGGGGGCCGGGCGGCCGGTGGTTCATGTGGTGCAGGCGGAGAGCCGCCGGGGACGGTGAGCGGTTTGGGGCCGCGCGCGCCCCGTCAGCGGGGCCGGGTGGCTTGGCGGCGGTCGTAGACGGCGCGGATGGCCCCTTCGAGTTCCTCGGTGGGGCAGGGCTTGAGCAGATAATCGGCCGCGCCGCCGGCGATCATGGTCGAGGCGATGTCCACCGAGGCGTGGCCGGTGAGCACCAGCACCTCGGCCTCGGGGCAGGCGGCGCGCAACAGCGGCAACGCGTCGGCCCCGGTCATGCCGGGCATTTTGACGTCCAGCACGATGACGTCGCAGGGGGCTTGCGCCAAAAGCTCCAGGGCGGCCGGGCCGCTGCCGGCCTCGCGCACGACAAAGCCGTGGCGGCCAAGGAGCTTGGCCAGGGTTTCGCGGAACCGTTCCTCGTCATCGACAATAAGGACGCGGATGGGGTCGGCCATGGGGTTCTCCGTGGCGAATCGGGCGTTGGTTACAGGGGGAGGCTGACGGTGAAAACCGAGCCTTTGCCAACGGCGCTTTGGGCCGTGAGATTGCCGCCCAGGCGGGCGACGATGCCGTGGGACAGGGACAGGCCAAGGCCCGTGCCCTTGCCGGGTTCCTTGGTGGTGAAAAAGGGATCGAAGACCTTGGGCAGGTTTTCCGGGGGAATGCCGCAGCCAGTGTCGCGCACCTCGATGACGGCCCGTCCGTTTTGGCGGCCGGTGGCCAGGGTGATGGTTCCGCCTTCGGGGGTGGCGTGCAGGGCGTTGGTGAGGAGATTGAGGATGACCTGGCGCAACAGCGGCACGTCGGTGCGCATGGGCGGCAGGGACTGGTCGTAGTCGCGCCGGATGGCCACGCCGCGCCCGGCGGCCTCGCGCTCGACCAGAACGGCCATGTCCTCAATGACCCGCTCCAGGGCTTCCTCCTGGAGCACGGGTTCCATCTTGCGGGCGAAATTGAGGAGCTTGTGGGTGATCTGGCGGCAGCGGGCCACCTGCTTGCCGACCTGATCCAGGCAATCCTTGATGTCGGCCAGATCCTCCTGGGCCGGGCAGGCATTGGGGCCAAAGAGTTCCCGGGCCAGGTCGATTTCCTGGGTGATGATGGCCAGCGGGTTATTGATCTCGTGGGCGATGCCCGAGGACAGTTCGCCGATGGCGGCCAGCTTTTGGGAATGCAGGAGCCTGATGTCGAGCTCGTGGAGTTCGCGTTCGCCGCGTCGCACCCGCCGGGCCAGGGTCAGGGCCGAGCCGATGCAGATGGCCCCGGCGAAAAGGGCCAGCCCCACGCCGACCAGGGGCGGGGCGGCCAGGGCCGAGAGCACGGCCGCGCCGGCCAGCCCCGGGGCGAGCAGGGTATGGGGCCACAAGGGCGGCGCGTGTTCCCCGGGCAACAGCCCGGGAGCGTCAGGCGTCGGCCCGGGATTCATTAAGCTTTTTGCGCTCATAGGCCTTCTTGGCCTTTTCCAGCAATTCCCCAAAGTCCACGGGTTTAAGCACGTAGTCGTAGGCTCCAAGGGACATGCCCTGCATCCCGGATTCCACCGAGGCGTGGCCGGTGAGGATGATGACCTCGACCAGGGGGTGGCGCTTCTTGATTTCCTGAAGCACGGCCAGCCCATCCATGCCGGGCATGCGCATGTCCAGGATGACCACGTCAAAGGGTTCGCGCTCCAAAAACGCCAGGGCGTCAGGCCCGTTGCCGGCGGCGGTCACGGGAATCTGGCGGTAGGTGAACCGTTTGACCAGGGTTTCGATGAAATCGGCCTCGTCATCCACGGCCAAGACGCGAAGTCCCATCAGTACCTCTCTCCAGGCGTTCGGGTGTTGCGAACCCGGCGTCGGGCTGCCTGTTTGTTGCATGGGTGATCCGGTCGGTTTCGGTTTTTCGGGGCCATCCGCCGCCCGACCTCGCGGTCCGGCAGCGGCCAGGCCGGGGGACGCGCCGCGTGCGTCGCGGCGCGGACCTCCGGCCCCGGGGCGCAAGACTCAGACGGCCACGGGCAGGGTTATGCGGAACGTGGTGCCCTTGCCTTCCTCGCTGGCGACCTGGATGCGGCCGCCCAGCTTTTCGATGATGCTGTAGCTGATGGTCAGCCCAAGGCCGGTGCCTTCGCCGACTTTCTTGGTGGTGAAGAAGGGATCGAAGATCTTCTCCAGGGTTTCACGCGGGATGCCGTTGCCGGTGTCGGCGATGGCGATTTCCACTTCCGGCGTGTCGGGCAGCTTGCGCGTGGCGATGGTGATGGTGCCGTTTTTGTCGATGGCGTCGATGGCGTTGTCGAGGATGTTGAGGAAGACCTGCTGGAGCTGGGAAGCGTCGGATTCGATGTGGGGCAGGTCGGATTGGTAGTCGCGCACAAAGGCGATGCCCCGGAAGTTGGCCTCGTTTTCCAGAAACGACCGGGTCTGTTCCAGAAGCAGATTGACGTCGAGGTTCTCCTGGGTGGGCTCCATGCGCCGGGCGAACCCGAGCAGCCGGTGGGTGACGTCCTTGGCCCGGCGCACGTGGAACTCGATCTTGGCCACGGCGTCGGCGAATTCCTGGAAATTGGGGCTGGCCTTGATGTCCTCTTCGCTTAAGAGATCGCGCATCCAGCCGGCCTTTTCCATGATGATGGCCAGGGGATTGTTGACCTCGTGGGCCACGCCGGCGGCCAGCTTGCCCAGGGCGGCCATCTTGCTCGACTGGGTGAGCGAGGCGTCCAGGGTGGCCTTTTCCCGCTCGGCCCGGATGAGCTCGCGCACGGTGCCGTTGGCGATGAACACCGCGCCGATGACGATGAGCGTGCCGCCGCCGCACAGCAGCAAAATAAGGAGCCAGCGCGCCCGGTACAAGGGCAGCAGCTCCTCGCCCGGATCGTCCTTGATGACCAGCAGCCAGTCTTTGAGATTGAGCCAAGTCATGGCGTAGAGCGACACCTCGCCGCCGATGGTCAGCTCGTCCACCCGGGTGCCGGAAAATCGGGGGATGTCCGGGAAGGGCACGGTGTCGAACATGTCGTGGCCAAAGCGCGGCTTGGTCTGGAGCACGTGCTGGGCGTTTAACAGGAAGGCGTCGCCGGATTTGCCGAGCTGCACCGTGCGCACCAGGGAATCGAAGATGTCGGAGTCGATGGCGGCGCGCAGGACCCAGGTTCGCTCGCCCTCGCGGCGGCTGACGGCGATGTTGAAATGCGGGTATTTGCGAAAGCCCATGAACACGTCGCTGATGTGGATGCCCTTGGCCATGACCGTGCGGAACCAGTCCTCGCGGCTGTAGTCGATGCCGCGCAACTGGTAGGGGCCGACGTAGGAGACACAGATGCCGTTCTGGTCGATGACCTGCAGGTCGAGGAAAGACTTGCTGTGCAGCTGGAGCACGCCGAAAATGCGTTCGAGATACGCGTCGCCGGCCAGCTCGGCGTAGGATTCGGTCAGGGCCAGGTTGGAAAGCTGGGCCACGCGTTCGGTCAGAAACAGGTCGATGGTGACTTTCTTGTTGTCGGCCAGATTGCGCAGGTTGCCGTAGATCTTCTCGGTGTAGGTGTCGTAGAACTTGGCGTAGAGTCCAAGGCCGAGGCTTAAAAGCGGAATAAAGGAAAAGGCCAGGGTGACGGCGATGAGCTTTAGGCGCAGCCGGCTGAGTTCGTCCTGAATCATGGCAGTGGCCTCGCGGGAATGGGGACGCATGGGGCACGATAGCCCAGGGAGTTCGCAATGCAAAGGGTCATGGGGCGGCCTCGAAAAGGGGCAGAGCGACCTCGACGCGGACGCCCCGGCCGGGTAGGCCGTGGGCCGTGATGGCGCCGCCGTGGCGCTTGACCACGGCCCGGGCGGCGGCCAGGCCGATGCCCAGGCCCGGCATTTTGCCGGTGGTGACGTCGCCGAGCTGGAAAAATTTCTCAAAGACCGCTTCGCCCATGTCGGCGGGGATGCCCTGGCCGGTGTCTTCCACGGCGATGACGGCCAGCCCGTCCCGCACCCCGGCCCGGCAGGCGATCTGCCCGTCCTGGGTGAACTTCACGGCGTTGGACAGGAGCTGGTCGAAAACGAAGACCAGCCGGTCCCGGTCGCCGCGAAGGGGCGGCAGATCGCCGGGGATGTCGCGCACGAAAGCCAGCCCCTTGGCCTGCATCGCCGCCAGATGGGGAGCGGCCGCCCGGTCGAGGATCTCGGCCGGGGCCAGGGGCGTCGGGGCCAAGGGCAGATCGCCGGCGTCCAGGGCGGCCAGTTCCAGGACGTTGTCGATCAGCCCGGCGAGCTTGCGGCCTTCCTCCAGCATGATGGCCAGATTGTGGCGTAGGCGCTGGACCTCGGCGGCAATGTCCGGGGCGTGGCCGGCCTGTTCGGCCAGAGGGCCGCGTTCCAGGCGCTTGCGCATGACCTGGGCGAAGCCGACCATGGAGGTCAGCGGCGTTTTGAATTCGTGGGAGACGAGGCTTAAAAAATCGGTCTTGACCCGGCCCAGTTCCTCGGCCTGCTGCCGGGCGGCCTCGGCCTTGCACGCCTGGTCGGCGGCCTCGCGTTCCTTGCCGGCCAGTTCGCGGATGGTGTCCAGCAGATGGCTTTCCATGGCCGCGATGTCGGCGGCCAGATCCCGAAATTCGCCGGAATATTCGCTCGGATCCAGATTGGCGGTCTCGCCCCGGACCAGCCGCCGGGCATGGCGGCGAAGGCGATCCAGCGGCGTGGCCACGGCCCGGAACAGTCCCCAGGCGGCCAGGGCGACCAGGACCAGGACCGCGGCCTGGATGCCGAAATCGAGCAGGTCCGTGACCCGGGCGATGGCGTTTCGCCGGGTTTCGTAGGCGGCCCGCAAGGACTCGGTGACGGGCTCCAGGGCCCGGGCGGCGGACACGAACGAGGCCGTGGCCGCGCCGGCGTCTTCCAGGCGGCTGGCATAGTCGTCCAGGGCGGCGAGGTAGTCCCGGGCCGCGCGCGCGGTTTCGGGAAAAGGCCCGCTGTCGCGCAGGTGTTCGGCTTCGCGGGTCAACCGTCGGAGATTTTCCGCCGTTCCCGAGGCCAGCCAGCGTTTTTCCAGTCGGGCCACCCGGCCCACGGCCTCGGCCAGGGCCGGGTGGCTTTCGGGCAGGCGTTCCAGGGCCTGGGAGCTTTCCAGATACCGGGCGGTGGGATCGGCGGCGTCGCTCCCGCCCGGGGAGCCGGCGATGGCCTCGAACCCCCGGCGATAGGCGTCGAGCCGGGCCAGGGCCGCGTCGGACAAGGGATCGTGATCCGGGTCGATGGCGCGGATGGCCTCAATGGCGGTCACGGCGGCCTGCTGGTGGCGGAGCACGGCGGCCAGGGCCTCGGGATCGTGGCGCAGGAAGAAATTCTTTTCCTGGCGGCGCATCTCCAGGGCCTCAATGCGGGCGGCCACGGCCAAGCGCTCCAGGGCCAGGGTGCGCTCGGTGAGGCGGCCCTCCCGGATGTCCACGACAAACACCAAGGCGAAGCCGGCCACGATGACGGCGCACAGCGCTTGCAGCTTGCCCTTGACGCTTAGGGCCATGGGCGGACCCTGGTTGTGCTCACGACCGTCTCCCTGGGGCAGTTGCCGTTATCGGTGGCGGTAGCGGCCGCCGGGACGGCTCGTCCGGCGGGATGGGTCTTTTTTTAGCCCAAACGGCAAGAGGATGCCAGAATATTGTTCATAGTTTCACAAGTAGCCAGGGCAAGAAGTAACGCCCCTGCGCCGGACCGCCTGCTTTTGGAGTCCGCCGCCGGCCCCGGAAGGACGTTGTTCCGGGGGCGGCGGCGGCGAGAAGCAAGGACGCGCCCGGCGAGGGGACCTTGGGAGAGGCGCTTGTTATTGGCCGAGATCGGGCAGGAATTCGCCGTAGCCGGCCGCTTCCATGGCTTCGGCCGGCACGAAGCGCAGGGCGGCGGAGTTCATGCAGTAGCGCTGGCCGGTGGGGGCCGGGCCGTCCGGGAAGACGTGGCCGAGGTGGGAATCGGCGATACGGCTTCGCACTTCGGTGCGCCGCGAAAACAGGCTGTTGTCGGGCCGCTCGGTTACGGCGTCCGGGCGGATGGGACGGGTGAAGCTCGGCCAGCCCGTGCCGGAATCGTATTTGTCCCGGGAGCTGAAAAGCGGCTCCCCGGAGATGATGTCCACGTAGATGCCCCGGGCCTTATTGTCCCAGTAGGCGTTGTCGAAGGGCCGCTCGGTGCCGTCTTGGCGGGTGACCTCGAAGGCCAGGGGCGTAAGCGTGGCCCGCAGCGCGGCGTCGGAGGGACGGGTGAAGGCGCGCCAGGCCGGGGGCTGGGCCGGGGCCTTGCCCGGGCTGGCCGCTTCTCCGGCCGGCTTGGACGCGGCCGGCTGGCTGCCCCAGGTCCGGGCCAGGAACTGGTCGCGGCCCGAGCCGGTGCGGTAGGCCTTGTACGGGCCGGCATGGGTGCGCCAGTAGTCCTGGTGGTAGTCCTCGGCCGGGGTGAAGGGGCCGGCCGGCAGGATGTCCACGACGATGGGGCGGGTGAACCGGCCCGAGGCGGCCAGGGCGTCCAGGGCGGACTTGGCCTCGGTCCGCTGGGCCTCGTCGTGGACAAAGATGGCCGGCCGGTATTGCCGGCCCCGGTCGGCGAACTGGCCGCCGGCGTCGGTGGGGTCGATGTGGCGCAGGAAGGCGTCCAGCACTTGGCGGTAGCTGACCTGGGCCGGGTCGAACCGGACCTCCACGGCCTCGTAGTGGCCGGTGCGGCCGCTGGAGACCTGCTCATAGGTGGGGTTGGACTCTGTGCCGCCGGTGTAGCCGGAAACCACCGAGGCCACGCCGGGCAGTTTTTCCAAATCCGCTTCCACGCACCAGAAGCAGCCGCCGGCCAGGGTGGCCACGGCGAGGTTGGGGGCTTGGGACTTCATGGGCGCCTCCTTGGCGGCCGGGGGCGAGGCGGCGGCGGTCAGGGCCGCGCCCAGGCTCCAGGCGATGCAGACGATGCAGACGACGAGGAAGGCTGTGGCGGGTTTCTTGTCGAGCATGGCGGTACTCCCTGGCTCCGTGCAGGACGACGGCGGCGGGCCGGGCCGAAAGTCGCCTGACGGAGCACCATGGAACCCTACCGGAAGAAAGGCGGCTTCGTCGATGGCCCAAAGACCGGCAAGGCGGAAAAAGCCAATCAGATGTTTCGCAGGGGGTGGGCGCGGGCGGCGGCCAGCACGGCGGCCAGGGCGGTCTCGGCCTGGGGGTGGCTTTGGCGGCAGACCTCGGCGTCGCCGGTCTGGCAGGCGGCCAGCAGGGCGCGCATGGCCTGGCCCAGGGCTTCGGCCCGCAGCGGGCCGGCCATGCCGGCCAGGTCGTGGGCCAGGCCCGAAGCGGCGGCGACGTCGCCGCCCTTAACGGCCTTGGCCAGTTCCCGTCCCTTGGGTTCGGCCAGTTCCACGAACAGGGCGAGCAGTTCGGCGGCGAACTCCAGGTTTCCCTTGTGGGAGAATTCCGACAGGTCCAAAACCGCCGGAGATTGGGCCGGCTGGGGCGGCTGGGCCGGCCGTCCCGCCCGCCCCTCGATGACCCGAGCCATGGCCAACAGCAGATCCCGGCCGCGAACCGGCTTGGCCACATGGTCGTCCATGCCGGCGGCCAGGCAGCGTTCCCGGTCGCCCTGCAGGGCAAAGGCGGTCAGGGCGAGAATGGGCACGTCGGGCGGATTGGCCGGGGTGCACTGGCCGTCCCGGATGGCCCGGGTGACGGCCAGGCCGTCCATGTCGGGCAGTTGCACGTCCATGAGAATGCAATCCACGGCCTGGGAGGCGGCCAGAGCCAGGGCCTGCCCGCCGTCGGCGGCGGCCAGGGGCTTGTGCCCGCTTTTTCGCAGCAGATGCAGCATGTACATCCGGTTGACGTCATTGTCGTCAACGACGAGGACGGTCAGCTGCGGCAGAATCGGAAGCGGATTCGAATCATCCATACGACACCCTTCCCGCAATGCGCCGGCCTGGGGCCAGCCATTTCCATAACAACGCGGCTTTCCTAGCATGGCGTGGCGGACCTGACAAATTTGCTCTCGGAGTTGGTCTATTTTTAGTGGACTAGACTTGTGTGTTTGCTTTTGTCTCCGGGGATGGCTACCTGCAGAGAAGGAGGGAGTCCGGCCATGACGGGAACCGTTCTCCAAACGCATTACGATGCCCTGATCAGCCGGGCCGCGCCCGACGGCAGCTTTGCCGTGGCCGAGGGCGCGGGAAGCCGTCCCGACGCCACGGCCTGGGCGGCCATGGCCCTTTTCGCCGCCAATCAGGCCCCGGAGCTGGTCGCCGCCGCCCGGGCCGTCCTGGCCGCCGCCCAGTCTCCCGATGGTCGGGTGGCGCTTTTGCCGGAGCGCCCCGAGGCCGCCTGGCCCACTGCCCTGGCCCTTCTGGCCTGGCTGCCGGATCCGGCCCGGGCCGAAAACGTCTCCCGGGCGGCGGCCTGGCTTATGGCCCATCCCGGCAGCCATTGGCCCAAAAACGCCGAGGAACAGGCCGTCATCGGCCATGACACGAGCCTTCGCGGCTGGAACTGGATCGACGGCACCCACTCCTGGGTGGAGCCGACCGCCCTGGCCATGCTGGCCCTTGGGGCCCTGGCCGCGCCGCCGGCCGAAGCCCTGGCCGAGGCGGCCCGTCTGCTTATGAACCGCCAACTGCCCGACGGCGGCTGGAACTACGGCAACACCCGCGTCTTCAAAAATACCCTGTTGCCCGTGCCCGAGTCCACCGGCCATGCCCTGGCCGCCCTGGCCGGCCGGGCCGTGATCGGCGACGTCGCCCCGAGCCTGGCCTATCTCCAAGGGCCGCGGTGCGCCGTGGCCACCCCCCTTGCCGCCGCCTGGCGGGCCTTTGGCCTCGGGGCCTGGGGGCTGGCCGGGCAGGACGAAGAGGCCCTGTGCCGGGCCGCCCTGGAGCGCCAGTCGCGCTACGGCCCCTACGATACCCCGCAACTGGCCCAATGCCTGGCCGCCGCCGCCAGCCGGGGCCGGTTCGCCGCCCTGCTCGGAGGTCACTCATGAATGCGTCCGACGCCGAAAAGCCCGCCCGCGGCCTGACGCGCCGCCAGGCCGTCAAGCTGGCCGCCGCCGTCGGTCTGGCCGCCGCCGGGGGGCTGACCGCGACGAGCCTTTGGCGCGAGCAGCCCGAGGCCGAAGTCTTCATCGCCAAGGCGGCCGGTTACGACGCCGACCTGGCCGGCGTGGTGCGCCGGGGACTGGCTGAACTCGGGGTGACGCCGGCCGAGATCGCCGGCAAGCAGGTGCTCGTCAAACCCAATCTGGTCGAGCCCCATGCCGGGGCCGGCCACATCAACGTCCATCCGCGCATGGTCCGGGCCGTGGCCGAGGCCTTTTTGGCCCTGGGCGCGGGGGCGGTGGTGGTGGGCGAGGGGGCCGGCCATCGCCGCGACGCCTATCTGGTGCTGGAGGAATCGGGCTTGGCCGAGGTGTTGGCCGAGGACCGGCTGGCCTTTTACGATCTCAACAACGGCCCGGTGGCCCGTCGGCCAAACGCCGGAGGGTGGAGCAAGCTTGGCGATCTGTGGCTGCCGGGCCGGCTCCTGGCCGCCGACATCGTCGTGTCCCTGGCCAAGATGAAGACCCACCACTGGGCCGGCGTGACGCTGGCCATGAAAAACCTCTTTGGCGTCATGCCCGGCGTCGTCTACGGCTGGCCCAAAAACGTCCTGCATTTCGCCGGCATCGAACCGTCGATCCTGGACATCAACGCCACCGTGCGGCCGCAGTTCGCCATCATCGACGGCATCGTCGGCATGGACGGCGACGGTCCCATCATGGGCGACCCGGTGGCCTCGGGCGTGGTCGTCCTGGGCCGCAGCGCCGTGGCCGTGGACGCCACGGCCTGCCGGGTCATGGGCATCGATCCCGCCAAGGTGGGCTACCTGCAAACCGCCGACGGCCGCCTGGGAACCATCCGGGCGGCACGCATCGAACAGCGCGGCGAGTCGCCCGCCGCCGTGCGCCGGGATTTCGCGCTCCTCGACTACGTCCCGGCCCAGCGCGATTTGCGCCTGGCACCGTAGGGGGCGGGAGAAGGAAGAGGGGGAATGCCTCCGGCGGCCGGGGGGATGATCCCCCCGGACCCCTGCAATAAAAGAAGTTTTATAGGAGGCGTTGGGCGACCAGCCGGACGGGGGTGGACAAGCCGTGGGCGGCTTCAGCCCTGGGACGTCTCCATCCGGGCAAAGGTGGCCAGCCTCGGGCTGCCCGGCAGGGGTTGCCCTTTGCAGACGGCCTCGACGCGGTGGGGACGGCCGTCACGGAAATGCGTCGGCGCTTCCCAGGTAAATCCGGAATAGCCGTCGCCGAAACCGGCGGCGGCCACGTCGGGCCGGTGTTCGCCGGCCCGCAGCAGAAATTCCTGGCCGTCCACGGTCAGCTTGACCTCCAAAGGACCCGCTTTGGTGGCGGTGTCGCAGACCCAGCCGAGGACGCGATCAGGCTGGGGCGGATCAAGATGGCCCATGATGCCGCCCGGCGTCTCCAACGTGAAGGTGCGGCCGTGGAATTCCACGGTGAATTGCACCGGCCCGGGAGGGCCGAAGCTCAATAGCCGCCGCTCCATCTCCTCCCGGCTGATGTCCGCGCTAAAACGGCACATGCGTTCGTAATCGCTCACGGTGCGCCGCGTGTCGCCCCAGGCCAGTTTCTTGACCGGGACCAGCGGCTCCTCGCGAGAGAGGGGGCCGGCTTGACGCAAAAGAAGCATGGGCAGGGCTTGTCGGGCCGCCTGGGCCATGGTCGGACGGGCTTTGGGGCCGGGTACGGGCAGCACTTCGGCGTCGATGATTGTCCCGGAGTCCACCACCGGTTCCATGACGTGCAGGGTCACGCCAAAGGCGGCGGCGTGTTCGTAGGCGGCCCAGGCCTCGGGGGCGACGCCGGGATAGGCCGGCGAGCCGGGGTGGATATTGTATGCGCCAAGCCCAAAGGCCGTCAGGCAGTCGGCCGGCACGATGACGCTTGAGAGATAGGAAAGCAGACGGGCCTTGGGGCCAAGGGTCGGGAGCAGGGCGCGAAGGCCGGGGAGGTCCACGACATGGCGCAGTTCCAGGTCACGGCCGTGGGCGGCGAGTATTTGCAACAAAGCCGGGGCGTCGTTGTTGGCTGTCAGCAGCACCAGGGTCACGGTCATGGGCATTCCTCACGGCGGTTGCGGTCGGTTGAGGCCGGAGCGGCGCAGAGGTGCGCCAGCGGGAGAACGCGACGGCTATTTCATCATCCGGGTAAAAGGGATGTCCCTGCCCGAAGAGGAACTGTACAGCAGGGCGCGCACTTGGCCGTCGTCGTCGTATTGCAGGCGCAATCCCTGGATGTCGCCGGTCGCGTCGGCCCCATCGAACACGCCGTAGAGCAGATGGCGCATGGCAATGGTCCGGTTGTCCCGGCTGACGGCGATGCCGGTGGGGGTCTGCGTCACGCGCAGGACACCGAGGGTGGGATTGACGTAAGCTCCAACGGCCAGCCGCGCGGCGTCCCCGGTTGCGTCGGCGGACTTGACCGGGGCCTGGGCCGGCTCGGCCGCGGCGTGCGGCGGCACGATGCCGGGCTTTGCGACATTGGTTCCAGTCTTGGTTCCAGTCGCCGCATCGGCCTTGACAGGAGGTTGGACCAGCTTCGGCAATGGCGCTTGGGACATAGGCTGGGCGGGCGCAGGGGGCTTGGGCTGGAGCGGCGCGGCGGATTGGGCCGCCGCAGGCGGCGTCGCCGCCGGGGCGGGCCGCTCGGTTGCGGCCGTGGCCGGAGCCGGGGCTGTCTGGTTTGTTTCAAGCGGCGTTACGGGCAGACGCAGCATGTTGCCGGCGACGACGTTGTCCGTTTGTTCCGGGGCCTTGGCCTTGGCCAGTGGCTGGGAGGTCAGGCCGAGCCGGCGAGCAATGCCGACAAGCGTGTCGCCCGCCTGAACGATATAGGTGTCCTCGCTCTGGCTGTTTGTCGCGGCGGGCGGCGATGCGGATTGGGCGGCGGCAAAAAGCAGATTGGGCAGCAGGCAGATGGCTGCCGGCAGCAGGCGCATGAGCGTCTTTGGCATCCTCGATCCTTTTGAGCGATAGGCCTCGACGGGCAGGAAGCGTCCGTTTTCGGCATTTTATACGGCAAAGGCCCAGACCTGACAATGTCGGGCCATAGTCCTGGACGCCGTCGCGCCGGTCGGCCGGAATGCGTGAGGGGGCTTGCCTTATGGCCCGTTTGGCCTTACCTCATGACGTGCTCGGGATGTCGGAAAACGAATGGGATATGTCGCCGCTTACGGGCGTCGCCGGGCGACGCCGCTCATGACGCCGCGAAAGGCGCGTCGTTTGCTGGCGGCCGGTTTTCCACATGGCCGTCCTCTCCCGGGCCTTCCCCGAAACCTCGTCTCCGTCACGCCCCGGCGTCCCGGCGCGGCAGGCCAGCCCTGCCCGGCCGGCGGCGGCGAGGCCGGCCGGATTTCGCGACCAAAGGCGGCGCGGATCTGCTATGGACAATAAAGAAGGCACCGAGAACCCCGACGCCGGCAAGGCCTCCGAGGCTTTGGGCAGTCTGGGCCTGTCGTTTTCCGACAGGGAAAAAAAGAACCTCATGACGTTTCTCTCCATCGGGATCATCCTGGTGGAGTTCGCCGTCACCATCGCCGCTGTGTGCTACGGGATCATCAAATCCACCAAGCTGCCGGACGGCACCATCGAATTCCAGTTTCCGTGGATACCTTACGGCGTGGCCGTCATTGTCGCGCCGGTGGCCATCATGCTCGTGGTCAACATCATCGGCCTGGGTTTCACCCGCATATTCAAGGGCGATCCGGCCATGGACGAGGAGCAGCTGCGCTATATGCCCGAGCGTCTGCGCCGACTCATCGCCTTGTCCCGAGGTCTGCCCTCCATCATTCTGCTTGGGGGCATGATTCTTGTAGGAGCCGCGCTGTACTACCTGGACGCCGTTATCCAGGCGATCTTGCGCATTGGCGATCATGTCGAGGTCATCGCCCCGTGGGTCATGGCCGGTCTGGTGGCGGCATGGTGCGTGTCCTATCTGGTGCGGATGTGGTTCATGTACAAGACCCGCCGCATGCATGAGGAATTCGCCTTCCGCCGCGAGGTGCTCGAGCGAACGGGAATCGTCATCGTGGACAACCGCAAGCACATTGCCGCCGATGGCCGCACCATCGGCGAACACGGCAATGTTCTCCCCGGGCGCGTCATTGACGTGCTCCCCCCGGGGAGTCCGACGCCGACAAGGACGCGCCATGACCGACGCCGACGCTCTGGGCCAGAAAGCCCGGGAGATCCTGCTGGCCCGCGTGGCCCGCACCGAGGACGCCGGCCGGGCCGAGGCCCTGACCGCCTTCGTGGGGCTGGCCAGGCCCGACCTCGGGCCGGACGCCGCGGCCATCGTGGCCGAGACCGCGCCGCGCCTTTTGCCCAAGCTCACCGAGAAATGGGTGGGCCTGTTCGTGGACCGGCTCCTGGAGACCGTGCCCCACGTGCAGATCGCCGAGTTGTGCGACGGCACGGCGGAAAACGAGGCCGCCTTGGCCCTGGCTTACGTCATGTTTCTGGAGTCGGCGCGCATGGAAAAGCAGATCGCCGAGGATCTGGCCGCCTGCGAGCTGCCGGCCGGCGCGGACGGCGTCGACGCCGCCGCCGAGGCCTGCCGCCGGCTGGCCGCCGTCGAGGAACGCCGACGACAGGCCATGCAGGAAAAGGCCGCCGCCTACCGCCGGGACAAGCGCCGGGACAACTAGGTACTGCCGACCCTCTCGAAACTGCCGGGCATTTCCGGGGATGCCGAGAGCTTGGATCGCCTGTTGCCCGCCTGCCGTCCTTTGCGGACGCCGGCCACGTCCCGCCCCGTCGCCGCCCATTTGGTCGCGTCCAGGCCAAACCCGGGGTTGCCCGCCGCCCATGGCCCGTTCGGCCGCCGGTCGCGCATCGGCCGTCGCGTGTGGCGGACAGGCGATCCCCAACCAGGGGGCGAGCCATGCCGCATATTCCGTTTCCCCGCCGTCGCGAGGACGGCGCGACGTCCGTCGAGTACGCCATCATGGCCAGCCTGATCGCCGCTGTGGCGGCTGCCGCCGTCACCCAGTTCGGACTGGCGGTCCTCAACCTCTTTCAGATCGTGGCCGGCCTGTTTTCCTGACGCCGCCTCGTCCGTTCCGGCCGTATCCCATCAATGGCAAGCCCCCGAATCCCGCCAAGCGGGATTCGGGGGCTTGCCATATGGGGGGTCCGGGGGCCTCAGGCCCCCGGCCGCCGGAGGCATCTTCTCTTATCACTACGCAAACATGGCGCAAATTACCTCGAAGTGGGCCTCGGCTGTTTCCACCAGCTCCGGCAGGTCGGCCGGGGTCAGGCGCACGGCCTCCCAGGCGGCGTGGTCGTAGCGCGGGACCAGCCGTTCGCCGCTGCAGCCGGGCAGGGTCGCCCCGGCCACGGCGTCGGCCACGCACACGATGGCCGCTTCCAGGGGCGCTTCGGCCGTGGCCGGGGCGTGGTGCCGCCACACGGCCTGTTCCAGGCTCTCCGGGAAACGCCATTTGCGCAGGAGCATGCCGCCGAGTTCGGCGTGGTCGAAGCCGAGGATTTCGCGTTCAACGACCACAAGGTGCTTGCCCGAGGCTGCCGCTGCGGCCATGGCCGCTCCGGCCGCCTCCGGTGTTTGCTTGAACAGCACCAGCCGGCCGATGTCGTGGAGCAGCCCGGCCACGAAGAACCGTTCCGGGCTGGGGTCGTTTAGTCGCACGGCCAGAAGCTTGGCCACCAGCCCTACGCCGATGGAGTGCCGCCAGAACTGGCGCATGTCGATGCAGCCGGCCGGGATGTCCTTAAAAAGCGGCATGACCGACACGCCCATGGCCAGGGTGGAAAGCTGGTTGAGGCCCAGGAGCATGACCGCCCGGGACAGGGTGTCCACCGGCCCTGGCGGCAGACCGCCCGAAACGCGCAGGGTACGGGCGTAAAAGGCGCTGTTGACGAGCTTTAAGAGCTTGGCCGTGAGGCTTGGGTCCTTGCTGATGACGGCGGCAGCTTCTTCCACGGTGGAGCCCGGGTCGCTTAAAACCTCGCGGATGCGCATGAAGACTTCGGGCAGGGAGACGAGCACCGGGTCCGAGGCCAGGATGGCCTCGGGGCTGGGAATCTTGTCGATCCCTTCTCGGCCGCAGGCCGGCGGCCGGGTCGGGCGCGAGGCGGCCAGGGCTTCGGCCCGGGCCAGAGCCAGTTCGGCCAAGGCAGCGGCCAGGGGCGCGTCGGCAGGCAGGTGGGCCAGTCGGCGGCGGGCGGCCTCCTCGGGCGAGCCGGCCGGTTCGGCGGACGTCTCAGCCGTTGTCTTGGCGGCGGACTCGTCCGTGGCTTCGATGTCGCGGATGCGCCAGCCGCGCAGCCATTTGAGGTGGCTCTCGGCCAGCACCGTGCCGGCCGGCAGGCGGTAGCGGCCGTCAGGGCTTTCGATCTCGGCGGCCAGCACCATGCCGGCCCGGATTTGTGCGAAGGGAATGGTGGGCATGGGCCGTCCCTTGTGCCGGCGGCGGCCGGCGGCGGTAGTGCGCTCCGGGCCGATCCCGGGGAAAGTCAGCCTTTGCCAAGCCTTACCAGCGCCGGGGCGTGGCGGCAAGGGGCAGGGGCCGACCGTTTCGGGGTTCCCCAGCCGGCCGGCTTGGCTTATAAGGGCCCTCCGGAGGCGATATGACCATATCCCCGCTCATTACCGGCGACGGCCAGCTCGTGGACATCGGCGACGTGCGCTACAACGACGAGCTTGCCGCGCCCCAGGCTTACGGCGTCATGCGGTTTTCCCACACCAGCGACGCCCTGCGCGGGTTGGTGCGCGATCTGCGCGACCGGGCCGCCCGCGAGGGTCGGGCGCTCACCGACTTCATGGACATCAGCGGCCGCAGCGGCCATTCCCGCATTGGCCTGGACATCCATCTGACCGGCGAAGCGCCGCAAGTGTCCGACGCGGCGCGCACGGTGGAGCTGCCCGTGGCCGTCACGGCCCTTAATGCCGTGCTGGCCGAATCCCTGGCCGATCTGCGCGGGCTTTGCGCCGACGGCGGCGTGGACTTCGGCCGGCTTTTTATTCCGCGCGGTCCGGCTGTTTCGCGCGAGGCCATTGCCGAGGCCATGGAGCGCGGCTGGCTGCTGTTGCCGCGAAAGCACAGCGTGGCCGAGGACGGCGTGGTGGAGATCGTGCTGGAAAACCTGCGCTACGTGCTGTCCTCACGGCTTCTGGGGGTGGGGCGCAATTTCGCCGAGATGGTGGTCAAGGGCAAGCACGGCCTGGGGATTTTCCAGAGCGTCTCCCCTGGCGGGCTGCCGCCCCTGCTGCCCGCCAAGGAATTCATGGTCGGCGCGGTGCATATCGCCCTGGGGCCTTTCACCGCCTTTCTGGAGCGCCCTACCAACCGGGCCGGGGTGTTCCATCTGGCCTCGCGGCTTTTGGACGGTATCCGCACCTCGGGCATCGCCACGCCGCGCCAGGTGGAGCTCTACAACGGCGGTGAGGAAGCGGCCGAGACCGACGGCTTGGCCGTGCGCTTGCGGCTCTATCCGCCCGACGTGCGGGTGGCCAAGCTGGCCGAGCGGGTGCTCACTCCGGGCCGCAGCCGCGAGGTGCTGGCTTCCGGCGTCGATTTCGCGGACTTGACCGACGTCTTCACGCCTTCTGTAGCCCGCACGCTTTTCGACGAAGTCACCGTTGATCCGGGCCAGGGCGGCATCTACGGCCGCATCCTCATGCCCGGCAAGATGATCGCCATTCCCTGGGAGCAGGAGGAGGGCGTGTGGCTGCGGGAATTCCAGTGGCGGCTGGTCTACGAATACGCCCGGGGCAACGTGCCCGAGGGGGTGCTGACCGGCGAGGAGATTCCCAAGCGGATGCGGCCGTTTCTCGACGACCTCAAGTACGTCGGCGGCGAGCAGAACCTGTCCAAGGTGTTCGTGTCCGACGCCTTGCCGCCGGCCGACACCTTGCGGGTGCTCAAGCGCAACGGCATCGGCGTGGCCGCCTCGCGGGGCATGGGCTGCGAGCCGGGCAAGGCCTGCCGGCTGCCGCATTTCCGCATGGACCAGACGCTCTACGAAGAGCTGGTGCGCCTGGAAGGCGAGGGCATGCGTTTTTACCTGCTCCTGGAGGTGAACGGCCAGGCCCAGGTGCGGGAGTTTTTCCGGGGGCTGTGGGTGACCCATGAGGGCCGGGAGCGGTTGCCGCGCATCCACACCACCATGGCCATGTTCGGGTCGGCCTGCGACGTGCTGGGGCCGGTCCTGACCGAACCCATCGCCGCGTTTCTCAAAAACATGCGCGACCATCCGCGCCTGGGCGAGGGGTTTGCCGTGGCCCACGGCTCGGGGCCGGGGGTCATGCGCATCGTGGACGACGCGGCGGCGGCGCTGGGCATCTTCCGCATGGGCGTGGGCATCGACGCCGAGGAGATCGGCCAGACGCCCAATTTCGCCCCCGAGGCCGTGGCCCAGTTCACCAACCTGGCCATGAACACCCGGCAGGATATCCTGGACCGGCGCTCACTCTTTAAGATCTTCAACCTCGGCGGCTTCGGCACGAGCTACGAAGTGAACATGGCGCTGACCTTTTTAAAGATCGGCCAGTGCCTGCCCGCGCCCTACATCTTCATCGACCCACTGGGCCTGGGGCGCGGCGGGGAGCCTTTCTGGCGCGAGACCTTGCGCCAGTTCGAGACGCTGACCAGCGATCTGGCCGGCGGCGGCCAGACCCTTGGCCCGCTTGGGCCGCGCTGGGTGGCCAACTGCTGCCACGAGGTGCGGGCCTATGAGGAAGGCTACGCCATCATGGCCGCCTTTGTGGACGACCCGGCCGCCTACTGGCGCGAGCACGGCATCGCCTTCGACCGGGTGCGCTTTGCCCGCGACAACCTCAAAAAGGCCGGCGTGCCCATCCCGCCTTACATCGAGGAAGCGCTGGAAGGGGAATAGGGAGAAGGGCGCTTGCCCCATCAAACGGCGTGACGACTAGGGCCTGCGAAACATTCGCGGGCCTTTTTCCGTGGCCGACTTGGGGGGTAGCTTGGGGGGTAACTTGGGGGGCGGCAAGGCCTCGTTTAGGGCTTCCGTCAGGCCGGCGTGGATCGTTCCCGGATGTAGGCCAGGCAGGCCTCGCCGGGCAGGGGGCGGCTGAAATGGTAGCCTTGAAAGACGTGAAAGCCGAACGACAGGAACCTGTCGACCTGCTCCTCGTTCTCGACACCTTCCACTACAGCAGCAATGTTCAGGCTGCGGCACAAGTCCAACATGCTCCGGGCGATCTGTTCGTTGACCCGGTTTTCGCAGGCGTCGGTCAGCGAGCGGTCGAGCTTGACCGTATTGACGGGAAACGCGCGCAGATAGCGCAACGAAGCATGGCCCATGCCGAAGTCGTCGATGGCCACGCGGATGCCCTGGGTCTGCAACTGGGTCAACGACTCGAGGATCTGCACGTCCGGTTCCAGCATGGACGTTTCCGTGATTTCCAATTCGATTTGCCGGGGATTGAGTTCGTGGCTTCGTATGGTGGCGAGGACCTCTTCGCCGAATCGGGGATTGAGAAATTGCTTTGGCGAGACGTTCACCGACAACCGCAGTTCCGGGGCGACAAAACGGCTCCAAGCCGCCCGCTGTTCGCATGCCTCGGCCAAGACGAAACAGCCGAGCTTGTCGATAAGCCCGGCTTCCTCGGCCAGGGCGACCGTGACCAAGGGCGAAATTTCGCCATAAATCGGATGCCGCCAACGCAGCAGGGCCTCCACGCCGGCAACACGTTCACCTAGGCAATCCAACTGCGGCTGGTACACCATATACAACTGGCTTCTGGACGTCAGGCATTTCTCCAGATCGCCGGCCAGCGCCTTGGATAGTCTGCCGACTTCTCCGGGATTGTCCAGGCATTTCCGCAGATGATGCGACTGCACGGACGCGGCTGTTTGGTAGAGGCTCTGCATGATGCGAATGCTGCTCTTCTTTCTGATGGCATCGGAGATTCTCACGAAGTATAAATAGACAAAAAATCCCAAGCCGATATTGACGCATTGCAGCATGACGCCGGCCATGGATTTCGTCGCCAGATACCCGCTGAGGAGCGGCGGGGACGTCCACGTGACAAGGGCGACGGTTTTGGGGACAATCTCTGCCATAGTGGCGAAATAGGCGGTGATGGTCTGCAGAATAGGCACGAGCAGAAAGGGAACGGCATAGACCGGGTTGAGAACGAGAGGGACGCCGAAAAGCAGCGGTTCGTTGACGTTGAACAAGGATGGAATGACGGCGAACAGGCAAAGCTTACGAATGCCCCGGTCGCGGCTGGAAAACACGATGGCCAGAATCAGGCTCAAGGTGCCGCCCGAGCCCCCGATTCTGGTAAACGTGTCAATGAACGTCTTCGTAACGATGTATTCCGGCACGGTGCCGTTGGCGAAAGCCGCGGCATTGGCCATCCCGTTTTGAATAAGGACAGACGCTTCGACGCTATGCAGCAGGTTCGGGCCATGCAGTCCGAAAAACCATAAGATCTGGGACATGCCACTGTACAGCAGGGCTACGAGAAGATCGTTGCCTGTGCCGGTAAAGGGCCAGACAATCAGTCTCGCCAAGCTGACTTGAAGATCTCCGAAGCCTAGGAAGAGCAAGCAGCCTTTTATCGCGACAAAAATAAGCACGGTCAGCATCGCCGCCGGCATGACGGCGAATCCGTCGCGAACAACGGGATCATAGCCGACCAAATCCAAAGGCAACATGATGCTTCTGCACTGGGAAAGCTTGAGGAAGAGGCCGCTGGCCACGAGGGCGACGGCCATGGCCAGAAGCAGTCCTCCGTCCATGGAGAAATACTGGCGGGGAAATGCGGTGTCGCTTGGCGCCAAGATGATGAAAAAACAGGAAAGAACAACCAAGATTGACATGATCGGACTGATGTGGAGATCTTGGTTGTTCTGGTTGACATACATGGCGCTGACGCCGCTGAGCGCGCAGAGTTGCGCCAATGAAGCAACGCCGAACGAACTGTTGATGAGAATGTCGCAGAGCTGGAGTCCGATGGGTCCGAGAAGCGCGTCTATGCGCAGCTGCGCGTTTGGGGAGGGAAAATTTCGAAGCAACAGCGCGATGGAACCCAACATGACCAAGGGTAGGACAAACGTCAGGCTTCGCTTGATGGCCAGGAACAGGGGATGCGCGCTCGTCGCGTCGAGCAGTCTGCCGGGTTGGATCAATGCGGTCATTTGGGAAATTTTTGGGATCAGCCGGGCTGCGGGCTGTCCGGGTAAGGCGAGACGAAGTATTGCGCGCGGTCAGATTCGGCCCAAACTCATCCTGCTCATTGTCGCTACAACTGTATATCTTTGTATTGTTGGAGAATAATATAGTTTTTCTAAAGGAATAGCAACAGTTTAACTGTTGCGCGCAGTGGGCTGGATTTCATAAGGAATGCAACGAGAAAGAGGTTCGACGCGCGCCTACGCGCCGCCGAAAAGGGCGGCGATGGTTCCGAGCAGCGTCTGGGGGAACAGCCCCAGGCCGACCAAGCCCGCAGCCATGACGCCAAGGGCCAGGGTTGCGGCCGGGCCGGTCGCGTAGACGGCGGCCGGGTGGGCGATGAGCGATTCCCGCATGTAGAGCGCGGCCAGCAGGCGAAGCGCATAGAACACGCCGACCACGGCCGTGATGATGCCAAACGCCGCCAAGCCGACATAGCCGGCCGACAGGGCCGCGCCAAAGACCAGGAACTTGCCGACAAAGCCGGCCGTGGGCGGCAGGCCGGCCAGGGAGGCCAGGCCGATGGCCAGGACGCCGGCCCGCCAGGGATGGACGTAGCCCAGGCCCCGGTAGGCGGCGATGTCGTCGCGGTCGCCGATCTCGGCCGACAGCGCCCCCACCGCGCCGAAGGCGGCCAGATCCATGAGCGCGAAGGCGGCCAAGTAGAACAGCGCCGCCTCGCCGCCGCCGTCGTTGACGGCCATGGCGGCCATGAGGATGTAGCCCATCTGGGCGATGGAGGAATAGGCGAGCAGGCGCTTGACGCTTCCCTGGGCCACGGCCCCGAGGTTGCCCACGGCCATGGTCAGGCCGGCGGCTACGGCCAGGGCCGGCCAGAGCAGTTCCTTGGCCTCGGGCGAGACTTCCGAACAGACATGGAGCAGGGCGGCGGCGGCGGCGGCTTTGGACCCCGACGACAGGAAGGCGGCCACCGGGGCCGGCGCGCCCTGGTAGACGTCGGGCGTCCAGAGATGCACCGGGGCCAGGGACAGCTTAAATCCCACGCCGATGAGAACAAGGGCCAAGCCGGCGGCGGTCAGGGGGCCGGGCGCGGCCAGGGAGGCGGCGATCTCCAGGGAGCCGGAGGCGGCGTAGATAAGCGCCATGCCGAAAAGCAGCACGGCCAGGGCCATGGCCCCGGGCAGGAAATACTTGAGCGCCGCTTCCGTACCCAGGTTGTCGTCAAGGCGGGCGGCGATGAGGGCGTAGAGGCACAACGAGGCCAGCTCCAGCCCCACGGCCAGCATGATCCAGTCGTCGGCGTCGGCCAAAAGTAGCATGCCCAGGGCCGACCACAGGAGCAGGCCGTAGAGGGCGTCGCCGGCAAAGCCCCGGCGCTTAGCGTAGCGGGCGAGCAGGCCGATGGTGGCCAGGGCGATGACCGAAAGCAGGCCGGCGTAGAAACAGGCGATGGGGCTGCCGCCTTGGGGGCCGGCCACGGCCCACAGCCCGGGCAGGGCGGCGAACAGGCCGGCGGTTACGGGGTAAAAGCCGGCCGGCACGGACCGGGCCATGGACAGGCACAAGACGAGGAGTCCGCCAAAGGCCAGGCAGAGGTGGGGGAAATAGGCGACGACAAAGGCGCTCATGACGTTCCTCGCTTAGAGACCCGGCCAGACGCGGGCGGCAATGGCGTTAAGCGGCTCGGCGGCCAGCCCCAGGACCGGCCCGGGGAACAGGCCCAGCCAGACGATGCCGACAGCCAAAAGGGACAGCAGCACCGTTTCCCGGGCGTCCAGGTCGGGGAAGGGCAGGGCCGAGCGCGGCGGGCCGTAGAGCACGTCCCGGGCCAGACGCAGCAAGTAGACCAAGGTCGCGGCCATGCCGGCCACGGCCAGGCCGGCGGCCAGGACGTTCACCTTGAAAAGCCCGAAGACGATCATGGCCTCGCCCACGAACCCGGACAGCCCCGGCAAGGCGGCCGAGGCCAGCACGCAGAACAGAAAGGCCGCGCCAAAATGCGGGGCCTTGTTCCAGAGGCCGCCGAGGATGGTAAAGCGCCGGCTGCCCAGACGTTCGCCGATGGCCCCGGCCAGGGAGAACAGGCCGCCGGAAGTCAGCGCATGGCTGACCATGAGCAGCACCGCGCCGCCGAGGGCCAGCCGGCTGCCCGAAACGATGGCGGCCACGGCCAGGCCCATGTGGCCGATGCTGGAATAGGCGATGAGCCGTTTAACGTCCTCCTGGGCCACGGCCACGGCCGAGGCGTAGAACAGCCCGACCAGGCCCAGGACGGTCAGCGCCGGGGCAAAGGCGTGGGCGGCTTCGGGAAAGAGCGGCAGGGCGAAGCGAATGAGCGCATAGCCGCCGGTTTTGAGGAGCAACCCGGCCAGGATGAGGCTGCCGGCGGTGGGCGCTTCGGTGTGGGCATCGGGCAGCCACATGTGGACCGGGATCAGAGGAATCTTGATGGCGAACGACAGCACGAAGGCGGCGAAAAGCCAGCGGCCGACGTTTTGCGGGATGTCCAGGCGGGTAAGCGCCTCCAGGGCGAAGTTCGGGCCGTCCGGGGCGCCCGCTGAGAGCACGCCCAGGGCGATGACGGCCAGGAACATGAGCAGGCCGCCGGTGGCCGAAAAGAGGAAGAACTTCATGGCTACGCGCAGCTTGTCGCCGTGGCCGAAGACGCCGATGAGGAAAAAGACCGGGATGAGCTGGGCTTCCCAGAAAAGGGCGAAGAGAAAGACGTCCGAGGCCAGGAAGATGCCCTGGACGGTGGTGAGCGAAGCCAGGATGAGGCCATAGTAGAGGGCCGGGCGCTCCCGGTCGTCGTGGCGCGAGGCCAACATGCAGCACAGGCCGATCAGCGCGGTCAGGACCACGAAAATGAGGCTCAGGCCGTCCAGGGACAGGCTGTAGCGAATGCCGAAGGACGGAATCCAGGCGGCGTCTTCGATCAGGGCCGGGCCGAAGGAGCCGGCCGCGAACAGGCCGGCGATCAGGGCGCACAGGGCCAGCTCGCCCAGGGCGGCCAGCAGGGCGAATCGGCGGCAGGCGACGGCGTCGCCCCGCAAGGCGGGCATGACGCAGGCCGCGACCAGGGGCCAGAAGATGATCAGGGACAGCCAGGGCAATTGCCGCATGATGGCTCCATACTAAACGTTATCCCGTTCGCCGCCGTCGCGGCCTCATCCTTCCCCCTTCCCCCATATGGGGGGTCCGGGGGCCTCAGGCCCCCGGCCGCCGGAGGCATCTTCTCTTCTCTCTCCCTCTCACCCCAACCGCGCCGCCAACCAGACCAGCAGCACGGCGCACGCGCCGAGCAGGGTGGCCATGGTGGTGGCCGGGCGGGCCGAGCCCAGGCGGGCGGCGGCCCGGGACAGGCGGCCCACGCCCGAGGCCGTGGCCGTTGTCGCGCCATCGAGAACGTCCTCGTCCAGACCGCGCCACAGCCAGGCGGCCAGCCGCAGGTAGGGCCGGGCGATGGCGCGCAGGCCAAAGGCGTCCAGGCCCAGGCCGGCTGTGAGCGCGCCGGCCGGGGCGGGCACCGGATGGCGGGCGGGCTTGTAGAACACCCAGGCCAGCCACAGGCCGGCCAAGGCAATGAGCGCGTCGAGAACTTCCACGAACAGTTCGGCATGTTCGGTTTCGGGCGGCAGGGGCGCGACGGTTCCGGCCAGATAGCTGTCGAGCAGGGCCGGGATGCCCAGGAAATGGGGCGGATTGGCGAAGCCGTAAACCACGGCCAGGATGGCCAGGGGCCACAGGGGGAGT
Source organism: Solidesulfovibrio carbinolicus (assembly GCF_004135975.1). Lineage (NCBI taxonomy): Bacteria > Pseudomonadati > Thermodesulfobacteriota > Desulfovibrionia > Desulfovibrionales > Desulfovibrionaceae > Solidesulfovibrio > Solidesulfovibrio carbinolicus. The sequence continues at coordinate 3,281,227 of NZ_CP026538.1, read as the reverse complement.
TCCATGCGCCGAAGGGCCGGTTCGGACACGAGCTTGGCCGGATCGGCCGGATCGCTGAAAAAGGCCACGAAGAGCATGCGGAAGACGTAGAGGGCGGTGAGAAACGCGGCGGCCGCGCCCATGACGAAGGACAGCAGGAAGATGGGGCCGGGGTGGGCCAGGGCGTCGGCCAGGGCGCGGCCCTTGCTGAAGTAGCCCGAGGTCAGGGGCAGGGCGGCCAGGGCGGCCGCGCCGCAGGCGAAGAGGATAAAAAGCCCGGGCAGGGCTTTTCGCAGGCGCGCGCCCATGCGGAAGATGTCGTGTTCCTCGTGGAAGGCCTGGATCATGACGCCGGCGGTCATAAACAGCAGCGACTTGAAAAAGGCGTGGGCCTGCAAGTGGAAAAACGCGCCGCCGTCGTCGCCGCAGCCGGCGGCCAGGAACATGTAACCGACCTGGCTGATGGTGGAATAGGCCAGGATGCGTTTGACGTCGCGCTGGGCCAGGGCGCAGGCCGCGCCGTACAGGGCCGTGGCCGCGCCGATGAAGGCGGCGGCGGCTCCGACTACCGGGGCCATGGCCAGCATGGGGGCCAGGCGCATGAGCAGATACACGCCGGCCGTGACCATGGTGGCGGCATGGATGAGGGCCGAAACCGGGGTGGGGCCGGCCATGGCGTCGGGCAACCAGGCCGAAAGCGGCAACTGGGCCGATTTGCCGCAGGCGGCGAAGAGGAAGAGCAGCCCCAGCAGGGTGGCCGTTTCCGGCGACATGGTGGCGGCGCTGGCGGCTATCCCGGTCAGCGAGGCCGAGCCGGAGGCGGCGATGATAAGCCCCAGGGCGGCCACGTAGCCGAGGTCGCCGACGCGGGTCATGAGAAAGGCCTTGCGGCCGGCGTCCACGTTGGGCAGCTCCTCGTGCCAGAAGCCGATGAGCGCGAACGAGCAAAAGCCCACGCCCTCCCAGCCCAGGAAAAGCAGGACGAGGTCGTCGGCCAGGGCGATGACCAGCATGAAGAAGACAAAGAGATTCAAGTAGCAGAAATAGCGGGCGAAGGACTTGTCCTCGCGCATGTAGATCGCGGAATAGAGATGGATGAGCAGGGCGACGAAGGTGACGGTGACGCACATGAGCCCGGCCAGCCGGTTGTAGAGCATGGAGAATTCAGCGGTGAAGCCGTCGAAGGCGATCCACTGGCCGAAGGAGACGGTCACAGGCTGGGGGCCAAGGTTCCAGACGCCGGCCAGGGCGGCGGCCAGGGCGGCGGCCATGGCCAGGGCGGCGAGTCCTCCGGAGGCGGCCCGGGAGAGTTTTGGCCGCAGGGCGGCCTGGAGCACGGCCCCGGCCAGGGGGAAGGCGAGCAGGCAGGCGAGGGCGGTGGTCATGACTCCTCCCCGAGGCGGTGGTAGCTGTCGGCGCGGTCGGTGCCGCCGCCGCGACGGCCGTGGACGAGGAGCGCCAGACCCAGGCCGGCTTCGGCGGAAGCCAGGCCCATGATAATGATGACGGCAGCCTGGCCGTCGAGGTTGTTCCAGGCGAGCCCCGCGCCGGCAAAGGCCAGTCCGGCGGCGGCCAGCATGAATTCCACGCCGATGAGGATGAGGAGAATCGAGCGCCGGGCAGCGGCCATGACGCCGCCGACGGCGAAGAGCAGGGCGGCCACGGCCAGGACATGGGAAAGGGGCACGATCATGCGGCCCGACCTCCGGCGGCGGTTTTGCGGCCGGTTTTGCCCCGGCCCAGGAGCATGACGGCGGCCAAGGCGGCAAACAGCAGGATGGAGACGGCTTCCACGGCCAGCCAGTATTTGTCAAAAAGGATGATCCCCACGGCGGCCGGTCCGGCCATGGCCGCCGGCAGCAGGGTCTTGGCCGTGGGATCGGCCCCGATCAGGGCGAACAGGGCCACCAGGGTGGCGGCGGCCAGGGTGGCCGGGACGAGGAACCGGCCCGGGGGCAGGGCGCCGTCGCCGGCCGGCAGGCCAAGCAGCATGATGACGAAGAGAAAGAGCACCATGATGGCTCCGGCGTAGACCACGACGGTCAGTACGCCCGGCAGCGGCGCGCCAAGCACGGCCAGCATGGCCCCCACCGACAGAAACACGGCCACGGCGCAGCACACGGCATGGACGGGATTGCGCCGGGTGGCGGTGAGCACGGCCGCGCCCAGGCCCAGGGCGGCGAACAAATAAAACAGCGCGCCAAGCGGTGTCATTGTTTACTCCTCATTTTCCCCATATGGGGGGTCCGGGGGCCTCAGGCCCCCGGCCGCCGGAGGCTCTTTTCCCCTGCCCGTCAGGGCATAATACTCTTCACATCCACCGGCTCGTCTTCATCAATATGGCTGCCCTTGGGCGTGCCGGCGGCGATGCCGGCGTGGGCGTAGAAGTCGTAGTCGGGATGCTTGCCGCCGTGGTCCACGAGGAGTTGTTCCTTTTCGTAGACGAAGTCGGCGATGTCGTCCTTGCAGAAGGCGAATTCGGGCGTGAGCTGCAGGGCCAGGGTGGGGCAGGCCTCCTCGCACAGGCCGCAGTAGATGCAGCGGGCGAAGTTGATGCGAAACCAGGCGGCCTGGCGGCGGCCGTTTTCGCCTTCCTCGGACTGCATGGAGATGCAGTTGACCGGGCAGGCCCCGGAGCACAGGTAGCAGGCCACGCAGCGTTCGTTGCCGTCGGGGGAGCGGGTCAGGATGATGCGGCCGCGCGTGCGCGCGGGCATGGGGCGCTTGTATTCCGGGTACTGTTCGGTGACGGGCTTACGGAACAGGTGGGTGAGGGTGGCGGCATAGGAGCCGGCCAGGCCGGCCGCGCCTTCGATGACCGCCCCGAGCAGGCTGTGTTTTTCGTCGGCCATGGATTGCCTCAGGCGGCGGCCACGAGAATCGCGCCGGTTAGAAGGACATTGAGCAGCGCCAGGGGCACGAGAACCTTCCAGCCCAGGGCCATGAGCTGGTCGTAGCGCAGGCGCGGCAGCGAGGCCCGGGTCCAGATGAGAAAGACCGGCACGGCCAGGACCTTGATCCCCAGCCAGACGATGGGCGGCAGGATCGGCCCGTGCCAGCCGCCGAGGAAAAAGACGGCGATAAGCGCGCCCAAAAGCACCATGTTGACGTATTCGCCGACGAAGAACAGGGCGAAGCGCATGCCGGAATACTCGGTGTGGAAGCCGGCCTGCAGCTCGTTTTCGGCTTCGGGCAGGTCGAAGGGGATGCGCTTGGTCTCGGCCAGGGCGGCGATGATGAAGAGGAGAAAGGCAAAGGGTTCCGTGACGGCGAAGGGCAGCCCGGACTGGGCGGCCACGATGTCGGAGAGGTCGAGCGACCGGGCCCGCATGACCACGGGCACAAGCGACAGCCCAAGGGCCAGCTCGTAGCTGATCATCTGGGCCGCGCCGCGAATGCCGCCCAGCAAGCTGTACTTGTTGTCCGAGGTCCAGGCCCCCAGGGCCAGGCCGTAGACGGCGAGCGACGACAGGGCCAGGACCAGCAGCAGCCCGACGTTGGTGCGCACGATGACCTGGGGCACGGCGTGGCCGAGGATGGTGAGCGTCTCGCCAAAGGGCACCAGCATGAAGGCGAAAAGCGCCATTCCGGCGACCACGGCCGGGGCCACGAGGAAGATGCGGCGGTCCACGCCGTCGGGGATGATGTCTTCTTTCAGCAGCATCTTGAGGCCGTCGGCCAGGGGCTGGAGCAGGCCGAAGTAGCCGACCCGGTTGGGGCCGTAGCGGACCTGGAACCGGCCCAGGAGTTTTCGCTCCAGGAGAATCATGTAGGCGGCCAGCCCCAGGGCCACAGCCAGGGCCACGGCCATTTTGACGAGCATGACGCCGACGCCGATGAGCAGTTCCGCGGTCATGACGTTTTCCTCCGGCCCAAGTCGTCTGGTCCAATCGTCGGGGGCAGGGCGGCGAATTGCGGCAGCCGGGGCACGACCACCACGCCACGGGCCAGGCCAGGGTCGAGGCGTACTACGGCCGTGGCCGGCGCGTCGCCGTTGCCTAGGGCGGCCGTCGCGCCGTCGACGAGACCCAGGCCGGCGGCATCGTCGGGATGGAGCAGGACCACGGCCGGCCCGGTCTTGCCGGCGACCAGCGGCGCGTATCGGGACAGCTCGTCCCCGCCGAAAAAGGGCGTTTCCAGAACCACGGCCAAGCCCTCGGCAGGCGAAGGCGCGGCCGATTCGGGCGTGGCCGGCTCCCGGCCGGGGTAGGCCGGGCGCAGGCCTTGGTCGGGAAGCGTCAGCGGGTCCAGGCCGGCCAGGACGGGATGCGCGGCCAGGGCCTCGGCCAGGGGATGGCGCGGCAGCTCCACAGAAAGGGCGCGGCCCAGGCGGTCGCACCAGAAGGCGGCCGGGGCCGGGTCCGTGCCGGGAAGCGGCCGGGCGTAGTCCCGGGGCGGATGGTCGCCCGCGCCGTCGGCCAGCACGGACAGGCCCGGGGCCTGGACCGGTTCGGCGCGCTGGAGCCGGCCGTCGCTGGCGGCAAGGGTTCCGCCAGTCTCGAACAGGTCGGCGGAGGGCAAAAACACCTGGGCGGCGGCCACGGTGGGCGTGGGCAGATGATCGAGGACGATCAGGGCCTCCAGGGCGGCGAGCCGGGCGGCCAGGGCCGGGGCGGCGGCGAAAAGGTCGGTTTCCACGGCAATGACGGCCTTGATCCGGCCGGCGGCCACCTCGGCGGCCAGATCGTCCAGGCTCGGGGCCTGGGCCGGGGCCAGCAAGGCCGCGCCGGCCGCGCCGGCCGCAGACAATACCGGCAGCAACCCGAAACGGTCGCCGTCCGGCAGGCTGCCGGCCAGGGCCGGGGCGTACACGATGGCCGGGTGCTTGGCCCCGGCCATGGCCTTGGCCAGGGCTTCCAGACGCGGCCACAGCTCGGGAGCCAGAGGGAATTTTTGCTGGATAAGTCCCGAGGCGTCCTCGCCGGCCCCGGCCACGGCCAGGACAGCCGCCAACTGGCCCGGGGCCAGGGGCAGATGGACGTGGTCCAGGGGTAGGGCCAGGGGCCGGGGATCGGCCAGGAAGACCTTGGCTCCGGCCCGGGCGGCCTGACGCAGGGCCAGGGTCAGCATGGGCGCGTCGGCAAGCGGCGACAGGCCAACCGCCAGCACGGCGTCGGCCTTGGCGAGGTCGGCCAGGGACCGGGCGCGGGCGGGGGTGAGGGCGTACAGCGCTTGCCGGACTTGCCCTTGCTCCCGGGCGGCGGCGAAAAAGGCCGGTCCGCGCCAGCCGGCCGCCCGGGCCAGGGCAATCACTGCAGCCTGGGTTTCCATGGTGGAGCGCTGGCCGCCGACAACGGCCACGGCGGCCGGGCCGTGGCGTTTGGCCGCCGCCGCCAGCAGCCCGGCGGCGGCCCGCAGGGCCTCATCCACCGCGACCGGCCGGCCGGCGGTCTGGGGCAAGCGCGGCCGGTCCGGGGCGGACTGGTAGCCGAAGCCGTAACGCCCCCGGTCGCAAATAAACGCGCCGTTGACTGCGGCGTTGTCCCGGGCCTCGACGCGGGCCACCCGCCGGTAGCGGGACAAGGCCGTGACGTTGCAGCCAAGGGAACAATGCAGACACACCGACGGGGCGCGCTGGCAGTCCCAGCGCCGGGCCACGAACCGGCCGGGCTTGTCGGTGAGCGTGCCGGTGGGGCACAGGTCGGCCAGATTGCCGGCAAAGGGATTTTCCAGAGGGCCGTCCTCGAACCGGCCGAAATAGACGCGGTTGGCGTTTTGCATGGGGCCGAAGTCGCGGTAGCCGCAATACTCCTGATAGAACCGGGCGCAGCGGTAGCAGTGGATGCAGCGGTTCATCTCGTGCTGGATAAACGGCCCCAGATCCTGGTCCTGATAGGTGCGCTTGCGGCCCGGGAAGCGGCGCAGGCTGTGGCCGCCGGAGATGGTTTCGTCCTGGAGCAGGCAGTGGCCGCCCTCGTCGCAGACCGGGCAGTCATGGGGGTGGTTGGCCATGAGCAGTTCGATGATCTGGCGGCGAAAGGCCACGGCCTTGGGGTGGCCGGTCTCGACCACCATGCCGTCGGCGGCCGGGGTCATGCAGCTCATCTCCAGGCCCTTGACCGGCCCCTCGACGAACATCACGGCGCACAGCCGGCAGGCTCCGGCCGCGCCCAGGGCCTTGTGCCAGCAAAAGCGCGGGATCATGACCCCCGCCCGCTCGGCGGCCTCGATGACCGAAACGCCCTTTTCCACGGAGATGGGGCGACCGTCGATGATCAGATCGGGCATTGGTCCTCCGGGCAGGGGGTGGGGCCGAACTGGGGCGGCCGGGTGCCGCAGGCCTTGCCGCGCACATGGGGCGGCGGGTTGCCGAAGGGGCAGCGCTTTTCGGTCACGTGCGCCAGGACCTCGTCCATGAAATGGGTGAGCAAGCCCCGCAACGGCTCGGCCGCGCCCGGGGCAAAGGCGCAGTAGGCGAGGTCGAGGACGGGCAGCATCTCCTGGAGCATGGCGATGTGTTCCTCGGTCCCCTCGCCGCTTTCGATGCGGCGCAACAGCTCGCGCACGTAGGGGATGCCCTCGCGGCAGGGCGTGCACCAGCCGCAGGATTCCCGGGCGAAAAATTCCATGAGCGACAAGGTGGCCCCGACCAGACAGGTGTCCTTGTCGAAGACCATGAGCGAGGCCGTGCCGAAGCGCTGACCGGCCTTTTTCATCGGGTCGAAGTCCATTTCCAGGTCGAGCAGGGCCTCGGGCAGATAGGGCGTGGACGCGCCGCCGGGGATGACGGTCTTGAACGTCTTGCCCGGGGGCATACCGCCGGCGTGTTCGAAGATGATCTCGCGGATGGTGACGCCGATGGGCAGCTCGTAGCAGCCGGGACGGGCGACCTGGCCCGAGACGCTGTAGAGCTTGGTGCCCGAGCCGGTTTCCGAGCGGGCCAGGGATTTGAACCAGGCCGGCCCGTTTCGCACGATGCCGGGCAGATTGGCCAGGGTTTCCAAATTGTTGACGATGGTCGGGCAGTCCCACAAGCCCTTCACGCTGGTGCGCGGTCCGCCCTTGCGGGGATTGGGGCGAAGTCCCGAGATGGCCTTGATCTGGGCCGAGGCCTCGCCGCAGATGTAGCGGCCAGCGCTTCGGTGGACGTGGACGTCGAAGCAGAATTCCGTGCCCAGGATGTTCTTGCCAAGAAGCCCCCGCTCCCGGGCCACTTGGGTTTCCTGTTCGATGAGCCGGGCGTCGCCCTCGTAGGAGGGGCGGATGAAAAACACGCCTTCGCAAGCCCCCACGGCGTAGGCGCACAGGATGATGCCTTCGATGACGAGGTGGGGATCGACGTTGACCAGGATGCGGTCCTTGAAGGTGCCGGGCTCCATCTCGTCGGTGTTGATGACCACGTAGCGGGTGCCCACGTGGTCGGCCGGGATGCCCTGCCATTTGCGGCCGGCCGGAAAGCCGGCCCCGCCCCGGCCGCGCAGGTCGGCGTCAAGGACGAGTTGGAGCACTTCGGCCGGGGTGCGCTGGCCGATGGTGGCGCGAAGGGCCTCGTAGCCGCCGCCGGCCATGTATTCGTCGATGGTGGCCGGCCGGCCGAGGTGGCGGTTTTTGAACAGCACTTGCGGGATGTCTACTTGCATCGCACCGGCTCCTCGGTTCCCGCCCGCAGTTCGGCGATGACGGCGTCCACGGCCTCGGGGGTGAGACGGTCGTAGAAGCGGCCGTTTATAAGCATGGTCGGGGCGTTGTGGCAGTTGCCCACGCAGGCCGCCGGCAGCACGGTAAACAGGCCGTCTTCGGTGGTGCCGCCGGGCGGCACGCCCAGGGTGCGGCAGAGGTAGTCGAAGATGGAATCCTGGTGGAACATCCAGCAGACCACCGAGTCGCAGACGTGGATGACGTAGCGTCCTACGGGCCGGCGGTAGAGGTAGTCGTAGAAGGTGGCCAGGGATTCGAGTTCGAGGGTGGTCATGCCGAGGACCTCGGCGGCCCGGTGCATGGCTTCGTCGCAGAGATAGCCGTAGTGGTGCTGCAGGGCGTACATGACGTCCACGGCGGCCTCGCGGGGATTGTCCACGGCGGTGACGAGGCGGCGCAGTTCGGCTTGAAGTTCGGGCGGCAGGGGCGACATGGGGCGTCAGGCCTCCGGGCGTTGCCGCGTCTTGGCTGGTGAGCGGCGGTTTTGGCGTGGCTGGGCGGGCGTCGTCATGGCGGCTTATCGGTCGATGTCCGGCAGGATGTAGTCGTAGGAGGCCAGCACGGCCACGCAGTCGGCGATGGAAAGCCCTTCGATGATGTGCGGCAGGGCCTGGACGTTGGCGAATCCCGGAGTGCGGATGCGCATCCGGTAGGCATGGCAGCCGCCGTCGGAGACCACGAAATAGCCCTGCTCGCCGCGCGGCGCTTCGGTGGCCGCGTAGGCCATGCCCGAGGGCAGGCGCGGGCCGCGCGTCACATTGACGAAATGGTGGATGAGGCTTTCGATGTCTCTAAGCGCCGCGTCCTTCTGGGGCAGGCAGTAGCGGGCGTCGGCCGAGAGATGGCGGCCTTCCGGCATCCTGGCCGCCGCCTGTTTGATGATGCGCAGGCTCTCGCGCATCTCGTCCATGCGCACGAGGTAGCGGTCGTAGCAGTCGCCGTTTTGGCGGGTGGGCACGTCGAAGTCGAAGTCGGCGTAGGCCCCGTAGGGCATGGCCTTGCGCCGGTCCCAACTCACCCCGGCGGCGCGCAGGTTGGGGCCGGTGACGCCCCGGTCCGTGGCCTCGGCTGCCGTGATGCCGCCCACGCCCTTGGTCCGGGCCTTGACGATGGGATTTTTGGTCACCCCGGCGTGGTATTCCTTGAGCCGGGCCGGGAAGATTTTGACAAACGCCTCGACTTGCTCCTTCCAGCCCTCGGGCAGATCGGCGGCCAGGCCGCCCAGGCGCAGCCAGGAAGGATGCAGCCGGCCGCCGGTTACGGTCTCGATGATGTCCAGCACCATCTCGCGCTCCCGCAGAGCGTAGAAGATGGGGCTCATCATGCCGAGGTCCTGCAGGAAGGTGCCGAAATACATGAGGTGGTTGGACAGCCGGAACAACTCCGAGAGCATGACCCGGGCATAGGCCGCCCGGGGCGGAACCTCGATGCCGGCCAGCTTCTCCACGGCCGTCACGTAGGACAGGTTGTTGGCGATGCCGGACAGGTAGTCCACCCGGTCGGTGTAGGGGATGAACTGGTGCCAGGTCTGGCGTTCGCCGATCTTTTCCACGCCCCGGTGGTGGTAGCCGATGTCGATGCCCATGGCTTTGATGCGCTCGCCGCGAAGGGCCATGACGAAGCGGATGATGCCGTGGGTGGCGTAGTGGTGGGGGCCGAAATTGAGCAGATAATCGCCGTCCTTGGCCCGCTCCCCAAGGATCTCGGCGGCGTCCACCGGGGCCAGGCGCGCGCAGTCCTCGCGGGTGAAGGCCGGCATGTTGGTGGCCCGTCCCTCGTAGTCCTTGCGCAGGGGATGGCTGACCCAGTCGCGGTGGGTTAAAAGTCGCCGGGGATCGGGGTGGCCGTCAAAGCGCAGGCCGAACATCTCGGCCGCCTCGCGCTCGTACCAGTTGGCCGCGCTCCATACGCCCGTGGCCGTGGGCAACGTGGCGTCGCGGCTTTGCAGCGGGCAGAGAAGCCGCACCATGGTCGCCCGGGACAGCGAGGTCAGGGTATACACGGCCGTGGCTTCGTGGCCGACCGGAGTCTTGCGGGCGGTTTCGTCGATGGCGGTCAGGTCTTCCAGCCGCTCGAAGCGGGTGGGGGCCTTGTGTTTCAGATGGGCCAGGACGTCGGCGATGCGGCTTGGCGCGACGGTAAAGGTCGGCATGTCGCCGGGCGCGTCCGGGCCGGCCGCGAGCCGGGCTTCGTCGCCGTAGACGGCGGCCAGATCGGCGGCCAGCACTTCCTGTTCGCGGGAAAGCGTCAGTCCCGGGGCCGGCGGGGTCCACAGCACCTCGGCCCGGGAGCCGGCAAAACGCGGTTCGGTGGCGGCCGTGCCCCGGATGGGGATGCCGGCGTACCCCGGGCCGCGCGTGTCGCGGGCCTTGGTGCGGCCATCGACAAGATAATCCTCGCGCCCGCCTTGGGAGCCGCCGGGCAGGTGCAAGACCGGCCGGGTGGGGCGTTCGCCGGCGTCGATCTTTTTTTGCAGGAGCATGAGCCCCTCGAAAACCGCCTCGGGCCGGGGCGGGCAGCCCGGGATGTAGACGTCGACGGGCAAAATCTGGTCCGAGCCTTGAACGACGGAATAGACGTCGTACATGCCGCCGGAATTGCTGCACGAGCCCATGGAGATGACCCACTTGGGGTCACTCATCTGTTCGTAGAGCTGCAGGGCCACCGGGGCGATCTTTTTAAACATCGTGCCCGAAACGATGAGCACGTCGGCCTGCCGGGGCGAACCCCGAAAGACCTCCGAACCGAAGCGGGCGATGTCGTAGCGCGGTCCCCAGGCCGTGGCTTCCTCGACGAAGCAGCAGGAAAGCCCGAAGAAAAAGGGCCAGAGGCTGTTTTTGCGGGCCCAGTTGATGACGGCGTCGGCCGGGCGGAAAAGCTGGTCGGCGGTCGAGGTCACAGGCCTTCCTCCTCGTCCCAGTCGAGGGCTCCCTTGGACCAGGCGTAGGCCAGCCCGATGCCCAGGACGATGATGAAAACGGCCATGCGCAGGTAGCCGGCCAGTCCCAGTTCCGGCCAGGCGGCGGCGTAGGCGATGATGTAGGCGGTTTCGACGTCAAAGAGCAAAAACAGCACGGCTACGAGGAAAAAGGGCACGGGATAGCGGAACCGGCCCGGTCCGGTGGGGATGATGCCGCACTCGTAGGGCTGTTGCTTGGCGGGGCTTGGCCGGCGGCGGGTCAAAAAGCCGGAGAGGAAAAGGATGATGGCCATGACGCCGCAGACGATGCCGATATAGACGACAAGGGGCAGCGCCCCGGGATTCCAGGGGGAAAAGGGCGCGTCCAGGGGGACGTAGGCCAGGGGCTGGGGCATGGGGCCTCGCTTGTCGGCGTTGGCGTCGTCCGGACCGGAGGGTCCGATTGGAGTCCACCATACCCGCAACCGGATGAATTGCAACCGGTTCGCGCGGCAAGGGCGCGTCGAAGGCGCGACAGGCCGTCTTACGCCAGTCCCCCCGGAACCGGTGGCCGGGCGAAAAGGGCCAGCAGCCGGTCGTTGACCTCCCGGCCGGACAGCGTCAGGGGCAGCCGCCAGCCAAAGCCCGCAGCGGCGATGCGCTCGCCCACGGCCCCGATGTCGAAGCCCACGGTCCACAGCCCGGCCCGCCAGGCTTCGGTCAGGGCGTAGCACCAAGTTTCCGGCCACACCGACAGGCACAGCGCCGCCTGGCAACCCAGTTCCCGCACCACGGCCTCGGCTTCGCCCTCGGCGTAGCGGCCGGTGACGAACACCCGGCCCGTGCCGAAAAGCGCGAAATCGTCCTTGGTGAAGCCGGCCACGGCAAAGGCCAGCGGCAGTTCGCGCCGGGCCGCGTCCCGGGCCATGGCCAAGAGCACCTCGTAGCCCTTGTGGGAGCCGATGGCCCCGATAAGGGCCAGCCGCAGGGGCGTGCGGCCGTCCCAGGGGAGAAACGCCGGGAACGGCGGCGGGGCGAAGGCCGGTTCGGGATGGGGCGCGACCATAAGCGGCGCGTCCGGAAAATGCCGGGCCAGGCGGGCGGCCGCATCCCGGGAGGGGGCCAGCACCCGGCCGGCCCCGGCCAGGAGCCGGGCCGAGCGGGCCACGAGCTGCGGCGCGGGCGGCAGATCGTTTTCCAGGGGCACGCCCGCCGCCACGCAGCGCAGGCAATCCTCGGGCGCGGGTTCGTCGCAGGGCAGACCCGTGTCGTCGAGCAGCGTGATGCGCGGGCAAAACCAGGCGTAATCGTGGACGCGGGCCTCGTAAGGCACGCCCAGGGCCTCGGGCAGGGACAGCACGCTCTCGGGCAGATCGAGGAAATGGTGGAGGACGACCCCGGCCGTGCCCAGGGCGCGCAGGTCGGCCACAAGCGCCGCCCAGTCGTCCGGCAGGGCGTAGACGAGATTTGGCGTGTCCGGCGCGCCGGTCAGGGTCAGGCGCACCCGGTTGTCCGGCTCGGCCGGCTCAGGTGTCACGGCATGAGCGGCCGGGACGAGCAGCCCGGCGTCGTAGCCAATCTCCGCCAGTTCGGCCGCTTCCTCGGCCAGCCGCCGGGCCGTGCCGCCGTCCAGGCCGTGGCACAGGCGCAGGATCAGCGGCGCGCGGGCCGTGCGCGTCAAGCGGGCCATGTCCGCCGCCCGGCGCAGGGGCAGGGCCGGATCGCGCCGGGTGAAACCGGCTATGATGTCCAGGTAGTCGGGATGGCGCGCGGCCAGGGTCGCCAGATTGCGGGCCAGGGCGGCGTCTTTCGTCGCCCCGAAGGAGGCCCCGCCGGCGTGGACGACGTAAACGTCGGCGCACAACACGTTGCGCCAGCCCAAGGCCACGGCCCGGCGGCAAAAATCGTTTTCCTCGCCGTAGCCCCGGCCAAAGGCGGCGACGTCGAAATCGCCCAGGGCTGAGAGCGCGTCGCGGCGGATGTAGAGGCAAAACCCCACGCCCGTGGGGATGTCGCAGGTCCGGCCGGCGTTTATCCGGGCCAAAAGCGCGTCCAGGGCGGCCGGGGCGATGTCGCCGGGCAGGGGATTGTCGGCGTTGAACGCCGGATAGGAGCAGATGGTGGCGTTGTTGGAAAAGGGCGTGGCCGTGGCGATGTCCGGGGCGCTGTGGGCGGCGGCGGCCAGACGGTCGAGCCAGCCGTCGAAAACCAGGGCGTCGCTGTTGAGCAGCACGACGTCGTGGGCCGGACCGTAGGCCATGCCCCGGTTGGCCGAGGCCGGGAAACCGAGGTTGGCCGGGTTTTCGAGCAGGATGATGTGTCCGGCCCCGGCCAGCTGGCGCAGCCAGTCGGTCAGGCGTGAATCGGGCGAGGCGTCGTTGACCACGATGAGCCGGGGCCGGGCCTGCCCGGCGGCGCGAAGGACCGATTCCAGGCAGGCCCGGGTTTCGGCCAGGCCCTTGTAGACCGGGACCACCACATTGATGACGGCAGGCAGGTTACGCATGGCCGACCTCGGCCGGGCCGGCGGTCAAGGGCGAGCCGAAAAGGGGAAGGCCGTCGTCGGCCCGCACGACCTCAAGCCCGGCGACGTCGAGGTTTGGCGGCAGGGCCATACGGAAGCCGCCAAGGGCGGGGAGGCCGGCCAGGGGGGCATCGGCGACGGCCCGGCCCACAGGCAGGCCGTCGGCCAGGATGCGGACTTCCGCAGGCGTGGGCGAGCAGCGGCGCAGGCAGCCCGTGACGGTGGTCCCGTCGCGCCAGACAGCGCCCCAGGCCTTGCCGCCGCAGCACACGTCCACGAGTCCGGCGGCCAGACGGAAGGTTTCCAGGGCGTCCGGGGCGCGCAGCAGGGCCACGGCGGCCGGCAGTCCGGCGGCCGGCCGGTTGGCGGCCAGGGCGGCCCGGACGGCGGCCAGACAGGCTCCGGCGTCCTTTGGGCAAAGCGCTTCGGCGGCCAGGGCTTGGTTGAGCGCCTCGTCGGGAAAGCCGGCCTCGGCCAGGGCATTGGCCGCCAGGACGCGGGCCAGGGCGCTTTTGGGGGCCAGCCGGGCCGCCCGGCGGGCGAAGGCGGCGGCGGTGGGGCCGTCGCCCAGACGCCGGGACAGTTCGATGACCATGGCCAGGGCCTCCACATGCAGGGCCGGCTGGCCGAGCAGGGGCAGGGCCAGAAGCCTGGCCTGAGCCGGATCGCTTCCGGCCAGGGCTCTGGCGGCTTCCAGGGCGCGCCGGGCGGCCGGCGTGGGCGGGGGCAATACGGCGTCAGGCGTGGGCATCGAAGTCTCCGGCCAGGGTTTGCTCGATCAGCCGGACCTGGGCCGGCAGGCAGACACGGTCCCGGTCGTAGCGGGTGGCGATGGTTTCCCGGGCCAGGGCGCGCAGGGGGGAGAGTTCCCGGCCCCGGGCCAGGGCTTCGGCCACCTGCTCGGCCAGGGTCTGGTGGTCGAAAAAATCCACGAGCAGGCCGTTTAAGCCATGGGCCACCACCTCGCGCACCGGTTCGGTGTCCGAAGCTACCAGCAGGCAGCCGGCGGCCATGGCTTCCAGGCACGACCAGGACAGCACAAAGGGATAGGTGAGGTAGACATGGCAGGCCGACATGGCCAGGGCGGCCAGATAGTCGGGGTAGGCAAGCTTGCCCAGGAAATGGACCCGCCCCGGGGCCACCGGGCATTCGGCCAGGTAGCGCTCCCGGTAGGTCTGGCCGTCCGGCAGGCGCAGACCGTAGCTCACGCCGTCGCCGCCGATGATAAGCACCCGGCACCGGGGCCGCAGGCGCAGCAGACGCGGCAAGGCGCGCATGAAGGTGTGGAAGCCCCGGTAGGGTTCCAGGTCGCGGGCCACGTAGGTGACCACCTCGTCGCCCGGGGCCAGGGCGAGGCCGTGCGCGGGCAGGAGGAGCCGGGCGGCCGGATCGGGGCGCACGACGTCCGTGTCCACGCCTTCGTGGATGACCTCGATTTTGTCCCGCAGTCCGGCCGGATAGCCCTGGCGCTGCCAGGCCGTGGGTGAAACGCCGCGATGGCAGGCTTCCAGGGCCAGCAGCCCGGCGGTTTTTTGCAGCCGCACCGTGGGCCACTGGAACTGGGCCAGGGGGTATTCGGGGTCAAAGGCGGCTTCGGGGCCCTTGGGGTCGTAGTGGTGCTCGCAGTAGCAGACATGGCGCGCCTCGGGAAAGACGTCCTTTAAAAACAGGGCTTCACCCCAGCCGGGGTGGGCGTAGACCAGGTCCGGAACCAACCCGTTCCGGCGCAGGTTGCGGGCCGTTTCCAGCACGGCCGCGCCGCGTCGAATCTGTTCCTCAAGGTTGCGGGCCAGGGCCTGGAGCTGGGGAGGGGCCTGGCCGATGTCGTGGTAGGGGGCATCGACGACGCCGGGCAGGGGGGCCTGCCGGCCGGCCTCCCGGATGGCGCACACGCGGGTGGCCGGCTGGCGTACAAAATGTTCGGCCAAGCCCTGGAACTGGGCTGGGAAGTCGCGGTGGACAAACAGGATGGTGCGCTGGGGGTGGGCCATGGCGGGCCTTGTGCCCTGGCCGGGCCGGCGGGTTTGGCGACCGTTTCGGGCGGAACAGGGGATTGTGCCTGGCCTGC
The DNA here is from genome assembly GCF_004135975.1 of Solidesulfovibrio carbinolicus. NCBI lineage: Bacteria > Pseudomonadati > Thermodesulfobacteriota > Desulfovibrionia > Desulfovibrionales > Desulfovibrionaceae > Solidesulfovibrio > Solidesulfovibrio carbinolicus. The sequence goes on along the minus strand of NZ_CP026538.1, from coordinate 3,266,119 downwards.
CCTGGTTGGCCCCCTGGGCTTGCCCGGCCGCGCATCCGCCTGGGACGGAAAACGCGACCGGACGGCGAGGGCGTTTTAGCCCTTGGGTTCCAGGATGACGGCCAGGGATTCCAGGGCGTCGCCGGGCACGGGAGAGCGCAGGAATTCGCCGTTGCGCGCGGCGGGCACGGGGCCGGCGTTTAAGAAGGTCCCGGCGTAGGCGATGGCATAGCGTCCGGCCGTGTCGCCGCCGAGCGTGGCGGCAAAGCCGAGCATGGGCGCGCCGGTTCCCCGGGAGCCGGTGAATTGGGGCGGACTCACCCAGGGCATGGGCTGCCCGTTGGGGCCGATGGCGGCGTATTGCAGATCCTGCAAAGCCACGCCTTCCACATAAAGGGCCACGGCTTCCAGGCGTCGCTTGGAGCCGGGCCGGCCGGCGCCCTGCCCGGGCTCGAAGGCCACGTCGCCTTCGCCTTCCAGGTGGCCGGCCATGCGCACCACCGGCATGGGGCCGGCGGGGGCGCTTGGCGGGGTAAACGTCCGAGGCGGTTGGGGCGCGGCCGGAGCCGGCTGCCCGAAGGCCGGCGCCGGTTGGCCGAAGCTCGGCGCCGGTTGGCCGAAGGCCGGCACCGGTTGGGCAAATCCCGGCTGTGGCTGGGCAAAGCCCTGGGGGCCGCCGAAGGCGGGCGCGGCCTGAGGCTGGCCGGGGTAGCCGCCAAAGGCGGGCTGCCCGCCGTGGGGGGAATAGGATAATCCGCCGCCGGCAAAAGGCTGCATGGGCGGCTGCTGGGGCATTGTCGCCTGGGGTTGGGCCGGGTTATGGCGCTTGATGTCCATGCGAATGCCGGTGGTGGCGTATTCGCTTGGCCGGTAGGTGGTAAAAAGGAGGAGGCCGCCGGGCTGGGCCACGGTGAGGGCGACGCTGTCGCCGGTCCTGGTCAGCCAGGCCGAGTGGCCGTCGGGCGAGGCCAGGCGGCAGGCCCCGGCGCTGCCGGGCAGAACATCGACGCGGATGCAGGGAAAGGTCGAGTTGGCCAGGCTGACGGCGGGATGTTCCATGCCGCCGACGACGATGGTGTATTCGCCGGGAGGAAACGGCGCCAAGGTGGCCTCGCTGGCGAGCATGGTCTCCAGACGTTGGTTTTGTTGTTGTGCGTGCATTGGGGCTCCTTGTCGAGACGCTTAAGGTTCTCGGATGGATTCGCCGAAAACGCGGATAAGCGGCCAGGTGATGTAGGTGATGACGGTGCGGGAGCCGACCTTGATGTCGGCGGAAAGCGTCATGCCGGGCACCAGACGGAAGTCCTTGGGCAGGCTGCGCATGTGTTCCATGCCGGTGATGCGGATGCGTCCCTCGTAGACGAGGCGGCGGCCGCTTGGCGTGTCGAGGTACTGAGCGTCTTCGGCGAGGGTGCGCAATTCACCGTCCAGGTAGCCGAATTTTTGGAAAGGATAGGTATCGAGCTTGAGCGTGGCGATATCGTTTGGGCGGATGTAGCCGATGTCGTCGGTGCCGATGAAGACGGCGGCTTCCAGGGGCGAATCCAGCGGGACGAGAGCCATCATGGTTTCGCCGCTTTTGATGACCGTGCCGGGGTTGAAATTGGCGATGTCCAAGACCACGGCGTCGCTGGGAGCGGCGATGACGGACAATTCGTGCAGGCGCTTGGCTTTGGAGGCGTCTTCCTGGAGGGTTTGGAGCGTCTTGCGGGCTTCGCTGAGTTGGTTGGCGACGACATTGCGCCAGTTCTCGATAAAGCCTTCCTTTTCGGCCAGGGCCTGGGCCAGATTGTGGCGTTTGGCTTCCAGGGAACCCTTGAGTTGTTCCATGGAGACGTTGGTCTGGGCCAGATGGTTTTCCGCCTCCAGCATGGACAGCCGGGAATCCGACCCCTGCTCGTAGACCTTCTTGCGCATGCCCACCAGTTCCTGGGCCACCTGCACCTGCTTGTCCATCTGGGTGTATTGGCGCTGGCCGGCCACGATGCTTTGCTGCATTTCAGCGATCTTGGTGTTGAAGCTGCGCAGCTTGGCCGTGAACTCTTCCAGGCGGCCGGCCAGCAATTTGACCTGGCTTTCAACCTCCTGGGGCGTGGCCCCGGCTGGCGGCGACAGGGGCAGGCCGGAGAGTTCGCTCTCCAGACGGGCGATCAGGAGCTTTTGATAGGTTTCATCGACCTGGATGCGAGAAGCGTCGGCGTTGGAAAAGGTGGGGTCGAGGCGTACCAGGACATCACCCTTTTTAACCACGGAACCCAGGCGGACGTCGATGGAGCGGATGATGGAGTCCTGCAACGGCGCGATAATGATGTTTTTTTCGGAAGAAACGATTTTTCCGGAAGTCGCGATGACCTTGTCCGTTTCCGCGAAGCAGGCCCAGAGCAGCAGAAAAGCCAGGAGGCCGAGAATGGAATGCAACACGAGCCTGGTTGCTCGTGGCAGCGGCGTGAGCTCCAGCTCTTCCGCGTCAGGATGGAATTCAATCACCTCCCTGTGGACGGGAACGGAATCTTTCTTGGGACGAAATTTTTGTAACATAAATCCTGTACGTAGGCCTTGTCGGCGTCGCCAGCGGCAGGCTGTGAATCAACAGCAGCCAGAGTCGGAGCAAAACGTCCGATCTGAAGACCCTTCATGGCGAAAACAAGGTAGTATTGTCAATCAGCTTGTCAGGATAGGTCCGGCAGCTGTTCAACCCGGCGCAAGTCCGGCAATCTCCTGCAATCGTCGCCGATAGGCTTTGCCGACGCTGTGTGGAGCGTGCCTGGCGGCGATGCGTTCGCGCCCGGCCAGGGCCCGACGCCGGGCCAGGGTCGGTTGGTTGGCCGCCAGCCGCATGTGTGCCGCCAGACTCTCCACATCTGGGTCCGCCCACAGCAGGCCTTCGCCGAAAGGATACTCGTCCTGGCCGACCGGAACAAGGCGGTAGGCCACGGGAAAGCCGGTGTCCGGGGTCAGGAAGTCGGCGTTGCCGGAATGGGCCGTGGCGATGACCGGCCGGCCAAGAAGCATGGCCTCGGCCAGGGTGCGGCCGAAGCCCTCGGCCCGGTGGGGGGAGACGTAGGCGTCGCAGGCGGCGAAAAGCCCAAGCGCCTCGCCCCGGTCCAGGGTTTCGGCCAACACGGCGATGCGGCGGTCGGCGGCGGCCGCCGCCTGGAGCAGTTGCCGCCTGGGGTCCTCGGGGCGGGCGTTCATGGTCTTAAGCACCAGCCCAACCGGTTCGCGGCCGGTGGGAAAGGCCCGGCGGAAGGCGTCGATGGCGGCTTGGGGGTTCTTGCGGGCCGGGTAGGAGTTCCAGTCAAAGACGTAGAGAAAAAGAAAGCGGTCCTCGGGCAGGCCGAAGCGCGACCGAGGGACCGGGGTCAAGCGGTCCACGGACACGGCCATGGGCGCCAGGAAGGTCGGCACGGGCGAGGAGGCGGCAAACGCGTCGCGGGTATAGGTCGAGGACAGCCAGAGTTCGTCCACCAAGCCATAGGCGTCGTGCAAGGCGACCGGCCAGGCCGGCAGCTCCCAGGGCCAGTAGCCGATGTTGCGGCGTCCGGCGAAAAGCGTGTCGCCGTGCTCCAGCCACAGCCGGGCCGTGTCCAGGCCTGTGAGGCAAAAAACGCTGACGGGATAGGGGAGTTCACTGACGAGACAGGCGTCGAGCCAACCGTCGGTCTGGCGTACGGCCGCGCCGGCCGGCACGTTGACCACGGCGAAGGGGACATCGGCCGCGGCCAGGGCCTGGGCGAACATGCGCGAGTCCTCGCCGATGCCAAGCTCCCCCCGCGCGTAACCGATGATGTTGACGCCAAAGTCCTGGCGTGGTGGACCGCCGCGCACCAGGCAGGCGGCAGCGGCTTTTTTTCGGCACGGTGGGCTGGATCGGTTGGTCTCCACGGGCCGGACAAGGGCCATGATGGCCGGATGATGCTCGGGCCTGGCCGGATCAAGGCTTTTTCGGGCGGTGTCATCGGCCGTCCAGGCCAGCACGGCTCGGCGGGACAGGCCGCCCAGTTCCGGCTCCGGCGCGTCCAGGGGCAGGGGCGGCCGCCAGGTCAGATCTCCAGAGTGCCCCATTTCGGCCGCGCCATAGAGCACGTACCAGGCGAGCAGACCCAGCGCGCCCTCGGCCGTGTCCGGAGCATAGGCTCCGCGCACGTCGTCCCGGGCCGCCCAGACAAGCCTGGCCAAGCGCGGCACAGGCAGGCCGACCGGAGTCAACGGCGGCGTGGTCGCCTCATGGAGCCATGTCTGTTGTTCCGGTGACAGCAGGTGCCAAAGCCCCATCTCCGGCACGGCGCTGGTGAAAAACCAAGCCGCGAAGGCCGCGCGTCCGGCGGCGCTGTCGCGGTCGAATCGGGCCGTCTCACTGGCGCGAAAACGCCAGACGAAATCCATGAGCCTGGTGATCGGCGGGGTGTCCGGCGTTTCGCCATGATCCACGATCTCGTGCAGCAGCCTCTCCCGGTCGAGTTCCACGTTGGCGGCGGCGGCGGGAAACGCCTCGTGGCCGCAGCACAGCCACCAGACGGCGAAATCGGTTTCTCCGGCCAGGCCGGCCAGGCGGAGATTGGCCCGGATGTCGTCGCGAAGGGTCCAGGCCAGGCGCAGCGGCGGGGGCAGGGCGAAGCCGGGGGCAGGGGAGGCGCACATGGGCGGAAGTCTAGGCGAGGGCCGGGGGAGTGGCAAGCTTATGTCGTGATGACGCCGTGATCGCGAATTACGGGAAGCGCGCGTCACGCAATCGTCGCGAAAACGTCGGTCGGACGCGGCCGGCGCCTGGCGGCGGCCAGGATAAAGCAGGGCGTTCGGCCGCCCCTTGGCCGGGCCAACATCGAGGCAGCCATGCTCAGGACGTTTATGCAGTTTTCGCCGCGCTTCGAACAGCGTTTCATCCCCGAGGGAGCAGCCGCTCCCGTTGCCCAGGCTCCGCAACTGCTGCGGGGCAAACGCCGGGCCCAGGTGGCCGGCCATATGGGCATTGGCGGGGCCCTTGGGGTCGTTTTGCTCGAAATCCAGGATTTTTCCCTGATGCGACGCCTGGTCCGCCCGGAGGTCGCCGAAGCTTTGGGCGATGCCCTGGAGCGCGAGGTTCGGGCCGTGGCCTCGGCCCGTTTGTCGGCGCTGCCGGTCTGCCTGGTCGAACGCCTGGACCCTGGTCGGGCGCTCCTGGTTGTCGGCGGCAACGGGGCGGCGCTCGACGCCCTGGAACGCACCACGGCGGGACTGCGCCTGGAGGTTCGGGGGCGGCTTCGGGTTGAGGCCATGCGCCTGACCGGCCAGGAGATGGAGCTGCGCGGCGGCGCGGCCCTGGTGCTCGGCGGCGCGGGCGGCCTGGATATGGCCCTGGCCTCGGCCCTGGCCGAGGCCTCCCGGCTGGCCCGCAGCGAGGCCGGCAAATGCGCCTCGCCCATGCAGCGCGAATTCCGCGAGATCCTCGAACTCGGCCGGGTGCGGGCGGTCTACCAGCCCATCGTCAATCTGCGAAGCGGCACGGTGTTCGCCTGGGAGGCCCTGGCCCGGGGGCCGGCTGAGAGCGTCTTTGCCTCGCCGGCCATGCTGTTCGATTTCGCCGAGGAATCCGCCTCGGTGTTCGCCCTGGAAAAGGCCTGCCGCGAGGCGGCCATCGGCGGGTTTTCGGCCCGCCAGGAAGGGGCCAGGCTTTTTTGCAACATCCACCCCCGCACCATGCTCGACCCGGCGTTTACCCCGGGCGAGACCCGAAAGCTTCTGGACAAGTACGGCATGGAGCCGCGCGACGTGGTGCTGGAGATCACCGAACGCCACAGCGTCAAGGATTTCAACCTCTTCCACCGCACCCTGGCCCACTACCGCGACGCCGGTTATGGCGTGGCCGTGGACGACGTGGGCACCGGCTATTCCGGCCTGGCCTCCATCGCCGAGATCAAACCCGATTTCATGAAGATCGACATGTCCCTGGTGCGCGGCATCGACGCCAACCCGGTCAAGCGGGCGCTTTTGGAAACCATGCTGGCCTTTGCCGAGAAAATCGGCTGCCGCATCGTGGCCGAGGGCATCGAGACCGAATCGGAGCTGGCCTGCCTCATCCGCCTGGGCGCGCATTTCGGCCAGGGGTATTTCCTCGGCCGGCCGGCGACGGTTCCGGCCACGCCGGCCGAGGACGTGCGCCTGGCCATCGTGTCCGGCTCCAACCAGGCCGTGGACGGCCTCAAGTGCGCCTCGCCCATAAGCGATCTGGCCGAACGGCCGAACCAGGTGCCCCACGACGCCCAGGTCGGCGAGGTCAAACGCTTCTTCGACGCCGACGAGGCGGCCCAGGCCGTGGTGGTGGTGCGCGATGGCCGTCCCGAGGGCCTCATCATGAGCCACCACCTCGACCGGCTGCTCAGCTCCCAGTACGGGCTGGCCCTGTTTTCCCGCCGCGACGTTAGCCGTATCATGGACCCCCAATGCCTGGCCGTGGAATGGGACACCCCCGTGGAAGTGGCTGCCCAGGCGGCCATGGCCCGGGATCGCGACAAGCTCTACGACCCCATCCTGGTCACCTGCCGGGGCCGGCTCTCGGGCATCGTGTCGGTGCAAAAAATCCTCGACGCCCTGGCCTGCGTTCAGGTCGAGATGGCCAAGGGGGCCAACCCGCTGACCGGCCTGCCCGGCAACGTGGCCATCGAGCGCGAGATCGCCCGCCGCGCCGTGGTCGGCACTCCGGCCTGCCTGGTCTACGTCGATCTCGACAACTTCAAGGTCTTCAACGACGTCTACGGCTTCCAGAACGGCGACAAAGCCATCCTCATGACCGCCCGCATCCTGGCCGAAGCCCTGGCCTCCAAGGGCGGCGAGGACGATTTCCTGGGCCACGTCGGCGGCGACGACTTCGTGCTTTTATGCGCCTGCGACACCGTGGAGCCGGTCTGCCGGGCGGCCATCGACGCCTTCGCCGCCGCTTCGCCGGCCCTCTACGGTCCCGAGGACCGGGAGCGCGGCTACATTGAAGGCCAGGGCCGCGACGGACGGCTGGGGCGTTTTGGCTTGCTCACCGTCTCCATGGGCGTCATCGACTGCGCCTTTGCCGTGGCCGTCACCATGGACGAGCTCGGCCAGCGCGCGGCTGCCGTCAAGAAATTCGCCAAATCGCGTCAGGGCAACTCCCTGGTGCGTGACCGCCGCAACCCCCTGGGCCTGCCCGGCGACCCCAGTGAACGCCGCGTGGGTGGAGAGGGAGTGGGGGAGAAGGAGGAGAGGATGCCTCCGGCGGCTGGGGGCCTGAGGCCCCCAGACCCCCCGAATGGAGAAAATGGGTAAAGGGGGAGCAGCGTGATTTAACGAGGCGGGGTAGCGTCGGGATCGACTTGGGTGAGCGCCGGGGCGGACGCGGCATAGGCCGGGTCGTGGGGGCAAAAGCCCACCCGATCCCACAGGCCGGCGTCCGGGGCGTGCCGTATGAGGCCGGCCACGCGGCCGCCCAGGGCGGCCAGCCAGGCTTCCGGGCCGGCGTCGGCCACCAGGCCGCAGCCGCCCAGCAGTTCCTCCGCCATGCCCGGCCAGAAACGGCCGGCGAAACGCCGGCCCAGGGCCAGAAAGCCCCGGTGGGACCAGGCCGCTCCATGGGCGGCATGGACAAGGACGGGCGCGGCGCAAAAGCGCGGCGTCCCCCCGGCCCGGGCCACGGCCAGGGGCAGGGCGTAGTCCCACCAGGGCAGCCCCAGCCAGAAGCCTTCCAGCTCCGGGCGATCGGCGTAGGCCGCGTCCACGGCGCACAGATCGAAACCGACATCATAGTAATACGAAAACGCCGGCCGGGGCTGCCCCGGCGCGTCCGGCCCCACGTCCACCCGACAAGCGGCCACCAGCCCGCCGCGCGCCGCCGTGGCCAGTCGGGCGGCGAAATCCGCCCCGGCGGCCAGCACAATGTCGGCGTTGAGCACGGCCACGGCCGGCGCGCCGACCTCCGCCCCGGCGGCGAGCAGTTCACCCACGGCCGGGCAGGCCCGCCCGTAATGGGCCTTGGCCGTCTCCCGGGCCGCGACAAAGGCCACATCCGGGAAACGCTCGGCCAGGGCGGCGATCTCTGCATCCGCGTTGACCGACACAATGGTCGCAAATCCGGCCGCTCTCCAGGAAGCTAGCGCCTGCCGGCAGCGTTGCCCGGCCGTGGGCGGCAGGCTGGTGACGGCCACGGCCGGCCGCGACGCCGGGGCAAGGGAAGCGGGCGGCCCGGCCAGGGCCACGGCGTTGACCCGGGCGGCGATGCGTCCGGGATCGGCCGCGCCGGCCCGGGCAAAGGCCTCGGCCGCGCCCGCCCGGTCGCCCAGGGCCAGCCGGGCCTGGCCGGCGCAAAGCAGTCCCTGGCCGGTGCCGCCGTGCTCCCGGGCCACGGCCTCGGTCGCCGCCAAAGCCGCCTCGGCCCGGCCCAGGGCCAGGAGCAGATCGGCCCGCAGCAGCCGGCCCAGAGGCGTTCCCCGGACCGCCGGCCCGGCCAGCACGTCCAGGGCCAGGGCATGGTCCCCGGCCCGGGTCAGCTCCCGGGCCTGCTTCAGGGCCGCGTGGGCGGCCGGCGTGTCCGGGGCCAGCCGGACCCAGTCGGCGCTCATGGCCGGCCCGCTTCCTTTTCGCGCAGGAAATCCCTGGCCCGCTGGGCCAGCCGGCAGGACTCGGCCAGGAGATTGGCGTAGCGCGAGGGCGTGTGCTGGCCCGTGGGCCGCGCCGGCCCATGGCGGCGCACGCCGTAGAGCACGCGCGGCACATGGACGAACCGCGCCCCGGCCATGGCGAAGCGCAAATAGTGATCGTAGTCGTTGGCGCTGCCAAACGCCTCGTCCATGAGTCCCACGGTCTCGTGGAGACGGGCGCGGTAGAGCCTGCACACGCCCAGGTGATACCAGTCGGCCAGGCAGGCCTTGAAATCAAATTCCGGGAAGGTCATGCGGCGATAGACCCGACCGTCGTCCTCCACCACATCCTGATCGGCGTAGGCGAAGTCCGCGCCCGTGCGCTCCAAAGCCTCGGCCAGCTCCTCGATCATGTGCGGGTAGGGCAGGTCGTCGCCCGGCACGTAGGTGCAGTATTCCCCCCGCGCCCGGGCCAGACCCTCGTTGTAGGTGCGCGTCGGGCCGATGTCGTGCTCGAAGCGCACGATCTCCACCCGCCGGTTTTGCGGATAGGTCAGCACGCGCTCGCGCACGACGTTGCCGCTGGCGTCCATGCGGACCACCGGCTCGGCATACGCGCCGCCGATGTGGCCGGGCAGGGCGTCGAGGAAATCCTTGGTGCCGTCGTCCGAGCCGCCGTCCACGATGATCAGTTCCAGCTCCTCGTGGGTCTGGAACAGACAACGGTCCACGCAGGCCGGCAGATAGGCGGCCTGATTGAAAGTCGGAATGACAATGGTTGCCAGGGCCATGGTGACCTACAGTGTGGGTGGGAGGAAAAGGAAGAATGCCTCCGGCGGCCGGGGGCCTGAGGCCCCCGGACCCCCCAACTAAAAAATACGAAGTGTTTTAAGTAAAATTAGTGGGTTTTGTCTGTTGCCAGCGAAAATCGCGCCTGCTTCTTCTGGTCGAGGGTGCGATTAGAGTCGCGTCCCTTAAAAAATACGATAGTATTTTTTAAGAAAAATAAATGGTTTTAGCTCGTTGACTACAAAGCACCATATACGTTTTCGCGGACGCGACACTAGAAACCGGAAATGGCTTTGGCCGTTTGGGCGTCGTCTTCGGGCTTGGGCCGCTCGGGCAGGGCCAGGACGTCGAACCGCACAGCCTCGTCCTGGCGGACCTTGGCGAGAAGCCGTCCGCCGACCACCAGATCGTAGGCCACCGGCGACAGCCCGTCGCCCGGACACTTGCAGGCCACGTCCTCGGGGCCAAGCACATGGCCGGCCGGCAGATCCCGGGCGTAGACCAGGGACTTGCGCAGCTTGGCCGCCGCCGCCGCCTCGCCGGCAAACACCTGCTTGCGCGAAACCCGCATGGCCGCCTCGGCCTGGCGCACCATGGCGGCCATGGCGGCAAAGGCGTCCGGGGGCAGCGAAGCCTTGTGGTCCGTGCCGGGCAGCTCCCGGTCCAGGGTGAAATGCCGTTCGATGATGACCGGAGCAAAGGCCGTTGCGGCGACGGTGGGGCCAAGGCCCTGCTCGTGGCCGGAATAGCCCACCGGCAGCTCGTAGCGGCGGCGCAGCAGATCCATCACCGGCAGCCCCACCTGCTCGTCCGGGCAGGGGTAGGAGCTGTTGCAGTGCAAAATGATGATGCGGTCGGTGGTTTGCTTAAGCGTGGCCACGGCGGCGTCGATGTCGGCAAGCTGGCTCATGCCGGTGGAGATGACCACCGGTAGGCCGGTCGCGCCGGCCTGGCGCATAAGCGGCAGGTTGACCAGATCGGCCGAGGGGATTTTCAGCAGCTCCACGCCAAGGTCGGTCAAAAGGCGCAGGCTCGGGGCGTCCCAGGCCGAGGCGAAAAAGGTCAGTCCCAGGGATTCGGCCAGGGTCTTGAGTTCAGCCAGGGCCTGGCCGGGCAGCTCCAGGGCGGCCCGGTGGCGGCCGTAGGTGTCGCCGAAGCTGTTGGGGCCGCCATAAGGCGCGTCCAGGCCGGCCCGGGTGAAAAGCGCCCCCATGTCGCGCTTTTGAAATTTGACGGCGTCGGCGCCGCTTGCGGCGGCGGCGCGCACCATGCGCCGGGCGGTCTCCAGGCTGCCTTGGTGGTTGTTGCCGATTTCGGCCACGAGAAGGGCCGGGCAACCCGGACCGACGGCGTGGCCGCTGCGCAGGCGGATGATCGGGGCGGTGGGCATGGGGTGGTGTTCTCCGAAAGGCCTCGTGGGGCCGACCGTTTCATTTTATCCCTGATCGCGGGCGGATACAAGGCCGTCCCAGGAGGCGGGCGGATTTTGCCGGCTTCCGGGATATTTGCAAACCATGTGCCGCCTCCTCAGGCCAGCGGGAAACAATCGGCCTATGCCGTGGTTAAAAATGTATCCATTCAAGGCTATTGGCGACCATGGCCCAGAGCGGGCCGGTCGGGCGACCCGTCGCCGGTCCGGGCGGCCAGCCTTGCCATCGGGGCCGAATGCGGTCAAAGTGACCCGGCTCAATTTCTTACCGGACGAGGCGTCATGACCCAGCCCATGATCGAGATTCGCGGCCTGACCAAGGCCTTCCAGGGACAGCCGGTGTTGCGCGGCGTGGACATGGTCGTGCCCGAGGGCATGGTTACGGCTGTTATCGGCAAGTCCGGCGAGGGCAAGAGCGTTTTGCTCAAGCATATCATCGGGCTGATGGCCCAGGACTCCGGCGACATCCTGTTTCAGGGTCAGCCGCTGTCGGCCATGAGCCGCGACGAGCGCCGGGCCTTTCGTCGCCGGTGCAGTTATATGTTTCAAAACATGGCGCTTTTCGACTCCATGACGGTGTCGCAAAATATTGCCCTGCCCCTGCGCGAGACCTTGCGCCTAAGCGAGGCCGAGGCGGATGCCCGGGTGGGGGCCATGGCCGAGCGCCTGGAGCTGACGGGCATCCTGCACAAGTACCCGTCCCAGATTTCCGGCGGCATGCAAAAGCGCGTCGCCTTGGCCCGGGCTCTGGTTACGGAGCCGGGGGTGGTGCTTTTCGACGAACCGACCACCGGTCTTGATCCCATCCGCAAGGCCTCGGTGCTGGCGCTTATCGACCAGTCGCGCCGCCAGTTCGGCTTCACGGCGGTCCTGGTCAGCCACGATATCCCCGACGTGTTCGGCATCGCCGGCCACGTGGCCATGCTCGACGCCGGCCGCATCCTCTGGCAGGGGCTGCCAAAGGACATCAGCGACTGCGACGATCCGGCCGTGCAGCGGTTTTTGGCCGGCGAGCCCGAGCCGGACCTCGACGAGAGCGACGACCGGGACTAGGGGCATGTCCGTACTGGTCCGGTTTGCGGTCCTGTACGTTGCCGCTTCGATGAACACATTTCCAGGGCGCGCCGCCGGGCGCGCGTCGGGGAGGGCAGCCATGCCGCGATGGTTTTCGGGACAGGTTCTCGCCTGGGTCCTGTGTCTCGTTTTCGGCCTTGCCGGCCGCCTCCCGGCCGCCACGCTGCATCAGACCGGTACCATCGAGGCGCTCTCGGCCGGCGACTATGCCGGCCAGATCGCCATGCCGGCCCTGGCCGGCCAGGGCGATTTCGGCCTGGGCACCTTTGACGCCCTAAACGGCGAGATGGTGGTCCTGGACGGCGTGGTCTACCAAGTCACTGTTGACGGCGTGGTGCACAAGGCCAAGCCGGGACAGACCGCGCCTTTTGCCCAGGTGGCGCGTTTTGCCGGGAGCATTGATCTCGGCCGGGTGGATGGCCTGGATCTGCCGGGCCTGACCGCCACTCTGGCTTCCCGGCTGCCCGATCCCTCCAAGATGTGCGCCGTGCGTGTGGACGGCCGCTTCGGCAAGCTGACCGTGCGCAGCGTCCCGGCCCAGGTCAAGCCCTGGCCGCCCCTGGCCGAGGCGATCAGCCGGCAGGCCACGTTCCCCCTGGCCGACGAGCAGGGGACCCTGGTCGGCTTTTACACTCCGTCCGGCCTGCCGGCCCTGTCGCCGCCGGGCTGGCATTTCCATTATTTGAGTATGGACCGTAAGCGCGGCGGCCATGTACTGTCCCTCAAAGTGGACGCGGCCAAGGCCCGGGGCGAGGCCGTGACCGCCATGGACATTCGGTTGCCGCCCGGGCCGCTGCCTCGAGCGAATGTCGCCAAGCCCGCTGCCGGGACGGAATAACCCTTGGATTTCCTGCCGTTTTTTATGCCGGGCGAACGCCGGCCAGCGCCGCGCGCGGCCGATTCCGCCGTCAGGGCTGCCCGGACCCGAGCCGAGGAACTGCTCGGCCGGGCTACTGGCCGTCTGGACGGCCTTTTGGCCTTGCTGGCCGCCGCCGACGCCCGGGACGCCGGGCTTGTGGCCGCGCTTCTGGCCGAGGACCTCGACGCCCTGGCCGATCAGCTTGGGGCCGGCGGCGAGACCCTGGCCGAAGTCCGGGCCGGGCTTGGCCCGATGCCAGGCCCCGAGGCCCTGGCCGCCTTTGCCCGGCGGGTCCAGGCGCGGTTGGACGCCCTGGAAAAAAAACTGGCCGCGCGCAAGGCCGGCGACTGGCGGCTGGCCGTGGACCGCTACGAGGCCCGGGCTTTGTGGCGGGTGCGCACGGCGCTCATCGTCTGCGTGGGCCTGCTCTCGGCCTCGCTGCTCCTTGGCGACACGTTGGCCAAAAAACGCCGGGATTTCGCCGCCATGGTGGCCCTGCTCCACGAGCGCACCGAGGCCCAGAACGCCCTGGACGCCCTGGCCGATCTGGCCCTGGCCGCCAAGAAGACCACGGGCCAGCCCCTTTTCGAGATAACGGGCGAAAACTGCACGAGCTGCGGCTGCGAGGGTCGCGATTTGCGGCTGGTTCCCCAGGGCGACGTCTGCCGCCGCCAGTGGGAGGCCGCCCGGGAGCGCCTGGGCGCGGCGGCCAAGGCTTCGCCCCGCAGCCTTGCGCGCCTGGCCCGCGATCCCTGGGGCTCGCCTTACCTGCTCAACGAAAACGAGGGCGAGAGTCCGGATTTCCCCTGCCTGCCCGATGCCGTGGTTTCGGCCGGCCAAAACGGCCTGTTCGGCGACGCCGACGACATTGTTGTGGCCGTACCCAACGCCTTTTGCCCCACGGACAAGGAGCGGCCCTAGGGTCGCGGCTTAAAAAATACACCGTATTTTTTAAGAATAAGCCATGATGCACCTCCTTCACTTCGTTGCGGCGCGCTTTTGGACGACGCGGGAGCGGACCTCGTCATGAGCACGGCCCTGATACAGTTTCTTGCCGGCACGCTGCGGGCCGGCGGTCTGGCCCTGGCCGCCGGCCATGGCCTGCTCTCGGCGGCCGTGCTGGTCGGGCTTGGGCGGCCGGCCCAGGTGTTCGTGGCCCTGGTCGCGGTCTGGGGTCTGTCCCTGGCCGTGTCGCGCCGGGGGCTGTCCCTGGGCCTTTTTCTGCTGGGCTCGACACTGTTTCTTTTCGGCTGGCAGGCCTACGTCTATCCCTCGGCCGCCTTCGGCTTGATCCTGGACATGGCCGCCCTGGCCCTGGGCTGGCGCAATCTCGGCCAGACCGAGCCCGAAACCGGGGCCGGGCCGTGCGGCGCGTGTCTCGGCGCACTGGCCGTTTTGGCCCTGGGCTCCACGCTGCTTTTGCCCTGGGACCGTCTGGCCGCCCAACTGGCCTTTTTCGGGCCCACCGCCTTTTTTGCCGCCATGGCTTTTTCCCCGGCCGACGCCCCGGCTTACGGCCTGGGCGCGGCGGCTCGGCTGGCCGTATTTGCCGTGTTTGTCCGCGAGCTGGCCCGAAACCCCTGGCCCGGGCGTTTCGAGACCCTGGCCTCGGGCATTCTCGCCGGCCTTGTCGTCTCCATCGTTTACGGTCTGGCCCTGCATTTCCGGGGCGACCACTATCTGCTCCATTACCGCTTCACCTCGGTCTTCGCCAATCCGGGCTGGTACGCCGAGTATCTGGCCGTGGCCGCGCCCTACGCCTTGATCGCCCTGGCGCGCCCCTCCAAACTGGCCCGGTGTTTCGGCGCGGCCTGCTTGGCCCTTGTGGCCGGCTCCCTGGTCCTGACCCTGGCCCGGGCCGGCTGGATCGCCGGCGGCCTGACCTTCGCCGCCGCCGTATGGCTGTATTTCCAGGGCGGACCCATGCTGCGCCTGCGCCGGCCCTGGGGCCATCTGCCGGCCCTGGCCGTTGGCGGGGCGCTGGTGGTCGGCGTGTCGTTTTGGGCCTCGGGCAAGGAGTTGGCCGCAGTCAGCCGGCCGATAAACGCCTTGCTCAAGGAGCGGGTGGGCAATTTCACGGACTCGCCCCGGCCGACGCTTTTTCGCTCGGGCCTGCTCATTGCCGCCGAAAGCCCGGCCTTTGGCCTGGGCTACGAGAGCTACGCCCGGCATTATCCGGTGCTCCTGGCCACGCCGGCCGCCTGGCTTGGCCGCTACGGCGACAAGAACGCCGAGGTCTTCGAGACCTCGCACAACATGTACATCCAGCTCGTCTCGGGCCTGGGGCTGGCCGGCCTGGCCTTGTGGCTGGCCATGGCCGGCCGGGCCGGGGTGCTTTTATGGCGAAGCGTTCGGGACACGGCGTCGAGCCTGGACCTGGCCTTGCTGCTGTCCCTGGCCGCCTTCCATGTCTATGCGTTTTTTCAGGAGATGTTCTACGTGCCGGCGGTGCTGTTCCTGCTGGCCCCGGCCCTGGCCCGGGCCATGGCCCTGGAAGGGCGGGCGCGTCCCGGTCGCCTGGCGCGATTGGCCGGAGGAGTTGCCTGGGCGTTGGCCCTGGCCGGGCTGGTTGCCTATGCCGCCGATTTCGGGCTGTCCCGAACCCGGGAGCGCCTGTCACTGGCCCAGTGGCGGGCTGGGGAGGTGGCCTATGAGGGGTTTTATCCGCCGGAAATGATGGACGGGCGGGAGATGCGCTGGAGCGCGGGCAATGCCGCCGTGTTGGTCGCGCCGGGCGAGGTGGAGTTGACGCTTTTTTCGCCCGTGCCCCAGGACGTGCTGCTGGTGTCCGACGCCGGCCCCCTGGACAAGCTGCGCCTGGGCGGCGAGCCGGCCACGCGGCGCTACCGGCTGCCCGACGCCGGCGACGGCCGGGCCAGGACGATTTTCGTCATGCCTGAAACGGTTTTCGTGCCCATGGCCCAAAGCGGCGCGCCCGACCCCAGGCTGCTGGGGGTGGCGGTGGCGGTCCGGGCCGGACAAGAGGCGCGGGAAGGGAGCCCGGCCCCGGGTGAAACCGGCGGCCGGGAAGCTGGAAGGGGAGAGGAACCCTAGAGATTTTGCGTGTTTCGCTCGAAGACCCGCAGTTCGGTCACCACCAGCGCGCCAAGCTGGCGCAGCCCCTGGTTTTCCTGATTTTCCACGAGTTCGGCCAAAAGCTTGGTGTCCTGGGGCAGGGAGGCCAGCACCGAGGCGCGCATTTCGCGCAGCCGCTCGGCCACGTAGACCGCGTCGCGCTTGGCTGTCATGTGTTCGGCCACGTCGGCCATGCGGGCCAGACCGTTGGCTTTTTCGGCGTAGATGGCGCACATGGCGGTGAGATGCGACAGGATGTTTTTTTCGGGGGCGCTTTCGGTCTTGAAATAGAGGTCGGCGGCCTTGGTGGCGTATTCGTTGAAATGCTCGGCCGTGGCCCGGAAGTGTTTGGCGGCTCCCATGGCCTCGGTGGCGGCGGTCAGGACCAAAAGCAGGCACAGGGCGCTTAAGGCGGCATGGCGTTGGTGCATGGCTTCTCCGTGAATGGCCGTCCGGCAAGACTTCTCCGGTCGGCAAGGGCCACATACCACTTTTTCCCGGGCCGTCAACGTGGCGGTCGGGGGGGCTTGCCGGTCGGCCGGCGATGCTTATTTCATGAGGGAAGGCTGTCGCGTCGCCACGCTTCGGGGCGGCCGGACGTACGTATCCCTCCTTACCGTCGTGTTGTTGTTTCGCACCGCTTGGGGGCCGCTTCGGCGGCCCCGTTTTTTGCCGCGTTTCCGGGCTGCGCCCGTTGACTTTTTGCCCTGGTCTTGTAGGAATTGCAGACCCAACCTCAAGCGGCTTTTATGCCTGCGGACGACTCATGAAAAAGGCTTACGGCTTGCGTGTCTTTTCCCGTGCCTTGGCCCTTTTGGCCGCCTTGACCCTCATGTTTGCCGCTTCGGCCGGACCGTGTCGGGCCGGCATGGTGACCCTGGTCTTCGACGACGGCCTGTCCAGCGTCTATCAGTACGCCTATCCTGTGCTGGCCAAGTACGGGCTGGTGGCCACCACCGCCGTCATCGCCGACCGGGTGGACTCCGGCGACCCCGACTTCATGGACGAAAAGCAGCTCAAGGAGTTGCAGACCGCCGGCTGGGAGATCGCCTCCCACAGCCTCACCCACAAGCGGCCCATCGACATCCCCAAGTTCATCGCCGAGGAAAAGTGCCTGCTGCTCAAGCCCGTGGCCGGCCACCGGCCGCTGTACGAGGCCAAGTACAAGTACGAGGAACTTGCCGGCCTCATGGAAAACGGCAAGGTCCTGCGCGAGCGGGCCAGCGGCAAGATGGTGAAAAACGAGCCCGGCAGCTACTACTTCGACGAACTCATCGGCGAGGTCATCGTCCATCCCTTCGAAGCCGCCAGCGCCGAGAAGCAGCAGATCGTGGCCATCTCTTACGAGCGCGAGATGCAGGCCTCCAAGGAGGAACTGGAAGAACGCGGTTTCAAGGTCAGCACCTACGTCACGCCCCACAACTACTGGACGCCGGAGATGAGCGAGCTGTCCAAGCGCTTCTACGCCCAGGTGGCCAACGGCGGCGACACGTTCAACCGCAAGGGATCCACCGACCGTTACTGGCTCAAACGCTTCGTGGTGCATAGCAACGATCCGGCCGAGGCCATCATCGGGCTCATCAAGGAACACGCCATGCGCGAGGACGGCTGGGTGATCTTTTGCCTGCACGGCATCGGCTCCGATCTTGGCTGGGAGCCCTGGGACGCGGCCAAGCTCGGCCAACTGGCCGATTTCCTCAAGAAAAAGGCCATCCCCGTGGTCACCCTCGACAAGGGCGTCAAGCTGTGGGTCGAGGGCAAGGGCAAGCCCGGCGTCTGACGGCCCGGCCTTCGTCCGCCTACGGTCCCGGCAGCCTGGGCAACACCCCGGGCTTGTTGACGGTTCGGCCAAGCGTCTTGCCCCCCTTGAAAAACCTGCTGGCATCCTTTAGAACTAGCGAATAATCTTCGGCATTGTCCTGGCGCGTCCGTTGCCTGGCCGCTGCCTGCACGGCTTGGCCCGGCCTCGGCGGCCCTGGCGTCCCGGGCGACGGATATGGGGAGAACATGACGAAACCGCTTCGCATTGTGGTGGCCGGCTACGCCGTGGGGTTTCCCCTGGGCGGCCAGGTCTGGATGATGCTCCATTTCGCCGCCGGACTGGCCCGGCTGGGCCATGACGTGCTGTTTCTCGAGGAAACCGCCGACTGGGCCTACCCCTTCGATCCGGTCCTGGGCTACGCCGGCACGGATTCCACCCGGGGCCGGGCCATCGTGGACAAGCTCTTCGCCGCCCACGGTCTGGCCGGGCGCTGGGCCTACCGCAGCGACATCGAAGGCCGCCTCTACGGCCTGGACCAGGCCAGTCTGGACCGCAAGCTGGCCGAGGCCGACTTCTTCCTCAACATCTCCGGCGTGATTCCCCTGCGCGAGGAATATACGCGCATTCCGGCGCGGGCCGTCATCGACACCGATCCGGTCTTCACCCAGGTCAAGGTCGCCTCCGAGGCCTGGAGCCACGACTATTTCGCCGCCCACCAGACCTGCTTCACTTACGGCTACAACCTGCCGGCCGGGACCACCGGCGTGCCCCTGTCCGACATCGACTGGAAGCCGCTTTTGCCGCCGGTCATCCTCGACTGCTGGCCGACGGGGGAGGGACCCGGCGCGGGCTACACCACCATCGGCACCTGGGAGGCCAAGGACCGCGACGTGGAAGTGGCCGGCCGCCATCTGTCCTGGCGCAAAAACGTCAAGTACGAGGCCATCCTCGATCTGCCCGGCCGGCTGCCCGGCGTGGATCTCGGCATGGCCATGAGCGGCATGAAGGAAAACGCCGACCGCTACCGCGCCGCCGGCTGGGACGTGCGCGACGCCCTGGAGATTTCCCGCGATCCCGACCGCTACCGCGACTACATCCGGGCCAGCCGGGGCGAATTCACCATCGCCAAGGACCAGAACGTGGTGCTCAAAAGCGGCTGGTTTTCCGACCGCACCGCCGCTTTCCTGGCCGCCGGCCGGCCGGCCGTGGTGGAAGACACCGGCTTTGGGGCCTATCTGCCGACCGGGGAAGGCCTTTTCCCCTTCCAGGGACCAGACGCGGCCGTGGCGGCCATCGCCCAAGTGGAAGCCGATCCGCTGCGAGCCGGCCGGGCGGCCCGGGCCATTGCCGAGGAATATTTCGACAGCGACAAGGTGCTGGCCGGGCTGTTGCGGCAGTGCGGTTTGGCCTGATTGCGCGCTGCCGGGCAAGGAATTTGCAAACAACCGCCGGATTGTGTCGCCAACCGGTTGAAACCCGCTGGGCTTCGGGCTAGAACTGCGCCGATGGCGGAAAAGACAATACTTTTTGTCGCCCCGGCCCAGGCGGTGACCCAATTTTTCCCGGACTTCAAAGAAGCCGGGATCGCCGCCGGCATCGCCGACTCCCTGGCCTCGGCCCTGGCCGCCATCCGCAAAGCGCCGCCGACGCTCATTTTCTCCCAGGCCAAGATGGGCGTCTACACCGCCGAAAGCCTGCTGGCCGAAGCCAAGAACCACGAAGCGTTTCCGCCGGTGGTGGTCTTCACCGACCGGGGCACGGCCGCCGAAGCCGCCCGCTGCCTGGAGCTGGGGGCCAAGGACTATTGGCTCGAACCGCTGTCCTGGGAAAAGATCCAGGCCATGCTGCCGGGCGAGTCCCCGGCCCGGCCCGTCGCCGCTGCCCTGGCCGCAAGCCCCGTCGCCGCCGGCGCGCCCCGGCCGGCCGCCCAGCCCGAAGCCTCGGGCAAGGGCTTTGCCGTGGTCGGCCAACATCCGGCCATCCGCCGCGTCCTGGCGCTGGCCCGGCAGGTGGCCCGCTCCAAGGCCACGGTGCTCATCTCCGGCGAATCCGGCACCGGCAAGGAAATGTTCGCCCGCTACCTCCACGCCTCCTCGGACCGGGCCGACGGCCCCTTCGTGGCCATCAACTGCGCCGCCTTGCCCGAACATCTGCTGGAATCCGAGCTGTTTGGCCACGAAAAAGGCTCCTTTACCGGAGCCATCGCCCGCAAGCTCGGCAAATTCGAGATGGCCAGCGGCGGCACCATCCTCCTCGACGAAATTTCCGAGATGGACATCGGGCTGCAGGCCAAGCTCCTGCGCGTGCTCCAGGAAAGCGAGTTCGACCGGGTGGGCGGCTCCGAGACCGTCCATGTCGATGTGCGCGTGCTGGCCACCACCAACCGGCGCATGGAAGAAGCCGTGGCCGAGGGCAAGTTCCGCCAGGACTTGTATTACCGCCTAAACGTCATACCGCTCAAGCTCCCGCCCCTGCGCGAGCGCGGCGACGACATCCCGCGTCTGGCCCAGTTTTTCGTGGAGAAGTTCCGCAAGGCCTACGGCCTGCCGCCCCTGGCCTTTTCCGCCGACGCCAAGGAGTGGCTGGTCGCCTACGACTGGCCCGGCAATGTGCGCGAGCTGCAAAACCTCATGGAACGCGCCGTGCTCCTGGCCGGCGACGGCCCCATCCGCAAATCGCATTTCCTGCTCGATCCCGACGTCTGGCCCGGCGAGGCCGAGGAGGGCGCGGACGACGACCTGGCCATGGCCGAGGACGCCGAGGGCCTGGGCGACGACGCCCCGGCCGACCCCTTCGAGGCCGGCGCGGCCGTGGCCAACCTCGGCGAAGCGCCCGGCGGCGCGCCCGGCGAGGTGGTGCCCCTGGACATCATGGAGCGCCACATGATCATCAAAAGCCTGGATCGCACCGAGGGCAACCGCACCCAGGCCGCCCAGTTGCTGGGCATCTCCGTACGCACGCTGCGCAACAAATTAAACGAATACCGCAAGCTCGGCATCGACGTTCCCTGATCCATGGCAGCGCCCGGCACTTTCAACATCCTGATGTATTCCCACGACACCTACGGTCTGGGACATCTGCGGCGCACCATGGCCATTGCCGAGCACCTGCGGCATCGGGGCGTTAATATCCTCATTCTCACCGGCTCGCCCCTGGCCGGACGCTACGAGACCCCAGAAGGCGTGGATTTCGTGCGCATCCCCGGCATGATCAAGAAGACCAATGAGGAATATCTGCCCCTTTCCATCAAGATCAACGCCCGCCACGCCCTAAACATCCGCCGCAACATCATCGTGGCCACGGCTAAGGCCTTCCAGCCCCACGTGTTCATCGTGGACAAGGCCCCCATGGGACTGCGGCGCGAGGTCATCCCCACGCTCAAGTGGCTCAAGCGCCGGATGCCGCGCACCCGCACCATCCTCGGGCTTCGCGACATCATGGACGACGCCGCCTCCACCAGCCGCGAATGGCGCGAAAAAGGCGTCTACGAAGTCCTCGACCAGTACTATTCGGAGATTTGGGTCTACGGAAACCGGGAATTCTACGATCCCATAGCCGAATACGCCATCCCCGAGCACATCAGCCGCAAGATGGTCTTTACCGGCTACATCCCGCGCCGGGTGCCGCTGCCAAACGCCATGAACCCCATCCGCCGGGAGGAAAAGATCGCCCCCGAAGACAAACTCGTGGTGGTGACCACCGGCGGCGGCGGCGACGGCTATCCCCTCATGGACGCCTATCTGCAGATGCTGGAGCAGGGCGGCGGACCGCGCCACCGGGTCATCTTCGTCTCCGGCCCGTTCATGCCCCGGCCCGAACGCGAGGCCGTGGCCCGGCGCGCCGCCGCCGTCAAGGCGCGGTTCTACCACTTCTACCGCCGCATGGAGACGCTCATGGGGCTGGCCGACGCCATCGTCACCATGGGCGGCTACAACACCACCTGCGAAATCCTGTCCCAGGCCAAGCCGTCCCTGGTCGTGCCCCGCGAAGTGCCCCGCCTGGAACAACGCATCCGGGCCGAGGTCTTAAGCCGCCAGGGGCTGATCGAATTTCTGCCCTGGGACGAACTCTCCCCGGACACCATCCGGGCCAAGCTCAACCGGCTCCTGGCCGATCCCGCCCCCTACAAGGCGGCCATGGCCCGCTTCCCCTTCACCGGCCTGTCCGTCATCTCCGATCGCATCAACACCTTCCGCCAGGAAGCCTGCCGCGCCGACGCCGACATCGCCTGCCCGAACGGGAAGTGAGCGAGTCGGGAGAGGGAGAGTGAGGGAAGAGTGCCTCCGGCGGCTGGGGGCCTGAGGCCCCCAGCCCCCCCACCTGGAGAAAGGTTTACAGGGGAGAGTGTGGGGATTGGCACTTTGTCGGCCGGAAAGCAGAAAGATCAATAGGGGGGATGATTTCCACGGCCCCCTGCACAAAAGTTGCGCTGGGCGCGGCGTTGAAAAATCGCCTGCGCAAAAGACGAACAAAAGCGTCGCCGTTTCCGGCGTCCGCCAGAGCACCAACCCGTGCCGCCCCCCTTTAACCCTTTCTTCATTCGGGGGGTCTGGGGGCCTCAGGCCCCCAGCCGCCGGAGGCCTCTTCTCTTATTCTCTCTCTCCCCCCGCGTCATTTTTCAACAAATCCCGGGCTTCGGCTTCGCTGACCGGTTCCCAGGCCGACGGGAAAAACGACATGATGGCCGCAAAAAAGACCATCGCAGCCGCGATGAGCGTATCTTTCATGGCCTCATCCCCCAGTGTGCTTTTCCGGTCCCCCCGGACCGGACTCCCTGATTCCCTGATTTCGTTCTAGGCTTTTTGCGCCGGCCCGCAAGGAAAAAACGCCTCGCGTCCTGCAACTGTTTGCCTCTTTGCCGCGCTTTGGCTACACAATGCGCTAAGACCTTCAGGAAAACGATCAAGGAGGGGCGCGATGGCCCTTTTCGGCAACGACAAGAAAAAGAAAGCGGCGGACAAGGAGCCTCAGGCTCCGGCCGCTCCCAAGCGGCTGATCCCCGAGGACAGCCTGCCGGAACTGCGGAAGTTCTTTGACGGGATGCAGGAACCGGTGGAGCTTTTGGTCTTCACCGACTCCCGCCAGAACACGCCCTACAACGCCTTCATGGAATCCCTGTGCCGGGAGCTGGCCGAGATCGCCGACAAGATCACGGCCCGGTTTCTGGGCTTGGACAGCCCCGAGGCCAAGCTCTACGAGGTGGATTTTTCCCCGACGTTGCTTCTCGCCCCGGACCGCTGCCAGATACGCTACCTTGGCGCGCCCCTGGGCGAGGAGGCACGCACCCTGGTCGAGACCATCATGCGGCTGTCGGCCGGCAAAAGCGGTCTGTCCCAGATTTCCCGCCAGCTGTTGCAGGAGCTTGAGGACAAGCGCCACGTCCAGGTGTTCGTCAATCCCTCCTGCCCCTATTGTCCGGGCCAGGTCGGCAATGCCTTTCGGGCCGCCGTGGAGCGGCCGGACCTTGTGACGGCCTGGTGCGTGGATGCCTCCCAGCACCCGAAGCTCGCCGAGCGCCACCATGTCGGCAGCGTGCCGCATACGGTCATAAACGAGACGTTTTCCACCCTGGGGCTTTTGCCCGAGGAGCGGTTCGTGGTGGAGCTGGTGACGCTCAAGCCCGCCGAAGAGCTTATGGCCGAGCAGCGCGCCGCCGCCGGGGTCCAGACGCCCGGCGGCTATCCGGTCAAGGAGGTGGACGTGGTCATTGCCGGGGCCGGCCCGGCCGGGCTCACCGCCGCCGTCTACGCTGTGCGCAGTGGGCTTTCCGCCGTGGTGCTGGAGAAAAACGTCATCGGCGGCCAGGTGGCCGTGACGCCGGTGGTCGAGAACTATCCGGGATTCGCCAGCGTGCCGGGCAAGCGGCTCATGGAGATGATCGCCGAGCAGGCCCGCGGCTACGCCGACATCCACGAGGGCGAGGGCATCGACGAGGTCAAGGTCGGCAAGCACGTCGAGGTCTACACCGACAAGGCGGTCTATGTGGCCAAGGCCTTGATCCTGGCCACGGGCGCGTCCTGGCGCAAGCTCGGCGCGCCTGGGGAAGACCGCTACTTCGGCTTTGGCGTGAGCTACTGCTCCACCTGCGACGGTTACCTCTACCGCGAGAAAAAAGCCGTGGTGGTGGGCGGCGGCAACACGGCGCTCACCGACGCGTTGCATTTAAAAAACCTTGGCGTGGACGTGACCCTCATCCACCGCCGCACCGAGTTCCGGGCCGAGAAGCACTTGCAGGATGCCCTGGCCGCCTCGGGCATCCCCACCGTGCTGGGGGCCAATGTGGTGGAGATCCTGGGCGACGAGGCCAAGGTCACGGGCGTGCGGTTGCTCGGGGCCGATGGGAAGGAACAGGAGATCGCCGCCGACGCCGTGTTCGTGGCCATCGGGCTTAATCCCAACACCGCAATCGCCCAGGAGCTGGGGCTGAACTTGGACGCTAACGGGTATATCGTCGCCGACCGGGCCAAGCGCACCTCCATCCCGCGCATCTACGCTGCCGGCGACGTCACCGGCGGTTCCCAGCAGATCGTCAACGCCGTGGGCGACGGCTCCACGGCGGCCCTGTCGGCCTTCGAGGACATTGCCCATCCCTACTGGAAAAAGACCAGGCCGGCCTAGGGGCGTTTCCAGCGGCGGCGTTTAGCGCTATACCGTCCCGGACGGGCGATCCCGCCCGGGACTTTTTTCTTCCCAAGAGCGCACCCCCATGCCCGATTTCGTGCACCTGCACTGCCATACCGAGTACAGCCTCCTCGACGGAGCCATCCGTATCGGCGATCTGGTCAAGACCGCCAAGAGCTTCAATTCGCCGGCCGCCGCCATCACCGACCACGGCAACCTCCACGGCGCGCTCATCTTCTACGACGCGGCCAAAAAGGCCGAATTAAAGCCCATCATCGGCTGCGAGGTCTACGTCTCGCCGACCTCGCGCCGCGACCGCGATCCGCGCACGCCGCGCTACCATCTGGTGCTTCTGGCCCAGAACATGACGGGCTACAAAAACCTGCTCAAGCTGGCGACGCTCGGGCACACCGAGGGCATGTACTACAAGCCCCGCGTGGACAAGGAACTGCTTGGCCAATACGGCGAAGGGCTTATCGCGCTATCGGCCTGCATCAAGGGCGAGATCAACCAGAAGCTGCTCAAGGAAGGCAAGGACCAGGCCCGGGCCATGGCGAAGGAATACGCCAGGCTCTTCCCGGACCGCTTCTATCTGGAAATCCAGGCCAACACGATTCCCGAACAGGCCGTCATCAACGACTTTTTGATCGAGTTGTCCGACGACATGGGCCTGCCGCTGGTGGCCACCAACGACTGCCACTATCTGCGCGCCGACGACGCCGAAGCCCACGACGTGCTGTTGTGCATCCAGACCGCCGCCTGCGTGGACGACGTCAAGCGGATGCGCTTCACCACCCAGGATCTCTATTACCGCTCCCCGGACGAGATGGCCGCCGCCTTTGCCCACGTGCCCCAGGCCATCGCCAATTCCTGCGAGATCGCCGAGCGCATCGATCTCCAGCTCAAATTCGGGGATTACCATTTTCCGGTCTACAAATCCCCGCCCGGCAAGTCCCTGGACGAGGTCATGGCCGATCTGGCCCGCAAGGGCCTGACCGAACGGCTGACCAAGATGCCGGACGTCGATCCCAAGCGTTACTGGGACCGGCTGGAACTGGAACTCGACGTCATCAAGCAGATGGGCTTCCCGGGCTATTTTCTCATCGTCCAGGACTTCATCAACTGGGCCAAAAACCACGGCATCCCGGTTGGCCCGGGGCGCGGTTCGGCGGCCGGGTCGCTCGTTGCCTACGCGCTTCGCATCACCAACCTCGATCCTTTGCCCTACGATCTGCTCTTCGAGCGGTTTCTCAATATCGAGCGCGTGAGCATGCCCGATATCGACGTGGATTTCTGCGAACGCCGCCGCCACGAGGTCATCCGCTACGTCACCGAGCATTACGGCGAAGAGGCCGTGGCCCAGATCACCACCTTCGGCACCATGAAGGCCAAGGCCGTGGTGCGCGACGTGGGCCGGGCGCTTGGCATGAGCTTTGGCGAGACCGACCGCATCGCCAAGCTCATCCCCGAAGACCTCAAAATGACCATCGACAAGGCCCTGGCCCAGGAGCCGGAGCTGAAAACCCTCATGGCCCAGGACGCGCGGGTGGCCAAGCTCATCGACGTCTCGCGCCGTCTGGAGGGCCTGGCCCGCCACGCCTCCACCCACGCCGCCGGCGTGGTCGTGTCCGACACGGCCATGACCGAGTACGTGCCGCTGTACAAGGGCAAAAACAACGAAACCGTGACCCAGTGGGACATGAAGCGCGTGGAGAAGGCCGGACTGGTGAAGTTCGACTTCCTGGGCCTCAAAACCATGACGGTCATCGACGACACGTTGCAGATCATCCGCGAGATGGGGGAAGAGCCGCCCGACCTCGACACCTTGCCCTTTACCGACGAAGCCACCTACGAGCTTTTCGCCAAGGGCGACACCGACGGCATCTTCCAGGTGGAAAGCCAGGGCATGCGCAAGTATCTGCGGATGCTTAAGCCCAACTGCTTTGAAGACATCATCGCCATGCTGGCGCTGTACCGCCCCGGGCCGCTGGGGTCGGGCATGGTCGAGCTGTTCATCCGCCGCAAGCACGGCGAAGACCCGGTCGAGTACCCGCATCCGCTCCTGGAAGAGACGCTGAAACCCACCTACGGCGTCATCGTCTACCAGGAACAGGTCATGAAAATCGCCCAGGTGCTGGCCAACTTTTCGCTTGGCGCGGGCGATTTGCTGCGTCGGGCCATGGGCAAGAAAAACGCCGAGGAGATGGGCAAGCAGCGCGGCTTTTTCGTCGAGGGCTGCGCCCAAAACGACATCCCCGAAAAGAAAGCCAACGAAATCTTCGACTTGATGGAGAAGTTCGCGGAGTACGGCTTCAACAAGTCCCACAGCGCCGCCTACGCGCTTATTTCGTATCATACCGCGTATTTGAAGGCCCACTATCCGGTCGCCTTCATGGCCGCGCTCATGACCTCGGACATGGAAAACCAGGACAAGCTGCTGCAGTACATCGCCGCCTGCCGCGACAACGACCTGACGCTCCTGCCGCCCGACGTCAACGCCGGCTATCCGCACTTTTCGGTCAAGGACAACAAGATTCTCTACGGCCTGGCCGCCGTGAAAAACGTCGGCCGCGACGCCGTGGCCGAGATCGTGGCCGCGCGCGAAGAGGGCGGGCCCTACACCTCGCTTCTGGATTTCACCTCGCGCGTCAACATGCGCAAGATCACCAAGCGGGTCATCGAATATCTCATCAAATGCGGGGCCTGCGACAGCTTCGGCTGCTCCCGGGCCGGGCTGGTGGCCGGCCTGGACCAGGCCGCCGCCATCGGCCAGAAGCGGGCTGCCGAGAAAAACGACGGCCGGCTCTCGCTTATGACGCTCATGCCCGAAAAGCCCAAGCCCACCGTGGGCCTGGGGCTTTCCTGCGCCGAGGCCGACCTGCCCGAGTGGCACCATGAAGAGATGATGGCCTTTGAGAAAGAGGCGCTCGGCTTCTATCTCACCAGCCATCCGCTTCTGGCCTACGAGCGCGACCTGCGGGCCATGCGCCTGACCACCATCGCCCAGTGCGACGGCATGGAGCCCGGCGTCGAGGTTAAGCTGGCCTGCATCTGCGTCTCCACCAAGGAAATCATCACCAAAAAGGGCCAGAAGATGGCCTTTTGCAAGCTCGAGGATCATCTGGGCGGCGAGGCCGAGGCCGTGGTTTTTTCCGATGTCTACGCCGCCAGCCGCGAACACCTCGACGCCGACGTGCCGCTGTATTTGACCGCCAAGATCGGCAACGTCGACCAGGGCGAAGGCGAAGGCAAAAAGATCATCAAGCTGCAAGCCGTGCGCCTTGATCCCCTGACCAACATCGTCAGCGGCAGCGACGAGCCCATCGAAATCTTCGTGGCCTGCAAGGACGAGCAGCCCGTGGGCTTAAAGCCCCTGGAAGAGATTCTCAAACGCTATCCCGGCGAGAATTCCGTCCATCTCATCATGAACCTGCCCAAGGCCGTGTGCCGGCTGCGCCTGGGCCACCATTTCGGCGTCAAACGCTGCCCCGAACTGCGCCGCGAACTCGACGCCTTCGAGCAGGGCGCACTTAGTCGCTAAGGGCGCGCGAGGGCGGGTGGAAAGGCGAAGAGTGGGGCGCTGCCCCACGCCCCGCCGGGGGGATTATCCCCCCGGACCCCTTGATCGTGTCGGCGGTCTTGGCGGATGCTCCGCCAAGGCCGCCGACGCGATCAGGGCCGCGTCAGAACGGTGTATAGAACGACCAATTGGTCGCACCACGTATAAACCCATGTCGGGGGTCCGGGGGGCTGAGCCCCCCGGCCGCCGGAGGCATCTTCACGACTATGCAACAGCGTAAGGGCAAATGGCGATTGACGGTGAGCGAGGGGTTTTGCGCCTCGCATTGTTTGCGCGGCTACGAAGGCCCGTGCGAGAACCTGCACGGCCACAATTTCGGCGTCGAGGCCGTGGTCGAGGGCGAGCGCCTGGACCCCAAGGTCGAGTATCTGGTCGATTTCAAGGTGCTGCGCGGCCGGCTGCGCGAGATCCTGGCCGGCCTGGACCATCGGCACTTAAACGACCTGCCGGCCTTTTCGCTGGAAAATCCCTCGTCGGAGAATTTGGCGCGCTTTGTCTACCGCCAGCTGGAGGCGGCCCTGGCCGGCCAGCCCGTGCGGCTGGTTTGCGTGTCGGTCTCGGAGAAGGACTCCAGCAAAGCCACCTATATGGAAGAATAGGGGGCCTGGGTGCGACTGGTCGTGCAACGGGTGCGCCAGGCTTCGGTGGCGGTCGGCGGGGAGACGGTTTCGTCGATTGCGGCGGGGCTGCTGGTTCTGGTCGGCTTTGGCGCGGCCGACGGGCCGGATTTCGCCGCCGGCAAGGCGTGTCGCGGTCTGCTGGAAAAGCTTTTGGATCTGCGCATCTTTCCCGACGAGGCGGGCAAGCTCAACCTGAGCCTGCGCGAGACCGGAGGGGGCTTGCTTCTGGTGTCGCAGTTTACGCTTTACGCCTCCTGCCGCAAGGGACGGCGGCCGTCGTTTTCCGAGGCTGCGCCGCCCCAGGTTGCCCTGGGGCTTTACGACGCCTTTGTGGAGATGGCCCGGCAGGCCCTGCCGGGGCGGGTCGGCGGCGGCGTTTTCGGCGCGGACATGGACGTTTCCCTGGTCAACTGGGGGCCGGTGACCATCCTGCTCGACAGCGCGGACTTCGCGGCGGGCACTTGACGCGGCCCGGGCTTTCGGAGCAAATCTGAGAGGTGGTTTGGCCGGGCGGTGGTCGCCGGGCCGGCCGTGGAGCAAGGCCATGGAGCGCGCGGTGACCCGCAAGGTGTTTCGAACCGAATCCCATCCCGGGGACAGCCGCCGGCTGGCCAAGGACGTGGTCGATTATCTCGCCGCGTTTCTGGTCGATGGCGATGTGCTCCACGATCTGGACATCATCCTCACCGAAGCCTGCGCCAACGTCTGCCGCCATGCTTACGGCGGCCAGCCCGGGCCGCTGGAAGTACGGCTGGCGGTGAGTCCCGGCTCGTGGATCGAGCTGGAGATCGTGGACTGGGGCAAGGGCTTTGGCGACGACGTGCGCTTCGAGAATCCCGGCCCCGACGCCGAGGGCGGACGGGGGCTGTACATCATGCGCATGTTGGCAAACGACTGCCAGGTGCGCCGGCAAAACGGCGAAAACGTGGTCTTCATTCACAAGGACATAGGTGCGCCGCGGTGGAAAACCTGACGATCAAACGTCTTGGCGGGGCGCTGCTGCTCAAGTACGCCGGGGAAATCACCCTGGAGATGACGGCCGACCTTAAGCGTCGCCTGGAAGCCGAACTCGGCGAGGGCGAAGGGCAAGTGCGCGCCGTGGTCATCGACCTGTCGGCGGTGCCCTTCATGGATTCCTCGGGCATCGGCTTTTTGGTCTCGTGCAACACACGCATGAAAAGCACGGGCAAGGCCTTTTATCTCTACCAACTGAGTCCGGCCGTGGAAAAAACCCTGGGCCTCGTGCAGTTGCTCAGCTTTTTCAGCGTACTGCCCGACGAAACGGCCCTGACCGGGGTGTGTGAATAACCCGGACGCGCCGCCGGAATCCCCCGTCCCTGGCCGCGCCGAGGCGGTGACCGACGCCGACGGCCGGCTGATCGACGTCCGGCTGCGCCACCAGGACAAGAGCTGGACGCTGTGCGGCCGCTCGGGCGAGGCCGCTTCCCTGGCCCGGGCCGAAGCCGCCCTGTCCACGGGCGCGTTGCCGGTTTTTTTCGGGGCCGGCCTGGGGGTTGAAATCGCCCATTGCCGACAGGCCGGCCGGCCGGTCGCCGTGGTGGACCGCGACCCCGACGTGGCCGGGCTGGCCGGCACGGCGGCGCGTTTTGCCAACGACCCGGAGGTGGCCTGGATCGACGCGGCCGACCCGGTCCGGGCGGCCGAGGCCGTGCGGGCCTTTGCCCAGTCCCGGGGACTGACGGCCCTTCATTTCTCGCCCCATCCCGTCCAGCGCCGGCTCCATGCCGCCTACGTCGCCGCCTTGGCCCAGGCCCTGGCCGGGCCGCCGGCTGCGACGCGCTTTGGCGCCGTGTTGCCCCGTGTCTTGTGCCTGACGAGCAAGCTGTTTCTGGTCGGCGAGGCCGTGGCCGCCTGCGCCCGCCTGGGCGCGCCGTGCCGCTATGTCGAAACCGGCGACAGCCTCGACCGCGACGCCTTCGTGGCCCTGGTGCGTGGGGCCGTGGCGGAATTCCGGCCCGATTTCGTCTTTACCGTCAACCACCTGGGCGTGGACCGGCAGGGCGTGCTGCTGGAGCTGCTGGACTCCCTGGACCTGCCCTTGGCCTCGTGGTTCGTGGACAGCCCGGAGCTTATCCTGCCGCTCTACCGGCCGGCGGCCAACCGGGAGACGGTGCTTTTCACCTGGGACGCCGACAGCCTGGCGCCGTTGACGGCCGCCGGCTTTCCCCATGTCCACTACCTGCCCCTGGCCGCCGACGAGACGCGCTTTTGCCCGCGCCCGCCGCTGGCCGCCGACCATCCCTGGCGGGCCAGGGTATCCTTTGTCGGCAATTCCATGGTGCGAAAGACCGCCCTGCGCCTGGCCGCCAGCGCGCCGCCGCCAAAACTGGCCCGGGCTTTTGGGGCGCTGGCCGAATCGTTTGGCGCTTGCCGGGCGCGCACCGTGGCCGCCCATCTGGCCGAGGCCTGGCCGGGGCTGGTCGCGGCCTTTGCCGGACTGCCGCCAGAACGCCGCCTGGCCTTCGAGACCGCCGTCATCTGGGAGGCGACCCGGCGCTACCGCAACAGCTGTGTGGAAAAGCTCCTGCCCTGGCGGCCGCTTCTCGTCGGCGACCCGGGCTGGCGCGAGACTTTTCCGGACGAAGGCCAGGCTTGGCGTTACCAAGCTGAGCTGGCCTACTACGACCAATTGCCCGACTTCTATCCGCTCTCCGAAATCAATTTCAACGCCACCAGCCAGCAGATGAAGGGCGCGGTCAACCAGCGGGTGTTCGACGTGCCGGCCTGCCGGGCCTTTCTTTTGACCGACGCCCGCCGCCAGCTCGACGCCCTGTTCGAGCCGGGAAAGGAAGTGGCGGTCTATGCCCATCCGGCCGAGATTCCCGAACTGGTGGCCCGCTATCTGGCCGACGCGCCGGCCAGGCAGCGCATCGCCGCCGCCGGGCATCGGCGTCTGCTGGCCGACCACACCTATCCCACGCGCGTAAAACAGCTTTTTAGCGTCATGCGCGACACCTTCGGCCCCAGGGACCGGCCATGACCGACCCGTGCGCCGGCCTGCCCGGGCCGCTCTCCCGGCTACTGGCCGTCGGCGGCAGCGGGGCGGGCTTGGTCGCGCTTCGCGACGCCTCCTTGGCCGCCGGTCCGGCCCAGGCCGCCCTCACGTCTGCCCTGGCTTTGGCCGCCTGGGCGGAAACGCCTCTGGACCCGTTTGCCGCCGCCGTTGCCGCCCGCCTGGGCGGGGATTCGCCCCAGACCCGGGCCGCTGCCGGGGTTGCCGTCGCCGCCAAGCCGGCTGGGCCGGAACCGTATTACGAACGCCTGGCCGGGCGGCGCGACACCGGGCGCATGGTCGCCTATCTGTTGGAGCGCTGCCGCAAGGAGCCGGTCGAGCCGTCGTGGCTGGCCCGGCTGGCCAGGATCGCGCCCATGCTGCCGGCCGGCGACGACTTGGCCGAGGCCGAGGGCCTGCTTGCCGCCGCTGCGGGACCCCTTGCCGCGCCCGGGGCCATGGCCGCCGGCGAACTGGCCTTGCTGGCCGGTCGGGCCAAGGCGGCCGAGGCCCATTTGCGCCGGGCGCTTGCGCAGCTGCCGACCGGCGCGGCCGCGTTTCGGCTGGCCGAGGCCTTGCTGGCCCAGGGCCGGCGCGGCGAAGCCCTGGCCGCCTACGCCGTCGCCCGGACCTCCCATCCCTGGGACACCCTGCTGGCCGCCCGGGCCGCCGATGTGGCCGCCGGGCGCGACACGGCCCTGGCCCGTCTGCCGGGCAGTCTGGCCGTCCTGGTCTATTGCTGGAATTCTCCCGATCTTTTGGCCCAGGCCCTGGACGCCCTGGCCGCGTCGGACTGGCGGCACGCGCCCGACGCCAAAGTGGTGATCCTGGACAACGGCAGCCCGGACGGCGTGGTCTCGGCCGTGGCCGCCGCCCGGACCGCCGTTTTCGGCGGCCGGCTGGCCGTCCTACGTCTCCCGATCAATGTGGGCGCGCCGGCCGCCCGCAACTGGCTGGCCGCTTTGCCTGAGGTTCGGGAGCGCGATTTTGTCGCCTATCTCGACGACGACGCCTTCGTGCCGCCGGACTGGCTGGGACGCTTTGGCGCGGCGGTCGCCGCCGCCCCCGGGGCCGGGGTCTGGGGCTGCCGGGTGGCGGCCAGGGACGCGCCGCGTTTCTTCCAGTGCGGCGACGCCCATCTGCTCCCCAGCCCACGTGAGCAGGGGGCTTTGGGCCGGGGCTTCGAACTGGCCCGGCCCTGGCTGGCCGCGCCGGACTGGGGACAGTTCCGCGTTTCCCGGCCGTGCGCCTCGGTCACGGGCTGCTGCCATCTGTTCGCCCGGCCGACGCTGGACGCCGTGGGCGGCTTCGACATCCGCTTCTCGCCTACTCAATATGACGACCTCGACCACGACCTGCGCCTGCTGCTGCGCCGCGAGATCCCGCGGTATTGGGGCCATTTGACGGTGGTCCACGCCAAGACCACGGGCGCGGCCGGCCAGCCCGGCGGTCCGGCCTGGGGCAGCGGTTTCGCCAATCAGCTGAAGCTTCACGGCAAATACGACGATGCGGCCATTGCCGCCGCCTCGGACGCGGCCTTCGCCGCCCTGGCCGCCGACCGGCAGGAAAAGGCCCGCCGCCTGGACGCATTGGCCGGGGAGGGCGGCCGTGGCTGACTCGACCCCCATCGCCGTCATTCAGACCCAGCGCATGGGGGATTTGATCCTCACCTATCCGCTGCTGCTGTGGCTGGCCCGCAGCCATCCCGGCCGGTCCGTCACCGTGGTGGCCGATCCCGCCTTTGCCCGGCCGCTTTTGCCCATTGGCCCCCAGGCGCATTTCATGAGCCTGGAACAAGCCGCCGCCGCCCTGCCCGGTCGCGAACACGAGCTGGTGGTCAATCTGGGCATCGTGCCCCAGGCGGCCCGGCTGGCCGGAGCCATCCCGGCCGCGCGACGCCTGGGGCCGGCCATCGGCCCCGACGGAGCGACCCGCATCGGCGGAGACTGGCAGCTCTACCGGTCCTCGGTGGTTCACCTAAACCGCCACAGCCGCTACCACTGGGCCGAGCTGAACGCCCTGGACCTCGTGCCGCCGGCCCTGCTGGCCGGGACGTCCTGGCCGCCTCCGCGCCGGGGCGGGCCAGGACGGCGTAAGGTCGGGCTGTTTCTCGGGGCCAGTCAGCCGGAAAAACGCCCTGGTCCGGCCTTTTTCGCCGCCCTGGCCCGGGAGCTCGTCCGGCGGGGCCTGGTGCCGGTGCTCCTGGGCGGCCCGGGCGAGGCCGGGCTCGGGGACGAGGCGGCAAGGCTTGCCGGCATCCCGCTGTCCAACCTGTGCGGCAAGCTTGGCCTCAAGGAACTGGCGCTTTTGGGCCAGGAGATGGCGCTTCTCGTCAGCCCGGACACCGGCCCCATGCACCTGGCCGCCTGGACCGGCTGGCGGGTGCTCAACCTGTCGGTGGGGCCGGTCAGCCCCCATGAGACCGGGCCGTACCAACCCGGGCATTACGTGCTGCGTCCGCGCCTGTCCTGCCGGGGCTGCTGGGAATGTTTCCGGGAGGCGGTGGTCTGCCGCGACCGCCTGGACCCGGTGCGGGTGGGCTACGTGGCGGCCCGGCTGGCCCGGGGCGAGGACGACCGTCTGGCCGGGGCCGTGATCCCGGCTTTCGAACTCTTGCGCACGGCCGTGGACGCGCATGGCCTGCGCGTTTTGGAACCGGTCTCCGTCGCGTCCGGGCCGGTCCCGTCGGCGGGGCGGGAACTGGTGGGCGACTTCTGGCGGGCCGTCTTCGGCCATGTCTTCGGCCTGCTCCCCGAAGCCGCGCCACGGCTGGCCGCCGCCGCCCTGGCCCAGGGCCAGCCGGCCCTTCACGCGACCCTTGGCAAAAAGCTCGGCCGCCTGGGCGCGGCCCTGGCCCGGGACACGCGGCGCGGGGTTGTGCCCGACGCCGCTTTTGCCGAAGCCTTTGCCCCGGGCGTGGGACCGCTGGCCGGTTACATCGAACGCCTGCTCCAAAACGGCGACGGCTCCCGGCCGGCCCGATTGGCCGCCCTGGCCCTGTATGCGCGCGCCTCCGCGCTTTTCGCCGGGTAGCAAACGGAAAAAAACTCCCTCGTGCCGCTGGCGCGTTTCGGCAAACCCTTGTCGAAACGCGCTTTTTGTATTTGGAACGGGTCTTGAAGAATTGTGGGCGCAGGAGGCCCGGTATGCAAATTCTTCCCCTTATCCAGCGACGCACCCAAAGCGTGATGGCCGACGCCGCCGCCACCGGCGGCTCGGGGCTCGGCAGCCGCCAGTCGGCGCTTTTCGCCAGCCTCCTCGACAACGCACGGGCCGATTCCACGTCCAGCGCCGCCGTGGCCGATCTGTCCGGCAAGGCCGCCGCCGCCGAGGTCGTCTCCGCCGCCGCCTCCCCCTCCGAAGAGGACATCAAGACCCTGCCCGTGACCCGGGAAGATATTGCCGCCCTGCGCAGCGAACTCAAGGACCAGGGCTTTTCCGACGAAGAACTCGACGCCATGGAAGCCAAGGCCGGCGACGGCAAGGGCATGACCTGGGGCGAACTCATGGACGAAGTCGAAAAGAAGGTCTCCTCGGCCGGCAAGGGCGAGAAGAAGGTCATCGCCAACGACGATCAGGTCCAGATCCTCGGCCTGCTCGGCAAGCTCGGCTTCACCGCCGACCAGTCCCAGCAGATGGTCGAGGCCCTGTCCCGGGGCGAAACCCAGTCGGTCATGGCCGCTATCGACGAAAAGTTGGCCGGCATGTCGAGTGAAAACGAAGTCCAGGTCGGGGCGTCGGAAATCACCGCCCTGGGCCGCGCGCTCAATCTTTCCGAACAGGCCCAGTCCCGCCTGTCCAGCCTCATGGGCGAATCCTCCGGCCAGACCGGCCAGGGCATCGTCTCCGCCATGTCCCTGGTCAAAAACGAACTGCTGGCCCAGCTCGGCCAGGAAAATCAGAAGATGGCCGAATTCCGGGAGGCCGCCTCCGACGTGTTGCAAAACGCCTGGCAGCGCGACACCACCGGCCGCTCTTCGGACCTGCATCAGGACGACGTGGCTCGCAAGGCCGGCCAGATCGTGGCCATGAGCAGCGAGGAAGGCGAGGCCAAGGCCGACGGCAACGGGCTTGACGCCCTGGCCGACGTGCCCCAGGCCGGCAAGGCCGCCGAGGGACAGGAATCCCCGGCCGCCGCCCAGACCGCCACGGATGCAGCCTCGGCCGGCAAGGCCGTCGAACCCAAGACCGGCGCCCATGCCGAACTGGCCGCCAAGGCCGGGGCCGTGGCCGCCGAACAGGCAAGCCTGGCCGGCAACGCCGCCGAAGCTTCGGCCAAGGCCCAGGGGCAGCCGGAGGTTGCTCCCCAGGCCAAGGAACAGGCCGCCTCGACCCCGGTCCAGAACGCCGAAGTCCACCAACAGACCGGCTCCGGCCAGCAGGGCGCGGCCGGCGGCAATGCTTTCGGATTCGGCCAGAACGGCCAGGGCGGGCACGACGAGTCCATGGCCGAACTCATGGGCAAGATCCGCTTCGCCGGCCGCACGGCCACGGGCCAGACCGCCGGCCAGACCGCCGAAACCAGCCCGACCCTGGCGGCCATGGATGCGCTGAAGACTTCCCCGTCCGGCCAGCAAGCCAAGACTATCGATCCGGCCCTGGCCGCCCGGGTGGCCCGGCAGGTGGAAAGCGGGATTTTAAAGGGCGCGGGACAGGAAGCCAAGCAGCTCACCCTGACCCTGACCCCGGACGAACTCGGCAAGGTCCAGGTGACCCTGACCGTCAAGGACAAGGAAGTCCGGGCCGTTATTTCCGCCGACAACGCCGACACCACGGCCATGCTCCAGGAACACGCCGCCAAGATCAAGCAATCCCTGGAAGAGCAGGGGTTCAAGGTGTCCGAGGTCGAGGTACGCAGCCAACTCTCCCAGGACAACCAGAACGCCGCCTGGGACAGCCCCGAGCGCCACAACGAAGCCCGCGAGCAGCGCGAAGCCCTGGAGCGCATCCGCTCCTCGGTGCGCCTGGCCAGGGACGCGGCGGCCGGCCAGGGCGAATCCCTGGTCATCCCCGAACCGATGACCGCCCGCGCCTCCGGGCTCGACCTTTTCGCCTAACACAGGGAGCAGGCCATGAGTTACGTCGACAGCCTTCTTTCCGCCACCTCCGGCAGCTCCGCCAGCTCGACCACGAGCTCGTCGACCTCCGGCCTTGGCATGGACGCCTTCCTGCAGCTCCTCGTCACCCAGTTGCAGTACCAGGATCCCCTTGATCCCATGGACGACAAGGAATTCGTGGCCGAACTGGCGCAGTTTTCGAGCCTTGAACAGCTCACCGAAATCAACTCCGGCATCGAAGGCCTGTCCACGCTCTCCCAGGAGCAGCAGATGATCGGGGCCGTGAATTTCATCGGCAAGACCATCGAAGCCAACGGCACGGCGGTCAACGTCGAGGACGGCGCGGCCACCTCGGTGACCTTCACCCTGCCGGAAGACGCCGCCACCTGCCTGGTCAACGTGCTCGACAGCGCAGGCAGCATCGTGCGCACCGTGGACCTCGGGGCCACCACGGCCGGGGAAGTAGAGTTCAAGTGGGACGGCAAGGATTACGACGGCAACGCCGTGGACGACGGCCAGTACCAGGTGGCCGTGACCGCCACCAACGCCGACGGCGACGTCATGAAGGTCTCCAGCACCATGACCGGCACCGTCGAAGGCATCCAGCAGGTCAGCGGCAGTTATTACCTCGACATCGGCGGCGGCCGCTACGTGGCCTTCACCGACATCACCAACGTGGTAAGCGATACCACCACCACAGAAGAGAATTCCTGACCCGACGCGGGGAGGACATAAGGAAAGGAGGACGTTATGGGAGTCGGATTAGGAACATCCATGTGGTCGGGCGTGTCGGGCTTACTGGCCAACTCGACGAAGATGGGCACCATCGGCAACAACCTGGCCAACGTCAATACCTACGGCTTCAAGGGCGCGCGAACCGATTTCATGGACCTCATGAGCGCCAACGTCGGCACGGCCGCCGGCGTCAAGCAGATCGGCCGCGGCGTGCGCGTGGGCACCATTGTCTCCGACTACTCCCAGGGCGGCCTGGAAACCACCAGCGAAAACCTGGACATGGCGATTAGCGGCAACGGCTTTTTCATGGTCAAGCAGAAGAGCCAGGTGGGTTCCAACGGCAAGATGCTCAACACCGGCAACACCACCACCTATTACACCCGCGCCGGCGACTTCAGCTTCGATTCCGACGGCTACCTGGTCACGCCGCAAGGCCTGGCCGTCCAGGGGTGGAAGGTCGATCAGGACCGCATCGACGCCGCCGCCGCCTCGGGCACGGTCTTGAGTCAGGTGCCGGTCTCCGGCGAGATCCAGGACATCCGCCTGACCCAGTTCACCAGCCCGGCCAAGGCGACTTCCAGCGTCACCATGGTCACCCAGCTCGACTCCGACACCACGACCCAGAACACCCGCACCGCCGGCACCAATTATTACTACGCCATGACCGAGCAGTGGGACGGCACGGCCAGCCCGGCCATGCCCTCCACGGCCTACGGCTACCAGTCCACCATCAAGGTCTACGACGAAAACGGTTCGCCCCATACCCTGACCGTCTACTACGACAAGGTCGTCAGCGAAGACGGCAAGGATTACTGGGAATACGCCGTCACCTGCGACCCCAGCGAGGACGGCCGCGTCGATTCCGCCGGCAATCCCATCGCCGGCACCGAAACCGCCGGCCTGCTCATGACCGGCACCATGACCTTCGACTCCTCGGGCAGCCTGGAAAACATGAGCGCCTACACCTTGCAGGCCAGCAACGCCACCGGCGGCCCCTTCGACGCGACCCAGTGGGCGGCGGCCAGCGTGAAGAACGGCTACCCCGTCTTCACCGCCAACTTCAAGTCGGTGTCCGACGCCAGCTTCACCGATTCGCCAAACGCGCTCAACATCGCCTTTAACGTGGGCCTGAGCAACAAGAACGGCTTCGTGCCCGGCGCAACCGGCACGCTGCTTTCCGCCGCCGCCGCCCATGACCCCGACGAGCTGGTGTCCTTCAATCCGTCCACCACCAAGGTCAACAGCACCGTGACCACCAGCTACGCCACCTCGTCCTCCACGGTGTTCAGTTCGCAAAACGGCTACACCTCGGGACTTCTCACCAGCGTGTCCGTGGACAGCGACGGCATATTGACCGGCACCTTCTCCAACGGCCAAACCCAGAAGCTGTGGGCTCTGGCCCTGGCCAACTTCACCAACCTCCAGGGCTTAAGCCGCCAGGGCAGCAACCTCTACGCCGCCACCCTGGATTCCGGGCAGGGCACCACCAACCGGGCCAACACCGGTTCCGTGGGCTCCATCTCGGGCAACACCCTGGAAACCTCCAACGTGGACCTGGCCACGGAAATGGTCAGCATGATCCTCACCCAGCGCGGGTTCGAGGCCAACAGCAAGACCATCACCACCGTGGACTCCATGCTCTCGGAAGTCATTCAGCTCAAGCGCTAGCCGCGAAGCCAAGTGCCGCGCCAAAGGCCGCTCCCGACAGGGGGCGGCCTTTTTGGCGTGGTCGCCAGAGGACGACCGGTCCTGCTCTGGCGCTGGCGGCCGAGCCATGACCGGTCTGGCGCGGGGCCGTCGTCCGGGGAGAGAGACCGGCCGGCCTGGAAGTGGGAGCCAGCCCTGATCAAGGGATCTGGGAAAAGCTTGCCGGGTATAGTGCCGGCCGCGTCGGGACCGACTCCGGTCCAGCGTGGATTTCTTGGCAATGGGGAGGAATATTTTTGCCTAGGGCGGCTTTTATTCGATATAATTATCTAGAAATAAAAAGAAAAATGTTTTTGGAACGCCTCCTGCTTTAACTTGGCAAAACCAACACGGATTGTCTGGTTGCAACAAGGAGGTTTCTTATGTCCATGGTTATCAATCATAACTTGATGGCGAACAACGCCGCCCGGAATCTGTCCGATTCCTACGGTGCCCTGGCCACCTCGACTCGCCGTCTGTCCTCGGGCCTGCGCATCACCACCGCCGCCGACGACGCCGCCGGTCTGGCCATTCGCGAGCTCATGCGCTCGGATATTTCCACCCTCAACCAGGGCGTGCGCAACGCCAACGACGCCATTTCCATGATCCAGACGGCGGACGGCGCGCTCCAGGTCATCGACGAAAAGCTCATCCGCATGAAGGAACTGGCCGAACAGGCTTCCACCGGCACCTACACCTCGGACCAGCGCCTCATCATCGACTCGGAATACCAGGCCATGGCCTCGGAAATCACCCGAATCGCCAGCGCCACGGATTTTAACGGCATCTATCTGCTCAACGGCAACCTGTCCTCCAGCGTGCACAACGGCGGTAATCTGACGCCTCAAGGCAAGCTCAAGGTCCACTTCGGCACCGGCAACTCCAGCTCCGAGGACTACTACTACATCCAGATCGGCACCTCCACCGCCTCGGCCTTCGGCCTTGGCCTCGGCGCCGCCTCCACCAGCGCCGGCGGACGCAGCATTTCCACCCAGAACCTGGCCCAGCAGGCCCTGGAAGCCATCACCTCCGCCATCGTTTCCAAGGACAAGATCCGGGCCAACCTCGGCGCGCTGCAGAACCGGCTGGAAAACACCATTTCCAACCTCCAGATCCAGGCCGAGAACCTCCAGTCCGCCGAGTCCCAGATTTCCGACGTGGACGTGGCCACGGAAATGACCGAATTCGTGCGCAACCAGATCCTGACCCAGGCGGCCGTAGCCATGCTGTCCCAGGCCAACTCCCTGCCCAAGATGGCCATGCAGCTCATCAGCGGCTAATCCTGACCGGGAAGGCGCATCATGAAGACAAGGACCAGGGAGGCGTGGATCGCGGGAGTGCGATCCCTCCCTGGTCCGAGGTCGAAGCCTCGGGCGGGATGCGGAATGACGGAATTTTGACTAGGACGCGGCAAGGCGGAAACGTCGGCGCATACAGGGCGTCGGGCCAGGAAGGGCGCAACGGTCGTCATCGGCACATGGGCCAATGCACACGGCAGTCCAGCCAAGCGTTGCCGACGCAACCATTTGGAATCCCAAATCTATTCTTCCGGAAGCTGTCCCAGGGCGGTCAGGGCCAGGCGGGCGGCCTGCTGTTCGGCTTTTTTCACGCTTTTCTCCACGGCCAGGATCTCCCGGCCGCACGGGAGCGTCAGGCGCACCTCGAAGCGTTTGTCGTGTTCCGGGCCGGCGCTGCCAAGCAGGGCGTAGACCGGCCGGGCCTTGTGGGTGCGCTGGGTGAATTCCTGGAGTCGGCTCTTGAAATCCTTGATTTTCGGCGCGGCCGGACGCTTGGGCCACTGGCCCTCGAAGGTCCGCGACACAAAGGCCCGGGCCGCGGCGTAGCCGCCGTCGAGAAAAATCGCTCCCACCACCGCCTCGAAGACGTCGCTTAAAAGCGACGGCCGCCACCGTCCTCCCTGGTTTTCCTCCCCGCGCCCCAGCCGCACATGGCCGGCCAGCCCCAGGCGCAAGGCCATGGCCGCCAGGCTCGATTCGTTGACGAGCTGGGAACGCAACAGCGTCAGCTCGCCTTCCGGAGCCTCGGGGAACAGGGAAAAAAGTTCCTCCGACACGCAAAGCTCCAACACCGCGTCGCCGAGAAATTCCAGTCGTTCGTTGTGTCCTGTCCCTTCGCCGCGTTCGTTGGCGCAGGAACTATGGGTCAGCGCCGTGGCCAAAAGGGTCGGGGCGGCGAACTCGTGGCCCAGGTCCAGGGGGTGCGGGGGCGAACTTTCGGCGATAGCGGCGTCGGGCGTCGGGGATGCGGGCATGGGGACTCCCTGGGATGGCTTTGGCGCGGCCTCCCCTTTTCGGTGGCGGGGCGGCCTCGAAGCGGGACCTTAGCCTTTCCCTGCGACGATTCCAACCCGCCCGCAAAGCCGGGTCATCGATCAGAGCGCTTGCCGCCTTGGCCGGCCGCGGCCCGTTGCCGTCGGCGTCCGCCTTGGCCGCGCCGCCGCCGGGCCGGCGTCTTTTTGCGCCGCCTGGCCGCAACAGGCTTGATTATCCTGGCCGGGGAAGGCATTTTGGCCGGACAACGCCGCCGCGCCACCTGGCCGGCGACGGCAACGCGGCTCGGGCGAAGCCGCAGGAGGGCGGGCATGGCTGGACTGTACGTGGGCGCGACGGCCGGATACTCGGGCAAGAACATGGTGGTCATGGGCCTTGGCCTTCGTCTGCAAAAAGAAGGCTTTTCCGTGGGCTACTTAAAGCCCGTGGGCGCGGTTCCCAAGGAGATCGACGGCAAGCTGTGGGACGAGGACGCCTACCACGTCCAGCGCATCCTGCGCACAAACGAATCCCCCGAAACCCTCACCCCGGTCATCGCCACCCACGATTTCCAGGTGCGGGCCTTCCGCAACCAGGTCGGCGACGTCATGGCCTCCGTCAAGGACGCCTACGAAAAAGTCAGCGCCGGCAAGGACGTCACCATCGTCGGCGGCTCGGGCGGCATGCACACCGGCCGCTACTGCAACGCCGACGGCGTGCGCGTGGTCACTGAACTCGGGCTCAAGGCCGTGGTCATCGACCGCTATTCCAAGGAGCTCAATTACGACTACCTGCTCATGCTCAAGGATCAGCTCGGCGACCATCTGGCCGGCATCATCTTAAACGACGTGGCCCCAAATTTCATGGACGAGACCCGCAAGCTCATCGTGCCGTTTCTGCGCGACCGGGGCATCCGGGTGCTCGGCGTCATCCCCAAGGACCCGCTCATGGGGGCCATCAAGGTCTGCGATCTGGCCGACCGCCTGGGCGGCAAGGTGATTAGCGCTCATCACAAATCCGAGCGCATCGTGGAGAGCTTTCTCATCGGCACCATGCAGGTGGAAAACTTCATGACCCATTTCCGCCGCCAGAAAAATTCCGCCATCATCGTCGGCGGCGACCGCTCAGACGTCCATCTGGTGGCCCTGGAAGGCGACAGCCCGTGCCTGGTGCTCACCGGCAACCTCTATCCCAACGACATCATCCTCACCCGCTCGGAAGTGCTGGAAATCCCCATCATCGTCGTGCGCGAGGACACCTACAACGTGGCCAAAAAGATGGAGACGCTTTTAATGCGCCACAAGCTGCGCGACGAGATCAAGATCCGCCAGGGCGCGCAGCTCATCAACGCCAATCTCGATTTCGCCGTCCTGCGCGAGCAATTAGGTCTGTAGACGCCGTCCGGGTCGTCCCTCGGCCCGGGCGGCCCCTTGCCAACGCCCCGGATTTCGGGCATCGGCCTGCCCAACCCGCGTGAGCCGCAGGGATCCTGCCCGAGGAGGTTTCATGGGCGACAGGCTCCTGGCCGAAATCATCACCCCCGACGTCATTGCCATCGCGCCCGACGCGCCGGCCAGCCTTGGCTTGGACGTCATGCGCCGGCGCGGCATTTCCTGCCTGGTCGTGGCCGAGGCCGGCAAACCCGTCGGCATCGTCACCGAACGTAACGTCCTGTGGGCCGCCGCCCACTCCGGCGGCGACTTCGCCCAGCGCCCCATAAGCGAACTCATGAGCGCCCCGGTGGTCACCGTGGGCGAGGAAGCCTCCCTGGTCGAGGCCTACCACCTGCTGGCCCAGAAACGCCTGCGCCATCTGGTCATGGTGGACGAGGCCGGCACGGCCAAGGGCGTGCTCACCCAGTCCGACCTCATCGAACGCCTGGGCTACGATTCCCTGGCCGAGATCAAGCGCGTCAGCGAAATCATGACCCGCGAGGTGGTCGCCGTCGACGGCAACATCACCGTGCGCGAGGCCGTTACGCGCATGGCCGACCGCTCCATCTCCTGCCTCATCGTCGCCCGCGACGGCCGTCCGGCCGGCATCATCACCGAACGCGACGTGGTGCGCCTTTTATCCGAAAGCCCCCACCTCGGCCGGCTGCGGCTCTACGACATCATGAGCTGCCCAGTCGTCTGCGTGGAGGCGGACCGGCCGGTCTTCGAGGCGGCGCTTATCATGCGCAAGCGCCGGATGCGCCGGCTGGTGGTGGTCGACGACGACCTGCGGGTCATGGGGCTCGTCACCCAGTCCGACATCGTGCGGGGGCTGGAAAGCAAATACGTGCGCACCCTCAAGTCCGCCCTGGCCGAAAAGGACGAGGCCCTGCGCGTGGTCGGCAAGTCCCTGGTCGAGAAAACCATGTTTCTCGACAACCTGCTGCGCTGCGCCGAACTGGGCATCGCCGCCGTG
The DNA here is from genome assembly GCF_004135975.1 of Solidesulfovibrio carbinolicus. Classification (NCBI taxonomy): domain Bacteria; kingdom Pseudomonadati; phylum Thermodesulfobacteriota; class Desulfovibrionia; order Desulfovibrionales; family Desulfovibrionaceae; genus Solidesulfovibrio; species Solidesulfovibrio carbinolicus. The sequence continues at coordinate 3,222,582 of NZ_CP026538.1, read as the reverse complement.
GACGAAACCTGGCGCGTCACCTACGTCAACCCGGCGGCCGAACAGATTTTCGGCATCCGGGCCGGCGAGGCGGCCGGGCGCGACCTGCGCGAACTCCACGTGCGCCACGGCGTGACGCTCGCCCGACTGGGCGAAGGGCTGGCAGGCGTGTCCCCGACCCACAGCCACGACTTTACCTTTAGCCTCAGCCGTGACGGCGCGCCTCGGCTCTACGCCGGCCGGGTGTCGGGCATCTACGACAAGGAAGGCGCGCCCTCGGGCTACGTGCTCATGGCCCGGGACGAGACCGAACGCCGGCAAGCCGAGGACGCCCTGGCCAGGCTTACCCGCAACCTCGAAAACCTCGTGGTCGAGCGCACCCGCGACATGGATCACAAGGCCCGGGAGCTGGAGGAAGCCAACGAGCGCCTGCGCGGCATGGACGAGATCAAAAGCGCCTTTCTGTCTTCGGTCTCCCACGAACTGCGCACGCCGCTGACTTCGCTGCTGGGCTTTTCCAAGCTCATCTCCCGGGATTTCAGCCGCCACTTCGCCCCCCTGGCCGGCGACGACCCGGTCCTGGCCAAGCGGGCCGGGCGCATAGAAGACAACCTGCGCGTGCTCTCCCACGAGGGCGAACGCCTGGCCCGGCTGTTAAACGATTTCCTCGACCTCTCGCGCATCGAATCCGGCCGCATGCAGTGGCGTGATCGGGAAATCTGCCTCAGCGACGTGGTCCAAAACGCCGTGGCCGCCGTGGCCGGCCTGTTCTCCGGCCGCCCCGAGATCGATCTCGAAACGCGCCTGCCCGAAACCTCGCCCGTGGTCCTGGCCGACCCGGACCGCCTGGAACAAGTGCTCATCAACCTGCTTGGCAACGCCGCCAAGTTCACGGCTTTGGGCGCGGTCACCGTGAGCGTCAGCGAACCCCGGCCCGGCACGGCCCGGGTGGCCGTGGTCGATACCGGCCCGGGCATCGCCCCGGCCGACCGGGAACTCATTTTCGACAAGTTCCGGCAAGTGCGCCTGGACCCCGAAGGCTCGGCCCCGTCCAAGGGCACGGGACTGGGACTGGCCATCTGTCGCGAGATCGTCCAGCACTACGGCGGCCATATCTGGGTGGAGCCGGCCCCGGCCCGGGGCGCGGCCTTTGTTTTCGAACTGCCGACCACAACCGGCGGCGTCGCCTGCCAGCCGCCGGCCGCGCCGCGCCCCCGCGACCGCGACAAGCCGCTTATCCTCGTGGTCGACGACGACCCGGCCGTGTCCTCCTTCCTCATCCAGTTCCTGGAAGGCGAAGGCTACCGGGTGGCCGCCGCCCACGACGGCGCTTCGGCCCTGTCCGCCGCCGAACGCCTGCGGCCCCAGGCCATCACCATGGACATGGCCATGCCCGGCATGGACGGCCGGGCCGCCATCGAAGCCCTGCGCCGCGATCCGGCCCTGGCCCACATCCCGGTCATCGTCATCACCGGCCACGACGCCCCGCCTCCCGGCAGCGCCGACGCCGTGCTCCATAAACCCCTGGACCCCACCCGGCTGCTGGCCGCCATCGAAGGGCTGCTGGCCGAAGAGGGGTAGCGGCGCGCCCCTGGAGCGTTTCCAGTGCAGGCTCTGAGCCCGGACCTTGAGAACCTCCGGGATATGGCGTAGCTACGGACCCCCAAGCCAAGGAGGCCCGCCATGCCCAAGCGTCGCGTGTTGTGCCTGGACATCGGTTCCGGCACCCAGGACGTGCTCTACCATTTCCCGGACCTGGAGCCGGAAAACTGCCCCAAATTCGTGCTGCCGGCCCCGGCCCGGCAAGTCGGCGCGCGACTGGCCGAACTCACCGCCGCCGGCCGCGCCGTCTACCTCACCGGCACCAACATGGGCGGCGGCTTCTTCAAAGCCTACCGCGCCCACCTCAAAGCCGACCTGCCCCTGGCCGCCCATCCCGATGCCGTCTGGGCGCTGACCGACGATCCCGAACGCCTGGCCGCCACCACGCCCGTGGTCATCACCCCCACCCGGCCGGCCGGACACGTGCCGCTGCCCCTTGGCGACTACGACCCCGGTTACTGGCGCGCCTTTCTCGGCGCCGCCGGGCTGCCCGAACCCGAACTCGTCATGGCCTGCGCCCAAGACCACGGCCTGCACCCCGGCCAAAGCAGCCGCCTGGGCCGCTTCAAACTCTGGGAACGCTTCCTCCACCAGGCCGGCGGCCGGCCCGAAGCCCTCGTCTACCTGACCCCACCCCCCGAACTCACCCGGCTGGCCGTGCTCCAAAATGCCATCGGCGGCGGTCCCGTGGCCGACTCCGCCGCCGCCGCCGTCCTGGGGATGCTCGCCGATCCCGACATCGCCAGCCGCACCGACTCGCACGGCGTCCTGTGCGTCAACGCCGGCAACAGCCACACCGTGGCCGCCCTGGTCCATAAACGCCGCATCTACGGCATCTACGAACACCACACCGGCATGCTCTCGCCCGATGCCCTCTGGGCCGACCTCGAACGCTTCCGCCGGGGTGACCTCGATAACGCCTCGGTCTTCGACTCCGGCGGCCACGGCTGCCTGACCCTCGATCTGCCGCCCGACGCCGGCATCTTCCCCGATACCCTCGTCATCGGCCCCAAACGCGCCTCCTTCGTCGGCTTCGACGTCGAATTCCCCAGCCCCGGCGGCGATATGATGCTCACGGCCTGCCACGGGCTGGTGAGTTGGTTGAAGGGGCGCAAGGTCGAAGGGAAGTAAGTAGTGTTTGTAATCTCAGGTAAATAAAAGAGAAGATGCCTCCGGCGGCCGGGGGGCTCAGCCCCCGGACCCCCGACATGGGGATGATGGTCGGCCGGGTGGAGCTGTGGTCGGCAGGCGGCGGCCCGAGAGAAGATGGGGGCTGGAATTTGGGGTTGTCCGGCCGGGCGGAAGCCGCCCGGCCGGACAACCCCAAATTCCAGCCCCCAACTCGCCAGCGAAAACGGGTGATTTTGGCGCGATCAAAGCCTCGCGCCAAAATCACCCGTTTTCGCATGGTTGGAGCAGGATCGACAGGATGGGGATAGTGCTTTCACCGTACCCATTCGGGGTTTCCAAAGGGGCTCAGCCCCTTTGGCCGCCGGAGGCATTCTTTTCTTTTCTTTATTTTTCGCCATGTTCTTCTCCATCCGCGCATAGCCGCGCCAACTCCACCAACCTCTCGGCTGCCACTGACGCTCGTCCTTCGGGGATAGCGGCGGCGTGAATGACGGGGGGCAGGCCTTGGGCGAGGGGGCGGAAGGCTACGTTTTGGCGTTGCCAGACTTGGGCCGAGGCCGGGACGAGGGCCAGGCCGAGGCCGGCGGCCACGAGGCCAAGCGTCGTGAATTTGCTGGCGGCTTCCTGGACGGGGATGGGGGCGGCTCCGGCTTGGGCGAAGGCGGAGGCCATGGCGTGGGCCAGGGCGGGCAGTGCGGCGGGCGGGGGGATAATGAGCGGCTGGTTGTGGAGATCGGCGAGGCTGGGGGTGGGGTTGTTGGTGAGCGGGTGGTTGGCGGGCAGGGCGAGGATGTAGGGTTCGCGCAGGATTTCGGTGATGGTCGCGCCTGGGATGGTTTGGCCGGCGTAGCGGATGAAGCCGAGGTCGAGGCGGCCGGCGGTGAGGGCGTCGGTTTGTTGCGGGGTGGTCATTTCCTGCAGGCGCAGTTCCACGTCCGGGGCTTGGTGTCGAAAGCGGGGCAGGGCGGCGGCGAGGAAGGCGTCCATGGCCGGGTTGACGAACCCCAGGGTGAGGCGGCCGGCCAGGCCCGCGCCCACGCGTTTGGCCAGGGCGGCGGCTTCCTCGGCCAGGGCCAGGATGTGCCGGGCCTTGTCGGCCAGGGCATGACCGGCCGGTGTCAGGGCCACGCGGCGGCTGGTGCGGGTGAAAAGCGGCGTGCCCAGGTCATTTTCGATGTCGCGGATGCGTTGGCTTAAGGGGGGCTGGGACATGTGGAGCCGGGCGGCGGCCCGGCCGAAGTGCAGTTCCTCGGACACGGCCAGGACGTAGCGGAAATCACGCAGTTCCATGGATCGATATCTAACGCATATTGATCGTGGTGTTAATCGGTATTTCACCTCTTGATGCAGGCGGCATAGGGTCGGTCAAAACCACGTGGGAGGCGACCATGATCCGAGATTGGCGTATGTCGGCGGCAATGGCTTTGGTTTTGGCCCTGGCTTTGGCCCTGGGGTCGCATCCGGCGCGAGGAGGAAACGGGATGGAAACGAGTGAACGATATGCTCGCGGCATGGCGGCTTTGACGGCGCTGGCCCCGGACAAGGCGCGGGCGGTGCAGGAGGCCTTGGGTGGCGTGGCCCCGGATTTGGGGCGCTTTGTGGTGGAATTCGGCTATGGCGACATTTTCACCCGGCCGGGCTTGTCGCCGGAGCTGCGCCAGACGGCCACCATCGCGGCCTTGACGGCGCTGGGCAACGCCGCGCCGCAGTTGGCGTTTCATATGGAGGCCGGGCTGGCCGCCGGGCTTTCGGCCGAGGCGATTGTGGAGATCATTTACGTGGCCACGGTATTTGCCGGATTTCCGGCCGGCATCAACGCCATTGGCGTGTGCCGGGAGGTGTTCGCGGCCAAGGGAATCACGGTGACGCCGCCGGACGCGTATGCCGGCCAGCCGGCGGACCGGCGTGAGCGGGGTTTGGCGGCCTTGTCGGTGACCAGCCGGGAGGCCGGGGAGCGGGTGTTGGCCTCCATGGGCGACATGGCGCCGGATTTCGGCGGCTGGCTGCTGGATTTCTCGTATGGCGACGTGATTTCGCGGGGCGTGCTCTCGCCCGGGGCCAAGGAGATCGCCATGATCGCGGCGGCGACGGCGCGCGGGACCATGGGGCCGCAGCTGGCCGTGCATGTGCGGGCGGGACTGGCGGTGGGGCTCACGAGCGAGCAGATCGTGGAGACGGTCATGCAGATGGCGGCCTATGCCGGATTTCCGGCGGCCATAAACGGCATGTTGGTGGTACGGGACGTTTTTGCCGCAACGGGGTCGTAACCGGCGTTCCGCAGGGAACGTCATCCTCGGCCAACTTGCCGGTTGAAAAGACTTTTCCCGAAATATCGAAAGGGCATGGCCGTGTGGTCCATGCCCTTTTCGCCTATCCAGGCCACCATCATCCGACAGCGCGACCATTCGCCTCCCTTTACCCATTTGGGGGGTCCGGGGGCCTCAGGCCCCCGGCCGCCGGAGGCATTCTTTAATTATCAATACACTTTCCTGCGCGAGAAACCTTCGCCGAGGACGTTGAAGGTGTTTTCGACCACGAAGAAGGCGTTGGGGTCGTGGCTAAAGACGAGTTCTTCCAGGCGTTTGATTTCCACGGTGTTGGTGATGGTGAGGATGACGCGTTTGGATTTGCCGGTGTAGGCTCCGGCTCCGTGCAGGAACGTTGCGCCGCGTTTGAGGGAGGAGATGATGTCGCGGGCGATGGCGTCGGCCTTGTCGGAGATGATAAAGACCATCTTGCGCTGGTTGAAAAGGGCCAGCACGTAATCCATCACCTTGGAGTTGGCGTAGGAGAGGATGATGGAATACAGGGCCAGGGTGGGGTCGTAGAAGGCCATGCCGGCGGCGAACACGGCCAGGTTGAAGACGAAATTGAACTGGCCGATGCGCAGATTGTATTTCTGGTTGAGCCAGATGGCCAGGATGTCGGTGCCGCCGGCCGAACCCAGGGTGCGCAGCATGATGCCCGAGCCGGCTCCCATGACCGCGCCGCCGAAGACGGCGGCCAGGAGGGGATCGGCAATGAGCGCCCGTTCGGGCAAAAGTTGCATGAAAAGGCTCAAGATGCCCATGCCGTAGACGGTGTAAAGGATGAACCGGCGCGACAGGCTCACCCAGCCCAGGACCATGAGCGGCAGGTTGAGCAGGAAGTAGTAGACGCCGGGCCCCAGCGCGCCAGTGAGGTAGAAAAGGAGCAGGGCCACGCCCGAGACGCCGCCGGACATCAGCCCCTTGGCCACCACGATGTCCTTGATGCCGAAGCTGTAGACGGCCGCGCCGAAGGTGAGCACGGCGAGGTTGAAGAAGATGTTGTTGGTCAGTCGTTGCATGGGGAGACCTCGTAGTGCCGGTTTGCCGGCTTGGCAAGGGGCGAGTCGGGCTTGCCAGGGGGGCCTGGGCGGTGTAGCCGGGTAGAGTGAAAAGCCGGGCTGCCGTAACGGGCCGGGGCGCAATCAGCGGGAGGGGGCTGTGGACGACATTGTGGATCGTCTTTATGCCGTCTTGCTGTCGTTTCTGGGCAAGGCGGCGGATGTTTTGGCGGAGTTGCTGGACGCGGCCGGGCGCAAGGCCTTGGAGATCGGGGCCGGGCTGGCCGGTCGGTTGGAGGCGCTGGGGGCGAAGCTCGCGGCCGTGCCGCTTTGGGTAAGCCTGCCCTTGGCCGTGCTGTGCCTGGGGGCTATCGCCGCCTATTTCCTGCGCCAGCGGTTGTATGACCGGGTGCTGGTCTATCATCTCGTGTGGCTCACGCGCCGGGGATATGCCCGGCGGCGGTTTGCCGTCCGGCGCGGTGCGGTGCGCGAGGAGCGGGAGTACATGGCCCGGGCCGTGCCGCTGCCCGAGCGGTTTGGCGAGGTGGCGATTTTCGAGGTCCACCCGGACAGATACCTGACGCTTTTCGGGCCGGTCGGGGACACGGCCGAGGGTATGCGGCTGTATCGCCGCGACCTGCGTTCGGGGCTCTACGCCATGGGTTCGGACATTATCCAGGCGTATCGCGCCAATCAGCGGATGCTGCACGCTGACGGTGAATTGCGGGCGCTATTTGCCGTGCTGGACGCGGCCGATCCGGCGTTCGCGGCCAATCGGCCGCGTTTGCCGGGCGAGGGGCCGGCCGGCAAGGGGACGGGACGGGCGGTGCGTGTCGCGTCCACGAAAAGCGCAGAGAGCGTTTCCTAGTTGCACGGCTACAACAATTTGTTTTCCTTGAAAAAGACGATCATATTTTTCAAGGGTTCGGGCTGTGGCGCGGAAGAAAAAAGCGAACGCCGGTCCGGCTGGTCTGGACGCGGCCTGAGGCCGCGTCCAGACGGCGGTTCCGGCGTTACGGGGTCAGGCGGTTGCGCTTGACCCAGCCTTCGATGCGCGAGTCGGGTACGCGCACGAAGACGAAGGGGCCTTCCCAGGCCAGGATGCGCACCGGGGTGCCGCGCGACAGCGAGGTGACCGGCGGGCAGGCTTCGCCCGGGCAGGAATGCAGGGTGATGTAGCGACGGGCCACCTGCTTGATGTTGGGGTCATAGGGCGGGACCGGCGCGTAGCCCGGACCGTAGCCCGGCGGCGGTGGCACGGGGCGCGGCGGGACATAGCTCGGGGGGGGCGGCGGCACGGGCCGGCAGCCGCCCGGGGTCCAGACCATGCCCGGCGGACAGGGCGGCGGCTGGGTCAGGCCGAACTGGGGAGCCAGCAGCGCGGCGCAGGTAAGCGCCGCAAGCAGGGCCAGGACGATTTTGGTGTTCATGGCATTGTCCTTGGCTTGCCGGGTCAGCGCATGGAATTGACCCGGGCGGTGCAGTTGACGAACATGGCGTTGCATTGGTTGTTGCACATGTTGCGCGCCTGTCCGTAAGTCCGGTAGTTGCAGTTCTGGGCGCAGGCCGCCTGTTGTTGATTGCAGCGCAGAAGCGCCTGGGCCTTGCGGCCGCCTTGCGGGGGCGGCGGCGGATAGTAGCCGGGCGGCTGGACGGTCACCGACGGGGGCTGAATGACGATGCCCGGTCCCTGGGCCACCGGGCCGGGGATCATGACGGCGGCCGGCGGTCTGACGGGGGGTGGGGCTTTCACCGTGGCCGGGGCCTGGACGGCGGTCGGCGCCTGGACCGTGGCCGGAGGTTGGCCCTTGGGCGGTCGCGGCTGCTGTCCTCCGGGGTGCGGGGGCGTGGTCATGTTCTGGGGCGGCGGGGCCTGGGCCAGAAGGGCCTGGGGGGCGGCCAGGACAGCGGCCAGGGCCAGGCCGGCCAGGGCGACGACGGCGCGTGAAGGGAATTGCATGAGTCTTGCCTCCTCGTTGAGACTTTGGCTGCGGCAGATTATGCAAGTATAGGGCCTTTGCAAAAAATCTCAACGCGTTTTCGCGCGAAAGGGGGTCGCATGGAGGACGAGGCGCTCGCCGAGGGCATCGAGGCGGCGGCGGCCCTGTTGCGGCGGGCGCGGTCGGTGGTGGCGCTCACCGGAGCCGGCATATCCGTTGCCAGCGGCATCCCGGATTTTCGCAGTCCCGGCGGGGTGTGGGAGCGCCACGACCCCATGGCCGTGGCCACGGCCCAGGCCCTGGCCCGCGACCCGGCCCGGGTCTGGACGTTTTTGCGCGAGGTGCTGGTCATGGTGGACGCGGCCAAGCCCAACCCGGCCCACGAGGCCCTGGCCCGGCTGGAAGCGGCGGGCAGGCTCGCTGGCGTCGTCACCCAGAACATCGACGGCCTGCATCAGGCGGCCGGGTCGGTCAATGTGGTGGAATATCACGGGGGCGTGCGGCATTTTTTCTGCATGGGCTGTGGCGCGGCCCATGACGGCGCGTTGGCCCGGCGGCTTGCGCCGCAGGCCCTGCCGTGGCGTTGCGAAGACTGCGGCGGGGTGGTACGTCCGGACATCGTGTTCTTTGGCGAGGCCATTGCACTTGACGCTCTGACGAAAAGCGGTCAATTGGCCTTGGCCGCCGACGTCATCGTGGTGGCCGGAACATCGGGGGAGGTCGCCCCGGCCAATCTCCTGCCCAGGGAGGTCAAGGCCAGGGGCGGAGGTGTTGTGGAAATCAATCTTACGGAAAGCGCCTACAAGGGCCTGGCCGACGTGCGCCTTAAGGGAAGGGCGGAAGTCGTGCTGCCGGCCCTGATGGAACGCGTGCTTTCCTAACCTGCTGCATTTTCCCACAGGTGGGTCGCAATGGACGCGCTTTCGCCGCATGGCGGCTTGTGGACCATGATGGCCAGCGCCACGCCGACGGTTATTTTCGTCTTGTGTGTGCTGGCATTCATGTCCCTGGGCTGCTGGAGCATCATTTTCATCAAATTTTTCACGCTGACCGCCGCCAAACGCGACACGGCCCGGGACTACGAACGGTTCCAGGAGGCCGACACCCTGCGCGCGGCCATGCAGGCGCTGGGGCAGTCCCGGCATTCGCCGGCCTTTTTCGTCGGCCGCATGGCCTTTGAAGAGCTGGTGCGCATGGAGCAGGCCGATCTCGACCCGGCCGAAAAAGGGCATATCGCCATGGACAACATCCGCCGGGTGCTGCGTCAGGGCGTGTCCATGGAGCTGGCCAAGCTCTCCAAAAATCTCGCCTTCCTGGCGACCACGGCCAACGCCACCCCGTTTATCGGTCTTTTCGGCACGGTCTGGGGCATCATGAACTCGTTTCACTCCATCGGCCTGCAGCAGTCCGCCGCCCTGGCCGCCGTGGCCCCGGGCATCTCCGAAGCCCTTGTCGCCACGGCCATCGGTCTGGCCGTGGCCATCCCGGCGGTTCTGGCCTACAACTACTACCTGGGCTTTGTGACCAGCATCGAAAACGAGCTGGTCAACTTCGCCGGGGCGTTTTTAAACCGCATCCAGCGCGAGGTCACCTGGACCCCGCGCGAGGCCGCCCAGCCCGCTCCGTCCGCCCAGGCCGCCGCCCGCCGCCAGCAGCAGGCCGCCTCCGAGAGGTTCTAGGCCATGGGTATGCAGACCGGCGGCAAAGGCCGGTATCTGGCCGACGTCAACGTCACGCCCTTCGTGGACGTGATGCTGGTGCTGCTCATCATCTTCATGGTCACCGCGCCCATGATGACCCAGGGGCTTGAGGTGGACCTGCCTCAGACCCGGGCCGTCAGCGTCCTGCCCAAGGAGGATACGAGCCTGGTGTTGACCGTCAAGGCCGACGGCACGATCTTTCTGGACAAGTACCAGGTAGAGTACGCCGACCTTGAGGGCCAGGTGAAGCGGCTGGTGACGGACCAGAAAAAGCAGCTCTTTTTGCGGGCCGACCAGGCCGTGGCTTACGGCACGGTGGTCAAGGTCATGGGCATCATCAAGGCGGCCGGCGTCGACAAGCTCGGCGTCGTGGCCGAGGACGAGAAGTCGGCCAAAAACGCCGCCGCCGCGGCGGCCGCTGCCGCCAAAAAGAAATAGGCCCGGCCGGGAGTGCCTCTCCCGGAGCGCGACCGACAGAGAACACCATGCGCGTCCTTGGCTGGATATTTTCCATTTTTCTCCACCTGACCGTGGTGCTGGCGAGTTTGCTCTTCGTCAGCATGGAGCCGGTCAAGTTCCAGCTCAACGTGCCGGTCTACGAGGTCGATCTCGTGTCCCTGGCCCCGCCGGGCCTGCCGCCCGGTGAAGTCGGGTTGCCCCTTGGTCCCAAGGGACCAGGCGATAAGCCCGAGCTTGGCCCGGCCGAACCCGAGGGCGGCTCCGGCGCCGCGGCCAAGGAGACCCTGCCCGAACCGGCCGAGGCTCCGGCCACGCCGGCCAAGCCCATACCGCCCGAGCCCGTGGCCGCCGTGCCCGAGCCCCCCCAGCCCAAGCGGTCCGAGCCGGAACCGAAAAAGCCCGAGCCCAAGCCCGAACCCGAGCCCAAGGCCAAGCCCATTCCCACGGAACAGGCCAAGCCCGAGCCGAAACTTGAGCCCAAGCCCGATTTCAAGAAGATCGAGGAAGCCACGCGCAAGGCCGAGGAACAGAAAAAAGCCGAAGAGCAGAAGAAAATCGACGAGGCCAAGAAAAAGGCCGAAGACCAGAAAAAGGCTGACGAGCAAAAGAAGGCTGATGAGGCCAAAAAGAAGGCCGAGGACGCCAAAAAGGCCGAGGAACAGAAAAAAGCCGACGAGGCGAAAAAAGCCGCTGACGCCAAGAAAGCGGCCGACGACGCCAAGAAGGCGGCCGAGGCGGCCAAGGCGGCTGAGAAAAGCACCCTGGAGCAGGCGCTCAAGGACGCCAAGGCCAAGGCCGGCAGCGGGTCCGGTTCCGGCTCGGGGGCCGGCGCGGCCGGCGGCGATCCCGTGGCCAAGGCCCTGGCCGAGGCCCGCAAAGCGGCCGGCGGCGGCGGGGGGGGCGTTCCCGGCGGCACGCCCGGAGCCGGCGGCGGCGGGGGCGTGACCATGGGCGTCTACGCCCAGATCGTCAACCGCGAGGTCAAAAAGAACTGGCGCTTCCCCCAGACCGGGGCCAGGCAGCAGCTCGCCGCCGTGGTCGAGGTGCACATCGACAAGGACGGCCGCATCCTCAACTACCGGTTGGTGCAGTCCTCGGGGCAACCCAATTTCGACGCCTCCACGGTCAAGTCCGTGGCCGAGACCGAGACCCTGCCGTCGCCGCCGGCCGGGCTCAATGTCCTGCAGCTGCGGTTTTCTTCCCAGGAACTCGGACAGTGACGTTTTTCCGTATCCCGCGCCGCGCGATTGCGCCCGGCGCGGGATCGGGCTATGAGGGCGCGGATGGCGGTCTCTGCCCGGCCCCGGCCGGGTAAGCCGTTTTGGCTGCCCTGACGCCGGCCCTTTTCTCCTTTCCCGGGCCTGCGCCCAACCCTTCAAAACGACATTCAGGGATTTCAGGCGATGATCATGCGAAAGCGGATGATGGTGACCGGCATGTGGTGCGCCCTTGTGGCCGCGCTGTTGTGCCTGGACGTGGCGCAGGCCCAGGCTCAGACGTCCTTGGCCGTGGACATCCAAGGCCCGGGACAGGCCAAAATGAATCTGGTGCAGGCTCGGCCCTTTGCCGGCGGCGGCCAGATGACCCCGGCCGAAAAGCTCCAGGATCTCATCAACAAGGACCTGCAGTTTTTGCCCTTCCTGCAGATCGTGCCCCAGTCCAGCGTGCCCGGCCAGGTGGCCGGGGCCACGGCCGACCAGATCGACTTCAAGCCCTTTGGCCTGGCCAAAATCGATGTGCTGGTGACGGCCAACTGGACCCCCGGCGGCAACCTCGGCAACGTCGAGCTGCGGGCCTTTGAGGTCTATTCCCAGAAGGTGCTGGTCGGCAAAGGCTACGATGCGGTGACCGACGCCCAGCTGCCCGACATCGCCGACCGGTTCTGCATGGAACTCATGCAGGCGCTCACCGGCCAGGGCGGTTTTTTCAATTCCCAGATCGCCTTCGTCAAGCCCAGCGCCGGCAAGGGGGCCGACATCTGGACCGTGCGCCCCACCGGCCGCGGACTTAACCGGGTGACCAACTACAACGAGCTCGGCATGGCCGTGAGCCCCAGCTGGTCCTTTGACGGCCGGCGAATCGTGTTCACGCTCATCGGCTCGCGCGGCCATTACCTGGGCGTGTGGTCCGGCGGCGGCAAGCCGCAGGTCTACACCCTGCCGTCCACCAATGTGGTCAGCCCCCACTTCCTGCCCGACGGCCAGGTGGCGGTGAGCCTGACCATGCACGGCAAGGCCGACATCTACCTGCTCAATTCCGCCTATCAGCCGGGCCAGCCCCTGGTGTCCGGCAGCGGCATCGAGGTCTCGCCCACCTTTGCCGCCTCGGGCGGGGCCATGGCCTACGTCTCCGACGGCACCGGCAGCCCCAACATCTACGTCACCACCGTGCACGGCGGCGCGGGCCGGCGGGTGACCACCTCGGGCTACAACACCAACCCGAGCATGAGCCCGGACGGCAAGCTCATCGCGTTCACCAAGCAGCTTGGCGGGGCCCAGAAGGTGTTCGTCATGGATCTGGCCACCGGCCAGGAGACCCAGGTCACCTCGGGCGGCGGCTCGGACGAGAACCCGTCCTTTTCGCCCGACGGCTACTTCATCGCCTTCTCGTCCACCCGAAGCGGCCAGAAGAAGATCTTCGTGACCACGCGCCACGGCGCGCCGCCAGTGATGATCCCCACCGGCGACGGCGCGGCCTACATGCCGAGCTGGGGGCCGCTGGCCCAGTAGCGCGGGGAGCTGGCGGCAGCCGGCCGGCCCCGATTTGGACAATGCTGCAAGCGTGTTGGCGAAATGTGCGCAACACCCCGGAACCCCCGCCAATTGCCTGTTGCAATTTATAGCGGGAGGCGTAATTGGAGGCCGGTTCCGGCGGCGCTTCGCCAGCCCGCGGAAACGCCCCGGGGCAACGCCCTGAGGATATTTTCAATGCCCTGGCGGGCAATGTGAGGAGGAAGGAAAAATGATTCGTTCGAAAATGTTGCTGATGGCCATGTTGTTGCTGATGCTGTCCTTGGCTGGTTTTGGTTGCGCCAAGAAGGCCGGCGGTCCCGGCGACGGTTCCGGCACAAGCTGGGAAGAGCAGGAGCGCGCTCGCCTGGAGCAGGAGCGTCTGCTGCGCGAGAAGCTGGGCGCTGCTTCCAATGAGTTGGCCCAGATGGTCCACTTCGCCCTGGACAGCTCCAACCTGAGCGCCGAAGCCCGGCAGAACCTGACCCGCAAGGCCGAGATCCTGCGCCAGTACCCGCAGATCAAGCTGATCGTCGAAGGCAACTGCGACCAGCGCGGCACGGCCGAGTACAACCTCGCCCTGGGCGAGCGTCGTGCCCAGGCCGCGGCCCAGTACCTGGTCAACCTCGGCATCGGCGCCGACCGCCTGTCCACCGTCAGCTACGGCAAGGAGCGTCCGCTTGATCCGGGCACTTCCGAAGCCGCCTACGCCAAGAACCGCCGCGACGAATTCCGCGCCACCTACTAGTTTCCGACTGCCCCGCGCAGACAAACGGCCGTCCGGGCAACCGGGCGGCCGTTTTGCTTTTGTGTGGCGCGGGCAGCGGCCGGCCGGGGCAGGGCGCGTCTGCCGAGGCGGACGGAAGTCAACTCCGAGCGGGCAGGGCTGCATGCCCATCGGCTGGATCAGCGGATGTTTGGCCTTTTGACGTCAACCTTACGGCGCGTCATTGGCGGTGTTTCTCGCCGTATCCGGCACCCCCTTCGTGCAAACAGCTTTGTTGCTCCATCGGGCAAACGGCAACGCCAAAAGGCCCGGGCAACGACGCTCTCGCGCTGCCCGGGCCTCATGCTGCCGCATCCGTCCTTCGTCGCGCTGCCCCCTTTACCCCTTTTCGGGAGGGTCCGGGAGGGGCTGAGCCCCTCCCGGCCGCCGGAGGCAATTCTTCCCTCTTTGCCCCTACGGCCGTTTCTCGGCCGTGCGCAGGCGTTTGACGGTGAGTTCGTAGTTTTCCTTGAACAGGTTGTCCTGGGGATTGCAGCGCAGGGCTTGCTCGAAAAAGGGCAGGGCTTCCGGGGTGCGGCCCTGCTTGTGCAGGGTCAGGCCAAGGTTGTTGTAGGCGGCGCAGAAATCCGGGCAGCGGGCCACCACGGCCTTGTAGCCTTCGGCCGCGCCGGCCAGATCGCCGCCGCCGCGCCGGGTTTCGGCCGTCTCAAAGGCGGCGGCGCAGCTGGGGCCGGCCTCGCCGGGCTTGGGCGGCTGGGGCGCGGCCAGGCGGGTGCGGGTCAGCGCCGCGTTTTCGCGGTAAAGGGCTTCCTTGGGCGCGCATTTGACCGCCTCGTCGAACCAGGGCAGGGACTCGGCGGCGTAGCCCAGGGAATACAGCGACGTGCCGACGTTGTTGTAGGCCTGACAGGTGTCCGGGCACAGGGTGAGCAGGGTCTGATAGTCGCGGATGGCCCCGGCGTGGTCACCGGCGGCCCGCTTGGCCGTGGCCTGTTTGCCGAGTTCCAGGCAGCGGCCGGATTGGTCGGTCTCGGCCGTGGTCGCGGCGGCGGCTTTGCCGCGATTGTCCTGTTCGCGCCGGGCCGCGTCCTGGGTCTGGCGGCCGGCGGCCACCCGGCGTTCCAGTTCCTTGGCCTTGGCGGCAAGGGGCGGGGGCATGGGGCCGACGTCTCGGGCCGCGTCCAGAAGCCGGCGCGCGCCGTCGAAATCCTTGGCTTCAGCGAGCTTGGTCGCTTGGCCCAGGGTGGTGGCCAGATCGGTTTCGGCCCGCTGCTTTTCGGCCTGCACTTTTTGCCGCCACTCGGCCAGGGCCGGAAGTTTGGCGTTGACCTTTTCCGCTTCGGCCAAAGCGGCCAGGGCCAGGTCGAAGCGTCGGGCGGCCAGGAAGTCCCTGGTCCGGGTCAGCGCGTCCTGCACGGCGTCGCGGGCGCGGGCGAGCTTGGCCCGCTCGGCGGCCACGGCTGGATCGGCCGGGGCCAGGGCCTGCATGTCGCTGACGGCCAAAAGCGCCCCGTCGAGGTCGCCGGCGGCGTTTCGCCTGGCCGCCTCGGCGGCCAGGGCGGCCAGGCGCTGGTCGCGGCCGGCCCGGTGGGCCACGGACGTTTGCAGTTCGGCGATGCGCGGATGGCGCGGGTTGATCTTGGCGGCGTCGGCCAGGGCGGAGCGGGCCTCTTCGAGCTTGCCCTTGGCCAGGGCGGTCTCGGCGCGTTCCTCGGCCTTGGCCAGGTTGTCCCGGGCCAGGGCCAGGTTTTTGCGGGCATGGGCCGCGCCCGGGTGTTCGGGGTCCAGGGCGGCGGCTTCGCTGACCGTGGCCAGGGCGGCGTCGGCGTCGCCGGCGTTCCATTGGTCGCGAGCCCGAGCCAGACGTTCGTCCAGGCTCCAGGCGCGCTGCTTGCGGGCGGCGATGGCCGCGTCCATTTCGGCCACGGCCTTGAATTTGGGACTGACAGCCCGGGCGTCGTCCAGGGCCTTGGCGGCGCTGTCGAAACGCTTGGCGGTCAGGTAGGCGGCGGATTGCTTGAGCGCGGCGATGAGCCGGTCCCGGGCGGCCACATAGCGTTCCCGGGCGGCTTTGGCCTCGCCGTGGGCCGTATCGAGTTCCTGGGCCCGGCCGGCCAGACTCAGGGCCGTCTCCACTTCACCGGCTTCCCACTTGTCCCGCGCCTGGGCCAGGAGCTTGCCGATGCGGCCAAGGGTCTCCTTGCGGGCCTCGACGGCCTGGCGGGCGGCCGGGATGGCCGCGGCCTTGGGATTGACCTTGGCGGCCTCGTCGAGCATGGCCGAGGCCTCGTCGAAATCGTCGGCGGCAAGCGCCGAGGCGGCCCGGCCAAGGTAGCTGTCCAGGCGGCCCTTGTCCCGGGCGATACGGTCCAGGGCGGCCACGGCGGCGGCGTCCTTGGGGCTTAAGCGCACGGCTTGCCCGGCCTCGCCGGCGGCCCGGTCGGGATCGCCCTCGGCCCAGGCCTTGGCCCCGTCGCGCACGAGCCGGTCCACTTCCCGGGCGCGCTCGGCGGCGGCGTCGAGTTCGGCCTGGGAAACATCCACGGAAAATTCGCCCTTGCCGCGACCCAGCAGCAGTCCCCGGGCGTCGCGCACTTCGACGGTGGCCTGACACGGGCCGGTCTCCCGACGCGAGGCGGTTATTTCCCGGGTGTCCTCGCCGCCGGCCGCCTTGGCTCCCGGACACAGGCCCCAGGCATAGGCCAGGGGCGGATTGGGCGGCGTTGGCGTCACGGAGGCCCGCAGCCCCACGCGCTGGCCCACGGCCACGCCCGAGGCGGCCACCGGTCCTTCGCCGTCGCGCCAGACCGTGGCCGGCGTGTCGAGCAGCCCCCGGTTGTCCACGGTAACCTGATAGCTGCGGGCCACGACGTCGATGTTGGCCTTGCCCAGCGGCGCGGCCTGCTTGCCGCCGCCGGCCGCCATGGCCGCGACCTTGACGGCCACCGGCTTGGCTTCGGTGGGATAAAACGTCAGGCTGCGCTCGCCTACCCGTACCAGCTTGGCATGGGCGGGCAGCGGATCCCAACGGAACTCCACGCCGTCGTGGACCGGAAAATCACGGATGGCGACGGTGGTCTCTTCGCCGACCAGGGGTGCTGCAGGCGAGGCGGACAAGCCGAAATTGGGCTGGGCCACGTCCAGGGCCACCGGCTCGGACACCGCAGCCAGCCCGGCCGAAGGCCCCGAGCGCGGCACCACCTCCACCCAGACGCGTTCACGGCCCGGGCGCAGGAAAATGGCGGTGTTGGTGAAGGGGCCGGCCGGGTCGAGGAATCTGGCCCCGCCGTCGCTGCGCCAGCGGCATTCGTAGGCCTCGGGGGAAAGCTCGGCCTCGCCCCGATAGAGCCTGGCCTCAAACGAGGCCGCGCCGCCCACCCGGGGCGTGCCTTCGGCCGGAGCGCTTTTTTTGAGCACGATGCGCAAATCGCCGGAGGCCGCGCCAGCCCCCCCAGCCGGCACAGGCTGGGCGGCGGGAGTCTCACGGGGCGTCTTGGTCGGTTCGCCGGGCTGGCGCACGGCCGCCTGGGCAGGTTCCACGGCCAGGGACGGCGCTGGCCTGGCCAAGGCCACGATCAGGACGGCGGCCAGGAGCCAGCAGACGCCCCATGGGGCCAGGCGCGGAGGAAATAATGTCGAAGTGTTGTTCACGGTGTCGCTTCCCTGCGTTTGCCGCAGACAAAGCAGCAATCGTGCCAGGAAAAAATGGCCGCATCCCCTAACGCCCTGGCGACTGCGGCCGAAAAGTCCGGCATGGAGGCCGTCATGAAACCGTCAAACGCCGCTATGCTGCATACCCTGCCGCCCGTCTTGGACGTGCGTAGCCCCGAACAGGCCGCCATCCTCGGCGAAGCCTACGCCAAGGAACGTCAGGGCGTCCTGTCCGCCCTGCGGGAACTCTCCGGTATGGGCTTCGACGACCGCCGCAAACGAGAAGCCACGGCCCTGGCCGCCATGGTGACCCTGCCCGGCCACGAGCTCATGGACCGCGCCCCACGCGAAGTGTTGCGCCTGCGGGCCGCCTTGTTTTTGACGTCCTGCCACGAGCACCGGCGTAATTAGGAAGAGAGAAGAGGCCGGCGGCCGGGGGCCTGAGGCCCCCGGACCCCCCAAATGGGGAAAAGGGGTAGGGGGTAAGGCCCAGGATATTTTTGTTTGCGGTGGATTGTCCAGGAAGACTCTTTACAGGGCGCGCGGGATGCTTATTGTTAAGACGTAAGGGGAGCGGTTCCCCTGTAGATATGACGCCAACGGCAACGGAGGGGTGGGCGAAATAAAGGCCAGACACCATACCGGACGCAATGAGGCGTCGCTCATAGAGATTCGCCAGGCGTAATAGGAAGAGTTCCCGAAGCGCTGCTTCGGAACCGGGTGTATAAGCACCTCCTGCGCCAACGGCGAATCTCTTTTTTTGTGGGCCGGAAGCCGCCCCTCAGGAAACCTGCGGTCCGGGATCGGGCTTCCAGTTGCGGCGCATGAGCTCGCCCAGTTCCTCGCCGGGCACGGCGCGGGAGAAGAAAAAGCCCTGGGCGCTTTCGCAGCGCAGCTCGGAGAGCGCCGCCTTGTGTTCGGCCAGCTCCACGCCCTCGGCCACCACCTCCAGGCCCAGCTTGTGGGCCATGGCGATGATCGCCCGCACGATCTCCATGTTCTGCTCGGCCTCGTTCATGTTGCCGACGAACGAGCGATCGACCTTGAGGCTGTCGAAGGGGAAGCGCTGGATGTAGGACAGGGACGAATACCCGGTGCCGAAGTCGTCGATGACGACCTTGACCCCCAGGGCCTTGAGGTTTTTTATCGCTCGAACGGCCTCGTCGGCGTCGTCCATGAGCACGGATTCGGTCAGTTCGAGTTTGACCCGGGAAGCGTCGATGCCGGTCTCGGCCAGGATGCCGGCCACCTCCTGGACGAAATCGGGCCGTTTGAACTGGCGGCCGGAAATGTTGACCGATACGGAAAGTTTTTCGCCCTCGGGGGTTTCCCGGCCAAGCTCCACCAGCCGGCGGCAGGACTGGCGCAGAATCAGCGCGCCAAGTTCGTTAATAAGGCCCGACTCCTCGGCGATGGGGATGAATTCCGAAGGGGGAATGAATCCCTGGCGCGGATGCTGCCAGCGGGCCAGGGCCTCAAGCCCCGTGACGTCGCCCGTGGCCAGGGACACGATGGGCTGGTAGTGCACGGTGATTTCGCCGGATTCCATGGCCTGGCGCAAGGCCAGTTCCATTTCCATGCGGCGCTGGGTGAGCACGCGCATGCCGGCGTCGAACACGGTGTAGTGGTCGCCGCCGTGTTCCTTGGAGCTGTACATGGCGTTGTCGGCGTCGCGCAGCACCTGATCAGGGTGCTCGTAAGCGGCCGAGCCCACCACCACGCCGAGGCTGCAGGTGACGAAAATTTCCTGTTTTTTGAGACGAAACGGCTGGGCCAGCTGGCGCAGCACATTTTCGGCCATGGTGCTGGCCTCCTCCAGGCCGGAGATGTCCTCAATGAGGATGGCGAACTCGTCGCCGCCGAAACGGGCCAGGGTGTCGAGCTCGCGCAACTGCTTTTGCAGCCGGTTGGCGATGACCATGAGCAGCCGGTCGCCGGTGACGTGGCCAAAGGTCTTGTTGACGAGCTTGAAGCGGTCCATGTCAAGGTAGAGGACCGCGTAGAGGGCGTCGGGATTGCGCCGCAGGCGTTTGATGGCCTGATCCAGGCGGTTGATAAAAAGCGCCCGGTTGAAAAGCCCGGTCAGGGTATCGTGGAAGGCGTCGTGGAGAATGTGCTCTTCGAGCTGCTTTTGCCGGGAAATGTCGGTTAGCGTGGCCACGGCCCCGGGCGTGGGGCCGCGAAGGGGCGTGAAGCACAGGGCTCGCCAGACCTGGCTGCCCGTCGGCCCGCAGGGGAGATCCATCTCGTAGCGGGGCAACCGGCCCTCCAGCACGGCGGCCAGGCCCTCGCGCACGGCGGCGGACACGGTCTCGGGCAAAAGCTTGACGCAGGAGTCGGCAAAATGTCGGCCGACTCCGGCCTGGGGGTCGAGCTCGCGCAAGAGTTCCAAGCAGGACGCGTTGGCGACGCGGATACGGCCGTCCCCGTCGAGCAGGGCGGCATGGGAGGGCAAGGATTCGAGCAGGCTCTGGATGTCTGGCAACATGGCCCTCAGCGACGTCTTGGCAAAAGGCTTGACAGGAAAACCGCTGCCGGTTTGATAATTATACGGATTTTGCCGCTTGGCGTCAAAGCCCAAATCCGCAGTCCCCCTGATCCTGGGCGGCGGGGCCGGGAGAGTCTTGCAGGATTGGAAAATGCCGAAGAATTGTCAACTTCGGGCTTTTTCTCCCGTCCTTGACTTTTCGAAAGCGCCCCGTCATAGACGAATTCCCGGGCGGACGCCGAACCGGGGGGAAATTCCAGGCGCGAAACGGACGCAAGTCCGGCCTGCGCCAGCCATCACGCTGCGGATCGCGAAGGCATTTCCGGGATGCGCGGGCATCCCTGGAGCGGCTGAGGTTTTTGGGCGACAGTGAGACAGCACAACGTGTTAACGGAAGTCGAGCGTTGTCGCGGGGGTTTTCCAGCCGGAAAATCCGGGCATGGCGACGCTTGGCTAAACTCAAGGAGGACGGAGACATGGCCATTGTTATCGATGATGATGCCTGCATGGGTTGCGAAGCTTGCGTTGAGACCTGCCCCGACGCCTTTGAAATGAACGGCGACGGCGACAAGGCCATCGTGAAAGAATCCGACACCGAAGCCGATTGCGTGGATGAAGCCATCGACGCCTGCCCGGCCGAAGCCATCACCAAATCCTGACGATTCCTGTCCCCTTGGGGACGCCCCGCGCCGGTCCGCCGGCGCGGGTTTTTTTATGCCCGGTGTCCCGTAAGGCTTTGGCAGCAACCGCCGATAAGAGGTGTGAGGCCGCCGCTGCCGGGGCAAGGACGCCCTTGGAACGGATATTGCTACTTACTCGCTGTGTTCCACGGGGGTCAAGGACTGCCCCCAAGCGAGGCAACGCCATGAACATCATCCGCAACTACCTGCAACACCGACTCAATCCCATGCACATGTACTGCCGGCTCATGGATTTCGGGCTGGCTCACCGCAACGCCCGACGCCTGTGCTCCGTGTACGAACGCTTCATCTACCGGGGGCTGTTGTTTCATTAGTCGCCACCCGGTCGCAAAACCGGACGGCGACTTCGCGCGGCCTTCTGCTTGCCGCAGGCCAGACTCCCGCAATCATTGACTTCGTCCAAAAATAACGGCGCGAACCTCAGGCCGCGCCCAGGCAACCCCGCAAGTACGTTTTTTTCCCACCGCGCTACCGCGTCGCGCAAAAAACGTCATCGCCCCGGCCAAGCCGTCAAGGCTCGGACCGGGGCGACCCTTTTTCGTCCACTTTGTGACAAAGACACACGCCCGACGCTTGGGCGGCCGAAACGCCGCGCCGTGCCCCAGGCCGGTCAAGCAGGCGACCCCCAGGCCTCTACTGCCCTATGCGCCGCGTAGCCAGACCAGAATGACCAGGCAAAGGCAGGCGTAGACGCCGGCCAGCACGTCATCGATCATGACGCCATAGCCGCCCGGCAACCAATGTTCGGAAGCCCGCACCGGCGGCGGCTTTAAAATGTCGAAGGCCCTAAACAGGAAAAAGCCGGCGATGAGTTCAAAGGGTCCTGGCGCGGCAAAAGGCAGCAGCGTGAGCCACTGGCCGACCAGTTCGTCGATGACCACATGGCCCGGATCCTTGCGGCCAAGAATCTTCTCGGTGCGGCCGGCCGCCTTGGCTCCGACGAAAAAGACCGCCACGAGGAGCACGATACGCGCCCAGATGGGCAGCGGAAAAAACACCAGCGGCGCGATCAGCACCGCCGCCGCCGAACCCCAGGTCCCCTGGGCATAGGGCATCCGGCCCAGGGGGCCAAGGCCCGACACGAGCAGGGCCAAACGGTCGTTTATGGCAAACATGAGGGTCCCTCCCGAAATGGTCGGGGCAGGCTACACCCGGGCGGGCGCGCGGGCAAGGGCGTTGGCGGCGCTAGGGGCGGCAGCCGAACCTGACGGCTGCACACGGCGCGTCTAGGCTCGCCGCGTCTTGAAGTCGGGGCCAAAGTGTGGGAGAAACAACGATCAACGACTCGTTGTCGCCAGGCCCGAAAAGGAAGGAATCGATGCTGAGCCTCACCTATGCCGTCACGGTCTTTGCCCTGTATTTCCTGGTCTTCGTCCTGTTCTACAGCCTCTATTTTCGCAAGCGCATCTATCTGCTCCTGCTGTCCGAACACGCCTATATGGACCACTACATCGACAAATTGCCGCACATTCGCGACCGTCCCGACGAACGCCTGGGCATGATCGAGTTCATGCTCTGCAAGCGCAAGGCTTTCGTGTGCCGGGCGCGCCAGTTCGTGGCCGCCTCCACCGCCGCCTATCTCCTGGCCCTGGTGGGCCGGGCCGCGCTCTAATCCCCCGCCTCGCGTCCCGGCCCAGGACCGCCGCAGCGCGTCCCGGGCCGGGCCAAGCCCGCCGCTGCCAGACTGTTCCCACATGTTGCCGGGCTTTCTCCCTCAAGACAAGGAGTTGCGTCTTGAAGCATCTTCCCATCGCCACCCGTTTGTTGATCCTGTTTTTCGTCTCGGCCCTGTCCGCCGGCGTCATTTTCGCCGTTGGCGCGTATTCGTCCTATAGCCTGGCCAAGGCCGGGGCTAACGAAGCCCGAAGCGACATGCTCGACGGCCAGCGAGCCAAAATCAAGGTCGCCACCGACGTCATGGCTGCCGCCCTGTCCAAGGCCCTGGCCGGCCTGCCTGACGAGGCCGCCCGGGTGTCGCATCTGCGCGAAGCCATCAAGGACGCCATCTTCGAAACCGACCGCTCGGGCTATTTCTTTGTGTATTCCGGCACCACCAGCGTGGCCCATGCCGTCAATCCGGCCCTGCACGGCAAGGATCTGGGCGACCTCAAGGGCGCGGACGGCGTCTATTCCGTGCGCGAACTGGCCCGGGCCGCCGCTGCCGGCGGCGGATTCGTCAACTTTTCCTGGGCCAAGCCCGGCAAGGGCGAAATGCCCAAGATCGGCTATGCCGCGCCCATCCCGGGCACGTCCTACTGGATCGGCACCGGCGTCTATGTGGACAATGTGGACGAGGCCGCCGTGGCCATGGCCGCGCGGATGCGGGAAACGGCCAACCGGGCCACGCTTATTGATGCCGTCGTTTTTGGCGTCATGTTCCTGGCCGTGCTGTTGCCCTTGAGCCTGATCGTTTCCCGGGGGATCGTGCGGCCCATCCGCGAAACCACCGAGGCCGCCCGGCGCATCGCCGCCGGTGACCTCGACGTCCACCTTGAAGCCTCGGGCCGCGACGAAGCCAGCCAGCTCCAGCAGGCCCTGGAAGCCATGGCCGTGTCCCTGCGGGCCAACCTCGCCGCCCTGGCCGACAAGGAACACGAGGCCCGCGCCCAGGCCGAGCGTTCCGAGCAGGCCGCCGAGGAAGCCCGCCAGGCCATGCGCCAGGCCGAGGCCGCCGGCGCGGCCATGCTGGCCACGGTCCAGGGGCTCACCGGAGTCGTCGGCGAACTCGGCAGCGCCACCCGCGATCTGACCGCCATCGGCGACGGCATCCGCTCCGGCGCGTCCGGCCAGCGCCAACGCCTGGAATCCACGGCCCAGGCCATGGGCCAGATGCGCGACGCCGTGGGCGAAGTGGCCCAAAACGCCGCCGAAGCCTCCCGCTCCACGGCGCTTACCCGCGAAACCGCCACCGCAGGCGCGACGCTGGTCAGCCAGGCCAAAACCGCCACCGTCAGCCTCAAGGCCATGGCCGACTCCCTCAAGGCCGACATGGGGCGGCTGGGCAGCCAGTCCGAAGGCATCGGCGCGGTCATCCAGGTCATCTCCGACATCGCCGACCAGACCAACCTCCTGGCGCTCAATGCCGCCATCGAGGCCGCCCGGGCCGGCGACGCCGGGCGCGGGTTTGCCGTGGTGGCCGACGAGGTGCGCAAGCTAGCCGAAAAAACCATGGCCGCCACCGGCGAAGTGGGACAGTCCATCCAGGCCATCCAGGCCATGACCCGCGACAACCGCGACAGCGTTGACAAGACCCTGGCCGCCGTGGACCAGGTGGCCGGACTGGCCGAGGCCTCGGGCGATAAGCTGCGCCAGATCCAGACCGTGGCCGAACAGGCCGCCGCCCAGGTCCGGGCCATCGCCGCCGCCGCCGACCAACAGGCCGTGTCCGCCCGCTCCATCATGGACAGCATGGACGACGTCAGCGACATCGCCCGCGAAAACGCCGACCGGGCCGACGACGCCTCGCGCCACTTCGACAACCTCGCCAACCAGACCGGCGCGTTGACGGGTTTGATACGGCAATTGAACACGCGGCAGGGGTGATAAATTTAGAGTAAGAGGCCTCCGGCGGCCGGGGGCCTGAGGCCCCCGGACCCCCCGAAAGGGTTTATAAGGGGCGGCGAGACCGTTTCGTTGCCGGCTGCTGTGACAAGAATCCTGGCGGGCTACCGCCAGCCACGATGAGGAACCGCCATGACTCGCGACAATGACATGCCCGATGTTCCAGGGGGTCCGGGGGGGATGATCCCCCCCGGCGCAGAGGTCCCGGAGAGGCAGCGCCTCTCTGGGCCGCCGGAGGCAATCCTCGCGCGCCAGGTGGTGCAGGCGGCGCGGCAGATCGGTGTGCATTACGGCTTGTGGCTGGCCGAGGCGGCCCATCAGTTCGGCCCGGAAGCGGCCTGCCGGATGGAGTCGAAAGTGGGCGAGGCCTATTTGCCGCTGCTGATGCGTCGCATCGAGCGGGCGCTCAAGCTCCCTGGCACGGTGGAGGAACAGCTGGCCGGGCTGGGGCGGGAACGCCTGGAGGCCCTGGCCGACGCCTTGTCGGTGTCGTGGCTGGCCGCCGACGGGGTGTGGTTTCGCACGGTGGAGGACGAGCGCGGGATGCACGACGCCAAGCGCGTCAACGACACGTGCTGGTCGCGGCTGGGCTATTATGAAGCGCTGCGGGCCAAGGAAGCCTTGCATCTGGGCGAAGGCGGCGGCTTGGCCGCGGCCCGGGCCTGTCTGGAGGCGCGTTTGGTCGCGCGCATCAACAAATTCGATTTCGTGGACGAGACGCCGGAGGGGTTCACCTTGCGGATGGTCGAGTGCCGGGTGCAGTCGGCCCGGGCGCGCCAGGGGTTGCCGCCCTATCCGTGCGTGTCCGGAGGCACGGTGGAATTCACGGCTTTTGCCGCCGGCGTGGACCCGCGCCTCAAAATGGCCTGCGTAAGTTGTCCGCCCCAGACGACCCGGGATGATTGCGCCTGCGCCTGGCGCTTTACCCTCGCCGAATAACCACCCCTTTTTCCTCCATACGGGGGGTCCGGGGGCCTCAGGCCCCCGGCCGCCTCTTCCTCTTCTTTCCCTACTCCTTGGTAATCCCAAGTTTTCGCAGTCTCGAATCGAAGGTGGAGCGGTTGACGCCGGCGGCGCGGGCGGCCTTGGTCACGTTCCATTTGCATTTTTCGAGCAGGGCCAGGGCGTAGGCGTGCTCCAGGGCTTCCCAGGTGTAGGCGGTGAGATCGGTGGTCAGGCCGGGCGCGGCCAGGGGGGCGCGGCCGGCGCGGGCTGGGCTTCGCCGTGTTCGCTGGGCGAGGGGATGTCGTCGGCCTCGATGGTTTCGCCGGGCACGGTGGCCAAAAGAAAGCGCACGAGGTTTTCGAGTTCGCGCACGTTGCCCTTGTAGGGCCGCTGGCCCAGGGCGCGCCGGGCTGCGGCCGAGAAGGCTTTTTGGGGCAGGCCCAGGCGGGCGGCGTCACGGGCCAGGAAATAGTCGAGGAGTTCCGGGATGTCCTCGGTGCGTTCGCGCAGGGCCGGCAGGCGCAGGGGCAGGACGTTTATGCGGTAGAAGAGATCTTCGCGAAAGGTTCCCTCGGCGATGGCCCTGGGGAGTTCGCGGTTGGTGGCGGCGATGACGCGCACGTCGACTTGCCGGGTTTCCGTACCGCCCAGGGGCTTGATCTCGTTTTCCTGGAGCACGCGCAGGATGCGGGCTTGCAGGCCAAGGGGCATGTCGCCGATTTCATCGAGAAAGATCGTGCCGCCGCTGGCCGCTTCGAAAAGCCCGATCTTGTCGCGGTCGGCTCCGGTAAAGGCGCCTTTTTTGTAGCCGAAGAGTTCGGATTCGAGCAGCGTATCCGGGATGGCCGAGACGTTTTGCACCAGAAAGGGCTTGTCCTTGCGGGCGCTTAAGCGGTGGATTTCGCGGGCGAAGAGTTCCTTGCCGGTGCCGGATTCGCCGGTCACAAGGACCGGAAAATCGGTGCGGGCGTAGTTTCCGGCGGCCTCCAGGGCGGTGCGAAAGGCGGGGCTTTTGCCGACCAGCGGCGTTTCGCCGCGAAATTCGCCGATGATGCGCTTGAGCTTCTGGGTTTCCTTTTTCTGGTCGGCAAAGGCCAGGGCGTTGCCCAGGGCTATGGAGCCGATGGCCACGAATTCTTCCAGGAGTTCGAGGTATTCCTTGGTGAGGTTGAGCCGGCTGCCGGCGTGGGCGGTGTCGATGATCTCCACCGCGCCGTAGACCTCGCCGGACTTGAGCACCAGCGGATAGCACAGAATCAGCGTGGACTTGACGTCCATGCCCGACTCCGCCTCCTTGAAATGCCGCTTGTCCTTGCCGGGTTCGGCAATGGTCATCTGGCCGTTTTCAATGGTCCAACCGACGATGCTCGGCTTGCCCTTGGGCACGACGAACCCCACGAGCCGGTCGGCCTCGTCGCCGGTGGCCTCGATGCACTGGTAGCCGTCGGGGCGCTTGATCCACAGCGAACCGCGCTCGACGTTTTGGAATTCCACCAACGCCTCCAGGAAGCGGCGTTGGAGTTTGTCGGTGTCGAGAACCTCGAAGAGCGCCTTGGGAAAATCGGAAATACTTGGCGACATGGCTTTATCCCGGTGAATTTGCCGGACCATGCCGCAAAAGCGCAAGCGGGGCAAGGCTTGGGGCCGGCCGGCGGTCCGCTTGGGCGGAGCGCCGGCCGGGAAAAAGGCCAGGGGGTTAATGAATGGCGTAGGAACGTTCCCGGATGCGCCACAAGTCCTCGGGGACTTCCAGGTACAGGTCTTTTTCCGGCAGGGGGATGACGCACACGAGCTTGCCCGTGTCGGCCACCCAGTACATGTGGCCGGCCAGTTCGTGCATGACTTCGTCGAAGGCGACGCCCGTCTGGGAGGCGACTTCCTTCATGGCCCGACGCATGGTGGCCATGGCCGCGTTGCCGAATTCCACTTCGAGCACGGAGACGTGATGCAGGACGAGGGAATCGTCGTTGAGTTCCGGCGGAACTGTCGTTCGCAGCGTCAGGGCAGTTTCCATGGCGACCTCCTCGAGTGGTTTGGGCGTTGACCGACCGAGTCGGGCACGCTGTCTGTCACTATAAGCAATCATCGTGCAAAGTACACCGCGATTGTGGAGAATTTTGCGTCACTATTTGCAAGTGGCTGTGATTGTGGGAAATGTTTAGTGCCCTCGCGGTGAGAGCGCTGTTTGTGGCTGGACCAGGACGGTACGAAGGCGCAAAAATGCAGGTGGACGTGACGATTTTGTCGCGTCGCCTGATCGCAGGGGAGGGTGCGTCAGGATGTGGACAGCCGGCCGGGGCGCGCGGCGACGGCGTCAGGCGGGCGGGGTGCCCAGGCCGGCGGCCCGGGCCAGGTCGGTGTAGGCCTCGGCGCATTCCTCGGCCAGTCCCAGGCCCTCGGCCAGGGCGCGGATGGCGGGCAGGGCGGCCAGGGCCTGCTCCCTGGTTGCGGCCAGATGCTCGATCTCCACGAAAAGGCGCGGGTCGAAGTCAACGGTCACGGCCGTCAATTCGACGTCGAGGCCGTCGGTCCGCAGCCGCGCCCGTCGGCAGCGCTTGGCATAGGCCAGGACTGGCTGAAACCCCAGCATGCCGAGCAGGGCGGCGGCAGCCTCGGCATCGGCCACGGCCGTCTCATGTTCGGGCTTGGAGGCGGTGGCCGCGTCAAAGGGCGGGGCTTTGGCCGTAAGCCGTGTTCGGCCGCCTTCGCGGCGCAGGCGCAGCTCCCGGCCCGCGGCGGCCAGACGGCCGTCTTCGGCGTCGTAGTAGACGTCCTCGACCAGGACGACCGCCCCTGTGCCCTCGGGCAGCCGGAAGTCCGGCCCGGCCACGAACTTGATTTCGGCCTCAAACATGTTTTCCCTCTGGGCGGGATTGCCTGCGACGCCCAATTGGTTCATGGTCCCGGGCTGTTACGACGCCTTTGCGGCGATGGCAAGTTGATCGCTCGGCCGTTGTCGGTTCATGAGCCGCCAAGGCGTCGGTACAGGAGAAAAAATGCGCGAAAACGCCCGGGCCGCCTGGGGCATGGCGGCGACGGCGGTGCTGTGGAGCACCGGGGGCCTGGCCATCAAGCTTGTGCCGCTATCCCCCATGGCCGTGGCCGGCTGGCGCAGTCTGCTTTCGGCGGCGACGCTGCTGCTGCTTTTTCGTGGCCGCCTCGACTTTCGCCCGACCCGGGCCCGGTGCGGCGCGGCCGTGGCCTACGCGGCGTTGCTTGTCACCAACGTGGCCGCCACCAAGCTCACCACCGCCGCCAACGCCATTCTCCTGGCCTACACCGCCCCGGTCTACGTGGCCCTTTTCGCGCCGCTGGTTCTCGGCGAAAAGACCAAACGGGCCGACTGGCTGTTCGTGGCGGCCAGCCTTGGCGGCATGGCGCTGTTTTTTCTGGACCGGCTCTCGGCCCAGGGCTTGTGGGGCAACCTCCTGGCCGTGGGTTCGGGGGTGAGCTACGCCGCGTTTACCTTGTGCATGCGGGCCGGGCGCGAGGATTCGCCGGTGTCGGCGGTCATCGCCGGCCATGGGCTGACGGTACTGGCCGCGCTGCCGTTTCTTGCCGCCGACGTGCCGCACACCCTGGGCGCGGCCCTGGGGCTGGCCTATCTCGGCGTCATCCAGCAGGGCCTGTCGCTTTCGCTCTACGTCTGGTGCATCACACGGTTGCCGGCCCTGTCGGCCATGCTGCTCATGACCCTGGAACCCGTCGTCAATCCGCTGCTGGTGGCCGTGGGCTACGGCGAGTGGCCGGGCGGCTGGTCGGTCCTTGGCGGGGCGGTGGTGGTGGCGGCCGTGACCTTGCGGGGGATTTTCGGGCGCGGCGGCTCGGGTACGGATGCTTGACGCATCCTTGAAGCGGGCCGTCCCGGCGAACATTGGCAACGGCAAATGGCCGCTGTGCCGGAGATGAGTATGCAAGTCCTGTGCGTTTCCACCCTCACCAACGTCGGCTCGCTGCATCACAAGCGCGAGATGACGCTTCTTCAGGCGTTGCGGGAGCGGGGCGCGGCCATTGATTACGTCTACTGCGGGGGATGGATGGCGTATGCGACGGGCTGCGCGACATTTCCCCCAAGGATTGCCGCCTGTGCCGGGATAGAGCCGAGCAACAGGCCCTGGAGGCCGGGCTTGCGCCACGCCTCCTTTTGGCCGACGAGACGGCGGCCGAGCGTCGCCGGGCTGCGCAGTGGGCGGCCTCCTTGGCCGACGACGCGCTTACGCAGGCCGAATACAACGGCTACCCCCTTGGGCGCTGGTGTCTGTCTTCGGTCTACACGTATTGGCGCGTGCCCAACCTTTCCTCCCAGGACACCCAGGCCAAGGCTTGGTATCGCGCCCTGCTGGAGCAGGGGTTGCGCCTTGTGCTGGGCATGGAAAAGCTGCTGGACGCCAGGCGCTACGATCGCGTCATTATCTACAACGCCCGCATGGCCTACGTGAAAATCCCCTTTGAGCTGGCCCGGGGTCGTGGCCTTGCCGTGTACACCCATGAACGGGCCAGCCAGCCGGGCCATTGCTGGGTTGCCTTAAACGGCCTTCCGTTCAATCAGGAGAATTGGGATCGGTTGTGGAGCGCCTGGAAGGATGTGCCCCTTTCGACGGCGCAACTTGGCCGCATGGCCCGCTACCTGGACGGCCGGCGGCAGGGGGACGTCAACGCCCTCAATTGGTTTGCCTACACCACCAAGCCGGGGCACAGCGCAGCGTTGCGCCAACGGCTGGGCATCCCCGAGGACAAAGCCGTTTGGGCGCTTTTTTCGTCGTCCAACCACGAACTGCTTGGCCGGGACGATATCGCGCACGAAGGGTTTGCCAGGCAACAGGACTGGATCGAAGCAGCCGTGGCCAAGGCGGCGGCCTATCCCGGCGTCAAGCTCGTGATCCGGGCTCACCCGAACCTGTCCAACCTGGTGTTTCCGCGCCGGTCCGAGCGCGAACTGCGCTATTTTGCCGATCTCAAACGTGCGGTGGGCGACGCCGTCGTGGTCATCGAGCCCGAGGAAGACGTCTCCTCGTACGATCTAATGGATATCGCCAGCGCATCATTGTGCTACGTATCGACCTGCGGGCTGGAAAGCGCCATGCTGGGCAAGCCCGTGGCCATCGCCGCCAATCCGTTTTATAAGGAACTTCCCGGCCTGGACAAAACCTACGACGTAGCGGCAATGGACCGGGTGTTCGCCCGTTACGCCGCCCTGCCCCCCGGCTGGCGGGACCAGGAATTGCAACGCATGGCCTACCGGATTTGGTATGCGCTGTTGTTCCGATACGGCTTTGAATTCCCCTTTGTCCACGCCCCCAATCTTCTGGAAGGCCGCTACGCCTGGTTTAGCCCGGACGCCCTGAGGCCCGGCGTCCACAAACACCTGGATTTGCTGTGCGAGGCCATATTCGCCGGTCGCCGGCCCCAGCTTTTGCCCGAACCGGACGATCTGGCCCGGGGGGCGGCCGATGAAGAGCGGTTTTTGCGCTGCGACGCCGCAACGGCCCCCAAGGAGGCGGGCGTCGTCACCCAGGAAGCGCCCGGACCCCGATATTTTCCGCTCCCCCTGATCTTCGTGGCCTCGGGCACGGCCCGGCAATCGGCCTGGGCCCTTGAGGCCTTGTCGCAAAACGTCATGGCGGCCGAAACCGACCTGCACGTCGTTTGCGCCGACGGCCACGCCTGGCGGGAGATTGCCGATCTGCCCGGCCCTGCCGGGACGTTCCGCTCGGTCAGCCTGGAGACAGCTCCTGCCGGCCTGGGGCTGTGCGCCATGACCGTCCGGGCCTTGTCGTCGGTCTTGCAGACCCATGAAGCGGCGATTGCCCTGGACGATGCCCTCTACTGCGCTCCGCATGCGCTGGCGTTTTACAACAACGCCCTGCACCGCTACCGCTACCGCCCCGTGGTCGGCTGCGTCAGCGCCGGGCCGTCCGGCCCCGTTGCGGCGGCCTTGGCGCAGCAGCCCGGGGACGCGGTGTTCGCGCCTCGGGCAAACGCCTTGGGCCTGGGCGTGTGGCGCGACCGGTGGGCCGCGCTGGCCCCGGCGGTCCTGGCCGAGTTGGGCGGGGGGGCTCACGAAGATGCCCGCCGCCCCGGCCTGCAACGCCTCATTGCCGCCCTTTGCGCCGAGCGGGGCGCTTTGTGCGTGGCGCCCAAACAGGCCAGCGCCTGTCTGTCCGGTCCTGAAGGCGCCCCGCGCCGCCAGGGCTTCGCGCCGCCGTCGGTCGAACCTGCCCTGCCGTTCGCACCGGAAGAAGCCGCTTCCCCAAGCCTTGAGCCTGGAGCCGGGCCACGTGCCGCCGCCGTGCGCCGTCGTCTGGCCCAGCGCGTGGACGACCTGGCGCGGCAGGGCCGGCCCGTGCTGGTCAAGCTGGATTGCGCCGGCCAAGGCCTGGCCGAGCCGATGACCGTGGCCCTGGCCGGCGACGTGCCCGAGACCATGGATTGGGAAGGCCTTGGCGGCCTCGCCTTGCCGGAGCGGCGCTGCGACGCGCTGTACGCCTGTCGTTGCCTGGAGCATCTCTCTGGGGACGAGGCGCGCCGATTCCTGGCGCAATGCCATCGGGCGCTGCGCCCAGGCGGCGTGTTGCGGCTGGCCGTGGCCGATGGGGAGGGGCAGGCCCGGGCCTACCTGGACAGCCTGGACGCGTCGCGTCGCGCCCCGGACGATGCCGAAGCCGTGGCCCGCCACGAACGGTTCGGCGGCCGGGCGGGCCAAGCGGTGCACGACGAGCTGTCCCTGGGCCGCCTGCTGGGCCAGTGCGGCTTTACGTCCGTGCTGCGCCAAAGCGCCGGGCGTTCCGCGATACGGGATTTTGTCCGCCAGCAAGGCGATGCTGCGGCCGAAGAGGAAGCGGCATGTCCCGGGCTGCTCTATATGGAGGGCATCGCGTGAACATCGCCTTTGTCTCCACCCTGGCCGCGGGCGGCGCAGCCCAGGGCGCGGAGAACACTTTTCGGGCCTTTCTGGCGGCCGGTCATGCGGCGACGTTCCTGACCCTGGAAGGGCAGGCCGCCAAAGGGTTCCTGCCCTTGGCCGACACGTTTCCCTCAAGCCAGGGCCTGCGGCCGGTTGGGCGGTTGTTTCGCCACTGGCAGGCCTTAAGCGATCCCCTGGCCCTTGCGCAGGGGGCGTCGGAGCTTTTCAGCGACGCCGCAACGGGGCTGTTCCGCCTTGGCGACGCGGCCCGGCAAGCCCTGTCCGAGGCGGATGTCGTCAACATCCACTGGAACGCCGGCATCCTGTTGTCGCCGGATTTCTTGGCCGCCCTGGCCGGCAAGAACATCGTGCTGACCCTGGCCGATCTCGGACCCCTCACCGGCGGCTGCCATTATCATCTTGCCTGCCGCCGGTTCGAGGCGGCCTGCGGCCGCTGCCCGGTTCTGCGGCGCTCCGGCGCGCAGGACGCCAGCCGGCGCAACCATGGGCTCAAAAGACGCGTGTACGGGCTGTTGCGGCCAAGCGTGATCGCCCTGAGCCGCTGGCTGGCCGACGAAGCCCGGGCCAGCAGCCTGCTCGGCCATCGTCCCATCACGCATCTGCGGTACACCTATCCGCTGGATGTCTTCAGGCCCCTTGGCCCTGACGAACGGCAAGCCGTGTTGCGCCGATTGGGTCTCCCGCCCCAGGCCCTGGTCATCCTGGCCGGGGCCTATGGCCTGGACTGCGGCCGCAAGAACATCGCCGCCCTGGTCCGGGCCGTGGAGCGCCTGCGCGCCGCCTTGCCGGGCAGGGCCTTGGAACTGGTCACCTACGGCTACGGCTCGCCTCCGCCGGCCGCATTCCCCATCCGGCATGTCGGCTTTATCGACAACAGCGCCATGGGGGAACTCTACGGCGTGGCCGATCTGTTCGTGCATCCGGCCGTGGCCGAGGCCTTGGGCAATACCCTGTGCGAGGCCCAGTGTTGCGGCACGCCGGTGGTCAGCTTCAACGTGGGCGGCTGTCCCGAGGCCTACCGGCCCGGCGTCACCGGATTTTGCGTGGAACCAGCCAGCGAGGACGCCCTGTATGCGGCCCTTGCCGGCATTGTGGCCAACCCCGGGCAACTGGCCCCCATGCGGCGGGCCGCCCGGGAGTTCGCCATGGCGGCCTTTTCGCCGCACAAGCATGTCGAGGCCTCCGCCGCCTGGATGGCGGCCGCCGAAACGGCCCGTTCCCTGGCGGAATATCCCGGGCTGGGGGCGGATTTGGCTGACAATGCGCGGCAAAGCCAGCGCTTGTTTGCGGCATCTGACCGGGGGCAAGGCATTCGGCGCGCATAATCGTTGAGATCCCGCCACCATGACCTCCCGGCCAGCAGCGTATCACTTCCGTAAGTTGACTGCCGCCGCAAACTATGCGAATTTTTCAACACTATCACTGCACCGCGCGTCGTTGCGGCTATGCGGCAGAGGCGCGCTGCGATGTCGGGCGCAGTCGTGCATTTTTGCCGGCATCGACTGTATTGGCGTTGTTGTTGCTCGGCCTTTTGTCGGTGCCGAAGAGGGTTCTGTGCTTGTGTCTTGGCGTGATGCGTCTGTGCGGTCCAACAAACACTGGAGGGATTATGCGTTCATTCATGGTTGTTGCGATTATGATGTTTAGCGCGTTGTATGTGCATCAGGCTCAGGCCTTTGAATGCGGCAAGCTGGAATTTGGAGCCAAACTCGGCGACATGGACGACGGCAATTTTGTGCTCTATATGGAGAAAGATGGTGTCACCTATTATAATTATGTCGGGGCGTGCCGCCTTCCGGTCCATCAGAAGGCCTCTCCGGCCATTGCGTATGCTTTTGTTGACGGAAAATACTACGCCAGAATTATCCGGGTCGCCGGTCGGGAGAAAAAGGATATTCTCGCCGACATGGAGAAAAGCTTTTGCAAGCCGGTTTCCGTGAAAAACGAAGGGGACGTGAGCTTGTATCAATGTGATTTGCCAAACGACATCGAGTTCAAGTTTAAGTACAACAACAAGACCGGCGAGGCGCGGACCGCCGCGTACAGCAAGGCCTTGCGCAAAAGCATCGGCAAGGCCGATCTGGCGGAGTTCCCGGAGCAGTAGCCCCTCGGTGACATCGTCGTCAGGGCTTACGCAGCGAGACGACGGTCCAAAGGCATGGGAACATGCCAAGGAGCTTTCCATGCCCCTGTATCGCCTGGTGGCCGCCACGGCGGCGCGGCGGCCCGAAGCCGTGGCCCTTTGTCGCGGGTCGAACCACGTCACCTATGTCCAGCTCGCGGAAGATGCGGGCCGGCTGGCCGCCTGGCTTTCCAGCCTTGGGCTGATTCCGGGCGACCGGCTGGCCGTGCTGCTCCCCAATACCGTCGAGCTTGTGGCCGTCATCCTGGCCACCTGCCGGGCCGAGCTGGTCCTTGTGCCGCTTGCGCCGGACGCGCCGCCGGCCCGGCAGGCCGAGATCCTCAGACAGACAGGGGCCAGGGGCCTTGTCCTGGCCGCCGAAATGGCCGCCGCCGTTCCGGCCGAGGCGCGGGAGGGGCTGGCCGTGACGATCTGCTTGGGTTCGCCCGTGGCGGGAACCCTCGCCTACGACGCCTACCTCGACCACCCCGACGCCACCCCGCCGCCCCGAAGCGGCGTGCCCGACCCGATCTGCCTGCTCGTGTACACCTCCGGCTCCACCGGCCGGCCCAAGGCCGTGGCCCACAGCCAGCAGCGGCTGGCGCGCCGCGTGGACGCCTTTATCCAGGCCCTGGACATCACGGCCGAGGACTCGACCCTGGCCGTCTTTCAGGCCTGGCGGCCGGTGGTCCTGGTGTTCCAGGTTCTGGCCATGCTGCGCCTGGGCGGAACCGTCGTGCTGGCCGACAGCCCGGACCCGGCCGACTTCTGGCGTCTCTACGGGGAGCATCGACCCGGGTATGGCCTGGTGATGCCCAGTTACGCTCGCAAGCTTTTTGCCGATCCGGCCGCCGCCCAGGGGGACCATTCCCGGCTGCGGTTTTGGCTGAGCGGGGGCGACGCGCCGGGGCCGGCCCTGTACGAAGCGGCCCGACGCATCACCGGGCGGCCGTACTGCAACCTCTACGGCCTTACCGAAACCGGCCTTGCGGCCGTGGTCAGGCCCGGCGAAACAGACAAGCCCGGCTGCATCGGCCAGCCCGTGGGCGACGTGTCCCTGCGGCTTGTGGACGACGCCGGGCGCGACGTTCCCGAAGGCAGTCCCGGTCGCCTGCTTGTCGCCTCGGCGAACATGATGGTCGGCTATTTCAACGACACCATGGCCACGCATCGGGCCATCGGGACCGGCTGGTACGACACCGGCGATCTCCTGCGCCGCGACGCCCAGGGCGACTACTGGTATATCGGCCGTGGCGAAGACGTTATCGTGCGCCAGGCCGTCCAGGTGGCCGCCGCCCTGGTGGCCGACATCCTGGCCGGGCATCCCGCCGTGGCCGAGGCCGTGGTGGTGGGGGTGGCCGATGCCGAGGCCGGGCAAGTCCCCGTGGCGTTCTATCGCCCGACCGGCCCCGATCCCGGCGGCGAAGCGCTTATCGCCTACCTCGCGCAGCGGGTGGAAGCCGTGTCCGTGCCCGTGGCCTGCCTGGCCGTGATGCAGTGGCCGGTGACGCCTCGGGACAAGACCGACCGGCAAAAGCTGCGGGCCATGGCCGTGGAACATCTTGGCCGGGTGAGCCGGGACGGTTAAGCAAGCGCCGGCCCCGGGCGCTCCCGGAGCTTGCCGAACAGGGCGGCTGGTCCGGCGCTTGGCCGGTGGGCTCCGAAACGTCCCGGACCTTGCCAAGTGGGCGGCAGCCGCGTCCTTACGAGGGCGGCGCGTCTTCGGGCAGGGATTGCGAGGCGGGTTCGGGCAGAAAGCGCGAGGCGAGCAGATTGGCCAGGGTGACCAGAAAAGCGACCCCGGCGGCGGCGTAAGCCACCCGGGCGGGGTGGGCGGCGGCGATGGGCAGGGCGGCGGCCAGCCATTGGGTCAGGGCGGCGAAACACGATCCGAGCATCCGGCCGCCGACGTTGGCCGAAAAACTTTCGCCTGTGCCCCGTAAATGCAGCGGGTAGGCGCGGGGGAGGTAGTTTCCCCAGAAGCTGAACTGGCCGATGATCACGAATCCCGCCAGGAAAAGGCCGCGTTCAAAGGCGGGCAGGCTTGTGGTCCCGGCCCAGGCGAAAGTCACCGGCAATATAACCGTCGCCGGAATCAAGAAAAATCGCAGCAGCTTCCTGCGGCTGACAATCCACACCGCCAGCACGGCCAGGGCGCAGCGGCCGGCAATCCCTCCAAATTCCTGAAACGTGGTCGCCCGCGCCGCGAATCCCTGTTCTACCGGGCCGGCGATCCGGCGGCGCTCGGCGTTTAGGCGCTGATGGATTTCGTTTTCCGAACGTCCTTCCTGCGTCCACTGGGCACGCAACGCCGCCTGTTTGTCTTCGGGCAGGCGTTTGTCCAGGGCTTGGGCCACGGCGGCCCGGGTCTCGGGCAGGCCCGGCACGATCTGTGGGGCTTGTTGGATGGCCCCAAAGGCGGCAGCGAAGCTCAGGGTGAACATGGCGGTGACCAGGCAGGTGGTGCGCCGCAGTCCGGGGGAGAACAAGGCGGCCAGGCTCGGCCGGCCCAACTGGCCGGCCCGGCGTTTGGCCAGCCAAGGCGGGGATTCCGGCAAAAACGGCCGCACTAGCAGCAGCGGCAGGGCCGGCAGCAGGCCGGACATGAGCGTGTAGCGCCAGTCGGCTTGGGGATTGTCGATGTGCCCGAGAAACGACAATACCTCGGGCAGGGCGATGGACGGCGCGGGCAGCGGCGGCAAGGCGAGCCAGCCCAGCAGCGTGACGGGGCGTCCGCCGGCCAAGGCGGAGGCCAGGCCGCCGACCACGGCCACCAGCAGACCGCCGACAGAGGAAAACGCCTGGGTCGTTCCCAGCACGGCCTCGCACCGGCGTGGTTCGGGAAAAAATTCGGCCAGCCAGGCAATGGCCGCCACGAATTCCACGCACACGCCAATGAACACGAGACAGCGCAGGACAAGCAACATGGTCAGGGACGTGGCGAACCCGGACAGGAAGGAAGAGACCGCATACAGCATGATGCTGGCCGTCAGAACGCGTTGCCGCCCGAAACGGTCGGCGAGCCAGCCGCCAAGCAGGCCGAACGCGCCGCCAGCCACGGCCGGGACGTAGAAGAGCATCCCGAACCAGAAGGTGAATTCCGGCGTACTGGGACGGATGCCGCCCAGTTCCATGAGCGCCGGGCGCACGATGAGCGGCAGCATCAGCAGTTCGTAGCTGTCAAAGAGAAAGCCCCAGGCGGCCACGGCGCAAACGAGCCACTCCCGGGCCGTCAACCCCAGCCGCTTGGGCGGGGCGATCACGGACGGGCCGGACAGGGCCGGCGGCGACAGGGCGCTTGGAGCATGACGTTTGGTAGCAGAGCTTCGAACCAGCGGCAACACCAGCGGATTTGTTCCGAGGCGTCGCGACGGGAGCGGGCGGCGAGGCTCTGCTCCATCAATGGCGAGAGTGGTGTCGCGTCCTTAGCGATATTACTTGGCGGCAAGTTCCAGCGCGCCCCAGGCAGGGGCCAGCCGGACCAGTTCCTCGCGGGGCAATTGCACCAATATCGGTTTTTTCGCGGCGTCGAGCCAGCCCAACACGGCGAGCATGTCCGGTTCGGCCATGGCCGTGCAGCCCGCCGTGGGCGCGCCGGGACTCCGCCACAAGTGCAGGAAAATGCACGAACCGGCCCCCGACTGGACGCTTGGGGCATTGTGATCCACAAACAGTCCGTAACGGTACAGGCCGTCAGGCCGCAACATCCGCTCCTCGCTGTCCCAGTCCTTGGCAACGGTGCTTTCCTCGAACAGCTGGTTGTAATGCTTTGACGCAACTCCATCCACGCAAACGGTTTGCGCGGTGACCTGATGCACGGGGAAGTGGGGCGACGCGCCGCTGGATTCGCTGGGGCCGATAAAGGCGCGCGGCAGGCTGAAAACGCCGGCAGGCGCGCGTCCGTCCCCCTCTTTTTTGACCGGAGCCTCAGAGAGTTGCTGGCCGTGCAGCCCCCTGCCCCAGGCCAATCCGGTTCGCCCCAGGCTCACGGGCACGGCGTCGCCCACAGGACGCCACGGGGCATTGGGGCCGGAACGTTCGAACCGCCGCAGCCGGGCTTGGGTCGTGTTCCAGTCCTCGGCCACCACCAGCACCAGCTGGCCAGCCCCTGCCAGAGGGGACGCCGGCCTCATGGCCGCATCGGTTTGCGCCGGAGCAGTGCTGGCGGCCTGGCACTCCAGGCCCAGGCCCAGGACAAGGACCATAAGAAGCGACAACGCGGCAAAGTGTCTCATGGCTTGCTCTCTCGGTAGGCGTCGGGGTTGCTGTATCGGATGACCGCGCCGGTATTGCATGGTCTGTTGGAGTTGGCAACGGTCAATAATATCGCCGAACGGGGGGCGAGAAAGCATGTCTCTTGCATGGCAGGGCCGCCTCCCGGGGGATGAATATCATCTGGAGTCAAGCACCCAGTATTGGCTTCAGTAAACCATGTTCCCCCGGGCGGTTCCGGAAGCGAAAGAAAGGCAGGTTCGTGGTCGGAGTTCCAGGCGAAGTAGACTATGTCCGGTTGATTATCGAAACATCCCGTCAAGGTGACCGCCACGAGGCGGGAGTCCCAATCCGGTTTACCAGGAAGGCAGCCATGCCAAACAACCTCTGGAATACCATGGGTTCCATGCCGGTCGCCCCGAGGATGCTCGGAGGCGCGAAACACAGGGTGGGCAAGGCGAAGTCTTATAGCCATCTTGGTGAAGCGGAAAAGTTCCTGCTGGGATTTAGTCAGTGACCAATCGAGCCAGTTCAAGGTAGTATCATGGCAGTAAGTGTTGTTGTTCCCTCCCTGGGTGCGGCAACGTTCATCCCCCATCAGAATCATGGGAATTCCCCGTGAAACCAGCAGAAAGAGAAGAGCGTTTTTTTGCTGGCGGAGACGGAGATCATTGATGAAATGGTCTGGTGTTTCACCTTCTATGCCACAATTCCAGCTCCGATTGTCGTCAATGCCGTCGCGGTTGCCTTCGTCATTGGCCTCATTGTGCTTAGAGTTGTACGAAACAAGGTCCCGCAAGGTGAAGCCATCGTGGCAGGTGAGGAAGTTGATTGAGGCTCGTGGACCTCGCCCCCCGGCCGAGTAGAGGTCAGGTGATCCGACGAGACGGGTGGCCACTGCTCCTGCCATGCCCGGCTGACCGCGCAAGAAATCCCGGCCATCATCGCGGAACCTGCCGTTCCATTCTGCAAAACGGCCGAAATTGGGAAATTTCCCAAGAAGGTAGAGTCCTCCTGCGTCCCAGGCTTCGGCAATGAGTTTGGTTTTTTTGAGCACGGGGTCTGCGGCGACCGTCTCAAGCAGTGGAGGATTGGACAGGGGGCTGCCATCGGAACCTCGTCCGAGGATAGCGGCGGCATCGAAGCGGAACCCGTCTACATGGTATTCCGCTACCCAAAAGCGAAGGCACTCAAGGACAAAATCGCGCACAATGGGGTGGTTGCAATTCATGGAATTGCCGCAGCCGCTGAAGTTGTAGTACCAGCCCTCGGGTGTAAGGAGGTAATAGGCTTTGTCGTCAAGGCCTCGGAAGTGGATTGTCGGACCCCGATGATCACCCTCGCAGGTATGGTTAAAGACAACATCGAGAATGACCTCAATGCCTGCCTCATGAAGGGCTCGCACCATTTCCTTGAATTCATCGCACTGCATGCCCAGTGCCCCGCTGGTCGCGAATCCGGCCTTGGGCGCAAAAAAGCCGGAGGTGCTGTAGCCCCAGTAATTCATGTTCAGGCCACCGGTTATGGGATTTGGACGGGAAAGCTCATACTCATCAAATTCAAAGACCGGCAGCAATTCAACGCAATTGACTCCAAGGTCGAGAAGATAGGGTATCTTTTCGACCAGGCCGGCATACGTCCCGGGATGGGCAACGCCGCTGTTGGGGTGCTGGGTAAACCCTCTGACGTGCATTTCATAAATGATGAGATCCTCCGGGGAGTGGCCGGGGGGCCTGTCGCCCCGCCAATCATAATCCTCGGGTACGACGAATCCACGGTAGGGAAATTTGTCGGTCCAATCCACAGGAGCTCCCCAAACATCACGACCGGTTATGGCTCGCGAGCGAGGGTCGAGGAGAATGCGCCCGAAGTCGCAACGCTGTGTCGCTGCCAGATGCTGCGGGCCGTCCAGACGGAAGCCGTACGTGAAGGTTTCGGGATTGAGGCCAAAGACAGTGATTGCCCACACATCGCCCACTCGGTAGGAGAGCGGAATCGGGAGTTCCGCCAACAGCGCGCCGCCCTCGCGGTGAAAAAGCACCAGGGAGCAGGACGTGGCCACGGAGGAAAAAATCGAGAAGTTCACCCCGCCAGGCACGAGGGAGGGGCCATAGGGAAGCACCCGGCCTGGGCGCGTGAGCCATCCGGCGATTTCTTCAGTGGGATAGAGGTCCACGCGAGTGTTCATGGCTGGGCCTGCAATACCTTTTGCGCTTCTTCAACGTTGTCATAAACCGCAAAGTGCTGGAGAAAACCAGTGACTGACATGACGTCGCGTGCAGCAGCAGGCAGAGAGGCCAGAGCCAAAAGCTGTCCTCTGGATGCGGCCGTTCGATGCAGCAACAGGAGCATTCTTAGCCCAGCGCTGGAGAGCATTCGCAGGTCAGCGGCATCGACCACCAGTCCTTTGACGTCGTGCAAAGCGGCTAAGAGGCGCTCGTGCCATTGGCTGGAATTGGCATGGGTAATGTCCCCGGTGAGCGCAATGGTCACTGCGGTATTCGTGTTGTTCATTGGGCAGGTTGGTAGATGGGGGTGGTGGGTTCGTATTTGTCAACGGTTTTCTTGGTCACCAGGATGCGTCCATCCGACGGAAGCTTCTTCAGTTCATAGGTTTGCCATGAAAAATTGGCCAGATAGCGGCTGTGGGCCTCTCCGACGATCCATTCCCGGCGTTCCCAGCGAACCAGCAGCTTGACCACCGCCCGGTTGTCCTTGATCTCAATGCGTTCCCAGTTCACGACCTCGTGAACTTCATCGAAGGCCCACTTGAGGATGTTCTCGTACCAAGCCCGGAGAGCGGCGTGGCCGTGTTGGATATCGGGCAGATTCGGATAACGGAACTCGATGTTATCATCAGCGAAAGCAAGCAATTCCGCAGTTGGACGGTGTTCGTTGGTGGTGGCGAACCAGCCAAGAATGACGTTTTGCACCTGTTGTTCCGTGAGGACGCCCGGTGATGCGTGGAGCCGCGAGGCGGTGCAAAATAAACAAACAGCTACGAGAATCAGATGCAACGGACGCCTGGTCATATCTTTCTTTTTCATGGATCGTATCCCTTTGGGGTTGGTTGGTCAGGAAAGCGTGGGACGGTCCCGCCGACGGGCCAAGGTAAGAATGTTGACCGCTTCGACGCGGTCAAGTCGGGCCACGTCCGTAACTTTACGAAGCAAAAACCATCCCAGCCCGCCAACTTGACGCTGGTCGAGGGGGGATCTGGTGTCGGCCAACGGCAGTGAGTCGGGATCGAATTGTGGCCCGTCATCCTCGAAACGAATGACCAAGGCCTCTTCATTCCATCCGTAGCAGACGGTGAAGGTGCGGGCCATGTCTTCGCCAAGGGCGTATTGGATGATATTGGTGGCGGCTTCGCAGACGCCCAAAGCCATTTCCCGGACAGCCGCTTCGGACATGCCGCCGGCTCTGGCGGCTTGTTGCACCGCAGCGACGACGGTTTCAATTTCCGTCAGGGCTGCGGGAACGACGACAACGGTGGGAGGAGCGAGGGGGCGAGCCAACAGCAGCGTAATGTCGTCGA
This sequence comes from Solidesulfovibrio carbinolicus, assembly GCF_004135975.1. Lineage (NCBI taxonomy): Bacteria > Pseudomonadati > Thermodesulfobacteriota > Desulfovibrionia > Desulfovibrionales > Desulfovibrionaceae > Solidesulfovibrio > Solidesulfovibrio carbinolicus. Next base: position 3,180,865 of record NZ_CP026538.1, on the reverse strand, counting down.
ATCGATCCCCGGCGGGTTGCCAGTCACAGACCGCCTCGATGACGGCCGAGGTCCGGACCTCAAGGGACGTTGTGGAAGGCGTGGTGAAAATGTGCTCAAGACGGGCATCGCCAAATTGTTCTGCTTGGAGATCGGGAGCTTCAGTAATGCCATCGGTGTAGACGAGTAACTCGTCACCTTGGCAAAACAGCAATTCCTGACATTCATAAGCGATGCCGGGTATGGGGCCGATGGCTGGGCCGCTTTGGTGGTCCAAGCGTTCCAAAACACCATTTTTGCGTTTTATAAGGGGCGGGTTGTGGCCTGCGTTGACCCATTCAAGGCGGGATGCGGCGGGAGTCCAGACCGCGAAGAACAGGGTTATGAACATCATCTCGGTGTTTGAGCGGGCGAGTTGTGCGTTGACATGGGTGATAACCTCGCCGGGGGTGCAGGAGTGCGCCGCACTCCGCAACAACTGCCCTGCGCGTGCCGCAAACAGTGCCGCCGAGACGCCTTTGCCCGAGACGTCGCCCACTGCGAAGGCGAGGCGACCGCCGGGAAGGGGGAAATAGTCGTAGAAGTCTCCTCCGATTTCCTGGGCAGGCAAGGTGCGGGCAAAAATGTCGCAGCCAGGCATAAAAATGGTTTCCGGCAGGGAGGCCTGCTGGATTCGCCGGGCCAGGTCCATCTCGGTGGCATTGCGTTGTTGCGTCCGCGCCATTTCTTCGGCGCGAGCGAAGGCTGTTTCCAGTTCCCTGGCCATACTGTTGAAGGCCTCAATGATGTCGGCGGTTTCATCGTGGGAGACGCCTGGGGGCAGGATTGTCCCCAGATTCCCCGCCCGCAGATGCGACACGCCTTCGCGGAGGATGTCCAGGTTTCGGGTGGCAAGGCCGGCGGTCCAGCGCAAGAGCAGGGCCATTCCCAGCATGGCAAGCACGCCTAATCCGATGATGCCGGCGGCCAGCCTGTGCCAGCCGCCTTCCAGGTCACGCACGGGAATGGCCAGGACAAACTTCAGCCCAGTATGGGGAAAGTTGTCAAAAACAAAACAGGTTGACTCGCCATTGATGGGATTGGCGGCAACAAACCATCCGCTTGGTTTCTCAGGATCATAGAGAAGGTCCAGGCCGGCGAGAAGGGTTGGTCGTTCCTCGGTTTTGGCGGCAAAGGCTTCTCGCTCCGTCACGCCCAGTCCGGGTTCCTTGATGGAGGCCAGGGCGATGCGGCGGTTTGCGTCAACAACAAAAACCATGTGTCGGATTGGTGTTGTCCGCAAAGCAATAGCGTCACGGATCACCGGAGTGGGGATATCGATGCCCACCAAGCCGACCAGGGTTTCCTCTTGGACTTTTGCCTGAACAACCGGGGCCACCACCGTCATGACGCTTTTCTCCGGCGATTCGGGCGGGCGATGGGGATGCGACCAGAAGCCATCGGCATATTCCGAGGGTTTCTTCTCAAGCGCCTCGCCAGACCATGCCTGGGCAGGACTGAGCGGGTCCTCCAATTGGGACGTGATGACCCCTTGTTCGAAAGCGTGCTCTCCCACTCGTCGGATGTAGAAACCTGGCATGCCTGGGGGAGTCAGAGCGTTGCCCTGGAAGAAAAGCACTCGAAGCGTTTCGGCTTTGGGGAGTTGGTCCATGCCATATCGAAGAAACCAAAACCAATTCTCATAGGTCTTGGGCGGCCATTGTTCCAACACGTCGGCGAGGCTCACGGCGTGCTGGCGTATGGCCCGCAGTTCGCTGTCCCCCTGCGTCAACATGGTCTCAAAGTGTTCACGGGCGATGCTTACTTGCCTCTCGAAAAGCAACGTCCTGGAGAGAATGATGATGGGCGGGGCGATGAGGATAAAAATAAGTCCCGCGCACCCAAGGGCCAGAACCGCAAACCGTGTTTTGAGAGACCGTGGCAGTTTGCGTTCTATGTTCATGAGTGCACGGGACTGTTTGTAAAAGTCTACCAGCCGTACCGTGTAAGACCCTGGTTAAGTACTTCAACCAGCTTCTCTCCACAAAGGGTCGAGTCAAAGGTGGTGCGGGCGGTGATGATCGGATAATCCACGATGACCGAAGTACGTTTGCCGATGTTGGCGATAAATTGCCCATCCGGTCCTACGGCATCCTTGAGGATGTACTCAAGCTGATAGGGCGCTCCGGGAAAAATGTGATCGATTTTGATGTATCCGTGGCCGTCATTGTAATCGTGGACGACGGGATGGCCTGTCACGCGTTTGCCGAAAACCACGCTTCGGTCCGTGATTTCGTCGCGGGTAAACGCGATGGCGGCCACACCATAGCAAATGCCGGCAACGGGCTTGTCCTGCTTGAGAAAAAGGCGAATCAAATCCTGCACGCGCTTGTTGTTGGCCACATCAAGGATCGGCCCGCTACCGCCGACAATGACGAGGGCATCATATTTGCGGATTTCCTCGTCGGCTTTGTCGAGGGCGTCGTAGTAGGCATGAAGATCGTCCAGGTAGGTGGAGGAACTCAGATAGGGCTTGCCGGGCAGCCAGGCCGAGAGGTTGATGGGCTTGTTAAGGCGGGTGGAATTTTCCAGGGCAGCCACTTTGGCGGCCATCTCCGGGGTTGTCACTTTCTTGCCCAACGGGGGGTCCACGTAATTCGTATCCATGCTGGGAGGCAGAGCAAGGGGTTTGCCGCCTTTCGGCGTGGCAAAATCCACCTTGTAGCCGGCGGCCTCGAGGATTTCATAAGGAGCAACGAGTTCCTCCCCCCAGTAGCCGAACTCTGACGCCACAAAAAGAACGCGTTTGTTTCTGGTGGGTTTTTCCGCCGCCTGGACGGCGATGACGGCAAAGACGAGAAAACTGATGGCTGTGGCCGCTGCGAAAACGGCGGGCGTCTTTTTCATGTTGGTTTTCTCCTTTGTCTTTTTGCAACTATAAGTGTTTGACAAGCTCGACGTGGTAGGCCCCGGTGATGGTGTCGGCCCGGAAACGATAAATGCCGTCGCGGGGACAGTCATAACGCATGGGCGGGGGGTTGCCGTGGGTGGCGAGGCGGGCATAGCCGTCGTAGGGATAATCCACCAGCGGGATAGCCCAGCCCAAGCGATTGGCCGAGTATTTATACGAGTAGGCGCGCCCCCCTGTGAGGCGAATGTCTTTTGTAAAAATGCCGGGTGATTCCATGGTCATATCGTGCATGGGGTCAAAAGCGTTCCAGCCGCCAGATCCGTCGGAAGCGTACACCTCGAAGTCGCCGCTGAGTTGCAGGTTTTCGATCTTGGTCAGGGGAACAACCTCGGGGGTGATGTCAAAGACGCCGTTCGTTGGATGCAAGGTGACGGTATGAGGGCCGTTGGATTTGACGCGGAATACGATGTTTGTTGCCTGGGGGGCCGAGTGCCAAGTGCGTCCCCATTCGCCACCCATGCCGATGCTGTCGAGAGCCCAATCGCCATCAATGGAGAAATTCATCGAGTACAGTCCTCGTCCGTCCCACCCGCCTTCGGTGGAGAGGTCAAGAACCTTGGTCCATCGACCATCGGTCTCGCGTTTCATCGAATGCGCGGGATGCTTGGGATTCCAGGGCTCGGGAACCACATTGCCTGCGACATCGAACTCTTGGAGTTGGAAAAACTTGACCGGAGGCGATATTTCAAAACGGTACTCCTCCGGCCATACCGTCATGCGGTAGTTTTGTTCGCGTGAGACCTGGAAAACGATGGCCGTCTCGAAAGCATGGCCGACACGGCTGTCGTATCCGTTGCCGCCAGCCAACTGTCCAGGCTTTCCAAGGATCGCGGCATACCCCCAGTCGGAAATATTGTTGGCCGAAAGAAGGCACTGATAGACACCGTTTTTTTCGTGTCCTCCAGTGGCGGAGAGGCGCAAGTCAATAACCCACGAACCATCCGGGCGACGAGTGAATTCATGGGAGGGCACCCATTCATCCCATATTTCTGCCGGGCGGGTTCGTCGTCCGTCGTCGCATTCGACCAAGCCCTGGCGATCATGGACGAATCCATTAATTTGCAATGACCGGACAGCATCAATTTCCTCAACTGGTGGAGAAATGCTGTAACCATGCTTGGCGGGATCGAAGGTGATGGTGTAAACACCGTCGGCTGGAATCCGAAAGTGGATGTTCCCCGCCTGGGTTGAATCAGGGCCTGAGACCAGTTTTCCCGCTGCCGGGCCGCGCTTGAACGTGTCCCGAAGTTCGCGTCCTTTGACGAAGCGCATGGAATAAATGCCGTCGCGGTTGCGTCCCCCCGAGGTATGCAGGTTGAGTTTTGCAACGAATGTTCCGTCGCTTTGCAACTGCATGTCATTGGAGGAATGAAAAGGATTCCATGCCGTGCGCGTATCATGGATTGTGCCAATGATCTGCGCCGTTGGGATATCCGCAGCGTGCAGATGCAGCGCGACAAAGAGCAGCAGCAGGGCTAAGGGCAGGTGTTTCATGTTTCCAGCAGCCGAAAGGCTTCCTCCGTGTTCTGGGCTTGCGGGAAATACGGAGCAAACCCCGATATTGTCAGCATATCCCGCATGGTTTGGTCCATCCCGCACAAGACGATACGACCTTCAAGCGATCCAGCCAGTTGGGAGAGCACCAACAGCATCCGCAGTCCGCTGCTGGCCAAGTAGGAAACAGCGGAAAAATCCAATGCTAAGAACTTCTGCCCGCAGCGTAGCTTGTCGCAAAGCTGCTGTTGGAGACCGGGCGTGGTGGAGGCATCCAGCTTGCCTTGGAGGGCGATAAGCAGGCAATCGTTGCGGACGGTTTCTTGGAGCGGTTTTGATCCAGACATGCATGACCCTTTCTTACGTCACTTTATCCCAAGTTGCGCCCTGTCTTGTCAAGCCTGCGGATTGGTTTTAGCAGGAGAAAAAGAGCGCAGGCAATGGTAGTATTGAAAACAGTATGGCAATGAACTGAAATTCCGGAGCGGTAATGCTCTTTTGATGGCGGGTTGCCGTTGGCTGCGTCGTTGTTCAGGGCTGCCCGCCAGGGCTTCCCATCGCCTCCATGACCAAAGTGCGACGGACGGGGTCCGCCAGGGCTTCGGCATGGTCTCTTGGGGTAAGTCCGTTGAAATCTTCGAGGTCATCGCGAGAGCCGTGGAGCCGGGCCCAGCGGATGGTTTCCAAATATCCCGAGGGGTCGGCCGCAGTGCCTGCGCGTACGACGGCATCATGCAGGGTGGTGTACCCGTTCACGGCAGGAACTTCGTTGAGCGCGGCTTTCAGTCGATGCGGCTCAAGACTTGCGGCCATTTCGCGCAAGGAGGTGACGTGCCCGAAAGCTGCGGCGCGTGTGATGGACTGGGTGCCCATCGGATGTTTTTCCTTTTGCAGCGGATCAGCTCCCCGGGCGAGAAGACTTTTAACGAGGAGCGTCCGAAAGCTCCTGGCATTTTCAGGATGGGGTTCGGCGTTGCCGCCGGTCACGGCAATCACGAGAAGCGGTTGCCGCAGGTCTCCTGCCAGGCGGTTCACTTGGCAGGCGTCAAGCAATTGCTGCAGACGCATCAATAACTCCTCGGGCGGAGTGCCTTGGCGTCCAGCCTCGACAAGGGCCATGGCAATGGCCGACGCGGCAGCATCGACGGCAGCCTGGGCGGCTTCTTCTCCGGAGGCCGGATGCTCACGAATTCGGGCCAGATTGTCGGCATAGTCCTTGGCCACGGCCTCCTCAGCAGGAGGCCTCGTCTCCAACAGGCCGATCAACTCGCTGTTGCCAAATTGCCTGGCCAAGGCGAGAGCCGAAAGACCACGCAGCGTGGTGGCCGCAGTGTCGGCCCCCCGATCAAGCAGCATTTTTGTCAGCGCCGTCCGATTGTAAAAAACAGCCTGAAGAAGCGGCGTGTGGCCGTTGACAGGGAGTTTTTCCTCCAGATCGCCCGGGCGGGCATCGAGCAAAAGAGCCACGGAAGCCACATCCCCAGATTGGGCGGCCAGATGCACCGCAAGGGCCTGCGAGGGGGCAAAGCGAACTCCCGGATCAGACGGGTGGCCTGGATGCTTGAGCAAGAGCGCCACCATGTCGGCCCGGCCCCTGGCCGCCGCCGCCAGCAACGGAGTCCAGCCGTCGTCATCGGCCTGGTTGGGGTCGCTCGATCCATGCTCCAGCCAAGCGTTCAAGGCGTCCAGGTCGCCAAGACGGACAAGTCTTGTGCCCGACGTCGTGTGCTCGGCGGGGGCCGGGCTGGCGACCGAGAGGCCCAACAGCAGCGGCGCCAACCAGAGCCAGGACAATCTTTTCATGGGACGCCTTGGGTCCGGGTTTCCAACACCTGATGCCACTCGGTCAGGAGGTGGGAGACAAGCTTGCGTCGAGCCGGGTCCAACATAGCGCAGCCCATAAGGATGGCATCCGCTACACGTTCTGAGAAGTCGGGCAAATACGGCACAAGACCGGCTCGCAACCGTTCTGTATTATCGGGATCGGCAAGGATGTTGAAAATTTCGTGCAACGTTTTCGCCGCCGTGGCATCCGTCTGTTCAAGGCTTAACGCCAAAGCGAGAACGCGCACGGCGGGATCGTGTGAACCCATGATATGGCTGGGGAGTTGTATCGCAGGCATTGGCCCGCTGCCATGAAGGGTCGCCAAAGCAAGCTCATGGGCATCTGTTCCGGCTGCGACATCTTCCAGCACAAGGGCAAGCACTTGTGTTGCTTGTTCCCGGGTCGTTTCCTCGCGCAGCAAAACCCGTGCGGCCCAGGCCCGCACCAGTGGGGCTGGATCGGACAGCAAGGGAGCCAGAAGTGGGCGATGGTCCCAGTTCGTCCTCCCGACGGCTTCAACGGCATGAGCGCGGATACGAGGATCCGTATGGCCAAGCCACTTGTCGGCTAACGAACGGGCTTCCCCGGCGCAATGCCCTGCCAGAAGAGCTTGGAAGGCTGCGGCTCGCACCTGGGGCTCTGGATCAGATTCAAGCAGCCGGTCAATCTCGGTTTGGGCAGGCCCGGGGATGCCGGCGGGGAACCGGGCCAGGGATCGCACAGCCGCCAAGCGAACCCGATAGTTCTCGTCGTGGACGGATTGGAGGAGGCCGGCCAAGGCATACTGGTCGCGGCTTCCTCCTCTGGTGCGGGCGACACTGGCGCGAATCTCAGGATCTTGGCTTGTTGCCGCAAGATCGAGGAGTTCAGCAGCCCGTTGGCTTCCAGGCTCCTCCAGGCTTTCAATCGCATCCAAGACTGTCCGGCGCTCATTGGATTTCATGTTGTTTTCTAGCAGGCTGAAATAGCTTTCCCTGGCGCTGAGCACGAAGAAAATCCAGGCCACAGTAAGAACCATGCCGGACAAGGTGACGGGATCATTCCATCCTGTTTCAAGACGGTGATCGAAAAAGAAGTGCAAGCCAAGGATGAGGAGTCCGCCGAAAACCCCGCCGAGGGGATTGATCACCCCGTCAAGCAGGCCTCGCATCCGCCCGCGTAAATTGGAAGGGATGGCATTGAGGGCGAGTTGATAGGAATTGCCCTGGACGGTCATCCCTACCATGTCCCATGCGTAGCGCAGCACCAAGCCTGGCCAGAAGGTGAAGGATGCTCCAACCAGGGCAAACCCTCCCAGGGCCGTCGCAGGAAGGGCCAGGAAACCTCGGCCGACACCGATCCGGCGAATTAAATACGCGCTGCAAAAAAATTGCACCACAAGGCCGCTGGCATTGATGAGCATTCCATAAATTCCGTAGTATCCTGCCAGAGACGCCTCATCGGTGAATGTGTTGTTCATGATTCTGGTGTATTGGAAGTCCGCTATGGAGCCAACGATCCAGAAAAGCAAGGCGACGACGCCAAGGGTTCTGGCCATCCTGGAGGAAAGGAAAAAACGTACCCCTTCGCCGAGACGTTCAGAGTGGGCTTTCTTGGCAAGATGATTTGGCCGCAAGCCTCGTAATTCCCCGCCGAAACGCGCCCGTACGAACAAGGTCATCGGGATGATGGCCAGAATGGCAAATGCCCAAAGCACTATCAGGTTCGCAGTGCCGAAGCGTTCGGCCAGGAAGTGTATCGAAGCGCCCCCGGCGATGCCGCCTATCGTTCCCGCCGTGCCCAGCATTGGATAAATCCTACGGCCTTGTGAAGGGCGCAGGAGATCGTTGACAATGGTCCACACCTGTGTGCCGAGGGTCGCGTTGCCGACTCCCTGGGCAAAAAAAACAGCCGCGAAAAAGAGCGCCAGTGAAGGCGTGGCGTTGGGCTCGGCATCGGGTCGGGCGGTGACCAATAAGCGTGAAGCCAACAGAGCCAGTCCGGTCAGGCCGCAAAACCAGATCAGCAGGCGATCCCTCCGAACCGCGTCGGCGAAGGAAAGATAAATCGAGCTGCCGACTACTCCGAGCAAACTGATGCCAATGTATGTGTATGGCAGATATTCTATGCCCAAACGCTTGACCAGCATCGAATGCACGGCGCTCCAGCCGATCGCATAGCCCACTGCAAGAAGGGCGAGCATGGCCCACAGCACCCCAAATCGTGGCCACTCATCATGTTCTAGATTGATCAATTTCATAATTCAGAAAGAGTATATTGGCCACTATGGGAGAGGTGCCAAGGTAACGGTAAGCAATTCAGGTTGCTGCCATTGGGGCAAGACAACTGTGAAGGCCTTGGCGTCAAAGTTTGTCCATGGCTTGCCTCCCAGCGTAACGCTGGCAATGCCCACGCGACCTGGAGGGAGGGATATCGGTTGCACTTGAAATGTCTTTCCTCCTGCTTCCAGACAGGGGGCAAAGTGCAGGACCACAGGGCGTTTTTTGAGCAGCAGATTCGTATAAAGATGGGCGAAATAGGTGAGTTCCATGTTGTGGTAGCCACTTTTGGAATGGCTTCCCTTGTCACCCCGATCGCCGAGCAAGTATGGCGTGCCGTCGGCTTGCACATCGAAGAAGACATCTCCGTCATCGCGATCCAAGAAGGCCATGTTGTAAAAAGCGGCTCCAGCCCGGGCCGACGCAAGGTATTTCTGGTCGCCGGTCTCGGCGTGGAGGATGTAGTTTGCGAGAATTCCCTGCTCCTGCTGCCACCAAGCCTTGCGGTCATGCCAAGTCAGTTCGTATCGTCCCGTTTCTGGATCAGGGAGCCGCTCTATGACATCATACCAACCGCCGCGGCGACCATCTTGCCCAAAAAGCAGCATCTGATCCCCGCACTCTTGGGCCACTTTCAAGAACTGACGGTCTCCGGTGAGGTGGTAAAGTCTCGTGAGGCACCAGGCTATCTTGAGATTGTGGCCGATTACACCGCGATTTTGCTGCCAAGCGTAGCCGTGATCCGGCGTCCAGTCCGCAAAAAAACGCTCATTCACAAAAGGGCTTTTCGGATCGGGAAAATGGGTTGCGATCAACGCGCCCAGTTGCTGCAGTCGTTTCAAAAACTGAGGATCTCGGGTGCCAAGGTAGAGATTTTCCAAATAGGCCGGCAGATGATCGCCCACGGAATTCCAATTCTTTCGGTTTGCATTTTGGCCGGATGCATCTTCAGGCTTTAGCGTGCCTGGGTGTACATGGGAGAAGTAACCTTGTTTTAAAGGATTGTCCTTCGCGGCATCCCAGTAGGTGTCGTCCATGAACTTCACGGTCTTCACAATGTCTGACAAAACGTTTGGGTCGCCCGTTGCTCGGTAGTACTGGGTGAGCCCCGCCAGGCAATAAATTTGCTCGTAGAGGGGGATGGTGCCGGCGTCTTCGTTGAAAAGCGAAGGAAGGATCGCCTTTCCGCACCGGGGTGACGATCATTTTGATACACGCAACAGAAGCTGGACAAAGGCCGGGAAGCCGCGCAGGGCCTAGCTTGTGGGGCTTCGGAAGCTGAAAACCAAAATGAAAGATTTTGATACGGAATAGCACGAAAATGGCAGGATTTTGCGCGGATTTTGATACGAAAATGCCTGGGAACGGATCGAGTTTCCCGCTCTTTTGAGTCTCTCTACCTCCAATATATATCTTCTCTATTGCTTCCCAGTGCTATTCGTAAAATCCCTAGGTAATTGACCTAGATAGTCTTCAGCGTATGCAACAAAAGCGAAACGGCAGAATCTACTTCTCTTTAATTTCGTGTCTTTTCCAAAAAAGTTAGAAAACCACGCAACAACATCTTTGCTTGTTGGTGTCAACTTGAATTTTCTAAATATTTCTCGCTCTCGCTTGTTTAACTCTTCATCCGCCGGAATCATAACTATTATTTTATTCCAAGAGTCTAAGCCATCTTTCTCTATAGTTTTTATTCTAATACTCAAATATTCCAACAAAACATAACCCATTGCCTCGGGCCATCCCCCAAAAGAAGCATACTTTGCATCAATCGGTATTGCGAAAGCATCTTTTATTCTGATGTAATCGATGCAACTCTTATATCTAAAAGAGCCAGTTTTATACATATTTTCTATATCATCACGTAGTTTATTTATTTGCGCCAGCAATTCTCTGTTATCTGAAATAGTTGACGTCGGAGGAAGCTTTAAAACTTCTTCGTCTGTCTCTTGATCCGTTTCTCGAGCTGTCTCAACATCGTCTATATCAATCATGATGCGCTCCTGTCGGCCACTCACACTTGCTAAGCTGTTGGTGTCGATGCCATCAAGCAATAGCCAGCCAGCGTCAACGCCAGTAATAGCACAGATTTTGGAAAGGACGTCGGAATTAGGCAAAGACAGTCCGGTTTCATAATTCCGAAGGGTATTTGCATTTATCCCTATCTTGGCAGCAAAGCTTGTCCTCGACTCTTTTCCGCGCAGGGTCACAATCTTTTCAGCGATCTTCATGCAATCCTTCCGTCCTAAAAGCGTTGCATACCCGTATTACCGTTAACCGTTGAGTATTTCAGGAAAAAGCAAATTTTCCTATTTTCAGAACTGTTGCGTTAATTTTTAATTGACCATTTCCACTTTTTGGGCAAATCTATGCCCAGTCACTTTGTGACCCGGCATGAATTGACCATACCTGCCTCTCGGGAGCGGGTCAACGTCCTCGTAGCGGCAAGGATTGGACGGCAAATGGGATTTTCGGTGGATGGCGAATTATGAGCAGAGAAATCCAGCTCTCCCTTCTCACTCATGGCGATGCCCAGGCCAAACTGGCTGGGTTCAACGCCACCATCAAGGTCGCCATGCAACACGCCTTATCTGAGGCCCGGCCAATCCTTTCGCGCGAGCAGGTTCTTGACCGCATGAACGGCATTGCCGCCTCGGCCGGGGTCAAGCTCACTGTTGGCAACTCCCGGGGCCTCTCGCTGCCTACTCTGGACAAATGGCTAAATCCTGCGGATCGTGAGCATTTACCGTCGATCCTGGCCCTTCACATCTTCTGCTTGGCCGTAGGTAATCTGGCTCCATTTTGCCTAATTCTTGGCTTGCATGGTTGCGAGTTAATGACGCCAGAGGACAAACGCCTGCGCAATTATGGCCTTGCCTGTATTGAGTCGAAGCAAAAAAGGAAAGTCCTTAGAAGGCTTGAAGAGGAGATAGAACATGGGACTTCGCATGGCCTCAGGTAAACTTAGACAGTCCTTTCGCATCTATGAATGGCTTGATAGCCACAAGATTAGCGTTACTTCTATTGCAGAGTCCATAGCAATTACCCCCTCTATGGTTTCGCATACGATTCGTGGCAGAAAGAACAATAGGCGTGTGCTGAAGAAGCTCGTCGATTTGGGATGCCCGCAAGAATTTCTGAGCCTTCCAATTGATCTTGAAAAACAAGTGGCAGCCTAACTTGCCGGGCACTTCTTATGCTTGAGACGCTCTCAACAGCAGACCTGATGTACCTCCTGAAGGCTGTCAGGTCCTCAATCCTCCGCCGCGCGGAAAGTGAGGGCTGGCAATCCCGCCCCCGCGCCGGCCAGGGCGGGGGGAAGGCCTGGATCATTGCGTCCATGCCGAAAGACACCCGGCATGCTATCGGGGAGGCGCTCATAAGCAAGCCCTTCCCGCAGGAGTCCGCACCCGCACCAGCTGTCGTCAGTGATGCCCCGGCTCTTTCTGCTTCGACTTGTCCCGCCACCCTCCGTGCCGATCCCGTAATTCAAGACCTCGCCAATACCGGCCACCTCACGGAGAAGCAACGGACCATCATGACCGCCCGCAAGGGCATCTTGAACGAAGTCTACCGACTGGCCACGGTGATGACCAAGCGTAACGCCATCCTGGCTCTTGAAAAGGGCTGGCGCGAGGGAACGCTTGACGAGGGCATCCGGCAAAAGGCCCTTGCGGCCAACGACAAGGTGGGCGGCAAAGCGGATCGCGGGTTGTCTTACCCCACGATCTACAGATGGCTGAAGGCATTTGAAAAGGGCGGCGAACTCGCCCTGGCTCCCAAGCATCCCGGCCCGGACAAGCATGTGCCGGAATGGTTTTTAGCCTTCCTTCCCTTCTACCAAAAGCCGCAAAATCCCAAAATTTCTGAAGCATACCGGGAGTTCCAGAGGGCTTGGCTCGGGTCAATGCCCTCGGAGTCCCAGATTCGGCGCATGTTGGAGAAGATGTCCGTGCCGGATCGGGAGCGAGGTCGCAAAACCGGCAACGCCTATCTCAAGCTCCTACCCCACAAGCGACGCGATGCCTCTATGTACCTTCCTGGGTACATTTATACGGCAGATGGGACGACCTTCGACGCTGAAATACTGAACCCCCTAACCGGCAAGCCCTTCAAGCCCGAAGTAACGTTCGTCCTGGATGTGGTCACGCGGCTTTGCGTGGGTGTGTCCGTGGGATTGAGCGAAAGCGCTCTTGTCGTCTTGGATGCTTTGCGCATGGCCTGCCTGTTCGCCGGCATTCCCGCCATGTTCTACACGGACAATGGATCGGGATATAAAAACCAGCTGATGACCGCCAAGGGGACTGGCATAATGGACCGACTGGGCATCACGCTAAAGCATTCAATTCCCGGCCGTCCGCAAGGCAAAGGCTTGATGGAACGAGGTGTTCAAACAATTTGTGACCCGTTGTCCAAAATGTTTGCTACCTGCACACACGCTGACATGGATCATGACGCTCAAAAGAAGGTCTTCAAGAAAACCAGAAAGGATATAGACCAGAATAGTTCGTCGCCTTTAATGGCGAAATGGGAGCAATTTAAGTGCCTGCTCCTGGCAAGAATTGAGGAATATAACAATACTCCACACAAGGGATTAAAGAAAATATTTGATCCAATGTCAGGAAGGTCGCGTCACCCTTCTCCAAACGAAGCTTGGAAATCTTTCTGCAATGAAGGATGGGAGCCGCGCCGTGTGCCTGAAGAACTCCGCGACGAACTTTTTATGCCGGCAGAACGTAGAAAAGTTCTCAATGGAGAGGTCGGTATATTCAACCATCGGTATTTTTCTAATGAATTGAAAGATTTCCACGAAAAATGGGTAGAGGTGCGGTATAACATATGGGATTCGTCAGAAGTCTATATCTGGACAGAATCCGGGCAGCGTATTTGTACCGCCACATTGGACGGAAATGTCATTCCATATCAGCCGCCAAGCACCGTTGCTGTGGCCATTGAGAAGCGTGATAAAAAGCGATTAGGTTGCCTTGAAAAGAGAGCACAGTCTATTATTCCAGGAGCAACAATCCAGTTGCCGGAGACACTTCCTATTTGCACGATGATGGCCGACTCCATCACACAGCCCCAGCCTGAACCTTTGGTTGCGCACCCCGCCGTTAAACAATCCGCCGAGACTGCGTCGCAAGACCCTGCCCGGCGTCCGCTTTTTGGGGACCCCGATGCTCGCTACATGTGGCTGATGGACAACCAGGAACGCTGGACGTCAGAGGATCATCCCTGGGTTGAGAAATACGTTCAGTCCGAGCGCTACAGGGAACTGCGCGACCATTATCTGTACCACGGCATAGCCTGGGGAGAATCACTCCCCCAGGCTGCGGCGAAATAACAACAACAGATGGAGCTTGTATGCGCATGAAGTTTGTCAAGACGGAAAACTACGTCCGTTTCACCCAAGCTGCCCGCGCCGTTGAGCAACGGGGGGCGGCCGAAGCCGGCATGATGCTGGTGTATGGCCTGCCCGGGAACGGCAAAAGCCATGTGGTAAGCAATTGGGCCACAAAGGTTGGCGCGCTCTACCTCCGGGCCAATGTGGACTGGACGCCTCGCTATTTCCTCATGGAGCTGGCCAAGGTCGCGGGCATTGAGCCTTACGGGACCTCGCGCGACCTCTTCACCGTGCTGCGCGACCGTTTGGCGGGAAGCCTCACGCCCCTGGTCATCGACGAAGCCGAATTCACCTTGCCCAACAACGCCGCCGTGCTGGAGAAAATCCGCGACTTCTCCGACCGCTCCGAAATGACCGTGGTGCTTGTCGGCATGGAGCGGATCAGGAGCAAGGTTGCTCGTTACCAGCAGATTTTCAGCCGCATTGCCCAAGTGGTGGAGTTCAAGCCCGCTTCGCCGGTTGATGTTGGCCATGTGTGCGACGAGCTGGCGGAAATCGAGATGACGCCGGCCCTCAAGCTCGAAGTGCACCGGATTTCCGGCGGGCGCATGCGGGAGGTGCTCAACATCATCGCCACCATTGAGCGCATCGCGGAAACCAACGGCCTCACGCAGGTGGACGTGCCTCAGCTTGAGGGGACGGTCCTTTCCTACAACTGGGAGACCTGCTCGCCTCGGTCGGTGCGCCGCTCGGCCAGAAGCACGGCGGGAGTGCACTAAAATGGCTTGGCGCGGACTTTCCGTCCTGGCCGCTCTCCAGGACGGGCCGAAGCTCACGCGGCAGCTCGCGGCCGTCCTGGAAATGTCCAGTGCCAAAACTCACGCTAATTTGATCACCCTGGTAGCGCGGGGCCTCGTGAGGTCTCGGGAAGGCTGCCACCAGCTCACAAGGGAAGGGCTGGAAATCCTGGCCGCCGGCCAGGAAGTGAAGTCAGGTCCCGGCATGGGCAAGGCCGTCACTCATCACCGGTCCACGCTCCGGGCGCAGGCATGGCGAGCCATGCGCATCAGGGAGGTCTTCAGCCTCAATGATTTGATGTTGCTCCTTTGCGATGGGGAAGAAAAGGACGCGGCCAGCAACTTAGGGGGCTACATCCGCGCCCTGGCCGCCGCCGGGTATCTCGCCTCAATGAGACGGCAACATGATGGACGCCACGGCGAACGGTGGCGGCTGACCCTTGCCGGGAACACCGGGCCGGACGCTCCAGCCTGGAATAAGGCGCGCGGCTTGGTCATTGATCAAAACACAGGGAAAACGTTCGCAATTGGCCAGAGGCGTTTCGCAGCGAAGCGATAGCATCTTGCAACTTGAGAAGCAGGGGGAGGAAATGGAAACGGAACAAAACAACACACTGCCTTTGGATCATGTAGGGGACATCTCGGACATTATTTTTGGTTTACAATTTCTGGAAGAAGTTCTTGATGCTGAAGCCATCCTCTCGAGGACTGGACACCTCGGAATGAGTGTAGTCGTCAAGCAGTCTTATCAGCGTCTTGAACGTGCGAGAGATTATCTTTTGGACTATTTTACCCAACGGGAACAAGCGTCGCTCCGTATTAATAACAATGTGCATGGTTCCGCTTCCCGTTTGGAAGGCCTGACAGGGACAGACTGTTAGTCAAACAATCAACCGGACGTTCAAAACGGGCAAATAAGCATCGGAAGGCGACTTCCCGATGTCGTCCCCGCGAGAGTGGGCTTTCGTCGAATCTGCGCGAATCTAACGGACCTCTAACGCTATGCGGGCAGCACGGCGGACGGCGGCAAAACAACAAACGGAACGGAGGAGCACATGAAGTCTGACAAAATGCTGGAAGCCTGCACCCCGGAGGCGCTCCAGAAGGCCATGGACGAAAAGGAGGAGCACGAAAAGAAGATCGCGGCGGCGCAAGCGGAGAAAGCCGGGCTTCAGCGCTCCCTGGTCGAGGCGCGGGAGAAGCTCGCGGCCTTGGACGCCAAGGAACAGGCCGTGAAGACCCTGCGCCTGGAACGTCAGGACGCCATCGCCAAGGGGCGGGATTACGCGGACGTCACGGCCAGGATCGAAGCGGGCGAACAGGAGTTGCACGACTTGGCCAGGGGCCGCAGCCTTCTGGAAGACCAGGAAGCGGCCTACCTGACCGCCATTCAGGCTTGCGAAGCCCAACTGGCGGCCCTGGCCACGGACCTGGAAGAATACGAAGCGGAGGTCGTGCGCGTCAAATCTGGCGTGCTGGCCAATGCTTACAACAACGCCGCCCAGGATATGGCGGGCATCGTGCGGGAGCTGCGCGGCGTCTGCTTCAAGAATGGCAGCTACGCCTTCGACGGTTCCCCCAGGCCGCACGGCGGTTATTGGGGGGACGGCTCCCTGGCCAGAATCCCCATGTTGCGGATGGACTGGAAGGACGTTCCCATTGAGGACGCGTACTTCTTCAGGAGCTAAGCGCCAGTTCCCAGGCTGATGCGAAACCGCCCAACGCGGGCGGTCGTCGGATGGTGGTTCATCCGGCTTGACAAGCAGCCACAGCAACAACGGGAGAACATCATGGCGACCGTTCTTGAAATGCCCAAGGCGCTAGGGGAATTGAAGGCTCGCCGCATGCAGCGCAATGCCATCAAAAACCAGACACCAGAAGAACACAAGGCAAAGCAAGTTGAGGAGGCCCGGAGGTCACTGCTGGCCAAGGTCCACATAGCTCGCAAACAGCTTGGACTTGCCCCTGATGAATATCAATCGATACTCGAATGTCGTTTCGAAGTTGCATCATCAGCAGAACTGGACGTCCTCGCCCTGCACAAGCTGGTGGCTTATTTTAAGTCACTCGGCTGGAAACCTGGTCGCGGTCCCGGCACTCGCGCCCGTCAAAAGGCTCCCCACACCATAGAGCATGACGAGACAGGACAGGGCCGTGAACGATACATGGCTAAGATTGAAGCACTTCTTGCCGACATTGGCCGCCTGGAGGGGCGCTTCATGCCATGGACCTACGCGTCAGGCATTTTAAAGCGTCAAACCGGACTGGATAGGCTGGAATACGCTACACGCGGGCAACTCCAGGCCGTTATCAGCGTTCTCGACAAACGCTTGGCCACTTTAACAAAGAAAATGGCTTCGGCGACATAGCCTTACCCCTTCTTTTGCCTGCTCTGCCAACCAACTGAATCCCTTCATCTCGCGCAATATAGGGCGGTGAGGCTATCTGTTTCGCATGAGTCAACGCGAAGCGCTTCACCGCCCTGCCTGTAAGGCCTGCGACGTCATGTCCGAACTTGTGCACCATATCGGATATGAATCGACCATTCGACTTGTCAAAAGCTTTGGCGGAACAACGATGCGGTTTCCAAACGGAAAGTCCGCATGGCCTCAAAACATTGAAGCAGTTCTCGGAAAGGAAGTCACCGAGAAGCTGATATGGGCTTTTGGCGGAAGCGAACTGTATATTCCGATGGGACGCAAGGAGGCCTTGCTTCATCGGAATGTCTCCATCTGTCTTGAGTATGAAGAATTACTTCGCACCACAATAGGGGCGCAAGAAGCCGTCAAACTCCTTGCTCGACGGCATAATTTTTCGGATCGCCACATCTGGTCGATTCTCAAGGGCACGGACCCGGGGGTTGTTACGGCTGAAAGGCGAAGACGCCGGGTTGTTGGTCAGGATTCAGAGAGCGCCTCCAGAGCGCCAAACGGGGCCGTGTCCTTGAAAACCAATCAGGAGTAGAACGTGGAACATCATCCCGGCCAATTTACGGCCTCGCTGGCCATCCAGCTTCCCGAGGACCCCAAGGCGTTGCCCACGGGCTACAACGTCCAACTCTTCCCGGAAGGCCAATTCGCGGCGAGCGACGGCCGGCCCGGCAATATCCAGGGCTGTGAAACGAAAGTCTGGTTCATGGACGCCTCTATCGCCCCGGACATCATTGCGGATGTGGACGCGCGCGAGGCCCGCCCCGTCGTGGACTACGAACACCAAAGCCTCCGCTCGCGTGAAAACGGTCAACCCGCCCCGGCGGCGGGCTGGATTCAGGCCCTTGCCTACTTTCCCGGCCAGGGCCTTTTCGCCAAGGCCACCTGGACCGAACGCGCCCGGACCTGCATCGCCTCCGGCGAATACCGCTATATCAGCCCCTTTTTCGAGTTCGACAACAAAACCGGAGCGGTCCGGCGCTTCATCAATGCCGGGCTCACCAACACCCCCGCCCTTGACGGCCTCATGGCCGTGGCCGCCTCCCTGGACCTGGACGGGAACACCCCGGCCCCGATCCTGGTCAAGGCCGCCATCGCCGAGGGCATTTTGCCCAAGGCCCTGGAAGGATGGGCCGTGGACCTGGGAACGCAGCATCCCCAAAAGCTGCGGGCCTTCCTGGGCAAACTTCGTCCCGGCTCGTCGTCTTCCCCCACTGGCGCACCTCGGGTCGCTCTGTCGGATGCTGACCGCGAGGCCGCGCGGCTTCTTGGCCGGACGGAAGCCGAATTCCTGGAAGGCAAGCGCCTCGTCGCCTTGACGGAAAATCCCACTTGCGTGGTCGCCTTATCCGACGCGGAAAAGGAAGCGGCCAGACTCTTGGGCCTGACCGAAGTGGAATACCTCGCCGGGAAGGAGGCGCTGTAGATGGCTCTTATCACCCCGGGCCTTCTGGACGCGTTGTGCGTCGGCTTTCGCGGCGAATTCAATCGCGAGTTCGAGAAGACGCCCACGGCATGGGACAAGGTGGCCACGCGGCTCTCTTCAACCTCCAAAGCCAATATTTACGGTTGGCTCGGGCAATTTCCGCAGTTCCGGGAGTGGATGGGCGAACGCGTCGTGCGGGACATGAAGGCGCACGCCTACAGCATCACCAACAAGAAATACGAGTCCACCGTTTCCGTGAGCCGGGTGGACATCGAAGACGACCAAGTCGGCGTTTACAAGCCCATTTTCGGGGAGATGGGCCGCGCGGCCAAGGTCTTCCCCGACGAGCTGGTTTTCGGCCTGCTCTCCCAGGGCGGCGCGCTTTCCTGCTACGACGGGCAGAACTATTTCGACACGGAACACCCCGTTTATCCGAACGTGGACGGCACGGGCGCGCCGGCCTTGGTCTCCAATTGCGCCGCCGGTACCGATCCCGCATGGTATCTTCTCGACGACTCGCGGACGATCAAGCCCGTGATCTTCCAGGAAAGGACCAAGCCCGAACTGACGGCCTTGACCGATACCCGCGACGAAGCCGTGTTCATGAAGGATGAATACCGCTTCGGCATCCGCTACCGCTGCAACGCCGGCTTCGCCTTCTGGCAGATGGCCTTTTGCTCCCGCCTGCCGCTTAATTCCGAGAACTTCAATGCGGCCTACGGGGCCATGGCGTCCTACAAGGCGGACGGCGGCCGTCCCCTCGGCATCCGGCCCACGCTCCTGGTGGTTCCGCCCACGCTCCGGGTCAAGGCGCATGAAGTGGTCCTGGCCGACCGTCTGGCCAACGGCGGCGACAACCCCAACAAGGGCCTGTGCGAGCTGCTCGTCACGCCCTGGCTGGGCTAGGAGGCTTCATGGACACCCGCATCGTCCGCGTCCGTTCGTTACGGGGAGGGCACTACCGAGGGGGCCGCCACTTCGGCGCGGCTCCCCAGGACATCGAGGCCCGAACCCTTTCCCGCAAGCAGCTCGCCGCGCTTCAGGACGATCCCGACCTTTCCGTTGAGATCGTCCAGGACGGCGAAGCCGCTGCAACTGACAACCCGGCGGCTTAACCGCTGCCGACAAAGGAGAAAATCATGGTCACGGTCGAAGGAACGCTGCATTACGGCTACACGGATTCCGAAGGCAACCTGCATACCCGGTTCGAGATGCGTATGCCGACGCTCGACGACATGGAATGGGCCATCGAACAGGCCCCCGAGAAAGCCTGTACGGCCCGGCTGTCCCGTTACGTCTGGTCGCGGACCCTGACCCGCCTGGGAGAACTCACGGCGGAACAGATCACCCCGGAACTGCTCGCCGGCCTGCACTACAGCGAATACAGCGTCCTGGAGTCCGCCGAGGGCGAACTTCAGGGAAAGCTCAAGCCCGCGAACGTCGCTTAAGGGACTACAGGTTCCTTGAAGCGATGCTCGCGGGCCGTTCCCTGACTCTGGCCGAGGTCCGCGCCATGACCCTTCCCGAAATCAAGGCGTTTGTGGACATTCTGACGGGCAAGGTTTCCCCGTCTTCCCGAGGGCGCCGTATCGTGCCCGTAAGACGCAAGGGGCGTTAAATGGCCAAGGATACCGTTATATCGGTGATACTGCGCCTTCGTGACGAGATGGGCGGCCGGGCGGCAAAGTCCCTGGATACGCTCACCCGGGCCGCCCATGGCACGGGCCAAGGCGTCGGGGCCGCCGCCCGTGAAGTGGGCCGCGCCGGGGATGGGGTGCGGTCCTTGGGCATCGCCGCCGCGCGCACGGACAAGCTCATGGGCGGCATGGGTCAAGCGGCCCGCCGTACCGCCAAAGAGGTGGGGGACGTTGCCCGGGAGAGCCGCCAAGCCAGCCGGGAAATCGACCAGACGGCCAAGGCCGGCCTACGCCTGCGCGACGCTTTGCGTGGCGTGGGTACGGCCGGCCATGTGGCCATGGGCGTGGTGAAGGGCGTCGGCCAAGCCGGGGCGGGCGTGGCCGCCGCCAGCATGGTGGCCGGGCGCGCCCTGGAAAAGCCCATCAGCTATGAGAGTCGCCTGAACAAGATGGCCCGTGTGGCCTATGCCGACAAGGATGAGGCGGGCCAGATCGCGGGCATGCAGACGCTAAACAAGGTCATCACCGAATCGACGAAGATCGGGGGTGGTACCCGCGAAAATGCGGCAGAAACCCTTAACAGCCTGTTTGCGGGGGGAATGGAACAGGGGTTGGCATCGCGTACCTTGCCGAAAGTCCTCAAAGCCTCTACCGGCGGAGACATCACGGCCAATGAGCTTGCCAAAACAGTCTTGTCCGGCTTGAAGCAAGGGTATTTTGGCGAAGATCAAATTGAAGAGGCCCTGGATGTCATTGTCAAAGGCGGCCAGCTGGGTTCCTTTGAAGGCAAGGACATGGCCAAATGGATGCCGGAGTTGATGGCCGAAGCCAAAGGCATGAAAAACATGGAGGGCTTTAAGCGCTTGGTTGCGTCGTTGCAGGGGGAAGCCGTGGTGGCGGGGAGCAACGACAAGGCCGCCAACAACTTGGCCAACCTCTTGGGCAAGCTGACTTCTCCTGATACGCAACAAGACTTCGGCAAGAAGGCAGGTATCGATGTTCAAAAAACGCTTGCTTTGGCCGCCGGCAAAGGGATGGACCCGCTTACAGCGATTGTAAAACTCATGGAAACCGAGGTATTCGGAAAAAATAAGGACTTTCAGGCACTCAAGAAAAAAATTGTCGCCAGCAAGGACGACAAGGAGAAGTCTTCTCTTCTCGAACAGATGGCCGACATTGTCCAGGGTAGCCTTCTTGGGAAGTATTTTCAAGACAGACAGGCGCAGCTAGGGCTTGTCGGTCTGATGACTCAAAAAGACTATATCGCAAATATCTATTCAGGGTTGAACAATGCGCACGGTGCAGTGGAAAAAGGGTTCAACGTCGCTTCGCAGACTACCGAATTCAAGGCGCAACAACTCCAGAACGAGAAAGACAATGCGATGTCTCGCACGTTTGAGAACATCGGTCCGGCGCTCAACACCGTCATAGACGCCGCCACGAACCTTGCCCGGGAGTTCCCGGGGCTTGCCACCGTGGTCGCCGAGGCCAGCACCGCCGTAGGCGCGTTTTCCGCCGGCCTGCTCGCGGCAGGCGGCTTTCACATGCTGACGGGCGGCGGGGCAGGCGCGGCGGCCGTAACCGCCGGCACGAAAGGCTTGCTGGAGAAAGGAACAACCGCCCTCGTCGGCGCGGGAACCAAGACCGCGCCGTGGTTGCTCGCAGGAAAGGCCGCCTGGGACATCTATAATACCGAGACCGACCCAAGCCTCAGCCGGGCGCAGAAAAACGTTAATAATGCCGAAACCTACGGGGCCACCGCTACGGCCCTGGCTGGCGCGACGGCAGGCGCGGCGCTTGGCTCTGCTATCCCTATCATTGGCACCGCCATCGGGGCATTCCTGGGGGGACTCGGTGGTTGGTTCGCCGGGGGCATGGCCGGTCGTCAAACAGGCAAGTGGCTTTATGAGCCTTCGCCCGAAACGATGGAAGCGGCCAAGAACCTTGTTGTGAAGGATGAGCGCACCATCAATTTCAACGCCCAACTCTTTGTCGATGGACATGAGATGGCGCGGGTGGTCAACAAGCACAATACGGCGGAAGCCAAGCGGGAATAATTTTTTGTCATGCTGTACACGAGAACCGTTTTTTGTTATACGGCAAGCCGATGATGGCGGGTGTGACACGGTAATATTCTCCCGGCCGTAGCACGGGCAGATGCCCGGAGCGCCATGCGAGGTTTCCGCGAAAGCGGGTGGGGGGCCTCGCCATCCGCCATCATCACGCGGCAGGAGCAGCCCAAAGCGCGTTGCTCCTGCCGCGTGCTTCGTTTAAAGTCCCCTTGGTGGACGTGACACGGTGATATTCTCTCTGCCGTAGCACGGGCAGCCGCCTGGAGCGCTATGTGGGGTTTTGCGAGAGGCCCCACCGTCCACCCCCTTCCCCCATTCTCCCGGGACAGTATCAATTACCGAGGCCAGACGGGCGACGGGGTTTGTATCAAATCGCGCGAAACGCGTCTCAAATTGATCGTCAACTCACATCCGCCGCGCCGGGCGTGAAGCCAGTAAACGTGCTTGCCGTCCGCAGACTCAATGCGCATCCGTTCGCGCTGAAAGCGGACGAACTCGCTGGCGGCCCGAAGCACTCTTTGATTTCCAGTGATGATATAGGTTGAACTCAGTCCGTAAATGAGCCGCGAAAGCGTGGCCGTTTCTTGTAAGTTGACCAACTCCGGCCTGGGGCTGCCGATTTTGTTGATCACAGTGCGGTAGTTGGAAGGATCCGCGATGTCCCCGTCATGAAAATACGCCCGAATCCAAAAGTCGGCGAGAGAACGTGCCTGTGACGACCACCAGTCCGGACGCTCAATAAGCAAGGCCTCTTCGTCCAAACCCAGAACGGTCACTTCCTTGGCCAGCACAATCGGGTCATTGGTGTAGACTTGGCCCGAAACAATCACCCTCGCACCCTTGGGGATGTCCTCGACGCCCTTGAGGTCAGCAATGAGATTATGCTCGTCCAATCCGGAGAGGGGGTGCAAATAGACGTTTTTTGCCAGCCGGATGTCTTTGGTCTGTCCATTTGGCAGCTCAAGAGTCCAAACTCTTGCTCGAATATTTTTAATAACGCCTTGTAACCGATCAAACTGCACTTCTTCGCGCGATGTCGCCTGTGTCTCGGCGGTTGAGTCCGCAGCGGCACAGGGGAAAATAGTGAAAAATATAAGCAAACAAGCTGACGAAGCAATGCGTGTAAGTATATGAAGTCTCAAAGAAGATGCGCGGTTGTTTTTCATGGACATTTTGTCACCGTTTTGTTTTCGGTTTCAAATGCATGCTACAACAAGAGCAAAGAACGGAGTAGATTTGGTTGTGCCCGGTGTTTGTTCAGCGTTCAACAACCTTGGTCCATGGCAATCTCTACGACTTGCTGCTGTTGCGATTTCTAAAAAAAGCGCACAGCACTGAGATATTTCTCAGTTTATAACCCATACCCTAAAAAAAAGACTGTGTCCAGGTCGGGATGCGATTGTTTTAAGAACTGCTGTAGCGGTCTAGGGTTTCTTGGACAGTTTCGCCGGGGCGTTCCCCGGGCCGTGCCCAACGGGCTTACTTTTTGTACCCCAATTTGTACCCAAAACTTTTTCAACAAAAAATGGCCTACGATTTTACTCGTAAGCCATTGAATTTGCTGGTCGGGGCGAGGTGATTTGAACACCCGGCATCCTGCTCCCAAAGCAGGCGCGCTACCAGTCTGCGCCACGCCCCGACGAAGAGGGTTCTCGTTACTGCAACTCTCCTCCCAAGGCAAGCAGGCATCCGGTCGGACTCCCGGTATTTTGGGCGAGGGTCGGCCTTCGACGACGCCCGTGGCCGCGCCGGACGCGTCGGCCGGCCCAGGTGGCCGGTTACGGCAGCCCGACGCCGGCAATGACCGCCCCGCAGGAGCCGCAGCGTCCTTCCACCGTGCGCGCCGCCGTAAGCCCCATGCCCTCGCGTTCGATCAGCCGCTCGCCGCAGCCGGGGCAGTAGGTGGCGCTGCGGGCCGCGTCGTGGACGTTGCCCACATAGACGTAGCGCAGACCGGCCTCGCGGCCGATGTCCCAGGCCAGGGCCAGGGTGCGTGTGGGCGTGGGCGGCCGGTCGCGCATGGCGAAATCGGGATGGAAGCGCGAGATGTGCCAGGGCGTTTCCGGCCCGAGCTCCTGGACCAGAAAATCGGCCAGCTCGCGCAGTTCCTCGGGAGCGTCGTTAAGGCCCGGGATGATAAGCGTCGTCACCTCCAGCCACCAGCCAAGCTTGCGGATGGTGACGAGATTTTGCAGCACCGGGCGCAGATGCGCGCCGCAGACGCGGTGGTAGAAGTCTTCCCGCATGGCCTTGAGGTCGATGTTGGCCGCGTGGATGCGCCCGGCCAGGGCATCCAGACAGGCCCGGCTCATGAAGCCGTTGGAAACCATGATGTTTTTAAGCCCCTCGGCCTGGGTCAGCTCGGCCGTGTCGGCCATGAGCTCGTAAAACACCGTAGGTTCGGAATAAGTGTAGGACACCGAGGCAGCGCCGCTGCGTTTGGCGGCGGCTACAAGCCCGGCCGGATCGACCGTCTCGCCGGCAATGGCCTTGCCCTGGCGCGGCGGCTGGGACAGGCCGGCGTTCTGGCAAAAGGCGCAGGACAGGTTGCAGCCCATGGTCCCGAAGGAAAAGGTCGTCGTGCCCGGCAGGAAATGGTAGAGCGGCTTTTTTTCCACCGGATCGAGGTTGACCGCCGCCACCCGGTCATGGACCAGGGTGAAAAGCGCGCCGTCCCGATTTTCGCGCACGCCGCACAATCCGCGCCGGCCGGGGGCTATGCGGCAGAAATGGGAACACAGCCGGCAGGACACGCGGCCGTCGGGCAGGGCTTTCCACAGCGCGGCGGGATGCATGGCGACCTCCCTTTCTTGATGTTGGGGCAATGGCTTCAGGAGCCGTTGCCGGCGGCCGGAGGGGCTTGGCCCTAGGGCTGGCCGGCTTGATTCCACTGGTTCCAGGGATTGCCCTGGCTGCCGGGGCCGCCGGATTGCCCTTGGGGCGGCTGGCCGCCCTGGCCGGGTTGGCCGGGGTGTTGCCCCTGGCCGGGCTGGCCGTATTGTCCGTATGGCCCTTGTTGTCCCGGCGGTCCGTATTGCCCCGGTTGGCCCTGCCGGCCGGGCGGCTGCTGGCCTGGAGAGCCGGGCTGCTGGCCGTAGGGGCCGGGGGGCATGCCAATTTGCGGATAGATGTAGAACGGGCCGGCCTGGGACTGGCCCTGGTCTTTTTTGGGGCGCGGGCCGACCTGCATGGTGACGTTGCCGTCGTCGTCGCGGCCGAGCTTGCCGTGGTCAATGGTCCCGATGCGCGTGTCGCGCCGGGGAGCGTCGTCACGGTCCCAATCGCTGGGGGAAGGCGGCTCGGGCGGCGGGCCGTAGGCCGGGGATTGGCCGGACGGGCCGCCGTCGGCCAGGACCGGGCCGGGCAGGGCGACGGCCAGGGCCAGGGCGGCGGCCAGGAGCGTCGCCGGGCTTCGGCGAGGAGCCGCGTTCCCTTGAACTCCGTCGGCAAAGCGGCTAGCATGGCGCGTTTTCATACGGCATTTCCCCCAAGGAGCGACCCATCATGGCCGACAGAGCGGCAGCCTACAAGGCGGCGGGCGTCGACATCGACGCCGGCAATACCCTGGTTTCGCGCATCAAGTCCCTTGTGGCCGGCACGTACGGCAAGGGCGTCCTTTCGGATATCGGCGGTTTCGGCGGGCTTTTCAAGCTCGACACCGAGACCTGCGCGGAACCGGTGCTGGTCTCCGGCACCGACGGGGTGGGCACCAAGCTCAAGCTCGCCCACGAGTTCGCCAAGCACGATACCATCGGTATCGACCTTGTGGCCATGTGTGTCAACGACATCCTGGTGCAGGGCGCAAAGCCGCTTTTCTTCCTCGACTATTTCGCCACCGGCAAGCTGTCCGTGGGGTTGGCCGAGCAGGTCATCACCGGCATCGCCAACGGCTGCAAGGAGGCCGGGTGCGCGCTTTTAGGCGGCGAGACGGCCGAGATGCCCGGCTTCTACGCCGACGAGGAATACGATCTGGCCGGCTTTTGCGTGGGGCTGGTGGACTATCCCAAGATCGTGGACGGTTCGTCCATCGGCGTTGGTGACGTGGTCATCGGCATCAACTCATCCGGGCCGCATTCCAACGGCTATTCGCTGATCCGCAAGCTCTTCGCCGCCTCGGGGCTGACGGGCAGCGATCCCCTGCCCAATTCCACCCAGACCATGGCCGAGGCGCTTTTGGCCCCCACCCGCATCTACGGCAAGACCGTGCTGAATTTGCTGCGCGACTTCGAGATTCGCGGCATGGTCCACATCACGGGCGGCGGGTTCTATGACAACGTCAACCGCGTCCTGCCCAAGGGCGTGGCCGCCAACATCCGTTTCGGCTCCTGGCATGTGCCGCCGGTGTTCGATTGGCTCAAGGCTCAGGGCAATCTGACCTGGCCGGAGATGCTGCAGATTTTCAACTGCGGCGTGGGCTACATGCTCATTGTGGCCCCGGAGATCGCCGACGACGTGATGCAGCGCTTGAAAGCCCTTGGCGAGTACGCCCGGGTCATTGGCCGCATCGACATCCGCAAGGACGGGGCCGAGCAGGTCGAAGTGGTCTTCCCGGACGGCGAAGTCTAGGTTGCGCCCACGGACAGCGCAGAGGACATTTCGCAGACAACAGGCTAAAACCATGGTTTGTTAAAAATACTATCGTATTTTTGGGGGATGCGAAGCCTAGGCCGACCTTTCCCTGAAACGCCGAAGCCGCCCCTGGCGCAGACCGGAGTATCCGGTCCGCGCCAGGGGCGGCTTCTCGTTTGGGGCGTACGCCCCTTGGTAAAATCCTGGCTCTACGGCGCAGCCCCGTTCCCCCCTTGACCATTTGGGGGGTCCGGGGGCCTCAGCCCCCGGCCGCCGGAGGCATCTTCCTCTTATTCTTCCTCTTTATCCCTCAACCCGTCTCTATCCCCCAAGTACGGATTGAAATAGCCGAATTTCAACCATGGGCAGGCCTTGCGCAGGCGTTTGCGGAAGTGGGCCAGCCCCATGGAGGCCTGGCGGGCGGGATCGGCCAGGACGCCGCTTGCGGTCGCCACCTGCATGTAAAGTTCGGGGTCAAGATTGAGGTTTCGCAGCTGGATGAAGTCCACTTTGTTGGCCTCGACCAGTTCGGTGAGGGCGGCCAGTTCGGCTTCGGTGTCCGAGACGCCGGGGAAGAAGAGGTAATTGAGCGACACGAAGAGTCCGCCGGCCTTGGCCCGGGCGATGGACTGGCGCACGTCGGCGAAGACGTAGCCTTGGGGCCTATAGTAGGCTTGGTAGAGGGCCGGTTCGGCGCTGGACAGGCTCACGCGAATCGATGATCCGCCGGCGGCGGCGAAGGTTTCCACGGCCTCGGGCAGGCTGGCGTTGGTGTTGATGTTGACCGTGCCCTGGCCACCGGATTGGCGAAAGCGGGTGACGGCCTCGCCGATGACCTTGGCTTCGGTGAGGGGTTCGCCTTCGCAGCCCTGACCGAAGGAGAACACGGGGCGCTTTTCGCGGCGGCCGTGTTCGGTCATGACCTCGACGATTTCCTGGGCCGTGGGGCGAAAGCGGATGCGCGTCTGGGTCGAGGGAAAGCCGGAGTCCGGGTCCTGGAGCGACAGGCAGCCGATGCAGCGGGCGTTGCAGGCCCGGGAGGTGGGCAGGGGCGCTTCAAAGCGACCCAGGGCCAGGTTGCGGGCGGCCGGGCAGCAGGAGGTGAGCGCACAGCCCGAGAGGTGATCGATGAGGCGGTTTTTGGGGAATTTGCGGCGCAGGGCCTGGGCGCCCTTCATGATGCAGTCGCGGGGGATGCCGGTGAAAATCTGGCGCGGGTCGTTGTCGACCTTGGCGGCGCACACGTAAAAACGGTCGCCGCTGAACCCCACCGCGCCGTAGGCGAAAAGGGGCAGGGTCGGCGCGCCGTCGCGGGCGGCGTAGGCGGCGGTGGCCGAAAGCGTGTAGCCCGGGCTGACGAAAGCGGCCACGGCGCGTTCGTCCAGGCGTTCGATCTCGCCGGAATCGGGATCAAAGCCCAGGGCGTCGCGGCCGGGCAGCAGGAAGAGTTCGGACTCCGGGGGCAGGGCGATGATTTCGTCGGGCCTGGGCGGTTCCAGGCGGTCGCCCCGGCGCACGAGCATTTCGAGGTCCGGGTGGTCGTAGATGTTGCCGGCGGCGTCGGCAAAGATGAGTTTGGGGCGGGGCTTGTGTTCGGCCATGGGGACCTCCTTGCGCGAACGCCAAAAGGCGGAACCGCTTTCGCGGTTCCGCCTCGAATCGTCCTGTAATCGCCGCGTGGATTAACGCTTCGAGTACTGGAAGCGGGCGCGGGCGCCGCGCTGGCCGTACTTTTTGCGTTCCTTTTCGCGGGAGTCGCGGGTGAGCAGGCCGGCCTTCTTGAGAACGCCGCGCAGCTCGGGGTCCAGGAGGCACAGGGCCCGGGAGATGCCGTGGCGCACGGCTTCGGCCTGGCCGGTCATGCCGCCGCCGGCAACGTTGACCTTGACGTCCAGGCGGCCTTCCAGCTTGGTCAAGGCCAGGGCCTGGCGCACGATGGCAAGCAAGGTGGGCCGGGGGAAGTACTCTTCGAAGGGCCGGTCGTTGACGAGGATGCGGCCATTGCCTTTGTAGAGGCGGGTGCGGGCCACGGCGGATTTGCGGCGGCCTGTTCCGTAGTAAAATTCGTCGCTCATTGGTGCGTTCTCCGGGATGCCGGGTTAGACGTCCAGGGTTTCGGGCTTCTGGGCCTCGTGGGGGTGGGCTTCGCCGGCGTAGATCTTCAGCTTCTTGAGCATGGCCCGACCGAGACGGTTTTTGGGCAGCATGCCGCGCACGGCCTTGCGAATGACGTCTTCCGGCTTTTTGGCCAGCATGTCGCGCAGGGAAGTTTCCTTCAGGCCGCCGATCCATCCGGAGTGGCGATAGTATTTCTTCTGGTCCAGCTTGCGTCCGGTGGTCAGCACCTTGGCGGCGTTGACCACGATGATGCAGTCGCCGGTATCCATATGCGGGGCGAACTCCACCTTGTGCTTGCCGCGCAGGCGAACGGCCACGGCGGAAGCGAGGCGGCCGAGGATCTTGTCCGAGGCGTCGACCACGAACCAATTGCGGGTAATATCTGTGGGCTTCGGGCTAAACGTTTTCATGGCGGCTCCTCTGATGTGCTCGAAAGACGAATTCTGTATTCCCGGGGCGCGCGGTTGTCAACTGGAATTTTCGTCCGGCCCGGTCCGGGCGGCGCGCCCAAAGCCCCTGTCGGCGCTGGTCCGGGGTTATTTGGGGGGGGCGGCGGAGGCGTAAATTTAGCGCATTTGGAACCCGAAGACAACGCGGCGCGTTTGGCGTAGTCTGCCCAAAAGGGCGAGGCCCTTTGTACGCAGGAGCGGGGCTCGTCCGGGGCCGGCCGCCGTGATCCAAGGAGCAGGCATGGTCAGCGTGCGCAAGGGGCTTTTGCAGTTTTTGTTTGCCGGGTCGTTCATGAAGCGCTGGAACGACAAGCACCGCAGCATGGATCTGGTGGAGGTGGACAAGCAGGCCCATAAGATGATGGTGGCCTGGATGCTCTATGAGTTGAATTCAGAGGGCCTGGCCGAGGCCGAGAAGCTGGCGCTGGGGCTGGAAATCGTCGAGGGCGGGCTTTTTGAATACCTCTACCGGCTGGTCATCACCGACATCAAGCCGCCGGTCTTCTATAAGATCAAGGCCAACCCGGCCCACTATCGCCAGCTCACCGACTGGGTGCTGGACCAGCTCGAACCACGCGTGCGCGAACTGGGCGACGGCTTCTGGCAGCGGTTGACAGCCTATCTGGCCGTGCCGGAGGGCGACTCCCCGGCCCGGCGCATCCTCGACGCCGCCCACCTCTATGCCAGCGGCTGGGAATATTCCTTAATTAAGCGCGACAACCCCTGGGACGACGAACTCCTCGACATCGAGTCGTCCTTTACCGGCGGTTTGGCCCGGTTTGCCGACCTGCGCGGCGTGACCGACCTGGCCGACGGGCTTTTCGCCGGCAGGAAAACACCGCTGGGGCATTTCGGCCGGCTGCTGGGGCAGCTGCGTTTCCAGACCCGCTGGTCCCAGACGCCACGCATCCCGGAGACCTCGGTCCTGGGCCACATGTTTCTGGTGGCGGCCTACGGCTATTTCTTCAGTCTGGCCGTGGGGGCCTGCCCGGCCCGCAGACTGAACAACTTCTTCGCCGGCCTGGTCCACGACATGCCCGAACTGCTGACCCGCGACATCATCTCGCCGGTCAAGCAGTCGGTGAGCACCCTTGGCGACATGATCAAGGAATATGAAGAGCGCGAGCTGGAGCGCCGGGTGTTTTCGGTGCTCAAGCGCGGCGGCTACGCCGGGCTGGCGGAGCGGTTGTCCTATCTGCTCGGCATGGAAGTGGGGTCGGAATTTTACGAGTCCATCCGCGACGAGACCGGCAAGGCGTCGCGGGTGACGCCGGCCGATCTGGACGGGCGCTGCAACCTCGACGCCTTTGATCCCAAGGACGGCGAGCTGCTCAAGGTCTGCGACTCCCTGGCCGCCTTTATCGAGGCCTACACGGCGCTGCGAAACGGCATTACGTCCGATCAGCTCCAGCAGGCGGTCTGGCGGCTTCGCAACAAATATTCGCCCGTGGTGCTCTTTGGACGGGTGCATATCGGAGCGCTTTTGGCGGATTTTGACTGAGCGGAACTTGGCAAACCGGCGCGGTCCAGGCTACATTGGGGCTTTCCACGCCATCGGAGACGACCATGCTACGCAAACGCGCCTTTGACGCCTTGCGCACCGACGTGCTTGCCGTCGATGCCGCCGAGTCCCTGGAGACCGTGGCTGACAAACTGTCGCGCCACTTGGAGAAAAGCCCGGACCTCGACGCCGCCGCGGTCATGCGGGCCGGCCGGTTCGTGGGCATCGTCAGCCTGCGCACGCTGTTGTCGGACTTAAACGACTGCGCACTGGACGCCAGCCTGCGCGAAAGCCTGGGCGACGACGATTTCGAGGACACCTACCGACTGGCCTGCCGCCGCTGCATGGCCCGGAAGGCGTCCGAGGCCGCCCGGCGCGACATCCCCAAGGTCGCGCCGTCGGATTCCCTGCATCTGGTCCTGGACGCCATGATCAAGGCCGACAGCCGGTTCGCCGTGGTGCTGGAAGGAGACAAGCTCCTGGGGCTTGTGCCCCTGGGCGAGATCTTCCGCGAGATGCGCCGGGAGTGCGCTCCCCTGGCTGCGCATCCCTGAGACCGGCGGGGACAGGCCCGGTGCATCCGGCTTTGTACCTTGCGTCCACAAAGGCCTTGCCGGCGCACTGCGGCGTACGCGCCCTTTTGCCGCTGATTTTCAAATGTAAACAGTTCGTGGAGTCTGTTGCCGTACGAGTGAGTGGCCCGGAATTTTCCGAACCTGGCCCCAGCCCGGCGAGGCCGTTTCGGAAGGCGCGGCGAGCGCGCCAATCTCTTGGAGTTTCTGATTGCCATCTTTGGGTGGTGGAGCGTGAGAGCTGCGGTTTGGGCATTCCCTCCTGCACGACATGAGAGTTGTATTTTCCCATGGAATCGGCATGTTCTCAGAAAGCCGGCCTCAGGCCGCGCGTCGCCATCGGAGGACGGACATGCCCATCGACAAAGCCAGGGTCAAGGAACGCTTCGTCCAGGAGACCAAGGAGTACCTCATGCTCTTTGTCTATCTGGCCGCTTTTCTTGGCTCGTTTACCATCTACAAGCGCCTGGTGCTACAGGAGCATAACCTCTCCTACTACCACTACGGCTATTCCCTGTTCGAAGCGGCCATCCTGGCCAAGGTCATTCTTTTGGGCGACTGGCTGGGTCTGGGCAGAAGCGCGCCTCGCGGACCGCTCATTCTCGCCGCCTTGCGTCAGACCTTGTTGTGCAGCTTGCTGGTCATCATCTTCTCCTTTGTGGAAAAGATCGTGGACGGCCTGCTGCACGGCCGTGGTCTGGCCTGGGGGATTGATGCCGTCCTTAATATGCAAAAACAGGAAGTGCTGGCCAACTTCCTGATCCTTTATGTGACCCTGATCCCCCTTTTCGCCGTGCGCCAGCTGGAAAAAGCCCTGGGGCCGGGGCGGCTGTTCGCGCTGTTTTTTAAGGGCAAGGCCGACTGACGCCGACCCGCGTATCGCCGGCATTGCGTCGTTTTGACGGGCCGTGCCCGATCTGCTCAAGTTCGGCTTCTTCAAGACCGACATGGGCTTTGTCATGAGCGCCGGAGCCCTGGGCTCCATCGAGAAGCAGGCCCTGGACAGCGAACTGTTCGTGGCCATCCGCACCGTGGCCTCGGGCCGGCGCTACATGAGCCCGGACAACGCCGAGGCGCTCCTGGACCAGCTTGTTTCGCCCACGCCCCAGGCCGCCTCCCCGGACCAGACGCCCGACAACCCCGAAACCCCGTAAGGACATCCATGGACGCCGCCCGCCCGCCCATCGCCACGCCCATCCTCGACCTGTTCAAGATCGGCCCCGGGCCGTCGAGTTCCCACACTATCGGCCCCATGCGCGCCGCCGCCGATTTCCTGGCGGCCGTCTCGGGCCTGCCGGCCGAAACCCTGGACCGGGCCGCCGCCGTGGACGTGCGCCTGCTGGGCTCCCTGGCCGCCACCGGCCAGGGCCATGGCACGCCCCAGGCGCTTCTGGCCGGGCTGCTCGGCCATCGCCCGGAATCCTGCCCGCCCGACATCGTCGACGGCCTGAGCGACTATCCCGGCGGGACGGTCGTCGTGGCCGGGCGGAGCATCGCCATTTCGCCGCGCGCCGTGGCCCTCGACCTGCTGACCGTGCCCACGCGCCACCCCAACACCATGGTGTTTCGGGTGACGGCCGGGGACGGGACCGTGCTTTTTACGCGGGAGGCCTATTCCGTGGGCGGCGGGTTCGTGGAATGGCAGGGCGAGGAACCTCCGGTGCGGCCCCTGCCGCCGTATCCCTATTCGAGCATGGCCGGCCTGCGCCGCTTGGTGGAGGAGACGGGCCTGTCCCTGCCCGACGTGCTCATGGCCAATGAAGAGGTGGTCAGCGGCCTGTCCCGGCAGGCCATCGTGGAGCGGCTTGACGGCGTCATGCGGGTGATGATCGACGTGGTGGAGCGTGGGCTGGAGGCAGAGGGGCCGCTGCCGGGGCCGCTTGGGCTGTGGCGCAAGGCGGGCGTTCTTTTCGCGCGCTACCGCCAGGACCCGCAGATGGCTGACCGGCCCATCCTGGCCCTTTGCGCCTGCGCCTTTGCCGGGGCCGAGGAGAACGCCTGCGGCCACATTATCGTCACCGCGCCCACGGCCGGGGCGGCCGGCGTGCTGGCCGGAGTGCTCTACATCGCCAAGGTGCTGCGCCCCACGGCCGGCGTGTTTCGCAAGAACTTCCGCGAGGCCTTGCTCGTGGCCGGCATGGTGGGCCTTTTAGCCAAGCATAACGCCTCGGTGAGCGGCGCGGAAGTGGGCTGCCAGGGCGAGGTGGGCGTGGCCTCGGCCATGGCCGCCGCCTTTTTGGCCCAGGCCAACGGGCATGGCGTCCATGTGGTGGAAAACGCCGCCGAAACCGCCCTGGAGCACTGCCTGGGCCTGACCTGCGACCCGGTGGCCGGCTACGTCCAGATTCCCTGCATCGAGCGCAACGCCATGGGTGCGGTCAAGGCGTTTGCCGCCTACCAGATCGCCGCCGCCGAGACCCCGGGCCACCATGTGGTGGGCCTGGACCAGGCCATCGCGGCCATGGCCCAGACCGGGCGCGACATGTGCACCAAATACAAGGAAACCGCCCAGGGCGGGCTGGCGCTCAGCGTCCCTTGCTAGGGCCGCGACGCTTGGGCGGACGGGGCCGCTTAAACGTTCGGACCGCCGTGTTTGTTGCTAGCCGCGCCCCCGCTTGATCAGGCACAGCGACAGGTAATGGGGGCGTTCGGGGGCGTTGTCCAGGTCGCGCTCCACGGCCTCGCCGTCATGGCCCAGGCGGGTGACGAAGGTCGTGCCTCGGGACAGACCCAGGCCGGAGAGCAGGGCGCGAAGCCGGGGAAAGCTTTTGTAGGCTTTGAGGATCACGGCGTTGTCGGCCGTTTCCAGGGCGGCGGCCAGCCGGCCGTCGTCGTCGATGCCCGAAGCCACCAGCAGGTTTTCGCCGCCCTCGGCCAGTACCTGGCCGGTGCGGGCTGCTGCCGCCTGAAACGAGGTGATGCCGGGCACGATCTCCACGGCAAGGCCCGGCACAAGATCGCGCAGGCGCGGGAGCACGTAGCCAAAGGTGCTGTAGAGCAGCGGATCGCCCAGGGTGATAAAGGCCGCGTCGCGCCCGGCGGCCAACACTGCGGCCATGGCTGCGGCGTTTTTTGCCCAGGCCGCGTCCAGGGCGGCCTGATCGCGGGTCATGGGAAAGGGCAGACGGGTGAGCCCCTGGCTGGCCGGCAGATGGGGGGCGACGATGGCCTCGGCGATGGAATAGTCGTTTTTGCTCGACGAGGCGGCAAAGACGGCGTCCACCGCGCCAAGAACGCGCACGGCCTTAAGCGTCACCAGCTCCGGGTCGCCGGGGCCGACGCCGATGCCGAAAAGCGTTCCCGGGCGGGTCATGACGGCCTCCCGGACAGCAGCGCGGCCAGTTCTTCCACGGCCGTCACGCTTCCCGGCCCGGGCCGGGAGAAGGTCGCCTCGTCCACCACAAAGGCCCGGCCGTTTTGCACGCAGGGCAGCGTGGCGTACTCGGGCCGCTCGGCCATGGACCGGGCTTCGGGGTTCATGGGGCCGCGCTGGGTGAGGCAGACGTCCGGGGCCAGGCGCAGCAGTTCCTCGTCGGATAATCGCACGATTTTGTCCTTTGTCGTCACGGCGTTGTTGCCGCCGGCGGCGGCGATGACGGCCGAGGCCATGGAGGTGTTGCCGGCGGCCAGCAGGCTGCCCGAGCGCACCTCAAAAAAGACCTTGGGCGGCGGGCCGGCCGGCCTTTTGACGGCGAGCAGGCGGCCAGCCAGGGCTTCACGCAGGTTGCGCGCCCCGGTTTCGTCGCCGCACAGCACGCCGATGCGGTCAATGGCGGAAAATAACGTTGGAAAATCCGACACGGCAAAGACCGCCGTGGGGATGCCCAGGCCGGCGAGCCTGGCGGCAGATTCCCGGGCTTCGCCCCGGCCGTCCATTTGCAACACGAGATCCGGGCGCACGGCCAGGACGCGCTCAATGTTGGGGCGCATGTGGGTGCCGATGACCGGCAGTTCCGGCTCGCCGGCCGGAGCCGGGTCGGCTTCGGTGCGGGCGACCACGCGGTCGGTCAGTCCCATGCCGGCCAGGATATCCACAAAAGCGCCGTAAAGCGGCACGACGCGCCGAGCCGGGGCGGAAAGGGCGACGGTGTTGCCCAGGTCATCGACGACGGCCGGGCCTTGGCTATGGGCCGGCGCGGCCGCCAGCAGGCCGGCCAGCAGGCAGACCGCCGCCGGCAGCCAACGCCTGGGGCGCGCCGGTCTGGGGATGGGCAATGACGATGATGTCGGTTTCATAAATCCTCGAAAGGGTTTGCTGCGTAAAAACCTCGGCCGTGGGGCCGTCGGCCTCGATGCGGCCATCTTTGAGAAACACCAGCCGCCGACAGAACAGCGCGGCCAGATTGATGTCGTGCAGGGCGGCCAGAATGGTGACCCCGGCCGCGTTACGGGTGGCGAGCAAGCGGTAGAGGTCCATCTTGCGGGCGATGTCCAGGCTGGCCGAGGCTTCGTCCAGAAGCAAAATGCCGCTTTCCTGGGCCAAGGCCCGGGCGGCCAGCACCCGCTGGAATTCGCCGCCGGACAGTTCATGAAGGCGTCTGTCGGCAAGACCGCCCAGGCCCACGGCCTCCATGGCCGCCTCGGCCGCCCGGTGGTCTTCCGGGCCGTAGCCGCCAAGAAATCCCAGATACGGATAGCGCCCCATGAGCACCACCGAGCGCACGGCCAGTTCCCCGGTGTTTTCGCCGCGCTGGGGCACGGAGGCCACGAGCCTGGCCCGCTGCCGGTCGGTGAGTTCGGCCAGATCGCGCCCGGCCAGGACCACCGTGCCCGCGCCCGGCGACAGCACACCCGAAAGCGCCAACAGCAGCGTGGTCTTGCCCGCACCGTTGGGGCCAAGGACGGCGACCATTTCCCCGGCGGCCACGGTAAGGCTCAGCCCGCCAAGGACAGCCCGGCCCCGGTAGCCGCTGGTCAGGTCGCGGCAGCGGATCACGCCCGCCCCCCGCGCCCGGTCAGGAGCAGGAAGCAAAAAAACGGCCCGCCGAGCAGGGCCGTGACCACGCCCACGGGCAACTCCGCGCCGCCGGGCAGGATCACCCGGGCCAGGACGTCGGCCCCGCACAACAGCGCCCCGCCGGCCAGGGCGGCCTGGGGCACCAGCGCCCCGTGTTCGCCGCCGTAGAGCCGCCGGCAGGCATGGGGGGCGATAAGCCCCACAAAGCCGATGACCCCGGAAACGGCCACGGCGCCGGCGGTGAGTAAGCTCGCCGCGCCAAGAAGGGCCAGCCGCGACCGGCCGGCGGCCACGCCGAGCTGCCGGGCCTGGCGTTCGCCCAAGAGCAAAATGTCCAGCTCGCGAAGGAACAGCGCCACGCCGGCCAGGCCAAGCAGCAGGCAGGGGAGGAACAGGGCCAGTTCGGCCCGGCCCTTGCCCTGAAAGCCGCCCATGATCCAGAACACGATGCCGGCCACGGATTCTTCGTTAAGCGCCTTGACCAGGGAGAGCAGGGCGGACAGGAAGGTGGCCGCCACGATGCCGGACAAAACCACCGTCTCGCGTCGCAGCCCCCCGGCCAGCCGGGACAGGGCCAGGACCGCGACCAGGGTCGCGCCGCCGCCGGCCAGGGCGCAGGCCGGGGTGACGAGCGTTGAGCCCAGGGCCGCGCCCAGGCCCAGCGTCAGGGACAAGGCCGCGCCAAAAGCCGCGCCGCCCGAGACGCCCAGGGTAAAGGGATCGGCCAGGGGATTTCGCAGCACGCCCTGGAAGGCCGCGCCGGCCACGGCCAGGGCCGCGCCCACGCCATAGGCCAAAAGCGCCCGGGTCAGGCGCAGTTCCATGACCACCGTGGGCAGGGCCGGATCGGCCGGAGCCGGGACGGCCAGGCCGGCCGCCCGGGCCAGCACGGCCAGCACGTCCCCCGGGGCAGCCGGATAGGCCCCGGCCAGACAGGCGGCGCTGAGCGCAGCCAGCCCGGCCAGGACAAGGGGCAGGGTCCGCTTCAGGACCCCGCCCCGGGGGAAGGCGTGTGGCGGCATTATTTCCCGGGCAGGGCGTCGAAGGTTGTCTTGAGGTGTTCGATCCAGATGTCGGCCACGCCGCTATGCTCGGCCGCGCCGGCCAGCACGGCCTTGGTCTCCACGCCGGCGGCGGTGAGCATCGAGGCCAGGGAGTCCTTTTCCTTGCCGGCCATGTCGTTGCGGGCATGGTCGCCGGCCACGGCAAAAAGCGGAATGAGCCAGGCTTTCTTGACGCCCTTGGCCTGGAGTTCGGCCACGGCGTCGTCAAAGGAGGGCGTGCCTTCCACGGTGGCGACAAAGGCGTTTTTATCCAGCCGCCACAGGCTGTACTGCAGGGCCGGATAGGCCATGTTGGCGGGATGCTCGGTGCCGTGGCCGACGAAGATGACGGCTTCTCCGGGCTTGCGGTCCTTGGGCGCGGCTTCAAGCAGCGCGGCGGCGGCCTTGGCGAAATCCTCGGCCTCAAACAACAGCGGCGCGGTCACCTCGACCCGGGACAGACCCTTGGGCATGCGCGAGAACGCGGCGGCCGTGCGCACGAGGTCGTGGTATTCGTGCCCGGGGACGGTTTGCAGGGAAAAAAGGGCCACGTCGGTGACGCCCTGATCGGGCAGGGCGGCCAGGGCCTCGGCCGGGGAGGGCACGCGTTTGCCTTCCTTGGCCAGTTTGGCCCGGATCATGGCGGCGGTGTAGCACAGGGTCACGGGCACGCCGGGATAGGCGGCCTTGACCCGGGCCACCATCTTTTCGATGGCCGGGGCGGCCTCGGGCACGGTGGTGCCAAAGGCGGCCACGACAATGGCTTTTTTCGGTTCCTTCTTGGCGTCGTGGCCGGCGGCGGCCGGGGCGGCCAGGGCCAGGACCAGGGACAGGGACAGGACCAAGCGCGCCAGATGCGTAAGACGGGTCAGACGAATCATGCCAGGTAACCTCCACGGAAATGGAGGGCTCTTGAGGAAAGCGGACGGGAGACGAAAAAGCGCCCGAAGCCGCGTCCCGGCCGGCAAAAGCCCTCGTTGCCGGCGGGATGTGCCAGAACCCGGGCAGGTCTTCCGGCTTGTTCCATCGGCCCCGGCCTTCCCGGGAAGTGCTTCCCAGTGGCGCGCGTGGAGGCCGACCTTTGCGTGGAACTGACGGCGGCGGGACCGCTCCCGATTTGAACGGGATTCCCTATTAAGCCCGTGAGGGCACCCAGGTCGATTTCCGGGGAGGTAGCCGGGGGGCGGCCGCCTGTCAAGGCGCGGGATGGGGCTTGATGAAACCGCGCTTAAGCAAAACGTCGTAATCGGCTTTTTTGGTGAAAAGCGTGGGAATCTTGAGGGTTTCGAGGTTTTGCATGAGGATCTGGACGGTCCCCTTGTTGGCCTTGGGGTTCATGACCACGATGGCCACGTCCTTGGCCATGGCCAGCCGTTCGGCCACGTCCCAGGCGGCGGTTTCGGCCGGGCCGCCGTTGACCTTGTAGGCATCCACGCCGACCTCGATGACGGCGGCCTGGGCTGGCCCGGGCGAGCAGGCCAGGCAGGTAAGCGCCAGGGCGAGGCTACCGCCCAAAAGGCGGGCATGTCTGGACAGGCTGGTCATTTGGGAGTAAGGATTTTTTTCACAAAAACATTTCTGGGGGTTCGCCGTGAAATTTGATTTCGCCGGGCTTATCGTGCTGTTCGGGTTTGCGACCATCTTTATTTCCCTGCTGCTGATCAAGTCCCAGCAGGCCAACAAGCCCAAGGATCAGGACTGGTAGAGCGGCCATTGGCCGGGCTTTTTTGAAGCGGCGGGCGGCGTTGGCCGACCGCCGCTTTGTATTTGCCGGCCGGCCGGGTCTATTTAAGCGAACCTATCTTGCCGAATTTGTTGGATTCCGCCCGGTAAAAGACGTTTTCGATGACCTTGTCGTTGCCGACGTCCTTATAGTCGATGCGCACGGGCGAGCCGTCTTCTTTGACCTTGCGGAAGAAGTCGGCGATGTTTTTGAATTTGTCCGAGCGCAGCCCGGGATCGACGACAAAGAACCCCTGGCTGGTGACGATGGTCAGGACGTTTTTCGTTTCCTGCACTTCCTCGACCAGGGCCGTGGTCTTCTTGTACTTCACCGCCAGGCTGTCCTCGGTGATGAAGTCCATGACGTAGTAGGCGGCGACGATAAAGAGCAGAAAGGAAACGAGCAGGAGCACTTTTCCTTTGTTGACGGCAAAGTCGCCGATGAGTTGCCGCAGGCGATCCAGTTTTGTCTTGTCGATCATAGCGCCTCGTTGCGCCGGCGGGCCGGGTGGGCCGCCGCCGGGCGGGTGGTCGCCCAGGGCTATACCATCGTTGCGCCGTGGAAAAAAGGGGGGGATTTGGGGGCGCGCCGGCCGGACCGGCGCGCTCTCCCGTGAGTTCGAGCCGGCAGGCCGGGCGTTGGCCACGGATGGCCTACGTTGCATCCTCAAAAAAGCGTCAGCGGTGTTTGGGGAACAACCTCACGAAAAAGAATCATTTTTCGAAAGTTTCAGCATGTTTTTCAAGGGACGCGCCGCCCGACGCCACGACGCGGCGGCAGCCTCGCGGATCAGGATGGACGCAAAGCTGCCGCCGGTTGGTCTTCAGACTGGAGCCTAGGCTTCGATTTTCGTGCCGAGCAGGTCCAGGAACTGGCGCATCCACTGGGGATGGGCCGGCCAGGCCGGGCCGGTGACGATGTTGCCGCTGGTCACGGCGTTGGTGAAGGTTTCGTTGGGGCCAACGTAGGTGGCCCCGGCCCGTTCGATGTCGGGCTGCACCGCCGGGTAGGCCATGCACTGGCAGCCGGCGATGACGTCGGCCGTGACCAGCACCTGCTGGCCGTGGCACACGGCGGCGATGGGCTTTTTGGTCGCCCCGAAATGTTTGACGATCTCGATGACCCGGGGATTTAACCGGATGTATTCCGGGGCGCGGCCGCCGGGCACCACCAGGGCGTCGAAGGCGGCCGGGTCCACGGCGTCGAAGTCGAAATTGAGCGCAAAGTTGTGGCCGGGCTTTTCGCTGTAGGTCTGGTCGCCCTCGAAATCGTGCACGGCGGTGCGCACGGTCTCGCCGGCCTTCTTGCCCGGGCACACGGCCTTGACGTCGTGGCCGACCATGAGCAGCATCTGGAAGGGGACCATCACTTCATAGTCCTCGACATAGTCGCCGACGAGCATGAGAATTTTCTTGACCGCCATGGGGTACTCCTTGTCTGTGGGGTTTCGCCGCCTGGCGCGGCGTTTGGCTGACCTTACTTGGCGCAGTTGCAGCGGTAGAACTTGCGGTTGCAATAATCCATGCACCGGTCCTTCTCGCCCTGGATTATGGCCAGACAGGCCGGATCGGCTCCGGTTTCCAGGGAGGCCGCCCGGTCCTTGCAGGCAGCGTAGCAGCCTTCCATGTTCTCGTAATAGTCCGTGACCACGGCCTGGTAGACTTGGCAGACCTTGGCCGAGCAAGCGGCGTCGGCCCCGGCCGCGCCCTGGGCGCAACCGGCGGCGAATTCCTGGGGCGTCATGATGGGCTGGACCTGGGAACAACCGGCCAGGGCCAGTCCGGCGAAAAGGCACAGGGCGATGCTGCGGCGGTGCATGGAGGCTCCTTGGTCGCGCCCGGCCGGGCGCGGGGATTGGTTCACAGCATTATCCCCAAGCCGGGCCGGTGACAAGCGGAGCGGGCAAACCCAGGCCCGGACGACGCCGGATGCGGCCGCCCGCCGAGGCAGCGCCCGCAACCGCCGAAGGCCCTTGCCGCCGGACCCCAAGCTTTCTACAATCCCGGGCAAAATACCGTGACAGGGATGCAACATTTTGGCGCACGACCCGCCCCATGACGACGCCGGCCGGGGCGTGCCGCCGCTTTTGCCCTGGCAGCCCTGCCTTTTGGCCTATGCCGGCGGCATCCTGGGCGTGGAATATCTGCTGCCTGCGCTTCTCGGCCTGGCCTTGCTCGCCCTGTTCGTGGGCGGTCTGTCACCGCCTGTCGACCCCTTGAAGCGCGCTGATCCTGGCTTAAGGCCAACGGACCCCAAAAAATCCCAAGATTTCAAAAAAGTGCTTGAATTGGTGAAAGGGCGCAACATGAGGCCGGGCCTGCCGGCCCTGGCCGCCGCCTTCGCCCTGGGCCTTGGCGCGGGCTGGCTGGCCCTGCCGGCAACGCCTGACGCGCCGCCGTGCCTGGCCGCCAAAACCCTCACCGCCGTGGGGCGCGTCGCCAGCGTCGATCCCCGGCCGGGGCGTCGCCTGGCCCTGGTCCTGGACGAGGTGCGCCTGACCGGCCCCGACTGCGCCGCTGCGCCGCTGCCCGGCCGGTTGGCCGTCACCTTCGACCAGCCCGACCTGACGCCCGTTCCCGGCGACGTCCTGGCCGTGACCGGCCGCATCCGCCCGACCGCCGGCTTCGCCAACCCCGGAACCACCGACTTCGCCTTCCTGCGCCGCCTGGAAGGCGTATTTTTTCGCGCCTACGCCAAGGGCGGGCGCGGCGACCTCACGCGTCTGGCTGTCAGCGACAACGCCTTGGCCCTCTGGCGGCAGGCCCTGCGCGACCGGGTGGCCGCTGCCCTGGCCCCGCCGCCCGCCGTCTCGCCCGCCACTTCGCTGGACGACAGCGCCGCCTCGGCCGGCCGGGCCATGGTGGCGGCGCTGCTTTTCGACGACAAGTCCGGCTTCGCCGAAACCGACCTTGAGCTGGTGCGCCGGGCCTCCCTGGCCCATACCCTGGCCCTGTCCGGCATGAACGTGGCCTATGTCGTTGGGCTGGCCGCCGCGCTGGTGCTGGCCGTCGGGCGTCTTATGCCCCGCCTCTATCTGCGCCTGCCGCGCCCAAAACTCATCGTCCTGGCCGCCGCGCCGTTGGTCGTTGGCTACTGCTGGATCGGCGGCGGCTCGCCGTCGCTTGTGCGCGCCGCGTTGATGTTCGCCGCTTTTGGCTTCATGCTGCTTTGGGGGCGCGACAAGGCCCTTTTCGACGGCCTGTTCCTGGCCCTGGCCGCCTTTCTTGTCGTCTCGCCGCTGGCTGCCTTTAGCGCCAGCCTCCAGCTCTCGGCCCTGGCCGTGGCCGGCATTGCCCTGTTCTGGCCGCCCTTTGCCCGGGCGATTTCCCGCATTCCGGGCCAAGGCACGCTTCTGCGAACCCTCCTCGTCGGCGGCCTGGGCATCCTCTGGACGAGCCTTGCCGCCGAGGCCGCCGTGTTGCCGCTCATTGCCCGGCTTTTCGGCGACTTCGCCTTCGCGCCCTGGATCAATCTGGTGTGGCTGCCCATCCTCGGCTGCCTGGTCATGCCGCTGGTCCTGTGCGGCGCGGCGGCGGCCGCCGTTCCCGGACTTGGTGCCCTCGCCCACACGCTGCTGACGGCCGGGGCCGACTGCTGCGCCTGGCTCATGCGTGGTCTGGCCGCCCTGGATGCCCAGGGCCTGCTGACAGCCCGGGCCGTGCTGCGCCCCTCGGCCCCGGAGCTGCTGGGCTGCTACGGCCTGCTCGCCGCCCTGGCCCTGGCCGTGGCCTCCAAGAGGCCGCTGCCAAAAGCCGCCCTGGCCGTGAGCCTGCTGCTGCTGACCGGCCCGAGTCTGACACGCGGGCTTGAGGCGTTTTCCCAGGAGGTCGCCGTCACCGTCCTGGACGTGGGCCAGGGGCAGGCCGTGGCCGTGGCCTTGCCCGGCGGCCAAAGGCTCCTCATCGACGCCGGGGGCCTTTTCGGCTCCTTCGACGTCGGCCGGGCCGTGGTCGGGGCCTACCTCGCCGACGGCCGCCCGCCGCGCCTGGAGATGGCCATCGCCAGCCATCCTCACAGCGACCACGTCAAAGGCTACGTCTCGCTCCTGGACCGCTTCGCCATCGTAACCTATCTGGACAACGGCGGCGCGCCTGAAGGCGAACTCGGCCCGGCCCTGGCCGAAGTCCTCGCCCGCCGCCGTATTCCGACCCGGTCCCTGGCCGCCGGCGACAGCCTTGATCTCGGCCACGGCCTTGTGCTCGACGTCCTCCACCCCGGCCCCCAGGCCGATCTTTCCCACAACAACGGTTCGCTCATCCTGCGTCTGACCCGAAACGGCCACGGCCTGGCCCTTTTTCCCGGCGACGCCGAAACCGCCGTACTGCGAAAACTCGCCGCCTCCGGCCAAAACCTGCAAGCCGACGTCCTTGTCCTGCCCCACCACGGCTCCAGCTCCAGCCTGTCGCGCCGCTTCTACGCCGCCGTGGCCCCGAAAATCGCTCTCGTCAGCTGCGGCGACGCCGGCCACTATCCTTCCGCCAAGGTCGTCGAGGCGTTGGCGCGATTGCCCTGTCCGGTTCTTGCCACCAAGGACAATGGCGCGATTACCGTGCGA
The DNA here is from genome assembly GCF_004135975.1 of Solidesulfovibrio carbinolicus. Lineage (NCBI taxonomy): Bacteria > Pseudomonadati > Thermodesulfobacteriota > Desulfovibrionia > Desulfovibrionales > Desulfovibrionaceae > Solidesulfovibrio > Solidesulfovibrio carbinolicus. The sequence continues at coordinate 3,137,167 of NZ_CP026538.1, read as the reverse complement.
CTGGACGGCGACGGGCAAGTCCTCGGCACGGAGACGGTACGCCAGGGCGTCATCCCATGACGCGCTGGGCGCTGCCCAGACCCACCGGGGGGATAATCCCCCCGGCCGCCGGAGGCTTCTTCTCTTTTTCGCCCTACGCCTTGGGCGTGGCGACGCCGCCGGCTTCGGCGAGTTCTTTGAGCGCGATGTCGAGCATGGCGGGCAGCCGGTCGGCGACGATGTCGGTGAGTTCGATGCTCATGTTCTTGAAATCGTAGGGTTCCATGCCGATGACCACGGTTTCGGGCCGTTTGCCGACGAGTTCGCAGTAGATGAGGGTATCGACGAGGTCGGACTGGTGCATGGAGTCCTTGAAGGCCAGGGATTTGCGCAGATCCTCGCCAGTGAACCGGTAGATGGTGCCGGGCTGGTCGCCGCCGAGCACGGCGTCGAGGACGATGCAGTAGTCGCTGTCCATGAGCGGCTGCATGAGCCGCATGCCGAGGTTTCCGCCGTCCATGAGGGTGACGTTGTCGGAGAAATCGTAGGTTTCCAGCAGGCGTTCCACGGCGCGCACGCCGACGCCTTCGTCGGCGTAGAGGATGTTGCCGACGCCGAGGATGAGGATTTTGCGGCTGGAGTCGGTCATGGGTGCTCCTTGAAAAAGGGAGAACCCGGCCGGGGCCGGGTTCTCCAAGGATAGGCTTGGGGTTGCGGGTTAGACAACCTTGAACTTGAGGATTTCGTTGGTCTCGGGTTCGATGACGTGCACGCCGCAGGCGATGCAGGGATCGAAGGCGTGGACCGTGCGCAGGATTTCGACGGGGCGCTTGGGATCGGCGATGGGAGTGCCGATCAGCGCTTCCTCGACCGGGCTCTTGTCGCCCGCGGCGCCGCGGGGGCCGAGGTTCCAGGTGGAGGGCACGACGAGCTGGAAGTTGTCGATCTTCTTGTCCTTGATGCGGATCCAGTGGGACAGCGCGCCGCGAGGGGCGTCGCACAGGCCCACGCCCTTGGATTCGCCGGGCATTTCCCACTTGGCGCACAAGGTGTTGTCCTTGGCGGAGCTGTCGGCGAATTCCTTGATCCAGGTTTCCATCTTGGCGGCGACGATGGCGGTCTCGATGCCGCGGGCGGCGGTGCGGCCCAGGGTCGAGTGCAGGGCCGTGGCCGGGACGGAGAGCTTGGTCAGGACGGTGTCGATGATCTTTTTGAACTCGGGCTGTCCCTTGGCGTAAGCCAGGAAGCACCGGGCCAGGGGACCGACTTCCATGGCCTTGCCCTTGTAGCGGGGGGCCTTCATCCAGGAGTAGTGGTCCTTGTCGTCGAGCTTGGTGTACTTGGGATCGGTGACGCCGTCGTAGGGGTGCAGGCCGTCGGCGCCGGGCTTGTACCAGGAGTACTTGACGTCTTCGTAGATGGCGCCGAGATCGACCTTGTCCACCTTGCCGAGGTCGCGGTTCATGATGACGCCGGCCGGGAAGAACGACGACTCCATGTGCTTTTCGGGGGTGCTTTCGTCGGTGGCGAACTCGCCGAAGGCCATGTAGTTGGTGCAGCCGCCGATGCCGCCCCAATCCTTGTAGAAGCCGGCCACGGCCAGCAGATCGGGGATGTAGACGTCATTGACGAACTTGCAGACTTCCTGGGTCAGTGACAGGTAGTTGGCCAGGGCGTCCTTGGACATGGCGTTGTAGTTGGAGCAACCGCCCACGACGGTGAACTGGGTGTGGGGGTTCTTGCCGCCGAGAATGGCCATGGCGCTGGCCGCCTTGACCTGCATGTGCAGGGCTTCCAGGTAGTGGGCGGTGGCGATGAGATCGACTTCGGGCGGCAGGTAGTAGGCTTTGTGGCCGCCGAGGAAGTAGGCGTTGGTGAAGATGCCGAGCTGTCCGGTTTCCACGAAGGCTTTCAGTTTGTCCTGAACGGCCTTGAGGCTTTCGGCGGAGTTGCCGGGGCGGGCCGGGGCGATGGTTTCGGCCAGCTTGGCGGCCTTGACCGGATCGGCCTTGAGCGCGTTGGTCACGTCCACCCAGTCCAGGGCGTGGAGGTGATAGAAGTGGACCAGGTGGTCATGGAGATACTGGGAGGCCATGACCAGGTTGCGCATCATGCGGGCGTTGGCCGGGATGTTGACCTTGACGGCGTCGTCGACGCAGCGGGTCGAGGCCAGGCCGTGCACGTAGGTGCACACGCCGCAGGCGCGCTGGGTGAAGTGCTGGGCGTCGCGAGGATCGCGGCCTTTGAGGATGATTTCCAGGCCGCGGAAGAGTTGCGAGGAACTCCAGGCGTCCTTGACTTTGCCGTTTTCCACTTCGACCATGATCCGCAGGTGACCTTCGATGCGGGTGATGGGATCGACCACAATGGGGCCGGTGAAGGTCGATTGCGGCGTGGGTTTGCTCTCAGCCATATGCTTCCTCCGTCACGAAAACGTTCGGTGCTGGTGTGTTGTCCGGTGGTCCCTTTGCCGAGGCGGGGGGGTTAGCCCTGCTCGTAGAAGGGGGTCATGGTGTCCCAGAAGTCCGGCTCGCTGCAGCCGATGCAGGGGTGGCCGGCCTTGACGGGCCAGTTGACCTGGTTGAACAGGACCTTGGGACAGTTGTTGTAGGTGACCGGACCCTTGCAGCCGAGTTCGTAGAGGCAGTAGCCCTTTTTCGCTTCCTCGGAGTCAAAGGAGGGGGCGAATTCGGAGTTCTCGAAGTGCTTGAGGCGTTCGCAGTTGTCGTGGACAAGCTCGCCGAAGAAGATCTTCGGGCGGCCGTTGGAATCAAGCTCGGGGATGCCCTTTTCCAGGACATGGACCACGGCGCCGATGAAATTGATGGGGTTGGGCGGGCAGCCGGCGATGTTGATGGTGGCCAGGCCGGTGGCCTCGGTGACGCTGATGGACTGGCTCGGGTTGGGCTTGGCCTTCTGGATGCCGCCGTAGGCGGCGCAGGTGCCGATGCAGATGACGCCCTTGGCCTTGGGGGCCAGCTTCTTGGTGGTGGCGAGCATCGGATGGCCGGAAACCATGCCCCAGTTGCCGCCGTCGATGGTGGGCAAGCCGCCTTCGACCACGAGGTAGAAGCCGTCGGGGGATTCCACGGCCTTGTGCAGCGCGTCCTCGGCGGCGTCGCCGGCGGCGGCCATGATGGTCTCCTGGTAATCCAGGGAGATGGTGTCCAGGATCAGCGAATCAATGAACGGTTTGATGGTGCGCAGCGCCGCTTCGGTGCAACCGGTGCACTCGGCGTTGTGCAGCCACACGACCGACGGCCGGCGTTTGGCCGTCAGCGCCTGCGCTACCTTGGGCGCGAACGCGGGACCCATGCCCATGGCCGCGGCCACGGCGGCGCAGAATTTCATGAAGTCGCGGCGGGAGACGCCGTTTCGCTCAAGCCGTTTTTCCGCATCATCCCTGCCAAGACCCACGGAAAAGTTCATAAACGTCCTCCTTGGTTTTACGAAGGGGCACGACCCCGACGACTGATGGAGGCGTCCAGGCCGTGTTGCATCGTTCCCTCGCTTCGGCGCCTGCCGGGCGCGACGGCCAAGCCGCGCCGTCCGGACTGGCGGCATATGCCTATGCCGCTGCCTAGTTAGTGTTCCCTTTGGCAGTTCATCACGAAATGGTTGTGACGTCAATGGGGAATGGTAAATTTTTCACGTGATTCGAGGGTGTTACGAGCTATCTGCCCTGGAAGAAGTTCTGGATATGAATAAAAAAATACTGGCCATTAAGTGTTATTGTTTTGATAAAAGTATGCTCAAGTTTCTTCAGCGCACGGCTTTCACAAGGCCGCGGATGTCGGCCAGCGGCAGGTTTTCGCCGCGCGCCAGCCGGGCCAGCAGGATCAGCTCCGGCCGGTACTCGAAGTGCATGAGGTCAAACTCCGACCACTTGCCGCCCCAGATGAACCCCTCGGCTTCGAAAGCCGCGACGATGGCAACCGGGAAGGCCTGGCGCGTGGCCAACATGTTCGTGCCGCGCGGCAGATTGCGCCAGTATGGGTTGCCCTTGGGGCTGACGTCCACGGCGGCGGCGAAGGCATGCACGGACAATCTGCGCGTGCCGGCGATGACCCGCCAGACCACGCCGCCCGAGGCCGGAAGCAGATGGCGGCGCAAGGACGAATCGGCGGTTGTCATCTGGCCGAGCCGGGCCGAAACCCGGGCAAAGGCCTCGGCCGCGCCGAAGCGCGTGTTAAAGGCCATGGTCTGGCCCAGGAACGAGACGGGGCGGCAGTTGGCCGTCACCTGCTGCTTGTCGTGGCCATAAAGCGCCAGGAATAGCGGCTCGACGCGCCGCCGTCCCGGGGAAAAACCCTGGGCCGGCTCGGCCGTCACCGGCCCTAGGGCGTACGGTTCGGCCAGCATGTCCTTGATGTCGGGATGATCGAGCAATTCCTCGGGCGATTTGGCCCGGCCGTCGTCATAGGGTAAACGCGTACCGTCGTTGAGGACAACGGTGGTCCGGCCGGCCGCATCGACTTCGATGGCGGTCACAAGGCCCGGATAGGCGGTGGCCAGGACGGCCAGATCGCGGGCGGCCTTGGCGGAAAGGGTCTGGGCCGAGGCCGGGGCGGCCAGGGCGGCAAGCAGCAGCGCGGCGAGCCAGAAGGCGCGCAAAGGGCGAATGGACATGGCGGGTCTCCTCACGTTTGGGGCAGGCATACGGCGGCCCGGCGTGGAAGTGAAGTCCAAAGCGTCGGGCGGACGAGCTGGGTTGGCGCGGCGCAAGCCAAAAGCGAGGAGGCTGCCGGTTCGGCAGAAACGGACCAGGAGCCGGCGGGAGCAGCGGGATAGGGAAGGGCGGGGCAAGCGAAGACAGCCGGCAGTTTAGCCCGAAAATGCGGCTGCGGGAGGCGGTCAGCCGGCTTTCTTGCGGCAAAAAAGCGACAGCAGCCAGCGCACCCGGGCGCACGCCGGGGCTTCGGCGGCCAGGGCCGCCTCTGGGCAGTCCAGCAACTCCGGGCGCAGGCGCAGGACGGAGCGCACGGCCAGTTCGGCCCCGTAGCCGGTGAGCGCGGCGCACTGGACCATGTGGGCGCTTGCGTCGTTTTTCACATGCTTGGTCAGCACCCGGCAGCACGACGACTTGTGGCGTTCGGTGAAGGCCTGGTGGACGGCGGCGGACTCCAGGCGCACGCCGGCCCGGGAGGCGGCATGGTCGCCCCGGGCGCACAGGACGCCGATGGCGGCGCAGGCCCCGGCCACGGCCCCGCACAGGCAGCCCTGGTCGCCCAAGCCGGCGGTGAGTCCGGCGGCCATGCCCACGGCCTGGTCCTCGCTTATGGGCGAGCCAAAGGTCTCGTTGACGGCCACCAGGATGGCCTCGGCGCACAGGAGCTTGCGGTGGGTGAAAAGCTTGGACGCCTTGTCGGCCACGCCAAGGGCCAGGGCGTCGATACGGGCGGTGTCGGAAAATGGCGCGTTCATAGTTTCTTCTACCGGTTGCGGGCGGTGTGGACAAGCAAGGGGGTGGTCGGCCGAAGGAGGGGGGCTGTGCCTGCCGCTGCTTTTCCCGGGGCTCCCGGCTGGCCGCAGGGTTTGACCCCCCGGAGCATCCCCTTGCCAGGGGGACCGGGGGGGATGATCCCCCCCCGGTGGGGCGCGGGGCAACGCCCCGCGTTGGCGTCCTTACTTCACGGCTTCGACGGGGTAGGCCGCGCCCTTCCAGGCGAAGATGCCGCCGGGGTAGCGCACGACGTTTTTGTAGCCGAGCTTTTGAGCCCAGACCGCGCCGTTGTGGCTGCGGGTGCATTTGACGAAGCCGCAGTAGACCACGATGGTCTTGTTCTTGTCCGGGCCAAGCAGCTTTTCGTAGTCGGCCTCGGTCTTGCCGCCGGTTTCCTTGGCGTCCCAGGTCGTCATGTCGGGAATGGGGAAGACGAAGCTGACCGCGCCGGGGACGTGTTCCTTTTTGAAGCTGTCCTCAAAGGGCATGGTGTCCACGATGACCATGGGCTTTTTCTCGTCCATCCACTTCTTGAGTTCCTCGGTGGTCACCAGGCCGTAGCCGGCCTTCTGGGTGTCGCGCACGAGTTTGACGGCTTCTTTTTCCTTGGCGGCTTCGTCCTCGAATTTGTCGGCCAGGGCGGGAACGGCCAGGGCCAGGACGGCGGCCAGGGCCAGGATCAGTTTGCAGGCGCGCATGAAGACTCCTTGGGGGTTGCGGGTTGGCGGATGGGGCGGGCGGTTGCGGCCGGCCCGCCAGGCCAGGCAGTAGGCGACTCCGGCCAGCATGACGAGATCACGCCACAGCGTCGGCCACAGGCCGTGGTACACTTCGCCCTCGACGTCGCCCGGGCCGTAGCAGCCGCAGTCGATGTCCAGGCCCTGGCGGATGGCGTTGACGATGACGGCGATAAACAGCAGGAGCAGTCCGCCAATGACGGCCAGTCCGCCGGGGAGGTCAAAAAGCAGCAGCAGGCCGCCGACGATCTCCAATACCGGCATGGCGGCGGCCACGGGTTTGACGAGGTCGGTGGGCAGTACGCCAAAGGCCTTGATGGTCAGGACAAAGGATCGTTGATCGGCGAGCTTGAACACGCCGGCCACGATGAAGGCCACGGCCAGGGCGGCACGCACGGCTCGGTACATCCACAGCGAGGTGAGAAGGGCGGCGATATGTCGCATGTCGGTCAACCGTCTGGAGAATTTAATTCCAACGGCTTACCATGCCGCAGCGGCAGCGACAAATACGGAAGTTCGATGCCTTTGCCGGCAACACATCGACAAACGTGATGCGTTCGTTTGGCCGGGGTCCTCGCCAAACAAGATCGGCCGATCCTGTGGACCGGCCGATCTTGTGAGGCGCGTATTCGCGCGGCTAAACGCTTGTATTGTGATGTGCCGCCGCGCAGGTGAACGGCCAGCCCCCTTTACCCCTTCTTCATTTGGGGGGTCCGGGGGCCTCAGGCCCCCGGCCGCCGGAGGCACTCTTCCCTCTTCCCTTTACTGCGCCGCAGGCGCGACGACTTCGATTTCCTCGCCTTTTTGTTCCGGCTTGGGCGCGTCTTTCTTGACCGGGATGCGCAGCACCGTGCCCGGGCGGATGTTGTCGGGTTCGATGTCGGGGTTGGCGGCGATGACGTCGCGGGAGCGCGCACCGTGGGCGTTGGCCACCTTGGACAGGATTTCGCCTTCCTTGACGGTGTATTCGATGTACTGGCCGGGGAGCAACGGGGGGGCGGGCTTTTTGGGGGGCTTATCGCCGCTTTTGCCGGGCAGCTTGATGGACGCGTCGGCCTTGAGGTTTTTATCGGTCAGGCCCGGGTTGGCGGCCTCGATGGCGGCGACGGTCGTGCCCTGTTTTTTGGCGATGCGCTCCAGGCTGTCGCCTTTCTTGACGCGGTAGCTGCCCTCGCCCGAGGCCGGGGCGGCGGCTTCAGCCGGGGCCTTGGCGGTCTGGCCCAGGCTTGGTTGGGTCTTGGCCGAGGCTTCGGTCAGGGGGGCGTAGAAATAGAACACGCGGCCGGCGTTGCCGCCAAGGTCACGGCGGTGGCCGATAAAGACCGCGCCGGGCCAGTTCCAGGTGGAGACTTCGTAGGGGTGGCCGGTGGCGTCGGTCTTGCGGCGGGTGGCGTCGGGCGGTCCGTATTTGGCGACCAAGCCCTTTTCCAGGGCCTCGGAGGCTCCGGGGGCGTCGTAGCCGATTTCGGCGTGGTAGAACTGGTCCTTGAAAAAGGAATAGGTGACGTTTTTGAGCGGCATGCCGCCGAGTTCTTTTTTCTCGCCGGCGCGTTCGCCGTGGATGATGTCGCCATCGCGGTCGATGGGCTTGAGGTCGGCCAGGGACGAGGCCGGCGCGCCCCAGACCACACCCCGGAAGTCGGCGGGTTTTTTGTCGGGTTCGGCGGCCAGGGCCGGGCCGGCGGCCAGGGTCATGGACAGGGCCAGGGGCGCGAGCAGCGCGGCAAGGCGTCTGATGGGCATGAGACTTCGGTCCTCCATTGGCGTTGGGGACAGTCTACGCCGAAGCGCCTCTCCCGTACAGTCCCGACGCCATTGGCGGGCGGGGGCGGAAATGGCTTGGCGCGCGGCCTCCCTTTGACTTTCCCGCCCGGGCTGGTAGGAGACTGGGCACGAGGCTTTCATGAGCGAATACATCGAACATTCCCCATCGGGAACCAGCGTCGGCCGGGTGGAAAAGCGGTTTTTCACGGTGGCCGAAGCCGACAGCCCGCTGACGGTCGAATCCGGGCGCGCCCTGGGGCCGGTGGTCCTGGCCTACGAGACCTGCGGCCAGTTAAACGAACGGGCCGACAACGCCGTGCTCGTGCTCCATGCACTCACCGGCGATTCCCACGCCGCCGGCTACTACGAGCCCGGCGACGCCAAACCCGGCTGGTGGGACATCATGATCGGCCCGGGCAAGCCCATCGACACCGACCGCTACTACGTCATCTGCTCCAACGTCATCGGCGGTTGCATGGGATCCACGGGGCCTTCCTCGCTTGATCCGGCCACGGGCCAGCCCTATGGCCTGACCTTTCCGGTCATCACCATCGGCGACATGGTGCGGGCGCAAAAGCGGCTGGTCGAACACCTGGGCGTGACGAAACTCTTAAGCGTGGTCGGCGGCTCGATGGGCGGGATGCAGGCCCTGGAATGGTCGGTGCGCTACCCGGACATGGTGCGCACGGCCGTGCCCCTGGCCACCACCACCAAGCATTCGGCCCTGGCCATCGCCTTTAACGAGGTCGCCCGGCAGGCCATCATGGCCGACCCCAACTGGAACGGCGGCAACTACTACGACGGCGTGCCGCCGGCCCACGGCCTGGCCGTTGGCCGGATGATCGGGCATATCACCTATCTGTCCGACGAAGCCATGCGCCAGAAGTTCGACCGCCGGCTCCAGGACCGCTGCGAGAACTCCTTTGTCCTGGAGGAGCCCGATTTCCAGGTGGAATCCTACCTGCGCTACCAGGGCCAGAAGTTCGTGGACCGCTTCGACGCCAATTCCTTTCTCTACATCACCAAGGCGGCGGATTATTTCAATTTGGAGGCCAGCCACGGCTGCGGCTCGGCCGTGGCCGCCTTTGCCAAGGCCAAGTGCCGCTATCTGGTGGCCTCCTTTTCCTCGGACTGGCTTTATCCCACCTACCAGTCCCGGGCCATGGTCCAGGCCATGAAGAAAAACGGCCTGGACGTAAGCTTCGTGGAGCTGGAGGCCAAGTGGGGGCATGACGCCTTTTTGCTGCCAAACGCCCGCCTTTCGGGCATGATCGCCCGCTTCCTGGACCGGGCTTTGGTCGACGCCGCCAAGGAGGACGCCCGTGCGTTATGACCTGTCCATCATCGCCTCCTGGATCGAGCCCGGCTCGAAAGTCCTGGATCTCGGCTGCGGCTCGGGGGATCTGCTCCATATCCTGTCGGTGGACAAGGGCGTGCGCGGCACGGGCATCGAGCGGGAAGAGGGCAAGGTCAGCCAGGGCATCGAGAAGGGACTGTCGATTCTGCACGGGGACATCAACGAGGAAGTGGCCGACTATCCCGACGGCCATTTCGACTACGTGATCCTCTCGCAGACCTTGCAGCAGGTCTACGAGCCGGCCCGGCTCATCCGCGAGATGCTGCGGGTGGGCAAGCGCGGCATCGTGAGCTTCCCCAATTTCGCCTATTACCGCATCCGGGGGCAGCTGCTGTTTCGCGGCCGGGCCCCGGTGTCGCGGGAGCTGCCCTACGAGTGGTACGACACGCCCAACATCCGGGTCATCACCATCCGGGACTTTCGGCGTTTTTGCCGCAAGGAAGGCTTTGCCATCGAACGCGAGACAGCGGTGAGCACGCCGCACCACCACGAGAAGGGCGCGGTGGTGACCTTTTTGCCGAACCTGCTGGCCACCTACGGCATGTTTATGCTGTCCCGGCGGGGGGCGTAGGGCTGGAGTCTGGCAGGAGTCCCGACGGCAGGCGGGGGCAAAATCCGTTGCCGCGCCGCTTCGCCATCGGATAGGATGCGGGCATGGACGTTTTCTCCCCAATGCTGGACATCCTGCCGCAGGCCCAGCGCCGGCTGTGGCCGGAACTTGACGCCACCCCCGGGCAGTTCACCCTCTACGGCGGCACGGCCCTGGCACTGCGCCTGGGGCACCGCGTTTCGGTTGATTTCGACTTTTTTTCCAATGAGCCTTTTGACCCCAGGCGGCTCGCCCGGGACGTACCGTATCTGCTGGACGCCGAACAGGTGCAGGTTGCGGCCAACACCCTGACCTGCCGGGTGGATCGCGGCGGGCCGGTGCTGGTTTCGTTTTTTGGCGCACTTGGTCTCGGACAGGTCGCGCCAAGGCAGCAGGCCCTGGGGAGCAAGGTCTGGGCCGCCTCCCTGGCGGACATCGCCGGAACCAAAGTCGCGGTGGTGCAGCAACGGGCCGAGGCCAAGGACTACCGCGACATCGACACCTTGCTGCGCCATGGACTCGACTTGGCCACGGCCCTGGCCGCCGGACGGGTCGTGTACGGCGCAAGCTTCAATCCCCTGATTTCGCTTAAGGCGCTCAGCTATTTCGACGATGTGCCGACCTTGCCGGAGGACGTGCGCGCACGTTTGCGCGCCGCCGTGGCCGGTGTGGACCCTGGGCGGCTGCCGGTGCTCGCGCCTTTCAAGCCAAGGCCCGGGCCCGAGTCGGAGTCCCGCCCATGAAGCCGCTGCCCGAAACCCCGGAATTGCTGGAGGTGGCCCGGCGCGTGGTCTGGTTCAAGGAGCCGGCCGAAGCCCTGGCCGATCCCAGGCATTTCCTGGCCCATGTCATGACCTATGGCGGCATTGAGGATTTGCGCCGTCTGGAAGGGCTGGTCGGGCCGCAGGAATACCGCGAGGCCCTGGATAACGCTCCGCCAGGCGTTTTTGACGTCCGCTCCTGGGCCTATTGGCATTTGCGCTACGGGCGTCGTCCCGCACCGCCCCTGCCGACCCGGGGCGGGCGGTTTTCCGCCGAACCGGCCGCGTCCGAGTCCGGTTGCGCCCCGGACGGCGCGCCGGTTCCGACCGGGACGGCCTCAGGCGCGTAACGCCTATTCTACAACATGACGACAGTTGTGTTGTAGAAATAGACAATTGAATCAATGGGTTGTTTGCCATTTGCTTTTGTTTGAGAAATGGCATTGGCATGACCCGACCGGACGGCGGCGGGGCGTGCCTTGTCGGCTTTGCCCCAGGCCAGGAGACAGGATAATCCCCCGGCGTCGCCGCAAAGAGCCGCGCTCCCGCCGACAACGCACGCCGCATCCGACGCAAAACGCGCCCGCTGTCTTCTGACGGCGGGCGCGTTCGTCCTTTGGGCGGGTGCGGCGGATTTACGACGCTTCGAACTGGTTCCAGGGCATGACGCAGACCGGCTCGTAGCCCCGCTCCCGGGCGGCGGCGTCGAGGTGGGCCAGGGCCGGCCCCAGGGCGTCGGGGTCGAAGGCCAGATCGCTGTCCACCCGGTTGGTCACCACGAAATAGCGGCGGCAGGTGGTGCAGGCGTGGATGCGCTCGCGCGCCCGGCCTTCGGGCATGAAGAGCTCGAGCTTTTCGTGATCGGTCTCGCCGCAGGTCGGGCAGGTGAGCCGGGGAAAGCGCCACAGATGGCCGCACAGCGAGCAGTGGAGCATCAGCCGCCCGGCCTTGGCGATGAGGAACTCCGACGGCTCGGGCTGCTCCTTGAGCAGGCCCAGGTCCGGGGCGGAGCCGCATACCGGGCAGTGGCTCTTGCGCCACAGCGCGTCGTCGGCCAGGGCGGCGATGCCGGGGGCTTCGGCCCGCAGCACCGTGGCGACGATCTCCTGGGTCAAAAACAGCAGCGTCTCCGGCCGGATGCCCATTTCCGCGCCCAAGGCTTGGAAATCCTCGGCCGCGTCGGTGAAAAAGGCGGCCACAAGCGCCCCGGCCAGGCGCGGTCCCTGGGCCAGGAATTGGCCGAGCGTCCCGGCTTCCCGGGACAGGGCCGGGAAAATGCCGGTCATGGCCGGCAGCAGCTTCTCGGCGGCGGCCAGGAAACCCGGCACGAGCACGGCCGGCTCGACGTCGGCCAAAAGCGTTTCGCCGGCGGCGAAGCGGTCCGGGTCATAAGCGACGGCAAAAAGCCCCTGGGGCAGGCCGGCGGCGATGTCGCGGCGCGCTGCGGCCAGGGCGACGAACGGTTGGGCCAGGGCCTGGGACGCGTCCGGCGGCGGCATGTCGGGCAGATCAGGCTGGGGAGCGTGGGGAATGCGCATGCGCATGGAGGCAACCTCGGGGAGAAAGTGAAAAGTTCTTCAGGATAGGCGAAAGCCTTTGGCCTGAAAAGACGGACCGGCCCGGACGCCACTGGCAGATGGCGGACGGGCCGGTCCGCGGGAACACGAACGGCGGCGTTATCCGCGAAGGCGCGACGCGGGGCGGGCCAGCATGGCCAGGAAGGCTTGCCTGATCATGGGATGCATCTGCTCCCGGCGCTCGGCGAATTCGTGGTACAGCTTGCGCGGTTCGGTAATGAGGTAAATCACCGCGAGGTAGTCTTCATCGAGAAGGGTCGCCTCGGGGTGGGTCTTTTTCACTTTTTCCAGGGTCTGGCGGGCCAGGACCAGCATGTCGGCCCGCTCGCCGATGTTCATGGAGCCGGTGCAGCAGGTCTTGACGCAGGCGGGCTTCATGCCGGCGCGCTGGCGGTCGATGCACCAGTCGCACTTGCTGAGCATCCCGGTGGCTTCGTTGCGCACGGGGATGGCGTAGGGGCACACGTCGCGCACTTCCCGGGCCTGGTCGATGGTGAGCTGCTTGGTCTTGTCGGTGTAGAGCACGGCGCCGGTGGCCTCGTCCTGGACAACGGCCCCGGGCACGTAGGCGTCGGCGGCGTCCTTGCAGGGCGGGACCAGGCAATGGCGGCACTGGTCCGGGAAAAACAGCCATTTGATCTTGCCGTCGATCTTGTGTTCGCTAAACCGCACGATTTTGTAGTTGTACGGCGTAAAGTCGGGCGGGTTCTGGTGCGTGCCGCGTTGCAGCGTGGGCACGGCCTGATGCTGGTGCCATTCCTTGCAGGCCACCTGGCAACCCCGGCAGGCCGTGCAACGTGAAGTATCAATGAAAAACGCCTTGGGCATGGCGGACTCCCCTTCATAAGTCGCGGCCGGGAGAATTTCTCCCGGCCGCGATGCGCGTTAGCGTTGCAGTTCCGTCACCTTGTCGGCCTTGCGCACGTTGCACAGGCAGGCCTTGTACTCGGGGATGCGGGTGTTGGGGTCGGCCACGGAAACCGTCAGGCGGTTGGTGGCGTCGCCGCAGCCCGGGGTGGTCCAGCCGAAGCAAAACGGCATCCCGATCAGGTGAAGGGTCTTGCCCTGCACGGTCAGCGGCGTCATGCGCACCGTGACCATGGCCACGGCCTCGACCTTGCCCCGCAGGGTCTCAATGATGATGACATCACCATTTTTGACGCCTTTTTCCTTGGCCAGCTCCTGGCTGATCTCCACATAGAGCTGGGGTTCGGCTTCGAGCAGGGCCGGGGTGTTGCGGGTGTCGCCGCCGCCGCACCAGTGCTCGGTGAGGCTGTAGGTGGTGAGCACGATGGGAAAGCGCGGATCGCCGTTTTTGGCCAGGGCGTCGATGTCGCTTTCCGCCACCTTCATGCAGGGGTTGCTCATCTGCTTGGAGAAGGGGTTGGCCGTGATGGGCGTTTCCGCCGGTTCGTAGTGTTCGGGCAGGGGGCCGTCCACGCGGCCGGGGCCGAAGAGCTGACCAAAGCCTTCGGTATGCATGATGAACGGATACACGCCCTTGGGATCGGCCATGGGGGGCGCCGGCCCGTCAGGCACGTCGCCGATCCATTTGCCCTCTTCCCAGGCGATGACGGTCTTGGCCGGATTGAACGGCTTGCCGTTCACGTCCACCGAGGCGCGGTTGTAGATGATGCGCCGGTTGACGGGCCAGGCCCAGGAGTAGTTCGGGAACAGGCCGATCTTGGCCTGCATGGGCGTTTGGGTGTGGTCGCGGCGTTTGGTCAGGTTGCCGCCGGGGCCGTAGCTGCCGGCGTAGACCCAGCACAGGCTGGTGGTGGAACCGTCGGCGGCCAGCATGGCAAAGGCCGGCACCTGGTCGCCCTTCTTGTACTGCTTGTCGCCGATGGTGACGTCGCGGGTGAACTGGCCGTTGATCTTCTTGGCCATGAAGTCCGCGTCGTACTGCTCGTACCAGTCGGCGTTGAGGATGGGCGTCGGGAACGCACCGCCTTCCTTCTTGTAGAGGGACCGCACACCCTTCATGATCTCGACGACCATCCAGCCCATGGGCTTGCTGTCGCCGGCCGGCTCATAGCCCTTGTAGTGCCACATGTGCCAGCGGCCGGAGTTGGAGGTGGTGCCGTCCTTTTCGCCGCGCTGGCACGACGGCAGCATAAAAACCTCGGTCTTGACGGACTTGGGGTCCGTGCCGGGCTGGCGCCAGAAGGCGCAGGTCTCGGTCTCGTGGGCCTCGCCGATGACCAGCCAGTCAAGGTTACTCAGCGCTTTTCTGATCTTGTGGGTGTTGGGCATGGACATGGCCGGGTTGTGGCCATAGATGAACCCGCCCTTGATCTTGCCCTTGTACATCTTGTCGAACATGAACAAGCTGGCGTACTCGACGTTGGGCTCGATTTTCGGCAGCCAGCCATAGCCGAACTCGTTTTCCGGGGTGGCCGCGTCGCCGAACCAGCCCTTGAGCAGACTCACCACGTACTTGGGCCGGTTTTGCCACCAGTTGACGCTCTTGGGGTCCTTGGTCACCGGCGTGTTGGCCTTGAGGTAGTCGGCCAGGGTCGGCCAGGCCGTGGTCGGCACGGAATGGTAACCGGGGAGCGCGTCATAGAGCAGGGCGTGGTCGGTGGAACCCTGGACGTTGGGCTCGCCGCGCATGGCGTTGACGCCGCCGCCGGCCATGCCCACGTTGCCCAGAAGCAGCTGGAGGATGCCGGCGCAGCGGATGTTCTGCACGCCCACCGAATGCTGGGTCCAGCCCAGGGCGTACATCATGGTGGCAACCTTGGTCGGTTTGCCCGTGGAAGCCACCGCGTCCCAGACCTTGAGCAGATTTTCCTTGGACACGCCGGTGATGCCGGAAACCGTGTCGATGCCGTAGCGGGAATAGTGCTGCTTCATCATCTGGAAGACGCAACGCGGGTGCTGCAGCGTCTTGTCTTTCTTGGGAATGCCGTTCTCGTCCTTGTCAAAGGTCCAGGTCTTGCGATCATAGGTCTTAGTGACCGGATCGAAACCCGAGAACAGACCGTCCTTGAAGCTGAAGCCTTCGGAGACGATAAAGGAAGCGTTGGTGTAGTCGACGACGTAGTCCTTGAAGTACAGATCCTTGTCCATGATGTACTTCATGAGGCCGCCGAGGAATGCGATGTCCGTGCCGGAACGCAGGGGCACGTGGAAATCGCAACGGGCCGAGGTGCGGGAGAACTTGGGGTCCACGTGAATGACCGTGGCCCCGGCGTCCTTGGCCGCAAGCACCCATTTGAACGAGATGGGGTGGTGTTCCGCCGCGTTGCTGCCCATGATGAGCACCACGTCGGCGTTTTTGATGTCAATCCAGTGCTGGGTCATCGCGCCGCGTCCGAACGACTCTGCCAGAGCCGGTACAGTGGGCGAGTGTCAGACCCGGGCCTGGTGGTCGAGATGGACGACCCCCAGGCTGCGAAGCATTTGGTGGGTGACGGCGCACTCCTCGTTGTCCATCTGGGAGGTGCCGAGGTGGAAGATGGACTCGACCCGGTTAACGGTCTGTCCCTTGTCGTTTTTCTCCATGAAGTCGCGGTCGCGGGTCTCCTTGACGCGCTTGGCGATGCGGTCCAGGACGAAGTCCCAGTCCTTTTCTTCCCACTTGTCGCTGCCCGGAGCCCGGTACTTGGGCTTTAATATCCGGTGATGGCTGACGTGCATGGAGTGGAAAGCGGCGCCCTTGGGGCAAAGGGCCCCTTCGCTGACCGGATAGTCCGGGTCGCCTTCGGAGCTTAAGAACTTGCCGTCCTTGACGAACATCAAAATGCTGCACCCGCACGAACAAAACGGGCAGGTGGACTGGTATTCCTTGGCCCCTTCGATGCGCAGCGTCGTGGCGTACGCCGCCGCCGGACGGGGGTCCAGGCCCAGGTCCTTAAGACCCAGGCAGGCCAGACCGGCCCCCGTCAGTTTCATAAATCCGCGTCGTGATATGCCCATACGGCCTCCTTGAAAGGTTCCCCAGCGATCAGGCGGCGAAACCGCCCGGCATCCCACGTGTTATGTCTAATCAGGCACATTAGTGTCATAAAAAGCAGGCTACCGCCGGTCAAACCAATCCCGATTGCGCAAGATCTGGCACAAGCAGTCACGGTTTCATTTGGAAAACTGATGCGATAGGGCCGCAAGTGCCTGGAATTTCGAGCTAAGTTATTTTAAATACAAAGAAAAAAGTTTGCGCCTCCGGTTGGCGGACAAAGCCTGGAAGGGGCTGTCGCAGCCGCTGGCCCGCCTTGACGCCGACGGGGGTTCTTGGCATCGCCTGGGCTAGAACAGGCCGCCCCAATGTTGCCGGGCGATCCGCCACGACCCAACGCCGGGCCGCTCCGGGGAGGCGTCATGACCCAATCCGACGATCAGTTGCTGTCCATCCCCGACGCCGTGCAGCGCTTGCGCAGGGAGCGGCCCCATGCCCGGGCTTTTCTCGATCCCTTCGTGGGCTTGCTCCTGGCCCGGGAACCGCTTTTGGCCGAGCTGGACCGGGAGGCCGGGACAGTCCCCCTGCCCAAGCCCGATCCGGTGCGCCTGGGGCAGGGGGCCAGCCTCTCGCCGCGCGAGGAATTCCCCATGGACCGCCTGGCCCTGCGCCGGGTCTTCGAGGCCCTGCATCCGGTGCTGGCCGCCGGCTTTCGCGACATCCGGGCCGATCTGCTCAACGTCGGCCAGGCCGCCTGCCGCGAGCCGGAATTCCTGGATGAGGCCGTGGGCCATCTGCTGGCCGACCGGCGCGCCGCGCTCATTGCCCTGGGCCGGTCCCTTGGCGTCGATCCCCGGGTGCTCGGGTTTTGGTGCGTGCAGCTGGTCACGCCCCTGGCCATGGCGCGTGGCCGGGCGCTTGCCCCGCTGGTCGAGGGCATGGCCTGGAACCGGGGCTATTGCCCGGTGTGCGGCTCCTGGCCCGGCCATGGCCGGCGCGACGCATCCGGTCTAGTCATGACCTGCTCCTTTTGCGCCGCGACCTGGCGTTTTGCCCGCCGCGAATGCCCCCACTGCGAGGCCCCGGGACCCCAGGGGCAGGTCTATGCCGTGCCGGGCTACGAGAGCGAGCGGGTCGCCGTGTGCCGGCGCTGCAACCATTTCCTGGGCGAACTGGCGGCCGAGGCCCTGCCCGGCCTGCCACCCGAGGTGGCCGCCCTGACCCTGACGCCCATCGAACTTTTGGCCCGCCAGCACGGCCACCGGCCGGCCACCATGGATTGGCGGCAGATGGTCTGGGGCTAGGGATGACGCCCGAGGGTTGAGGCAAAGGCCACATAAGATACGGTATTTCGGATGTTTGGCGCTGTCGCGCTCAGGATGGCGGGGGAAGGCGGCGGGGTGGGCCGTATTTCTTGGGAAGACAAGGCCGAATTTTTTTTCTACAAAAGCCGGTCGACGAAGCACTGATCAAGGCCCCGCGCCCCTTGGGGCCGTTCTCCCGCATCCTGAGCGCCCGAGGAGAAACCATGACCAAATCCAACGCCGCCATTCTCAAATACGGCGACCTTTCCATCGAACTGCCCGTGCTGGTCGGCAGCGAAGGCGAAGTCGGCATCGACATCACCTCCCTGGAAAAGGACGCCGGGCTGCTGGCTTTCGATCCCGGCTACGGCAACACCGGCTCCTGCCAGTCGGCCATCACCTTCGTGGACGGCGAAAAGGGCATCCTGCGACACCGCGGCATCCCCATCGAACAATTGGCGGAAAAAAGCACATTTATTGAAACCGCCATGCTGCTGATCTTCGGCAAATTGCCCTCCCTCGAAGAACGTGCGGCCTTTCGCGGGCTGTTGTCCGAACATGAGCTGTTGCACGAAGGTTTGCTCCATCATTTCGACGGGTTTCAGCCCGGCGGCCAGCCGATGGCCATTTTGTCGGCGGTCATCAATTCCCTGGGCAACTACCACCCCGAACTGCTGGAAATCCAAAGCCCGGACGAATTCCGCCTGGCCGTGGCCAAGCTCATCAGCAAGGTGCGCACCATCGCGGCCTTCAGCTACCGCAAATCCCTGGGCCTGCCGTTCATGTATCCCGACCCGAACCTCAGCTATTGCCGCAACTTCCTGCACATGATGTTTTCCGTGCCCAACCGCGACTACGAGCCCACCAAGGCGGCCGTGGCGGCGCTGACGCTGTTTCTGGTGGTCCACGCCGACCATGAACAGAACTGCTCCTGCTCCACCGTGCGCATGGTCGGCTCCACCAAGGCCAACCTGTTCGCCAGCGTGTCCTCGGGCATCTGCGCCCTGTGGGGACGCCTGCACGGCGGAGCCAACGCCGCCGTCATCCAGATGCTTACCGAGATGATGGCCGGCCGCTACAAGGTCAAAACCTTCCTGGACATGGTCAAGCGCAAGGAAAAACGGCTCATGGGCTTTGGCCACCGGGTCTACAAGAACTTCGATCCCCGGGCCAAGGTGCTCAAAAAGGCCGCCGACAACCTGCTGCTGGAAACCGGCGTCAGCGACCCCCTCATGGACGCCGCCCTGGAACTCCAGGAAGCGGCCCTAAACGACGACTACTTCAAGAGCCGCAAGCTCTACCCCAACGTGGACTTCTACTCCGGCATCATCCTGCGGGCCCTGGGCATCCCGGTCAACATGTTCCCGGTCATGTTCGCCATCGGCCGGCTGCCCGGCTGGATCGCCCACTGGCACGAGGAAAACCGTGACGTCACGACCCGCATCCACCGGCCGCGCCAGATCTACACCGGCCCGGCCCGCCGGCCATACGTGCCGCTGGACCAGCGGTAGGGGAGAGAGGCAGAGGGAAGATACGCCTCCGGCGGCCGGGGGATGATCCCCCCGGACTCCTGCAATGGAAGAAGGGTTTAAAGGGGCCTCGTTGGTAGCCGGCAACTCGGTCGGTTAAAGACCGGCAGGCGAAGACCCAGCCAGCAGAGAAAAGGGAAGGTGGGTGGCGGCCGGTTCGGGCTGGCGAGGAAACGATCGCGGCAGGGTCACTATCGCGGCCCTATGACAAGCCTGTCGCCCGCAGGCGTTGCGGCAAAAACCGCTGGTTTTTCACGGCGCGCGCTCGAAAGGGCGCGCGCTTTTTCATGCCCCTGGCCGTATCGCCTTGTCCGGCCGGGCGCGACTGCAAACGAGTGTCGCGTCCCTTACAAAATACGAGAGTATTTTTTAAGAAAAATAAATGGTTTTAGCTCGTTGACTCCAAAAAACCATATGCGCTTTTCGCGGACGCGACACGAGGTGGACAATGGCCGCCAATGGGCTACAAGGCGGGAAACAGGCAGGAGGGCAGGGGCATGGAAGAGTTGTCGTTGGCGGTGGTCGGGGCGGCCCTGGGGCTTGGCATCGTGCTGGCCGCCGTCCTGGGCTTCATCCTGGCCCGGCGGGCCGAAAAAAACGGCGGGGCCGGCGTCTTTCGGACCGCCTTCCTGGCCTTTGTCGTGGTCTATGCCTTGGGATTCGCCGCCCGCTACGTGCTGGTGGAAGCGCTGCCAGCCGGGTTCTGACGTCTCCCCCCGGGTTGCCAACGCCCAGGGGCGAAGAAGGAGGGCGGCTTGCTCTTCGTTGTCGGCGATACGGGGCCGGGCCAGACGACAACGCCGCGAAAGCGGCGCATTGCCGAACGCCATGAGAGGGCGTGCAGGACAGTCTGGTCTTCAAAAGGCGTCGGTGCACGCCAGGCTGTCGGCAAGGCGTAACGTCGCTCTCTCCGGGCTGGCCAACGGAGGCGTCGCGGGCGCGCCAACAGGGCGGGCGCGTCAGGCCGGCCGGGGCGTCACTGCCAGGTGATGGTCAGCGTGCGTTTGCCCCACTGCACCGCGCCGCAGGCGTCGTCGCCGTAGAAAATGTCGATGGTCTTGTCGTGGCGGCCGTGCATGATGTCCAGAACCTTGAACTGCCCCAGGCCCTCGATGGTGATGAGGTCGCCCCGGTCCAGGCCCATGTCGAGGAGGTCGGGTGAAACGGCCACGGCCTTGCCGTCCCGGGTGAGCACGTCGCCCCAAGCGCCTTTCGTGGCCCGTTTGTTCTTGGCCTTGGGCGAGCAGCCGGTGTAGGCCAGGGCCTTGACGCGCACGGACTTGGAAGGCGCCAGCGGCCGCGTGCCGAAGAGATACCCGGGATCGTCGAGGCGGCCCACGGCCGCTTCCTCGGGTTTTTTCTTGGTCGTCGAGGGGGCGGCCTCGGCAAGCTGGCTGCCGCCTCGGGCCGTGGCGCAGCCCGGCAGGGACAGGGACGTTACGAGCAGGGTCAGGGCGGTTATCACGATTCGTGCTTGTCGCATCGTCGCTCCATGGCTTCGGGGCGACCGCGCCGTTGACGCCGGCATCTGGCATATCGATGCCTGTTGGCGTCGGCTGTAGGTCGGGCGCGTGTGGCCCGGCCGTCGCGGTCGACCGCGTTGGTGGAGTGGCTCGCGTGGCGCGAGACATGCCCCGGCCGCCGACTGTCGGCGACGGGGCGACGCGCGCATTGGCGTCGTCTTGGAAGCGGGCTTGGGCAAGACGCTGCGGCCTTGCCTGCCTGTAGCCTACCTATGGCGTTTGCGGGACGCCGTGTCAAGGCGGGGGCGGGTGGTCCGTCGGTTGCCAAAAAGGCCGGGTTGGCGGCGCGTTAGACGCGAACGAAAGGGGAGCATGGCGCTCCCCTTTCGGAATGGTCCGTGATGCCGGGCTGTTGGCGGCGGGCAAAAAACGCGGATTGTTTTGCCCGCCACAGGCTTCGGATTGGGAGTTTCTCCGAAAGAGTCTTTTTATTTCAATGTCTAAGTGGTGCTTCTCGGCCTTGGAACGGCGCTTGGTCTAGCCGGCCTTGGGGCCTTGGCCGTCGTCCTTGGCGGCCGCGTCGGCATCCGCGGTCTTCTTGCCCTCCTGGGCGTCGGCCGTAGGCGCTGCGGCAGTGGGCACGGCGTCGTCCGCGCTCGCGACATCGGCCGGGACGGCGTCGGCAGGGCTGGTCGCCCGAGCCTCGCTGTTTGTTGCGGCCTCGTCCGGGGCAGCGTCGGCGTCGGCGGTTGCCGTGGCTTCGGGGGCTTCGGGCGCGCCCGGCGTGTCGGGCGAACGCGGCGGCTCCTTGGGGCCGCCGTCGGCGGCGGCTTCCTGCTCGGCCTTGCGCCGGGCCTTTTCCTCCAATCGTTGCTTGTCCACGAACCAGGACACCCAGATGCCCACCTCATAGAGCACGATCATGGGGCCGGCCATGAGCAGCTGGTTGATGGCGTCCGGGGTGGGCGTCAGCACGGCGGACACGACGAAGCTCAACAGGATGGCCCAGCGGCGGAATTTGCGCAGGGCCTTGGTGCCGACCATGCCCAGGCTGGTGAGGAAAAAGATGAAGACCGGCAGTTCGAAGATGACGCCAAAAGCGAACAGCAGCGTGACGGCCAGGGAGAAATAGGCGCTGATGGTCGGCATGACCGTGATGTAGTCCGAGGCGTAGTCCACGAAGAACTTAAACCCAAACGGGAACACGATGAAATAGCCGAAAAGCGCCCCGCCGACGAAACACACCGCCGTGGCGAAGGCCACGGGAATGATGATCTTGCGTTCCTCTTTGTACAGCCCCGGGGCCACGAACTGCCACAGCTGATAGAAGATATAGGGGCTGGCCACGAACGCGCCGGCCACCATGGCCAGCTTCATGACCGTGAAAAACGTCTCGGGCAGGCTGGTGGCGATGAGCTTGCTGCCGGCCGGCATGACGTCCATCAGGGGCTTGAGGAGCACGTCAAGCAGGCGCTCGGCAAAGGAATAGCTCAGCGCAAACCCCACGCCCACGGCGATGAGGCAGCGCACCAAGCGTTGGCGCAGCTCCACCAGATGTTCCAGCAGCGGCGCTTCCTTCATGCCCGAAGCGCTGCCAACAGCTGGGGACGGCGGCGGCGGCGTGTCGGCGGCGGTGTCAGGCAAGGCGTCGCCGGCAGGGGCGGCCTCGGGCAGCTCTTTAGGATCGTCTACGGGCTTGGGCGTATCGGTCATGCGCTCCTCGTTTCCGGCAGGAACAAATTCTGCGGCTTTTGCCGCGCCTTGGGTTACGGCAGGACGCCGCCTGGGTCAAGGGGAAGGGGCCGGGCCGGCTGGAATCGCCGCGGCGCCGCCCGGACGCCGGCTCCCGCGCATGGCCCATTGGGCCGGCTGGGCTGGAGGGGCGGCCCTAGAGCTCCACCTGGACGCCCAGCTCCACCACCCGTCCCGGCGGCAACCCGAAGTAGGCCGTGGCCGGCCGGGCGTTGCGCGACATAAGCGCGAAAAGGCTCTTGCGAAAGCCGGCCATTTTGGCCTTGCCCGTGGTGAGCAGGCTCTCGCGGCCCAGGAAATAGGTGGTGTCGGCCGGCGGAGCGATGGGCACGCCGAGGCTCCGGGCCTGGGCCATGACGGCCGGCACGTCCGGGGTTTCCATGAAGCCGTAGCGAGCCACGATCCGGTAAAAGCCCTGGCCCATGTCCTGGATGTCCAGACGGTCGGCCTCGGGGACGGTGGGCACGTCGGAGGCGGTGACGCTTAGGATCACGACCTTGTCGTGGAAGACCTTGTTGTGCTTGTAGTGGTGGAGCAGGGTGACCGGCGTGCCCTGGGGCGACAGCGACATGAACACGGCCGTGCCGGGCACGCGGATGGGATTTTTGGTCGAGATCTCGGACAAAAACAGCCGCAGCGGCACGGCCGTGGCCACGGACAGCCGGCGCAGGGCGGCCCGGCCGTCTTTCCAGGTGGCCATGGCCAGGACGATCAGGCCGGCGATGAGCAGGGTGAACCAGCCGCCGTCGGCCACCTTGAGGAGGTTGGAGCCAAAGTAGGCCAGATCGAAGGCCAAAAAGATCAGGACCGGGGGCAGCACGCGATACAGCGGTTGTTTCCAGGTCCAGCGGGCCACGAAGAAGTAGAGGATGGAGGTGATGCCCATGGTGGCCGTGACGGCGATGCCGTAGGCGGCGGCCAGGCGGCTGGATTCGCCAAAGGCCAGGGTCAGGCCGATGCAGGCCCACATGAGGGCGAAATTGACTTCCGGGATGTAGATCTGTCCTTCCATGTCGCTGGAAGTGTGCACGATGCGAAGCCGCGGGCACACGCCAAGCTGGATGGCCTGGCGCGTGAGCGAAAAGACCCCGGAGATAAGCGCCTGGGAGGCGATGACCGTGGCCGCCGTGGACAGGGCCGCCATGGGGTAGAGCAGGGTGTCGGGCACGAGGCTGTAAAACGGGTTGGGGGCGATGGAAGGATCAAGCAGCAACCCCGCGCCCTGGCCGAAGTAGTTGAGCAGCAGGCAGGGGAAGACCACCAGCAGCCAGGAGCGCTGGATGGGCCGGCGGCCGAAATGGCCAAGATCGGCATACAGGGCCTCGCCGCCGGTGATGCACAACACCACCGAGCCGAGCACCACCACCCCATGGAGGTGGTTTTCCAGGAAGAACTTGAAGGCATGGATCGGGTTGACGGCCGAGAGCACCTGGGGAGCCAGCAGGATTTCCTTAAGCCCCAGCACGGCCAGCACGCCGAACCAGACGAGCATGACCGGCCCGAAAACCTTGCCGATGCCGGCCGTGCCCCGTCGCTGGACGGCAAAGAGCCCAAACAGGATCAGGCAGGTGATGGGCATGACCAGGGGGGCGGCGGCGTCGGTGGCCACGGTCAGGCCCTCCACGGCCGAGAGCACGGAAATGGCCGGGGTGATGATGCCGTCGCCGTAGAGCAGCGCCGCGCCGCAAAGCCCCAGAAAAGCCAGGACCGTGCGCACGTGGCGATGGCCGGCGTCCTTGGGCAAAAGCTCGATGAGGGCGAAGATGCCGCCCTCGCCCCGGTTGTCGGCGGCGGTGATGAAAAGCACATACTTGACCGTGATGACCATGGTCAGGGACCAGAAAATGAGCGACAGCACGCCCAGAATGTTGTCCGGGGTCACGGCGATGGCGTGGATGCCGTGGAAGCATTCCTTGATGGCGTACAGCGGGCTTGTGCCGATGTCGCCGAAAACGACGCCAAGAGCGGCCAGGGTCAGGGCGGCGGTGGGCTTTGGGGCGTGGCCGCCGTGGGCGGCGCGGGGGCTTTTCAATCGGTTCTCCACGGACAGGGTGCTGCGATCCGGCGGCTGCCGGCTGCCCGGGCGGGCAAACCGGGCTTTCATAGCGCCGGGGCCTGCGGCGGGCAAGAGGGCTGCGGCCGCCTTGGGGAGCCCCAAGGCGGCCGCAGCCAGCGTATCCGGGATTTCTTGACGCTAACGTGTCGGAATTGTCATTTTCCAGGCGGGTTCACGGAGCGCCCGGTCAGGTCGAGATAGAGCAGCGTGCCGCCCAGGATGGCGAAGGGGAAGAGCAGGATGTTGAGGCCAGGGATAAGCAGCGGCAGCCCAAAACCCAGCAACAGCAGGGGATTTTTGGTCAGCCGGCGCAGCCGCACGCCAAAGCGCTCTTCTTCCCGGCAAAACGGGTAGTCGAGGAAATCCAGCGCCAGAAGCATGGCCGCCGCAGCCGGGGCCAGCACCTGCCCCAGGACCGGAATAAAAAGCAGCAGCAGCGGCGCGGCCATGACAAAGACCGCTTTCTTGATTTCTTCCAGCATCAGCCGGCCAAAGGACAGGGCCGGCCCCTGGCGCGACGCGCCGGCCAGGGCCAGCATACGCCCGGCCATGTGGTCGTAAAGCGGCGCAGCCAGGATGTTGGCCGTGACCATGAACAGGAAATACATGATGACAAAGGCCAGGACATACAGGATGTACTTGAACACGTGCAGGTACAGCCAGGCCAGCGCGCCGGCCAGCCCGCCGGCCTGGGCGTCGGGGGACCATAAGGCGGCCAGCATTTGGTCGCCGTGGCTGGCGAACACGGCAAAGCCCACGCCGTAGAGCACCAGGGCCAGGGCAAAGGGAATGGCGCAAAGGCCCAGATAGCCTTTGTGGGCCAGGGCGAAGCGGATGCCCCTGGCGTGGGCGGCGAGTCCTTTGGGAAAGGCGGTCAACATGGCGGTCGCCTCCTTGGGGGCGCTCCGATCAGTCTTCGTCGGCGCGCTCCGGTTCCGGTGTCGGCCGGTCCTTGGGGGCCAGGGAGCCATGGTAGCCTTCGGCATCCTCGGCCAGGGCGGCCTGGATGCGCGTCACCTGGAAGGGCATCCCCAGAGCGCCAAGGTCGATACGAGCCTTGGCTTCCTTGACGGCATGGGCCTCGTTGTGTCCATAGACAACGACGTATTCTGTTTCCGATACGCTTTTTTGGCGACGAAACCAACCCGATGTAACAAGCACTTTAGTGGCAAAATAAACGCGGTACTTCTGCATGTTGCGTGCAACTCCGGAAAAAGGGCGGCGGCAAGGACGGGACTTAGGCAGATTTGCCGACCGTCGAGGCGGCGGACACTACGCCAAGCCCGGCCGGTCGGCAAGTCCTGCTTCCCGGCTTGACCGGGCCGGTCGGGACTTCCTACAGTCGCCCGGGCGCACGTCGCGCCAAGGAGAAGGCATGAATCGGTTCTCTTGGATGCTGGCGGTCTGCCTGTCGATCCTGACCAGCGGCCAGGCCCTGGCCGAAGAGCCGGCCAAAATCCTGGCCACGACCAAACGGCTGGCCTGCGCCTATAGCCAGGGCCTGAGCGCCGTTTTTACGCCCCAGGGGCGGGTGAGCCTCAAGCCGCCCCTGGATCCCAACACGCCGGGACTGACCATCGCCGTCACGGACCGGGCCAAGAATCGGGCCGTGCTGGAGGAGGATGCCCTGGAGACGCCGGGCGTGCTCATGGTTTCGCCGGCGGGCTTGTCGGTCATGGCCCGCTACGCCGACGGCGGCGTGACCATGGTGACGGTCTATCCGGTCCATGCCGGCGCTTCGGACAACCTGCTCATGGTTTCCTCCCGCCACGGGGCCGGCAGCGAACCGCAGGTCTCCCAGCGCTACGGCTTTTGCCGGCCCGGCCAGGAAACGCCCCTGCCGGCCGAACCGCCCGCGCCGCCGCCGGCTAAAAAGAGTGGCCACTGATGCCGGTGCGTCCTGCTTCAGGCGCTTTCAGGGCCGTGGCCGCCGGGCTGCTTGGCCTGTCCCTGGCGCTGCCGGGGGGCGCGGGATCGGCCTGGGCCGATTTCGACGACGCTTTGCGCGCGTACGAGCGCGGGGACGATGCCCGGGCCAGACAGGAGCTGCGGCCGCTTCTTTCCGCGGACAATCCGGCCGCCTTCTGGCTGGCCGGCCGCATGGCCGAGGCCGGCCGGGGCGGCACGCCGCCCGATGCGGCCGAAGCGGCCAAGTGGTATCGTCGGGCAGCCGACGGCGGCTCGGTGCCGGCCATGCTGTCCCTGGCCGTGCTGCATCTGGAGGGCCGGGGCGTTCCCCAAAGCGACTCGCGAGCCGGGGATTGGCTGCGCAAGGCGGCCGGGCGCGGCTCGGCCCAGGCGTTGCTGCTCACCGGAGCCATGCGCCTGGAAGGTCGCCTGGGGCCGGCCTCGGACGCGCCGGGCTATCTGCGCAAGGCCATGGCCGCCGGTTCGGGCGAGGCGGCGGTGTTATTGGGCGAGCTTTATCTGGCCGGCAAGGTGGTTCCCCGCGATCCGGCCGAAGCCTACCGCCTGGCCCTTTTTGCCGAGAGCAAGGGGCGGCTTGGCGAGCCTTTCGCCTCCCGCCTTGGCCGGCTGTCGGCCCAGGCGGCCAGCGAACTGCCGCCGGCCCAGGCCCAGGCCATCCGGGGTCGGTCTGGCGGTCGGGAGGTTTCACCGCGCCAGGACGAAAAACCGGCCGAAAGCCTGCGCACCGGCACGGGCTTTGTGGTCAGCCGGTTGGGGCATGTGGTCACCAACGCCCATGTGGCCGAGGGTTGCAAGAGCCTTGTGGCCATGGTGGACGGCAAGCCTGTGGCGGCCAGCCTGTTGCGCCTGGACCCGGAACACGACTTGGCGTTGGTGCGGCTGGCCGTAGCCCCGGACAAGGTTCTCGTCCTGCGCGAAGGACGGGAACTCTCCCCGGGGACGCCGGTTTTTGCCGCGGGCTACCCGGGCGAGGCGGCGCGTACGGGCCGGATGCGCGTGACTTCGGGCCGCACCCGGGATTTGGCCAGCGGCATGGGGCCGGCCGGGGATCTGGCCGTGAGCGCCGAGGTCCTGCCGGGCAACAGCGGCGGGCCGCTCCTGGACGCAGGCGGCCGGGTGGCCGGGGTGGTGCGGGCGCGCCGCGATGGCGCGGCTGTGCGGGCCAGGGTGGGCGAGGGGCTGGGCGACGTGGGCTTTGCCGTGCCCCTGGCCTCGCTCAAGGCCTTTTTATCCCGTGGCCAGGTTCCCTTTGTTTCGGCGCCCAGTTCCGGGCAGCGCAACGTCATTGAAGTGGAACGCGATGTGACCGGGGCGGTGCTGCCGCTTTTCTGCCGGCCCGGCCGGTAGCCGCGTTCTTGCGCTTTGGCCCGCACGGGCCGTTCTCCCCCTTTCCACGAGCCCAAACGGCCGGGAACGTCTCGGCTGTTCGCGGCAGTTTCTTGTAACCACCGACGCGCTTGCGGCGACAAGTAAAAAGGCCGGGACCTTGCGGCCCCGGCCTTCGCGCCGGTAGAATCGAGGAGACGAACTAGAACTTGTAGGTCAGACCGAAAGCCACCTTCCAGGCATCGCCGGAACGGGACTTTTCAGCCAGGCGACGACCCCAGACGCTCTCCTGGAAGTCGCCGTGAGCCCAGCCGGTTTCCATGACGGCGGCCAGGTTCTCGTAGATCATGTACTTGTTGTCGAAGTTGATGGCCATCACCTGCTCGTTCTGGGTCAGGTCGCGACCCATGGAGAAGTAGGGATTGGTGCCGATCAGGTTGTTGAGGTTACGCAGGGCAGCCGGGGAGTTGGTGCCGCGGACGTAGGTGAAGGTCAGGCGGTGGGTCAGCTTTTCGATGAACGTGATGTTGTTCAGCGAAGCGCCCAGGCCCCAGTTGCCCACCGGGGACACGCCCATGTTGCCTTCCTTGGCCAGCTCCTGCGAATCGTCGAACAGGAAGCTGTTGCCCGGACCCCAGTTGGGGCGGACCATCGGCATACGCTCGGAACCGTTGCGGGTGGAGCCGTCTTCACCGGTGGACCACCAGCCGAAGACCTGCGGGGTCAGGATGTCCCAGCCGGTGTACTCGACGCCGAGGTCAATAAACCAGCCCTGACGCTTGCTCTTCTTGCGGTCGGACTGGGCGCCGGCGCCGTAGATCACGTCAGCGTAGAACTTCACGGGGTCAAGAGCGGTCACTTCGAAAGCGCCGCCGGCCCACCAGAAGGCGTTCTGGTCGTTCTTCCACAGAGCGGGGGACACGAAGGTGCCGCCGGAGACCAGGTTCTGGGCGAAGCCGGTGGTCCAGTAGTTGGCGGCGTCGCCGGCGACGGCGACAGCGCCCCACGGGGTGGCCTTGAAGCCATCAAGGGTGATGGGCAGGGCCAGGAAGTACATATCCAGTTCGTCGGCGACCTGAGTGGTGGTGGTGTCGTAGGTCCGGTTGGTGTCGATGAGACGACCGAAGCCGGCGAGCACGCTCAGGGTCTTGTCGATGAGCGGGGCGCTCACGGTCAGCGCGGCGATGCGGTCGCCGCCGAAGACCGGGGAGGCGTAGAACAGCTTGGACTGGGGCAGGTCGATGTCCTGGAGACCGGCGGTCACTTCGACATCCTGGCAACCGGGCACCTTGAACTGCAGGTAGGCCTGGTAGACGTCGATGGCGACTTCGGGGTTGGCAGCGGTGAAGGTGCCCTTGCCCCAGGTGTTCTCAACGCGGATGCCCAGACGGAACTTCACGGCCTCGTTGGCCACGAAGTCGGAGCGCAGACGAAAACGTTCCCAGATCTGGAAACGGTCTTCGGTCTGGGTGCCAGCCTTTTTCCAGGTGGTGGGGCTGGTGGCGCTGGTCCACGAAGAGGTGTTCCAGCCGGTGAAGTTGTGGTTGGCGAAAAAGACGCCGTAGATACGGGCGTCACCGGTCATTTTGACTTCGGTGGCGGCCTGGGCGGAGGCAAAAGCCCCCAGCACGAAGGTGGCCACGAGAGCCAGGGCGGCAATACGCTTCATCATGATAATCCTTCCTCCTTTCGTCTCTCAAAACATGCCCGGCGCGTATCCGGGGGAGGCTACCCCCCGGACATGAGAAACTATTACCCGAAGCCTCGGGGATAACGCAAGGGGTTGGTAAAAAATTTTTTACCGAGGTCTTGATTTGACACAAAAGTGACATGCGTCGCCAAACTGTCGACAATTGTCACAGAGCCGGTGCGTCGATTGTGTGACTTGATAAAACAACGTAAATACCGTGATTTAGCCTTTATTTTCAGACGGCTGAAGAGTATGGCCTCGCCAGTTGGCGCCGGGTTTGGTCGGGTTTTGGGTGAGGTCTGGAAAGCGACAGGCCAGCGCCGGGTAAAACTTTGGGGATGCAGACAGGCCAAAGGCCGAAGAGGACGGCGGCAACGGGCCGGATTGGTGGGGCAGGGCTCGGGCGCGGAGGTCAGGAACACGCGACCGACATGCCGCGACGGTACGGACGGGCATCCGTCGCGGCAAGCGTCGCGGCCAGGTCGGAGATGGTCAGCCCCCGTGCGGACTGTCGGCCCGGGCAGGCCGTCGGGGACGGCACGGCCGGAGGCGGCGACGGTATGGGCAGAATCCGGCGGCAAAGGCCGGCGAAGGCATGGACTTGGACCGGCTGCAGCGGCAGGCCACGGCTTCTCGTCCCGCTGCCGGCAGGGCCGGCCGGCAACGGGACGCCCTGCCGGCGGCGGCAAGGCCACACGCGAGGGAGGCGCGTCAGCGCAAGAAGAGGAACAAAGGACGCAAAAAAGGCGGCGAGTCGCCCCGCCGCCTTTCTTCCTCGAAGAGCGAAAGCTCTAGACGCAGCCGGTGGGCTTGGGCAGGCCGGCCATTTTGCAGGCTCCTTTACCCGGTCCGGAGGGGAACAGCTCGTAGATGTGCTTCAGCTTGAATCCGGTCACTTTGGACAGGATGCGCACCATCGGGGCGATGCCGTTCTTCTTGTAGTAGTCCTGCAGGAACTCGATGACCTTGTTGTGCTCCGGGGTCAGCTCTTTGATGCCCTCGGAGTCCTTCACGTAGTCAACCCATTCCAGGGTCCAGTCTTCAAACTTCTGCAGGAAGCCGTCTTCATCGACCTCGAAGGTTTTGCCTTTGTATTCAACAGTAGCCATGCGCATCCTCCTTAAACGGTTGATGATACAAGCGCCCGGCCGAGATTGCCTTGCAGCCGGGCGGCCCTACGCCTTCCCGCGTGGCGGGAGGCGTTACCCAGAATCAGAGCACCCTTGATGCCCGATGGGTCATGATTGAAGGGGAACCGGCACCTTTGGGGCGTCAGGCTCCCGCGTTACGTTTGAAACCGTAATCGCGAAAAACGGTTCCTGTCAACGGTTTTTCATCGAACAGGCGACAGCTTTATTTTGCTTTTGTAATAAATGACGCTTGGTTGCAATGAATTTTGAGGCTTAAGGCCGTTGCAAGGCCGCCAGTTCGTCGCGGGCAAACGTGATGGACGGGTCCAGTTTCAGGGCCGCTTCCAGGTAGTGCTCGGCAAGGGGGCCGTTGCCCAGGCGGGCCTGGCACAGCCCCAGGTTGGCCAGATCCATGGCTGAACCCGAGTCAAGCTCCAGGGCGGCGGCGAAGTCGGCGGCGGCGGCTTCAAAGCGTGCGGCCTTGAAATGGGCCACCCCGCGCAGGTTGAAGTATTCCTTCACCTCGGGGCACAGGCCGATGGCCCGATCGAGGATGGGCACGATGTCCTCGAAGCGGCCGAGCTGGGACAGGGCATGGGCCTGATAGAAGGCGGCCAGGCCTTTGTCTTCGGCGCTTTGCTGGAGATTTTCAGCGCAGGCGAACTGGGCGGCGGCCGCCTCGGCGTCGCCCAGGCGCAGGGACAGCACACCCTCGAAAAAGGGCACGAATGGGGCGCTGGGGTAGACCTCGGCCAGGGCGGCCAGCCCGGCGTCGGCCGTGGCCGGATCGGCCTCCTCGGCCAAGAGCCGACCGGTGAAAAGCCCCAGGCTGGCGGCCGGAGTGCGCTCGCGGAACAAAAAGCCCGGGATGACGTTGTAATTGGCCGAAAGCCCCAGTTCGGGATGGGTGGTGTCCACGGTGAGAAGCCTGTAGCCCAGCCGGCCCAGGGCCTGGGCCAGCTCGGCCAGCTCCTCGGCGATGTCGGCCCGTTCAATGCTCGGCAGACTCTCCAGCGCCACCAGCGGCCCGTCCAGGACCCAGGCCGCTTCGTCCAGGCTCGTGAACTTGGGCAGGCCCGAGGCCTCGTAGTTGCTGAGCGACTCGAAATCCCCGGCCAGCTGGGCCACTTCGGTCAGCGCCCGGATGGCGGCCTTGGCCGGCGAGGCGGCCGTGCCGGCGGTGAAAACGATCTCCGAGGCGTGGGGAAAAGTGGCCGGGTCGTAGGCGATGGCGGCCACGGTGGGCACGGGCTGGCCCAGGGTGAAGTCCTTGAGCCACACCTTGACGCCCTGGCTCTCGAAGGCGGCCAGAAGCTTCACAAGCACCGGATCGGCGATGCCGGCCGGGTCGATGGTCGGGACCACGCGGCGCTCGCGGTCAATGACGGCGCAGACATGGCGCTCGACCAGCTCGCACGCCCCCTGGAGCACGGATTCCTCGAAGCAGTTGCCAGCGGATGAGCCGTTGAATTCGTTTAAGATCTTAAACCAGTCCAAGGGCACGGCCACGTCCTTGCCGGCGGCCACGTCGCGCACCTTGACAAAGCGCCAGGGGACCAGGTCGAGGATGCGCCGGGCGTCGGCCTCGCTTAGGGTCTCGCCCACGGACTGGAGGATGACGGACAGCGGAATAAGCGCGTCGCCGTACGCGGCCTCGGCTTCGGTCCAGGTGGCCGGCAGGAAGCGGGCCTCGTCCCGCCAGAAGGAAAAGAAGCTGAAGCGTTCGGCCAGTTCCATCAGGGCCGAGGCCTCGGCCTGCTCGGGGCTGGCCCCTTTGCCCATCTGTTTGCGGGTGGGCATGACGCTGCGGGCTTCGTCGCCGCAGATGCTCAAAAAGACCGGAATGCCCAGCCGCCCGGTGTCGATGCGCTTGGTTTCGGCCAACACGCCCTGGCCCAGGCGGGCGAACGCGGCCCTGGCCCGGGCGATGGTTTCGACGGGGCTGATGATTTTATCCTGATCGACGGTGTAGCCCTTGGGGCGGTGGGACAGGCCGGCGGCCTCGATGGTGTCGTGGGTCATGGCATTTCCGATGCGAAAAGCGGATTGGGTCTAGGCGACCTTTTTCGGGGTCAGGCGGTAGAGCTGACAGAGCTTGCGTTCGGGCTGGCCGGACTCGGGATTGGTTTCCTTAAAGCCCACCACGCGCTCGGCGATGGCGAACTCCTCGTCGGCCATGGCCAGGAAGCGGGTGGCCTTTCGGGTGTAGTCCTTGGCCAGGAGCACGGAGGCGTCTTTTTTGAGGGCGATGTGGGCCAGCAGGAATTTCATCAGCCCCCGGTAAGCGTCCTGCATGTAGAGCACCTCGGCCCCGAGGATGGCGTCGAAGCGCCGGCCCAGCCGGTCGGCGGTGAAGTCGGCCCGGGCGACCTTGGCCCGGTGGGCCAGGCCGTTATGCAGGATGTTTATTTGCGTAAAAAGCAGGGCGTCGGGGTGGATGTCGGTGAGCAGGGTGTCGTAGCCGGCGGCGGCGGCGAAAAGTCCGGCCACGCCGATGCCGCAGCCGACTTCCAGGGCCGAGCGTCCGGCCGGATCGCCCAGGCTCGGCAGGGCATGGGCCAGCAGCACGGCCCCGGGCCAGACGGCGGCCCAGTAGGGCAGATCCACCGGCCCGTCGCCGGCGGCGGCGAGCTGGCGGTCAATGAGCGCGGCCACGTCGGCGATTTGCAGGAGCTCCAGGCGGGTGTCGCCCACGGTCACGGGTTCAAAGCAGACGTCGTAGCGGCAGCGGGCCGCGTCGAGCAGTTCGTCGAGGGGGGCGTCAAGAGCGATGGTTGTGTCCACAAAGACTCCCATTGCGGTATGAATTTCCGGCAATAGCCCAAGAGCAGGGACAAGGCAAAGAAAAAGGGCCGGCTTTGCGGGCCGGCCCTTGCGATTTTCATTTGGAGCGGGAAACGGGATTTGAACCCGCGACTTCAACCTTGGCAAGGTTGCACTCTACCACTGAGTTATTCCCGCTCAAAGATCAGCTTGTGGAGGCGGCATCCGGATTTGAACCGGAGAATGGAGGTTTTGCAGACCTCTGCCTTACCACTTGGCTATGCCGCCTCGTTTCAAGGAGTCCGAGTATTTACTCGCTGCCGTCCCGGTTGTCAACAACTTTCTTCAACTTTTTCATCCGGTCCAGCTCGGCGGGGCGGCCGCCGTTGCCGAGGCGCATAACTGTCAAAATCCGGCCCCCTCGTCAACAGAAAATTTTCAAATTTCCATTTTCAAGAATTAATACTATGATATTATTAGATAATAATTTCAACTTGGATGGCGTTTGTCGGGCCGGTTCGGCCGGCTTGGACGCCAGATTTTACGGGCGGGCCGTCATGGGCCGGAATCTCCAGGGGTTTTCTTGAGTCCGGCCTGGCCCGGCCCGAACGGATGGGCCGGGCCACCGCCCGCAAAAAAGCCGCCGAGGCGGACCTCGGCGGCTTGGGGGATGGGGGCATGCGGGCGCGGGGTCAGGACTTGATGGATTTGCCGGTCAAAAGTTCCAGAAGCCGCCAGCTCTCCTTGGTGAAGTCGCCCTCGGTGTCGCTTAAAAAGACCACGGCCGACAGATCGGCCGGCGACATGAGGACCAGGGCGAAATAGCCTCCCGAGCGCCCGGCGTGGAGCACGTAGGCCTTGCCGGCGAAATTCATGACGTTCCAGAAATAGCCGATGTACAGCGCCGGGATGTCCGAGACGTGTTTGCGCGGCAGATGGGCGAAAAGCGCGGCCGGCAGGATGGGCGTCTGGATCAGGCCCAGATTGGCGGCAGCGTAGGTGAGCAGGTCGTCGGCGGTGGAGCGCAGGGCCCCGGCCCCTTCCAGGCCCGTGACCTCCCAGTTGGGCACGACCTTGCCCTTGTCGTTGTGGCCGTGGGTCATGCGGGCGCGCTGGTCCTCGGACAGGGTCACCCGGGTGTCGTCCATGCCCAGAGGGGCGCAAATGCGCTCGACCACGAGCTTTTCATAGTCCATCCCGGCGGCCCGGGCCAGGATGTAGCCGGAAAGGGCCGCGCCCATATTACTGTAATAGAAGTTCTGGCCCACCGGCGCGATGGGCTTGGCGGTTTCCAGGGCGCGCAGGAGCAGGCCCGTGGAATAGCCGGCCAGGGGATTGGCGGGGTCCTTGGACGGCAGGTTGTCCGGGGCCACGGGCAGGCCCGAGGTGTGGGTGGCCAGATCGAGGTGGCTCACCCAGTAGAGCGGCGAGTCCTTGCCGATGGTTCCCTCGGGCAGCATGAGGCGGATGGGGTCGGTGTCGCGCAGCTTGCCGGCGATGACTTCCTGGGCCAGCAGGATGCCGGTGAAACTCTTGGTGATGGAGCCGATCTCAAAAAGCGTACGGCCGTCCGGGGCGGCCGAGCGCGAGGATTCGTCGCGCCGGCCGAAGCCGTAGACGGCCTGGCCGGCCGGGCTGACGTAGCCGACCACCAGGCCGTGGACGCGTCCTGAGCGGGTCAGCCCCTCGACCACATGGGCCGTGGTCTGGCGGCCGGGCAGGGGAGCGGCCGGGGCCGGGCGCGGGACGGCGGCTCCAAGGACGGCCAGGGCGAAAAGAAAAGCGACACAACGGAAAAACGGCATGGAAAAGCTCCGGCTCAGGCGTGGTTGCGCAGTTTGAGTTCGATGGGGTGGGGGGCCAGGTAGGCCTGGTCCTTCAAATAGGCCACGTCGTATTTGCGGGTGAAGTGGACAATGAGCGTCACGGGCACGATGAGCGGGGTGAGCCCCAGGCGGTAGTTGGCGATGACTTCGTTGAGTTCCGCTTTCTCGTCGGCGCTCAGCACGGTTTTGAAATACCCCATGGCGTGCTGGAGCACGTTGGCGTGTTTGGCCGGGGTGGCCGGCAGGGCCAGGGTTTTCATGAGCAGGGTCTCGTAGGCATGGACGAGGCCGTCGGCCGGCCATTTGCTGGCTTCGGCCGTGAGCCGGCCGATTTGCCGGGCCAGCTCCGGGCTATGGGCCATAAAAAGCAGCTTGTGCCCGGCGGTGAAGGCGATCAGGCGCGAAACCAGGGTTGAGCGGCCGTCGCCGGCCACGGCGTCGCGGAAGCGCTGCATGGCAAATATGCGCTCGATGAAGTTTTCCCGCAGCTTGTCGTCGTGCAGCCGCCCCTCGTCCTCCACCGGAATCAGCGGAAAGCGGTCCATGAAGGCCCTGGCGAAAAGCCCGACCCCGCGTTCGGCCGGAGCGCCTTTATCATTATAGACCTTGATCCGGGTCATGCCGCTGGAAGGCGACTTGGCCTTGAAGATAAAGCCGCACAGCCGCTCCTCGGCCAGTTCGGCCACGCGGGCCGCGGCCCAGGCGTTCATCCGTTCGGTGAGATCGATTCCGGTCTTGATGGTGACCAGGCGCGGAGCCTCGGGATCGCCGACCAGCCGCATGGCTTCTCGCGGCACGCCCAGGCCGCATTCGATTTCCGGGCACACGGGCACGAACTCGAAATAGCGGCCCAGGGTATCGACGACGTAGCTGTCGCGTTTGTGGCCGCCGTCGTAGCGAACGGGGTTGCCGAGCAGGCAGGAGCTGACCCCGACACGAATGGTATCCGCCATTGTTTTCTTCCTTTCCTCAATCCGCCCTTTCAATACGCCCCCGACCAGTTCCCCCCCCCTTTTTTCTTCGAATGGGGGGGCCGGGGGCCACAGGCCCCGGCCGCCGGAGGCATCTTCTCCTCTCCACTATTCCCGACTTGCTTGGGACGCTCTTTACGGCTAAAGCCTTGCGGGCGTTTTCCGTGTATACGGCCTTCGGGCCGGCATGGGAAGCGACGCCGCGAGAAATGGGGGAACCATGAGCCAGCTATGTGGACTTCGGGCCGTGTTTTTCGATTTTGGCGGCGTGTTGGCTGAGGAGGGCTTTCGCCAGGCGCTTATCGACATCGCCCGGGAGGCCGGTCGCGATCCGGCCGAGATCGTGCCCACGGCCTATGAGATGGCCTGGACCACGCGGTTTGTGGTCGGCGGCTGCGACGAGGCCGGGTTCTGGCAGGCCTTTCGCAAGGCCACGGGCATTGCGGCTGGCGACGCGCATCTGACCGAGGTCGTGCTGTCGCGGTTTGTGCCCCGACCGTACATGTTCGCCCTGGCCGACGCGGTGCGCGGCCTGGGCCTTAAGACCGCGATCTTAAGCGACCAGACCGAGTGGCTGGCCCGGCTTGACGCCCGGCACGACGTCTTTTCCCATTTCGATCAGGTCTTTAACAGCTACCATCATGGCACGTCAAAGCGCGAGGCGGCGTTTTTCGAGCTGGCGCTTGCGGCCATGGACGTGACGGCCGGAGAGTCGCTTTTCATCGACGACGCGGCCCACAATACGGAACTGGCTGCCCGACTGGGCTTTAAAACCCTTTTATACCGGGACCGGGAGTCGTTTTTCGCCGAACTGGCCGACCTGTGCCCGCCCCTTGGAGCGCTTTAAATGTATAAGCCCATTTGCGGCCTGGCTCGTGACGGCCTGCCCATCATCGGCGTTTTCGCTTTGACGACCCTGGTTTTCGCCCTGCTGCGCTGGCCCTGTCTGGCCACCATCAGCCTGTTGGCCACGATTTTTTCCCTCAATTTCTTCCGCGACCCGGACCGCACCGCGCCCACGGAAAACGGCATTGCCGTGTCCCCGGCCGACGGCGTGGTCTGCAAGCTCGGCGAGGCGGCCGACCCGATCACGGGCGAGATGCGCCAGGTCGTGTGCGTGTTCATGAACGTCTTTAACGTCCACGTGAACCGCTCGCCGGTCACTGGCGTCATCTCGGAAGTGCGCTACATCCCGGGCAAATTCTTCAACGCGTCGTTGGACAAGGCTTCCACGGACAACGAGCGCAACGTCATTGTCGTCACCGATTCCGAGGGAGCCCGGTTTACCGTGGTGCAGATCGCGGGGCTTATCGCCCGGCGCATCGTCTGTCCGGCCAAGGCCGGCGATCAGCTCAAGCGCGGCGAACGGTACGGCATGATCAAGTTCGGGTCGCGCCTTGACGTCTATCTGCCCCACGGCTATCATCCGGCTGTCGCCATGGGCCAGAAAACCATGGCCGGCGTCACCGTTTTGGCGAAGAAGGCCGATTAACCGGGCTTGGCCCGTTGACGATCACGTAGCGAGATGGAAGAAAAAGTCACCCAGAGCCGGGCTCGCAGGAGCGTCTACATCCTGCCGAACCTGTTCACCATGGCAAGCCTGTTCTCGGGCTTCCTGGGGGCGCTTTGGGCCATTGAGGGCCAGTTCGACATGACGGCCCTGGCCATCCTCTTCTCCTGCCTCTTTGACGGCCTCGACGGCAAGGTGGCCCGGCTCACCGGCACCAGCAGCGACTTCGGCGTGCAGTTCGACTCCCTGGCCGACCTCGTCGCCTTTGGCGTGGCCCCGGCCATCATGGTCTACCAGTGGCAGCTCGCCCGCTTCGGCCGCCTGGGGATCCTGGCCGCCTTCATGCTCGTGGCCTGCGGCGCGCTGCGGCTCGCCCGGTTCAACGTCATGTCCGGCAAGACCACCACCTCCAAGAAGTTCTTCGTGGGCCTGCCCATCCCGGCCGCCGGCTGCATGATCGCGCTGTTTTTCATGTTCGAGCGCTATCTGCCCGACGACATCGCCGCCGCCGTCATCCCCAAAGCCTGCCTCGTGCTCGTGTACGCCCTGTCCTTCCTCATGGTCAGCCGCGTACGCTACGCCTCCTTCAAGGAGCTCGGGCTGGTCAAGGCCCATCCCTTCAGCGCCATGGTCACGGCGCTGCTCCTCTTCGTCGTGGTCGCCTCCGAGCCCTGGCTCATGGGCTTCCTGCTCTTTTCCGCCTACCTCATCTCCGGCATCCTCTACACCTTCTTCATTCTGCCGCGCCGCACCAAGCTACGGGAGCCCCTCCAGGAGCTCTCATAACACCGTTATCCCCTTTTTGACATTTCTTGTCACTTGCCCCGGCCCAGGCCAACCAGAGTGCCTCGGCGCGTGCTTACGCGCGCCTGATCCTCTCCGCATAAGCGGAGAAAGGGGAGACCCTCATGTCCGACGACAACAGGGTATACATCTTTGATACCACGCTCCGAGACGGCGAACAGTCGCCCGGAGCCACCATGACCCGCGAAGAAAAAGTCCGCATGGCCCGCCAGCTCGAAACCCTTGGCGTGGACATCATCGAGGCCGGTTTCCCGGCCGCCAGCGAAGGCGATTTCCAGGCCGTCTCGGCCATCGCCGCCGCCGTCAAAACCCCGGTGGTGGCCGCCTTGTGCCGGGCCCTGGCCTCGGACATCGACCGGGGCTTTGAAGCCATCAAGGGCGCGCAGCGCCGCCGCATCCACACCTTCCTGGCCACCTCCGAGCTGCACATGCAGCATAAGTTGAACAAGACCCCGACCCAGGTCCTCGACATGATCGAGGCGGCCGTTTCCCACGCCGCGTCCAAGGGCGTCGAGGTCCAGTTTTCGGCCGAGGACGCCTCGCGCTCCGAGCCGGCCTTCCTCGTCGCCGCTTGCGAACGGGCCATTAACGCCGGCGCGACCATCCTCAACATCCCCGACACCGTGGGCTACGCCCAGCCGGCCGAGTTCGCCGACCTTATCCGCCATCTCATGACCACCGTGCGCGGGGCCGGCGGCGTCACCTTCGCCGTCCACTGCCACAACGACCTGGGTCTGGCCGTGGCCAACACCCTGGCCGCCCTCCACGCCGGCGCGCGCCAGGCCGAAGTGACGCTCTCCGGCATCGGCGAGCGGGCCGGCAACGCCTCCCTGGAACAGGTCGTCATGGGGCTTAACACCCGGCCCAACTACTATAACCTGACCACCGGCATCGTCACCGAGGAACTCTATCCCTCCTGCCGCCGCCTGTCGGGCATCATCGGCCAGCCGATTCCGCCCTATGCCCCCATCATGGGCCGCAACGCCTTTGCCCACGAGTCCGGCATCCACCAGCACGGCGTGCTCAAGGATCGCCGCACCTACGAGATCATGACCGCCGAGAGCATCGGCCGCAAAGGCGCTGTGGTGGTGCTCGGCAAACACTCCGGCCGCCACGCCCTGGACGCCAAGGTCAAGGAACTCGGCTACGCCTTAAACGACGAAGAGCTGCTCGTGGTCTTCGAGGCCGTCAAACAGCTGGCCGACCGCAAGCAGCGCATCCTCGACGAAGACATCGAGGCCCTTATCCTCGAAAAAGTCCTGCGCCGCCCGGACCGCTACGCCTTGCAGTTCCTGTCCGTGCACTGCGGCAACGTGGAGCTCGCGCCCTTTGCCGTGGTCGAAATGCAGGTGGAAGGCCAGACCGTGCGCCACTACAGCGCCGGGTCCGGCCCGGTGGACGCCGTCTTTAACGCCGTATGCCAGGCCGTGGGCCGCAAGCCCGACCTCGAAGAATACCAGATAAACGCCATCACCGGCGGCACCGACGCCCAAGGCGAAGTGACCGTGCGCATCAAGGACGGAACCGCGACCACCGTCGGCCGCGGCGTCCACGACGACGTCATCATGGCCAGCACCCTGGCCTTCATCAACGCGCTCAACCGTTTGGCCAAGAAGGAGGAGGAACGGACATGCCCGCAACTTTAGCCGAGAAAATCCTGCAACAGCACTGCGACGAGCAGATTACGGGTCCCGGGCAGATCGTCCGTTGCCGGCTTTCCCTGGTCCTGGCCAACGACATCACCGCGCCGCTGGCCATCAAGTCTTTTAAAAAGATGGGCGCGGCCGGCGTTTTCGACAAGGACAAGGTCACCATCGTCGCCGACCACTTCACGCCCAACAAGGACATCGAATCGGCCGAACAGGTGAAGGTCTGCCGCGAATTCGCCAAGGAAATGGGCATCACCCACTACTTCGAAGGCGGCAACGTCGGCGTCGAACATGCGCTTTTGCCCGAACTCGGCCTGGTCGGCCCGGGCGACGTGGTCATCGGCGCGGACTCCCACACCTGCACCTACGGCGGCCTGGGCGCTTTCGCCACCGGCATGGGCTCCACCGACGTGGCCGCCGGCATGGCCCTGGGCGAAACCTGGTTCAAGGTGCCGCCCACCATCCAGGTCATCCTCACCGGCACGCTGCGCCAGTGGGTCGGGGCCAAGGACCTCATGCTGGCCCTTATCGGAACCATCGGCGTCTCCGGCGCGCTCTATAAAGCCCTGGAATTCACCGGCCC
The DNA here is from genome assembly GCF_004135975.1 of Solidesulfovibrio carbinolicus. NCBI lineage: Bacteria > Pseudomonadati > Thermodesulfobacteriota > Desulfovibrionia > Desulfovibrionales > Desulfovibrionaceae > Solidesulfovibrio > Solidesulfovibrio carbinolicus. The sequence continues at coordinate 3,096,774 of NZ_CP026538.1, read as the reverse complement.
GCTGGCTTCGGCCCTGTCCGTCGAAGGCCGCATGACCATGTCCAACATGGCCATCGAAGCCGGCGGCAAGGTCGGCCTGTTCGCCGCCGACGACAAAACCCTGGCCTATGCCGCCGCCCACGGCCGCAAAGGCGACAAGGCCATCGCCGCCGATGCCGGCGCGACCTACGAACGCGTCGTCACCATCGACGCCACCGGCATGGAGCCGCAGATCGCCTGCCCGCACCTGCCCGACAACGTCAAGCCCGTGTCCGCCGTGGCCGGCCTCAAGGTCGATCAGGCCGTCATCGGCTCCTGCACCAACGGCCGCATCGAAGACCTGCGCGAAGCCGCCGCCATCCTCAAAGGCCGCAAGGTGAGCAAGGACGTGCGCACCATCATCCTGCCCGCCACCCCCAACATCTGGCGGCAGGCCCTGGCCGAAGGCCTCATCGAGACCTTCATGGACGCCGGCTGCATCGTCGGCCCCGCCACCTGCGGGCCGTGCCTCGGCGGCCACATGGGCATCCTGGCCGGCGGCGAACGCGCCATCGCCACCACCAACCGCAACTTCAAAGGCCGCATGGGCAGCCTGGAAAGTGAAGTCTACCTCTCCGGCCCCGCCGCCGCCGCCGCCGCCGCCATTGCGGGCGAGATCATTGATCCGGCCAAGGTGTAGTGGGGGAGTGGAGAGGAAGAGATAAGATAAGATGCCTCCGGCGGCCGGGGGCCTGAGGCCCCCGGACCCCCCACATGGGGAAAGTGTTGCCCGCGAGGCTTAGCGCATAAGGAGAGAGACATGTACCACGGTACTGCCCATACGGTCGGCGCGCATATCGACACCGACGCCATCATCCCGGCCCGGTTCCTGGTCACCACCGACCCGGCCGAACTCGGGGCCAACTGCATGGAAGGCCTGGAAGCCGGCTGGATCAAGAAAGTGAAGCAGGGCGACATCATGGTGGCCGGCGAAAACTTCGGCTGCGGCTCGTCGCGCGAACACGCGCCCGTGGCCCTGCTCGGCGCAGGCATCCCGGTGGTCATCGCCCACAGCTTCGCCCGCATCTTCTACCGCAACGGCTTCAACATGGGGCTGGTGCTGCTGGAGATCGGCGACGACGTGAGCAAAATCCACGACGGCGACGAACTCAAGGTCGATGCCGATACCGGCGTCATCAATAACGTCACCACCGGCCAGACTATCCAGTGCAAACCCGTGCCGCCGTTCATGAAAGGCATCCTCGACAAAGGGGGCCTCATCCCCTACGTCCAGGACCGTCTGGCTGAGCGGGCGTAAAGAGGAAGAGAGAAGAGTGCCTCCGGCGGCTGGGGGCCTGAGGCCCCCAGACCCCCCAAAGGGGTTGAAGGGGACTTGCGACCGGCCGACTAGGCGCTCCACATATACTAATTTGCCTTCCATTCAGGGGGTCCGGGGGGATTATCCCTCCGGCCGCCGGAGGCATCTTCAATAATATTTTCGAGGTTAGCACATGCGTTACAATATCTGCGTCATGCCGGGCGACGGCATCGGGCCGGAGATCGTGGCCGAGGCGGTGAAGGTTCTGGACGTGGTCGGCCAGAAGTTCGGCCTGGAGTTTGCCTATACCCAGGCGCTTATCGGCGGCGCGGCCATCGACGCCGTGGGCGTGCCGTTGCCTGACGCCACGGTCGCGGCCTGCAAGGCGGCCGATGCCGTGTTGCTTGGCGCGGTCGGCGGCCCCAAGTGGGACGAGATCGACCCGGCCATCCGCCCGGAAAAGGGGCTGCTTGGCATCCGCAAGGCGTTGGGGCTTTTTGCCAACCTGCGTCCGGCCAAGCTGTTCCCGGAGCTGGCCGCCGCCTGCTGCCTGCGCCCGGACATCGTGGGCCAGGGGCTGGACGTCATGGTCATCCGCGAGCTGACCGGCGGCGCGTATTTCGGCGAACCGCGCGGCATCGAGAAACGCGGCGACGAGGAAGTCGGGTTCAACACCATGGTCTATGCCGAGCACGAAGTGCGCCGCATCGCCAAGGTGGGCTTCGAGACCGCCCGCAAGCGCGGCAAGAAGCTGTGCTCCGTGGACAAGGCCAACGTGCTGGACGTCTCGCGCCTGTGGCGCAAGGTGGTCCTGGAAGTGGCCAAGGATTACCCGGACGTGGAGTTGAGCCACATGTACGTGGACAACGCGGCCATGCAGCTCGTGCGCGCCCCGTCGCAGTTCGACGTCATCGTGACGGAAAATCTTTTCGGCGACATTCTGTCCGACGAAGCGGCGGTCATCACCGGCTCCATCGGCATGCTGCCCTCGGCCTCGCTTGGCGCGGCCAACCCGGGCCTGTACGAGCCCATCCACGGCTCGGCCCCGGACATCGCCGGCCAGGACAAGGCCAACCCCTTGGCCACCATCCTGTCCGTGGCCATGATGCTCAAGCACTCCTTCGACCAGTCCGCCGCCGCCGAGGCCATCGAAGCCGCCTGCGCCAAGGTGCTGGCCGACGGCTACCGCACCGGCGACATCATGGAGCCGGGCAAGACCCTGGTCGGCTGCAAAGCCATGGGGCAGCTGGTGGTCGAGCGGTTGGGATAGCGATTCCTCTTTGTTTACAGATCATTAAAACCTCACGGGCAGGAGAACCCCCAGGGCTGGTTCTCCTGCCCGTTTTTGCGTACAAAGCGCGCGAAGCCGATGAAGGTTCTGACGGAGACCTCTTGCCACGCTATCGGGATTCCAAAGGGCGAGAGCCCTTTGGCCGCCGGAGGCTTCCTCCTGACCCTATAGCCGGCTCCACGAAATAACTTCCAGCCAAACGACGCACTCCCCATGGCCAAAGTCAGTCTGCACAATATTTCCAAGGCCTATGCCGGCCGCGACCTGTTTAGGGAATTTTCCCTGGAGATTCCCGGCGGCACGCGCCTGGCCGTGGTCGGCCAGAACGGCGCGGGCAAATCCACGCTCTTAAAACTCATCGCCGGCGTGTCCGAACCCGACGGCGGCCGGGTGATCCTCTCCACCGGCGCGCGCCTGGGCTATGTGGCCCAGGAAATGGACGCATCTGATCTCGGCATGTCGCTTTTAGCCTGGGTCATGGCCGCGTTGCCCTCCTGGAAGGAGTTCTGGAAGCGCTACGACGCGGCCGTGGCCGCCGGCGACGAGGCGGCCATGACGGCCCTGGCCCACGAGCAGGCCAGTCTCGAACATGCCCTGGGCTATAATCCCGAACACCGGGCCAAGACCATCCTGTCGGGCCTGGGGTTCGAGGAAAAGCACATGGCCGGCCCCTTGTCGGGCCTGTCCGGCGGCTGGCGCGAACGGGCCAAGCTCGCCCGGGTGCTGACGGCCGGGGCGGATGTGCTGCTTCTCGACGAACCCACCAACCATCTCGACCTTGAAGCCGTGGCCTGGTTGGAGGCGTTTTTGACCGCCTTCGAGGGCGTGCTCATCTTCGTGGCCCACGACCGGGTGTTTCTCGACCGCGTGGCCACCCACACGTTGTTTTTGGGCGAAACCAAGCCCATCTGGCGGCCCGGGTCGTTCTCCCAATTCCTGGCCTGGCGCGAGGAGATGGAAAAGCAGTGGGAGCGCCAAGCCGCGGCCATCGACAACAAGATCAAGCAGCACAACGTCTTTATCGACCGTTTCCGCTACAAGTCGAGCAAGGCCCGGCAGGCCCAGAGCAAGCTCAAAAACGTGGAAAAGCTCAACAAGGAGATTGAGAGCCTGCGCGGCGACCGGCCCGACGTGCGCGGGCGTACCCTCGATTTCTCCCTGCCCGAGCCGGAGCGCTGCGACAAGACCGTGTGCGCCGCCGCCGATCTGGCCTACCACTGGCCCGACCGCGCGCCGCTGTGGCCGGCGCTCACCTTTCAGTTGTTCCGGGGCCAGAAGGTGGCGCTGGTCGGCCACAACGGCGCGGGCAAGACCACGCTGTTAAAGCTCATCGTCGGCGTCAACAAGCCGACCGACGGCCGGCTGGTCCTCGGCACGGGCGTCAAACTGGGGTATTTCAGCCAGCATCAGACGGAGATCCTCAACACCGAAGGCACGGTCATGTCCGAGATGCGGCGCATGGCCGGCCCCAAGGCCACGCATCTGGAGTGCTGCTCCACGCTGGGCTTGTTTCTCCTGGGCGAAGACTATTGGGATCGCCGGGTGTTCGAGCTGTCCGGCGGCGAAAAGTCCCGGCTGGTCCTGGCCGGCCTGTTCTCGGCCCGGGCCAATTTCCTGGTCTTGGACGAACCCACCAACCACCTGGACCTGGAAAGCCGCGAAGCGCTCGTGCGCGCCTTGGCCGAATATTCGGGCACCATCCTCATGGTCGCCCACGACCGCTATCTCTTGCGCGAGGCCGCCGCCGAGGTCTGGTCCGTGGGGGCTGAGGGGCTGGTCGTTTACGAGGAAGGCTACGCCGCCTACGAGGCGGCCCGGCTGGCCGAGGCCGCCGCCGCGTCCAAGGCCGAGACGGCGGGCGCGGCCGAGGACAGCGCCCAAAGCGCGCCCAAGCTGTCGCGCCAGGAGGACAAGGAGCGTAAGCGCCGGGTGGCCGAACTGCGAAACGCCCTCTACCGCGACATCAAGCCCAAGCGCGAGGCTTTCGAGAAGCTCGAAGCCGAACTGGAAACCCTGCTGGCCAAGCAGTCCGAAGTCGAGGCCGTCATGGCCGATCCCGAGACCTATGCCCAGCGGGAGCTGTTTTCCAAGCTCAGCAAGGAGTACAGCGACCTTTCTCGCGAAGCCGAGGATCTGCTCGCCCGCATGGCCGTCATGGAAGAGGAGATCGCCGATCTGGAGGCCCGCCGGGCCGCCCTGGTGGAGGACGCGTGAGCGGGGCCGCCAAAGTTGTCGCGGTGGTGGCCGCCGTCATCTGGAAGGGCGGCCGGTATCTGGGCGTCAAGCGTCCTGAGGGCAAGGCCATGGCCGGAGCCTATGAATTCCCAGGCGGCAAGATCGAACCGGGCGAGACGCCGGAGCAGGCGCTTTCACGCGAACTTTGTGAAGAATTGGGCATAAGGCCTGTCACGATTGCCTTTTTCCGCGAAAAAGCGCATGCCTACCAACACCTCTCGGTCCGTCTCCATTTTTTCCACGTCCGGGCGTATGACGGGGAGCCGCTCCCCTTGGAAGGCCAGGACATGGAATGGCTGACGCCCGAGGAGGGCAGGACCAGACCGTTTCTGGAGGCCGACCGCGACATCGTGGACGCCCTGGCCACCGAAACGGCCTGACCAGCCGGCCCAATCGTCGGCCTGCCCAATCCCCTTGAAGAGTTTTTGGGGAAAGGGGGCCCGGGGGAAAACCCCTTTTTGCATAAAGGGGTTTTCCCCCGGTTCTTCCTTCCCTTCCAAAGGAGACGCTGTGCGGATCAGGGAGTTGATGGAGGCCAGGCGGCCGTTTGTTTCGTTGGAGTTTTTCCCGCCCAAGGAGCGTGAGGCCTGGGACGGGTTTTTCGGTGTGGTCGAGAAGCTCATCCCGGTGCGCCCGCTTTTTGTCTCCGTCACCTACGGGGCCGGCGGCAGCACCCATGCCCATACGCTGGAAATCGTTTCGCGCCTGAAGACCGCCTACGGCCTGGAGCCCATGGCCCATCTGACGTGCGTGGGCGCGAGCAAGGACAAGATTCGCGGTTTCCTCGACGCCTTGGCCGAAGCCGGCGTGGACAACGTCCTGGCCCTTCGCGGCGATCCGCCCAAGGGACAGGAGACGTTCGTCCCGGATTCCGAGGATTTCCAGCACGCTTCCGATCTCGTGGCCTTCATCCGGGCCGAGTATCCGAACCTGTGCCTGGGCGTGGCCGGCTATCCCGAATGCCATCCCGAGGCGACGTCGCCGGAAAAGGATCTGGAGCATCTGCGCCATAAGCTGGCTCTTGGCGGCAGCTTTGCCGTCACCCAGCTCTTTTTCGACAACGACCGCTATTTTGATTTCGTGGCCCGGGCCCGGGCCGCCGGCATCGACGCGCCCATGGTGCCGGGCGTGTTGCCGGTCCTCAGCCTGGCCAGCATCAAGCGGTTCGCCGCGCTTTGCGGCGCGTCGCTGCCGCCGGCCTATATGGCGGAGCTTGAAGCGGCCGATGCCGCCGGCGGCAACGCCGCCGTGGCCGAGGTTGGCATCGCTTACGCCCGCAAGCAGGCCCAGGATCTGCTGCGCCGGGGCGCACCGGGCGTGCATCTCTACACGCTCAACAAGGCCGAGGCCGTGCTCTCCATCGTCTCGGGACTGGAGTATTAGTCGGAACACCGTCGGGGGCAGAGAAATGCTCTCGTATTGAAGCCGTTCCCATTGCGGGTTTCCAAAGGGCGCCAGCCCTTTGGCCGCCGGAGGCTTCTCCCCCTGACCTTCTGGCAACGATTTGACGCTAATTTTCGCCGCGCTTCCTGTCGGGATGCGCTCGGTTGCGGAGTGCGGCACACACGCAGATTGCCTTACGGAGGATCGTATGGGCGGGGGCGAGTTGGTTGTGGCAGTGGCCGGCGCCACGGGCGCCGTTGGCCGTGAAATGCTCAAGACGCTGGAAGGTCGCGCTTTCCCGGCAACGACCGTGAAAGCCTTGGCGTCCTCGCGCTCGGCCGGCACTACCGTGCCGTTTGCCGGCGGGGAACTCATCGTCGAGGAAATGACCGAGAAATCCTTTGAAGGCGTCGACATCGCGCTGTTTTCCGCCGGCGGCTCCACCTCGAAACAGTTTGCTCCGTTCGCGGTCAAGTCGGGCTGCGTGGTTATCGACAATTCCAGCGCCTGGCGCATGGACCCCGAGGTGCCGCTGGTGGTGCCCGAGGTCAATCCCGAGGACGTGGACTGGCACAAGGGCATCATCGCCAATCCCAACTGTTCGACCATCCAGATGGTGGTGGCGCTCAAGCCCCTGCACGACGTGGGGAAAATCAAGCGCGTCATCGTTTCCACCTATCAGGCCGTGTCCGGCACCGGCCAGAAGGCCATTGCCGAGCTGGAAACGCAGGTGCGCCAGCTGTTCAACAGCCAGGAACCGGACGTGAAGGTGTATCCGCACCAGATCGCGTTCAACTGTCTGCCCCAGATCGACGTCTTCTCCGATGGTGACTACACCTTCGAAGAGATCAAGATGATCAAAGAGACCAACAAGATCATGGGCGACGACTCCATCAAGGTGACGGCCACCACCGTGCGCGTGCCGGTCTTCTACGGCCACAGCGAGTCGGTCAACATCGAGACCGAGAAAAAGATCACGGCCAAGGAAGCCCGGGCAATCCTGTCCCAGGCTCCGGGCGTCGTGGTCTACGACAACCCGGCCGAGAAGATCTATCCCATGCCGCTGATGGCCGGCGGCGAAGACCCGGTCTTCGTCGGACGCATCCGCGAGGACAACACCATCGAAAACGGCCTGCACCTGTGGATCGTGGCCGACAACATCCGCAAGGGCGCGGCGCTCAACGCCGTGCAGATCGCCGAACTGCTCCTGGAACGCGGCCAGGTTCGCGTTTAGGGAAGAAGATGGAAGAGTGCCTCCGGCGGCCGGGGGCCTGAGGCCCCCGGACCCCCCAAATGGGTAGAAGGGGAGCGTTGGTGCGGACCATGGAAAATGGCGCTGCGACAACGCGCGAATGGTGCTTGCTAAGGCCTCGTAAGCGGGGCAAACGGGGGAAGCGGCCGAGCGTCGTTTCCCCCATTTTGCATAGAAGGAGTGTCCCATGCCTGAGATTGCTGACGCCCAAACGTATTTGGAACGCCTGCTGGCCGCGCCGCGCCCGGGCGGCGAGGGCGTGCTGGCGTTTTACGACCACCGTATCGGCGTCATCGGCAAGGACCCGCGCCTCATGCTCATGCCGCTGGACGACCACCTCGTCCACCGTGGCGACGGCGTCTTCGAGACGCTCAAATACATCGGTCGAAAACTGTATCAGGTGCAGCCCCATTTCGACCGCATGGCCCGCTCGGCGGCGGCGATCCATCTTGATCCGCCGTGCTCCTGGGACGAGGTCGCCCAGCTGACCCTTGACGTCTGCCGGGCCGGCGGCATCGACGACGGCATGGTGCGGGTGCTTGTGGGACGCGGCCCCGGGGGCTTTGGCATCGACCCGGCCGAATGCCCGACCCCGAGCCTGACCATCGTGGCCTACCGCTTCCATCCCCGGCCGGCCGCGTCCTTTGCCAAGGGCGTCACCGCCTTTCGCACCTCCATCCCGGCCAAACAGAACTATCTGGCCCGCATCAAATCCATCGACTACCTGCCCAATGTGCTCATGAAGCGCGAGGCGACCGCGCGCGGCGAGGACTACCCGGTCTGCTACGACGACAAGGGCTTTTTGGCCGAAGGGGCCACGGAAAACATCTGCATCGTGGACGCCGCCGGCCGTTTCGTCGTGCCGGAGCTCACCAACGCGCTGACCGGCACCACCCTGCTTCGGGCCGTGGAACTCATTGAAAACGAAATGGAAGTGGTCTTTACCGGCATCCGCGAGGCAGACATCGCCACGGCGCGGGAAATGTTCATCCTGGGCACCACCAACGATTGCCTGAGCATCGTGCGTTACAACGGCGTCCCCATCGGCGACGGCCGGCCCGGGCCGGTGTCGAAGCGCCTCAAGGAACGCTTGGTGGCCGACATCGCGGCGAACGGGACGGCGTTTTAGGGTAAACGAGAAGACCTTCTGTTTTAACGACATGCGGTGTAATTACCCGCGATGAACGGGTGTTCGCTACTGCGTTGCCGCCATGGTTCGACTGGGAGGAAAATGGGATGAAAATTGAATCCATACGGCTGCGCAATTTCAAATCCTTCCAGGACGCCGAACTCACGGATCTGCCAAGCTTCTGCGTCATTGTCGGCGCCAACGGCACGGGAAAATCGACGATCTTTCAGGTGTTCGGCTTTTTGCGCGACGCGATGGCGAGCAACATCAATGTCGCTTTGGCAAAGTTGGGCGGCAGTCGGGGATTCCAGGAAGTCCGCAGCCGAAACGCCCAGGGTCCCATAGAGATTGAATTGAAGTTTCGCACTGGCCCAGACAGTCCGCTGACGACGTATTTCCTGCAAATTGGCGAGCACAATGGCAAGGCCATCGTTGAACGGGAAATTCTTAAGTATCGCCGGGGCAGCAGCGGGCAACCGTGGCATTTTCTGGATTTCTCGCGTGGACAAGGGACAGCTGTCACCAATGAACTGGAGACAACCAATGATGTTCGGGAATTGGACAGGGAAGAACAGAAGCTGAAATCAGCGGATATCCTGGCCACAAAGGGTCTGGCGCAATTTGAACGTTTTCCGGCAGTGATGGCGCTCGGCAATCTCATAGAGAACTGGCACATCTCCGATTTTCATATAAGCAAGGCCCGGCCGGAACAAGAGGCCGGTTATGCCGAGCACCTTTCCCGGGAGGGTGAGAATCTATCGCTTGTCATAGAATACTTGTACAAGAACAATCGTACGGCCTTCGACAAAATCTTGTCGCTGCTGCAAATGCGCGTTCCCGGCATCACGAGCGTCGAGTCGAAGACGACGGAAGAAGGGCGCGTCTTGTTGAAGTTTCAAGACGGGGCGTTCGAGGACCCTTTTTTAGCCCGCTATGTTTCCGACGGCACCATCAAAATGCTCGCCTATTTAACGCTGCTTTATGATCCTGATCCCCATCCTCTCTTGTGCGTTGAGGAACCTGAAAATCAACTGTACCCGAAACTGTTGTGGGAACTCGCCGAAGAGTTCAGGGCCTATGCCCATCGGGGCGGCCAGGTTTTTGTTTCGACGCATTCTCCGGATTTTCTCAACGCCGCCAAATTGGACGAGGTTTTTTGGCTCATCAAGACCAAGGGCTATACCCAGATTCGCCGGGCCAGGGATGACCACCAATTGGCCGTATACATGGCTGAAGGCGATCAAATGGGCTATCTCTGGGAACAGGGTTTTTTTGAGGGAGCGGACCCTCAATGAAGACGCTGGTCTTTTGTCTGGAAGAGCCCTCGGCCAAGGCGATGCTGGAGCGCATCGTGTTTCGAGTCATGCCTTCGTATTGGCAAGTAAGATATGTCATATTCCAGGGGAAACAACATTTAGAAAAGAATATCGTCCGCAAACTGAAGTCTTGGTGTTTGCCGGATTCGGTTTTTATCATCGTACGGGATCAGGATTCCGGGGACTGCAAGGCGATTAAATCAAAGCTGGCGAGGTTGTGTGAGGAGTCTGGCAAGACAAGTGTGCTTATCCGAATCGCTTGCCGGGAATTGGAAAGTTTTTATTTGGGTGACCTTGCCGCAGTGGAGCAAGGGCTTAATCTTTCTGGAATCAAGAAGTTGCAGCAGAAGAAGAAATACAGAAATCCCGACAACCTGGGGTCTCCGTCAAAAGAACTTTCCGTGCTGACAGGCTATGCCTACGAAAAAATGTCTGGTTCGCGGGCGATCGCCCCTTTTATGGCCCTTGACCACAATTGTTCAAAAAGTTTTCAAGCCCTGCTAGCCGGCATTCAAAAAATGGTGGCGTCGTAACAAGCCCGAAAGTGGGGGCCGATATTCGCCGTGGAGCGACATGATGCGCCGATCTGGAAACAGGGCGGCGCGTTCTATTTTTATGGGGGCAAAGCCAAGGCGCTATCCGGCCAGACGCAGGCCCGAATTATCGGGACGTCGCCCCGGCCGCCGGTTTGGCGGCTTTGGCCAGATGGGCAGCCAGGGCCTCGGCTACCTGGCGGCGGCCGGCCAGGTTGAGGTGCTCGCAGGCGTAGTCGCGGTCCACGAACCGGTCCTCGGGCAGCAGCGCCGACAGGTCCAGGCAGTCCACGCCGGCCTCGGTCAGCGTCCTGACTACGCGCCGGGCGTTGTCCGAGACCGTGGCTGCGAACTCTCCGCCCACAAGCGACATGCCGCCTTTCATGTCGATGGGCGTCAGGTAAAAAAGCGTCGTCACGCCGGCCCGGGACAGCCTGGCCGCCGTGTCCAGCAGATGGCCGATCATGGGATGGCCGGCCGAGATATCGGTCATGTAGTGTTTGATGAAAAGCTGGCGGCGTTTGGCCTCTTCCGGGGAAAGGCCGGGCGTTGGCGCGGCCATGAGCCGGTTGCGCCGGGCGTTGATTTCCCGGAAGAGCGCCTCGTGCCCGGAGGCGTCCCGACGTGTGCGCGCCGCCCACCAGACGGCCGGGTCGCGCTCGCCGGAAAACAGCCAGGCCGGCACGTCGGCCAGGGTCGGCGGCGAAGCCAGAAGCCGCAGATAATCCACGGTGGCGGCGTACATCCAGCGCGGCGTGAAAAACCAGTCATCGGAAAACGCGCGCAGGTTGATGGAAATAATAGCCAGGCGCGGCCGTTGTTCCGCCTGGGCAATGAGCTCGGCGTATTCCCGAAAAAGGGTCGCCGCGTAGCCCGGGCCGCTGACGGGGTGGATGGACAGGCCGCGCAGATCGCCAAGCAGCGTGGCGATGGTGGTGCGCGGTTCGTCGTCGTTGTGACCGCCCATGACCGAGTCATTGAAATAGACCGCCGCGACATCACCCTTGTGGAGGGCATCCCTGAATGCCAGGGCTACGGCGTTATGGTAGGCGTCGGCGCGTTGCTGCTCCGGCGCGCCGTCCGGCGGCGTCGTCGCGCCGATGGTCACCAGACTTTTGTAGCCTGTGGACAGGCTGCGATGGCCATGTCCGAGGAGCAAGACGACAAGGAGAATTGTAGCGGCGACAAGGGCGCAGAGATAACGATGAGTGCTATGCTGGCGTTGCATGAAACGGGTTCTCGGCTTCCGCGTGACTGGGCTATTGATGCCACTACGCCGTTTCAATCTGGCATGATTTGCTGCGGCGGGGGATCCTTTTTAGCGTGGAACGCATCCATGCCACACCATTGGGCCAATGTCCAATAGAGAGATGAAGTCCGGCTTGAGGGTGGCCGGGATATGGTGACCGGTCTTGATGCAGGCGCAAGGCGTCATCTCCCGGGACAGTCCGGGAGCGGGAGATGGAGCGGGCAGGTCTGCCGGGCTCAGGCAATCGTTGCGCGTCGTGTCAGGCCAACGCCGCGTTTCTTCGCGAATGCGATGGTGTTCTATGTGATGAATAAGAGGGTTGTCTTGTTGTTCACGAAGCGCCATGGGCGCTTTCGGGGACGCGATATTAGCGGCGCTCCATGGCGTCAAGCAGCCAGTTGGCTCCGGGGGCGGCGTTGTCGCGGGAAAAGGTCCAGCGCTCGCGCAGGGTGGTGTTTTCCGTAGCGCCGGGCTGGCGGGCCAGCACGTCGTAGTCCACCACCATGACGGTGCGTCCGGGCGTTTCCCGGCGTTCGGCCAGGGCGGCGTTTATGAGCAGGATGTCGGGCCGGCCGGCCGGCGTCTGAGGCAGGGTGTTTTGGAGTTCGGCCAGATAGGCCGGGCTGACAAAGGAGGCCAGATCGCCGAAGTCGCGGCTGCCCAGGGAGGCGGCGATGCGGCTGTAGGCCATTTTGGCTCCGGCCAGGAATTCCTCGTCCGAGCCGGCCGGCGCGTTGGCCGGGGCGGGCGGCGCTTGTCCTGCGGTCTGGGCTGGTGCGGAGGGCTGCTTGTCCGGTGAGCGCAGTCTGTCCCAGGCGGCCTGGGCATTGGTGTACATGTCGGGGCCGCGCCGGGGCGGCTGAGCCTGCGGCGGGGCGTCGTCGTCGCGGTCGTCCTGGTAATCGGACTGGGGCGGCGCTTGAGTCTGGTCGCCGTTTTTGTTGCGGCGTCCCGACAGGACCCTGAAGAGCACGAACATGGCCAGGCCGAGCAGGATGAGATTGATGAGCAGATTGCCGGAATCGAGGCTGGCGTCGGCAGCGGCCTGGGCCGTGGCCGGGACAAGGACGGCGACCGAGGCGGCCAGACCAAGGGCGGCCTTGGCGGGCGGCATGGCGTGATTGTTCATGGTCCGATAGTGGCAAAGGCCGTGGTCCAAGTCAATGCGGGCAGCGACGACACGTCGCGGCTGCGCTGAGCCAACCAAACAGCATAGCTCACAGCCCCTTGCCCCCTTTCAGGGAGGGTCCGGGAGGGGGTTACCCCCTCCCGGCCGCCGGAGGCATTTCTTGACTCTTTAATCATCCCGGGCCATGGCGACGGCTGGTTTGGGGCTGCCGGTGCCGGCGGGGCGGGGGTATTCGCGATTGTAGAGCTTGCGATAGAGCTTGCGCCCTTCCTCGAAGCCAGGGCTGAGTTCCAGGGCTTTTTCCACGTTCACCTTGGCCGATTCCACGTTGCCCATGAAGTAGTAGGCCTTGGAAATGTTGAAATGGATGTTCTCGTCTTCGGGGGTGAGCGTCAGCGCCTGGGTGTAGGCGTGGAGCGCTCCGGCCAGATCGCCGCTTTTGCGCAGCTTGACCCCCAGGGAGTTGAAGGGGTTGGGCGAGAGAGGGTCGTATTTGAGGATCTCGATGAACAGTTCCTTGGTCTCTTCCAGGCGGTTGAACTGGGCATGGACCTCGGCGGCTTTTTGCAAGTAACGCTTGAATTCGTCGAGTTCGCCCTTGGCCTTGTAGGCGTCGGCCAGCCCTTTGTAGGCTTCGGCGAAGAGGTCGTTTATTTTGATGGCCTTTTTGAATGCGATGATGGCCTGGCCGAATTTCTGGCGCACCAGGCAGCGGCAGCCCATGTCGTAGTATTTCTGGGCCTGGCTTTGTTCGGAGATGATTTCCTCGAACGCCTCAATGGCGTCGTCGAAATTGCCGGCGGCCATCATATCTTTGGCGTCGGCGATCTGCTGGCGCTCGATTTCGGTGACCCGTTCCACCTGGCAGCCGCGCAGCACATGCTTGGCGAAAGTGTCTTCGGAGTAGGGGCGCAGGATGTAGCCGGCGCACCCTTGGGCGATGGCGTCAAGGACTTGTTCGCGGCTGGTGTTGGCCGTGACCATGACCACCGGCACGTCGCGCAGGCGCAAATCACGGCGGGCGGCGCGCAAAAACTGCATGGCGTCCATGTCCTCGATGTTGCTGTCGACCAGGACCATGTCGACGTGGTTGGCGGTGAGGAAAGCCAGGGCTTTTTGGCCCGAGGTGAAGACTTCCACCCGCTGGGGCCGAAAGGAGGCCAGGGAACGCCGGTCACGGCGGGCGTTGTCCTCGTTTTTGGAGACGATGACGACGGTGTCAAAGAGGATTGGCGAAAATTCCATGCTGGACGCCCCTTGGGTTCGCGCGTCAGGAGGCTGCCGGCGCGTGCCGCTCGAAATACCAGGTCCGCAGCGCCGCAAGATCGGGCGTGTCGGGCAATTGGTCAAACAGTCCCTGGACATGGCCGCGCACAAAAAATTGGTTTCGGGTCCAGGGGTAGGCCATGTCGTTGATCCAGCTGAGGATCAACAAGGCGAAATCGGTGGTGGAGGCCATGTTTTCGTAGCTGCCAAGCTTGCCGGCCTGGATGTCGTCGACGATGGTCGGGCTGTAGCGGCCGGTGTCGGGCTGGCCCAGGAACACCACGTCGTCTTTGGGGCCGTCAGCCCGAAAATGGTCGAGCATGATTCGGACGATGTCGAGCTTGTCGGCGTCGCGGAGAAGGCGCGACAGGGTCAGCGCCTCGGGATCGTCGCCGGAGAGCAGGGCAGCGGGCAGGAGGCGGCGGTTGTGCACGACGATGGCCGTGCGCACAAGCGTCCGGTCGCGGCGGGACAGTTCGCCCAGGCCGCCGTGGCGGGACAGCGTTGCCGTGCCCAGGCGGGCGTGGTTGACGCTTTGGCGGTCGCTGAAGGTCTTGTAGCGCCGGTACTGGGGAAACCGGCCGACGTCATGGCACAGGCCGGCGATGGCGGCCAGTTCGCGCAGACGCGGCGACAGTTCCAGGCTCTCGGCCAGGGCGGCCGCCTCGTCCATGACCTTGCGGCAATGCAGGCGCTTGAGTTCCAGATGAACGGCGTCCTGGGGGGCATCGTCGGCCAGGCTGCGGTAGAAGGCCTCGAACCAGGCCGAGGCGACCTCAAGGAGTTCAGGCATGGGGCTCGTTGCCGGCGTCGGCGCGATCGGCGGCGTCGGCGGCTTGGCGGGTCAGGGGCGTTTTCGGCGTTTCGACAGGCGCTTCGGGATCGGGTTCGTCGAACTCCTTTTCCCTAAGCGGGCCGCCCGGGCCAAAAAGCCAGCGCAAAAGCCAGGCCATGCCGCCGAGGATGGCGGCGATGAAAAGCCCCTTGAAAGTGACGGACCAAAAACCCTCTTCAAGGCCCGGCCCAAAGGGCCAGGTCTTGTGCCAGCTCGGTTCCACGGCAGAGGCGTAAAAAAGAAATTTGTCGAAAAAACCCATGTATCACTCCATCGCCGCGCTTGCGGCATCCCCCCTGACTTACGCGGGTTCCCGCCTCCACGCAAGGAGGCGGAGCCGGGCGGCGATTGCCTTTTTTCGCGATTCCACTTAGTTTACGACAAGGCGCATCCATGCCCCTGGCCCGTTGGCGACTGCGGCGCTGGGGGGAGAAGGACGCGTCGCCGGAGGACGACATGCGCGTTTTGGTCGTTGAGGACGATTTCACCAGCCGTAAAATTTTGCAGAAGATTCTCGGCCCGTACGGCGAGGTCGATATTGCCGTCAACGGGCTTGAGGCTGTGGAGGCTTTCACCCAGTCCTTAAACGACGACAAGCCCTATGATCTGGTGTGCATGGACATCATGATGCCCGAGATGGACGGCCAGACGGCGCTCAAGCGCATCCGCGCCCTGGAAAAGGAGCGCGGGGTGGCGCCGTCCGGCGAAGCCAAGGTCATCATGACCACAGCCCTGGATGATCCCAAAAACGTGGTCGAAGCCTATTATAAAGGCGGGGCCACGTCGTATGTGCCCAAGCCCATTGACAAGCACATGCTGCTGCACCTCATCAAGAACCTGGGGCTTATCGACTAGACTTTTCCCGACCGTCGCCCGGAACGGGGCGGTCGGAGACAACGACGGTTCATGGGCTTGCGCCGCCAGGGCACGAGCCCTTTTTCATGGTCGTCCCGGGCCACGCTTCCGGGCGGCCACAGGCCCCCATGAAAAAGCCCCGGCCCGCCGTTTGGCGGACCGGGGCTTTCGTTGCAATTGGAGGATGCCGGGCTTGGCCTAGGCTTCCTTCTTGATCTTGGACTTGCTCATGGACAGGCCCATGCCGCCGAACATGTCGAAGATCGCGTAGCCGTACCACATGGTGTAGATGACGTAGAAGATGAGCAGACCGGCCACGGTGGGGATCTTGGTCAGAATGCTCTCGGCCGGGATGCCGGCGAAGTTGTAGGCCGGCTCGATGGCCTTCTGGTTGACCATGTTGACGGCGTTGGCTTCCTCGATCTGCTTGACCTTCTGCAGGGGCTTGATCATGGCGTTAAGAAGCGTCCACCAGCCCTTCATGGCCGCCTTGCCGTCCATGCCGTAAGCGGCGGTCAGCTTGTCGGTCTCATCCTTGTAGAGGATGTCGGAATCGGCCACGACCTTGCCGAGCATGGCCCCGAGATCGGCGGTGACGACGATGCTGTCGCCCTTGGCCTCGCCCTTGGCGCCGACTTTATCCAGCAGCAGCACGGAGGTCTTGACGTCCTCGGGGGACTTCATCTTGACTTCGACGTTCACCTGCTTGCCGTCAAAAGCTTTGACGGACTTGGCCACGGTGGGGATGAAGTAGGACGAACCCTTGGACAGCTTGTTAAACAGGTCGTCGGAGAAATCCAGGCCGTTGACGCCGCCCGGGAAGACCGGGGAGAAGATCAGGATGAACACGGCAATAAAGCTCGCCATGAGCAGCAGGCCCTTGCCGAAGAGTTTCTTGTCGGTGATGATCATGGCCTTTATCCCTCCTGGCGCAGGGCGCCGATATTGGCAACGAACTTGCCGATGACCCACACGCCGAACAGGGCGACCACGATCCAGAAGACGATGTTGCCGACATATTCGATGCCGTTGACCATCTCCTTGGACAGATCAAGATACTCAAGCTCGACGAACTTCTTGGGCAGGGTGGACACCCGGTTGATGAAGCCGGCGATGATGGACATGGCGTAGAAGCCGCGGATGTGGATGCCCTTGACGACCTTGGTGGTCAGCGCGCCGATCTGGATGCCCAGCAGCGAACCGAGCAACATGCCCATGGCCAGGGTGTAGAACACGTAGCCGTAGATGGCGTACTGGGCGATGGCGCCCAAGCCGGCGGTGAAGATGATCTGGAGGATGTCGGTGCCGACGGTGGTCATGGAGGACACGCCGAAGACGTAGACGAACATGGGGAAGGTGATGAAACCGCCGCCAACGCCCATGAGCGCGGCCAGGATGCCGACGATGACGCCGCCGGCGGCCACGATCCAACCGGAGATGCGCTTGCCGCCGGGCACGAAGTCTTCGTCAAAGGGAATCATGGGGGCGATGTTGAGATTTTGCAGCTTCACGGCCATGCCGGTCATGCCGGAGGGGCCGCCGTGGCTGCCGCCGTGGGAATCGCCAGTGTCTTTCTGGCGGGAGGCCTTGAGGAAGTCAAAGAGGGCATAGAAGCCCAGGAACCCGAGCAGCACGGCGTAGATGGAGCTGATGAAGAACTCGGACAGCAGCGGGTCCTTGTTGTACAGGCCCTTGTTGATGGCGCCGCCGATGAACGTGCCGCCGCCGGAGCCCACCAGGAAGGCGATGGCCAGCTTCACCGAGACGTTGCCGAGCTTTTTGTGCACGGCCGTGCCCATGATGGCCTTGGCGAAGATGTGGAAGAGGTCGGTGCCGACGGCCAGGATGCCTTTGACGCCGGCGGCCATGAGCGCCGGGGTGATGATGAAGCCGCCGCCCGCGCCGATGCAGCCGGTAATCAGGCCAGCGGCCAGACCGACGGCGATGGAGACCAGGAAGATCTTGGTGGAATAAAAGGCCGGACCGTAAGCGGTCTTGCTGCCGATAAAATCGCCGGCCTCGACAAAGGTGACGGCCAGGATGGGCAGGGCCAGGATCATAAGGAAAAGCAGTTTTTTCCGATTCTGGATGATGGACGTGGACACTTCCATGTCCCACTTGGCGTGCGCGATGGACGCCGCCTTCAGGAACTCGAAGACTTGCCTACCGAACCCCATTGTTGCTTCCTCCGTGTTGAAAAGCCTTTCGCTTGTCCGCCGCGCGATTTCCCCACCCCGCGACGCAGTATGCCGCAAAAAAACCCCAGCCGTCCACGTTCCCGTCACTTCGCCTGGGCTTTCGCCCCGAGCACTTCCCCTACGGCGGCCTTGAGCCGTTCGAAATCGCCGCCTTTTTCCACCTGGCGGCGCCCCAGTCCGGCGGCGTCTGCGCCGGCGTAGACATGCAGCACCACCGCCAGCTCCGGATAAAGCCGGGTCAGCAGCGGAACCAGCGAGCCGCCGTCAGGATCGGCGATTTCGTCGTCGAGCACGAGCAAGTCCACCCCGGCCGGCGAAGCCAGCCGCATCAGGACTTCGGCGCCGGAGCCGGCGGTGACGACGCCGTAGCCCTCGCGCGCGAATTCCCGACGCAGCAGTTCGCGGATGTTGGCATTGCGCTCGGCGATGCACAGGGTGGCCTTGGGACGATTCACGCAGTGCTCCATGACAGGATTTTGTCCTTCCGAAGGCAAGCGCCGTGCCAAAACGAGTTCCGGTGGAATATTTCCAACAGGCCGTATTCGCTAGCGTTTCATGATGTAGGCAGCAACGTGACGGAAAGGTGGCGAGGCAGGCCTGTCAGCTTTTTTTACAGGCTGTCAAAAGCCGAGGGGGTGCCGGCGTTTTTGCCGCCGTTGCCGTGCGGCGGGGAGAGGCGCTAACTGATGCGGGATTCGATGCGCAGGCCGTATTTTTCGATCTTGGCAATAAGCGTGGGCCGAGACAGGCCAAGCAGCCGGGCGGCCTGGGAACGGTTGCCGCCGGTGGCCTCCAGGGCGAGCCGGATGACCATATGCCCGAAGCGGTCCATGAGTTCCTCGAACAGCCCGTCGCGGCCCGAGGCCAGTTCCCGGCGGATGGTTTCGGCGATGGGGTCGCCGTCCTCGCCCGCGGCGGCTTCGGCTCCCTGGCGCAGGGGCGCGCCCAGGGCCTTTCGCACCTCGTCCGGGGACAGCGGCGCGCCCCGGCTGAAAATCAGGGCTTTTTTGAGCGCGTTGCCCAGCTCCCGGACGTTGCCCGGCCAGTCGTGGGCGATAAGCTTCGCCATGGCTTCTTCGCTGACCCCGGGATTGGACTGGCCCATTTCCCGGGCATGGCGCGACAGGAAATAGCGCACCAAAAGCGGAATGTCGCCGGGCCGCTCGCGCAAGGGGGGCAGGGTAAGGGTCACCACCTTGAGGCGGTAGTAGAGGTCCTCGCGAAACTGGCCCTGGCGCACGGCGGCTTCCAGATCGCGGTTGGTGGCGGCGATGATGCGCACATCCACGGGAATGACCTGCCGCCCGCCCAGGCGTTCGACGTTTTTTTCCTGCAAAAGGCGCAACAGTTTGGCCTGGATGGCCATGGGCATGTCGCCGATCTCGTCGAGAAAGACCGTGCCGTGGTTGGCCTGTTCGATCTTGCCCACCTTGCGGCCGGCCGCGCCGGTGAAGGCTCCCTTTTCGTAGCCGAACAGCTCGGATTCCAGCAGCGTTTCGGGAATGGCCACGCAGTTGATGACCAGAAAGGGTTTATCGGCCCGCAGGGAATGCTGGTAGACGGCCCGGGCCACCAGTTCCTTGCCGGCCCCGGATTCGCCGCGCACCAGCACGGTGGCGTCGGTGGGGGCGGCCCGGCCGATGGCCTTGTAGAGCTCCTGCATGGCCGGGCTTTGGCCGATGATGGCCTCGGCCGCGGCCTCGGCGTCCACGCCCACGGCCACGCGGCTGCGCATGGAGCGTCCGGCGGCCACGGCCTTGTCCAGGAGCTTCAGGATTTCCGGGATGTCGAAGGGCTTTAAGATGTAGTCGTAGGCCCCCATCTTGGTGGCCTCGATGGCGATGTCGGTGGTGCCGTAGGCGGTCATGATGATGACCGGCAGGCGCGGCTCGATCTCGCGCATGGCGGCGTAGGCCTCCAGCCCCGAGATGCCGGACATGCGCACGTCCATGACCACGGCGTCGGGCACGGCTTGGCGCACGGCGGCGATGCCGGCCTCGCCCGAGGAAGCGGCGCGCACGTCGTGGCCCTCGGCGGCCAGCAGGCGCTCGAAGCTCTGGCGCAACTGGTGGTCGTCGTCCACGATCAGGATCTGTGCCATCCCCGTTCCCCTTCGTACGGAAAGACCATGGTGAAGGTCGTGCCCCGGGTCTCGGGGGACATGACCGTGATCCAGCCGCCGTGCTCCTCGACAATGCGGCGCACGATGGCCAGCCCCAGGCCCGAACCCTCGCCCTTGGTGGTGAAAAAGGGCTGGAAGACGCGGTCAATAAGCGGCGGTGGGATGCCTGGGCCGTCGTCGGACACCCGCAGGGCCACCACCCGGCCGTAGGGTTCGATGACGCCGGTCTCCTCGCGGATGACGATGGAGCCGCCCTCGACCATGGCTTCGCAGGCGTTAAGCACAAGGTTGACCAGGGCTTCCTTGAGCTGGTCCGGGTCGGCGCTGATTTCCGGCAGCCGGCGAGAACGCTCCACGGCCACCGACACGTCGTAGGACTCCAGGCGATGGCGCAGCAGGGTCAGCGTCGTATCGACCACCGCCGACAAGCTCACGGGCTGGGCCACGAGCTTGGGCGGCCGGGCGAATTCCAGGAAATTGCGCACGATGGTGTCGATGTGCCCGATCTCTTCGGCAATGACCTCGAAGTCCTCCTGCTGGGAGGCGTCGAGCTTCAAGCCTCGCTCCAGGGAAAAAAGGCGCATTTTGACCGAGGTCAGGGGATTGCGGATGGTGTGGGCCACGCCGGCGGCCAGTTTGCCGGCCATGGCCAGCTTTTCCGATTGCATCAAATGGTCGCGGCTTTGCTCCAGATCCAGATGGGCCTGGTCCACGTCTTTTTCCAGGTCGCGGAACTTCTGGCCGATGGCCTTGACCTCGTCGGACAGGCCGGCGGCCACGTCCTTGCCGGCCTCGCCCCAGGCCAGGCGGCGGATGGGATCAAGGATCTGGCCGACCAGGACGTAGGCCAGAAAAAAGCCCAGGCTGGCGTTTAAGACCACGCCCATGACGGCCACGCCCATGACCAGATCGGTGCGCTCCAGATAGACCTGGCTCGTGTGGCGCATGCGCTCGCGGTAGTAGGCCTTGTAGCGGTCGCAGCGTTCGCGCAGGTCGTCGAAGTCCTCGCGCAGGCCCCAGTGCTGTTTCTTGGCGTCGTCGGCGCGGTTTTGCCGGTAGAGCATGATGACGTTGTCCTTGGCGTCGGCGTAGCGCCGGTAGGCCAGGGCGATGTTCTCGACCAGGCCGTCGGCCTCGGAGCTGATCTGGTCTTCGCGGATGCGGCCCAACCACAGTTCGAAGGCGCGCCGGCTCTCCTCGAGCTTGGCCAGCCAGACCGGGTCCTGGCTCAAATAATAATAAGTGGCGTAGCCTTTCTGGTTGAGCAGGGCGTTTTCCAGCTCATGGGCGGCGGTCAGGGCGGCCAGATCCTTGTCGGCCGTGGTGGTGTAGAGGTCGCGGGCCATGGAGGCGTAAAGGATCATGATGACCGGCCCGACCATGTTGACCAGGAGCAGGCCGCCCAGGAGCAGGTAGACCCGGGCGCGCAGCCCGAGCCTGGCGGTCAGGGATTTGCCGGATTTGGCGGAGGCGTTTGGCATGGCTGGCGGGAGCGGCCTTTGGTTGGGCGTGGTTGCCCGTCGGCGTCGGTCGCGGACGGGAGCGGACGCCGACAGTCCTAGCGCGGCCCGGGCCGGCTGGCAATGACCGGGCCGGAGCCGGGGGGGCCGGCGGCCCGAGAACTCGTCCTTTCCGGGCCCCAGGGAGGGCCGGGAGCGGGGCGGTTTGGAAACCTGCGGATGCGAAACGCCCCGGCCTGCGGCGGCCGGGGCGTGGGGCTTTGGACGAAGATGCCCGCCGTTTGGGGGCGGGCATCCTGAGCACTCGGGCCGAGTGGTCTGGAGCGCGGCGTTTTAGGAAGGCAGGGCCTTTTTGCCGGACCGTGGGCCGGGCAGGGCTTTCACGCCGGAGCGCGCCTCGGGCAGGGCGGCTTGCCCGCCGCCGGCCTCGCCGCCCAGGGTCACGATGAGTCGGCCCAGTTCCTCGGCCATGGCGGCCAGGGCATGGGCGGCCCGGCTGGTGGCCTCGACCCCGGCCACGTTGTCCTCGGCCACGCCGCTTATTTCGGTGATGGCCCGGCTGATCTGTTCCGAGGCGGCCGATTGCTCCTCGGCCGAGGCGGCGATGGACTGGACCGCGCCGCTGGTGGCGTCGGCGTTGCCGACAATGGCCAGGATGGCCTGGCCGGAACGGCCGGCCAGGGCGTTGGCCTCGGTGACGGCGGCAACGGCCTGGTCCATGCCGCGGATGTTGCGGCCGGCGGCCTCCTGGATGGCCCGGATGCGCGATTCCACTTCCTTGGTGGCCACCATGGTCTTTTCGGCCAGTTTGCGCACCTCGTCGGCCACCACGGCAAAGCCGCGCCCGGCCTCGCCGGCCCGAGCCGCCTCGATGGCGGCATTGAGCGCCAAGAGGTTGGTCTGGTCGGCGATGTCGTTGATGACGCCCACCACCTCGCCGATGGACTGGGCTTCCTGGCCGAGCTGGCCCATGTCGTCCTTGAGCGCCACGGCAATGCCGTTGACGGCGGTCATGGACTCGCCGGCTTGCTTGACCACCTCGGCCCCGGCCACGGCGTTGTCTCGGGTGGTTTCGGCGTTTTTGGCGGCCTGGCCGGCATTGGCGGCGATTTCCAGGATGGTGGAATTCATCTGCGTGACGGCCGAGGCGGTCTCGTCCACCCGGCGGCGCTGGAGTTCGACGCCGGCCGCCGACTGTTCGGTTTGGCTGGAGAGCTCCTGGGCCGCGCCGGAAAGCCGGCGCGAGATGTCGGCGGCCTGTTCGGCCACGGTCTTCATGCAGGATAAGGTCTTGGCCAGCTCTTCTTCCTTGCGTATGGCCTCGCGCATGGCTTCCTCGGCGGCCTGGGCGCTGCGTGCGGCCTCGGCCTGCTTCTCCTCGACCTGGCGCATCTGGACTTTCAGGTTGTCCACCATGGCCGTGGTGTCGTCGCGCAGGGCGGCGAATTCGGCCTCGAAGCGGCCGGCGGGCTTGGCCTCCAGGTCGCCCGAGGCCACCTTGCGGGAGTAGGCTCCCAGGGCGGCCAGGGAACTGGAGATGCCGCGCACGATCCACAGGATGACCAGCAGCACGACCACGGCCAGGCCGACTTCCACGGCGACCTGGGCCCGGTCAACGATGTCGTCGGTTTCGTGGCGCTTGTCGGCGTAATGCTTTTCGATCTTCTCGAAGGGCGCCATGAGCTTGCGGCCGCTTTCCACCATGGCCGCCGTCACCTGCTTGGCCTTGGCCGAAGCATCGACATAGGCCATGAAGCTGCGCTGGTAGGCGTCGATGACGGCGTCAAAGCCCTTTTTCTGGGCGGCGGAAAGATCCTCGGCGGCGGCGACCATGGCGTGGAGTTTTTTCACGCCGTCCTGGACCTTGGCGACGTAGGAGGTCTCGTCGCGCAGCTGCCAGTTTTTTTCGTGGCGGCGGATGGTGAGCAGCAGGATCTGGAAATCCTTGTCGGCGATGGGGGCGAATTTGTCGTCGAGGTCACGGGCGGCGTAGACGAAATCCCGCATGATGCCTTCATGCTCGGTGAAGCCCTTGGCTTTTTCGATGGCGGCCAGTTCCTCGAAGCTTTTGCTGTAGGCGGTCAGTTCGGCCAGGGCTTGTCCGGCCTCGCCGGCCAGGGTGTTGTCGCGGCGCAGAATGTCCTCGACGTTGGCCCGTACCTTGCCGATATGCTGGCTGACGGCGCTTACGGTGGCCGGGTCGTGGCGCAGCAGGAAATTTTTCTCCTCCCGGCGGACTTGCAGTACTTCTACGTAAGCGTTGGCCGCCAGCTCTTCCAGGTTCTGGTAACGCTCGGTGTAATGGCTACCGACCTGATCCGCCGCGAACAGGCAGGCAAACCCCAGGACGCACACGCCTAGCAGCAGGTACAACTTGCTCCGCACTCCCATCGCATCCTCCACGGTTAGGCAAACACGCCGTCGTCATTGCGGCGACATGAGGCGTTTTCTATACGAGAAAAGGCTGAAAGTC
This sequence comes from Solidesulfovibrio carbinolicus, assembly GCF_004135975.1. Lineage (NCBI taxonomy): Bacteria > Pseudomonadati > Thermodesulfobacteriota > Desulfovibrionia > Desulfovibrionales > Desulfovibrionaceae > Solidesulfovibrio > Solidesulfovibrio carbinolicus. The sequence goes on along the minus strand of NZ_CP026538.1, from coordinate 3,072,772 downwards.
ATGAAATACCAACCATGCAAGGCCGGGGCCAAGGATTGATTCGGCGCAAATGTCACGAATCGCAGTCCGGGACGTGTCGATTGACCAGATGGTGTCGAGCCGTGGGGCGCGGCAGATGTCAGCTTCTTTGACAGGTTGTCAAAGGCGAGCGGCGTTTGTCGCAACGCAGTGACGAAAGATCAAGGCTGCTTGGGCTGCGCTTCCGGGCAAGGGCGGCAGGCAATAAAGTCCTCCACGGCGGCGGCCAGGGCATCGGGGAACTGGTGCATCATCCAGTGGGAGCCGTTATCCAGGACTCCAAGCCGGACATCCGAACCGGGCACGGCGGCGTAGCTGTCCCGAAGGGCTTCGGACAGCCGGGGCGGACACACCCAGTCGTCGCTGCCGGCCAGAATCAGGACCGGAGGCGTGGTTTTGTCCAGGCGGCCGGCCAGGCCCGGCCAGCCCCGCATGGCCGCGTACTGCCGGGACACGGCGGTACGGTCCAGCGGGCGAACCCGGGGCCGGACCCGGCCCGCCGCCTCGGGATGGGCGGCGCTCCAGGCGGCGGGGAACAGGCTCGCCACAATTTCCTCGGACCCCATGGCCCCGAGCCGGTCAACGGCGGGCCGTACCGGGGCGAAGTCGCCGGCCGTGGTCAAAAGCGTCAGGGAACAGACTGCCCCCGGCCGGGACAGGGCGATTTCCTGGGCCACCATGCCGCCCATGGACCAGCCGAGGATGTGGCCTTTTTCGATCCCCAGGCCGGCCATGGTTCGAAGGACGTCGTCGGCCATGGAGGCCAGCGAAATGTCCGCCGCCTGGTCCAGGGGCGTTTCGCCCATGCCCCGGTAGTCCAAAAGCGCCAGCCTGTGGCCTCGGGCCAGGGCTTTTATAAAGCCCGCGTCCCACATTTCCTTGGTCATGGCGTAGCCCGTCAGCAGGACCAGGGGCGGCCCCTGGCCCATGACCAAACTGTCCAGGGGCCTGTCCGGCGAGGCGGCGAGGTGACGCGGGGCGGCCATGGCGTCGGCCCCGAGGGCATCGGCGGCGCTCTGGGGCGGTTGCGCCAGGGCTTGGCCGGCCGCCGTCAAAAGGAGCAGGGCCAGCCATATGAGGCCGGCGGCAAGAGCGTGTTTCGGTCGCTTGATAAGGCGTGGGGTCGTCATGGCTTCACCAATAGCAGGGCAAGTCGGTAATGCACTTGGATAACTGCGGTTTCAAAAGGACGCCGCCCTTCGAAAGCCTCGGCAACGGTGGTTCCCGTTAACGGTGGCCCCCCTTTATCATTTTTCCCGTCGAGGGAGTCCGGGGGGGATCATCCCCCCCGGCCGCCGGAGGCATTCCCCCACGGCGAATCCTGCCTGCCCCTAGGGGCTGACCAGTATGACGACGCGGCGGTTTTTGGCCTGGTTTTCCAGGATGGCCCGGCCGGCCGGGTCGGCGTTGGGGGCCACGGGCTGGGTGTCGGCCAGGCCTTCCACGCGCAGGTGGTTGCGGGGGACGCCATGGTCGATGAGGAACCGGGCCACCCGGCTGGCCCGGGCCGAGGAAAGTTCCCAGTTGCTGGGGTAGAGCCAGGATTCCATGGGCAGGTTGTCGGTGTGGCCCTCGACGGTCACCTTGTAGGGCGTGCCGGCCAGGGTGGCGGCGATGTCGCGCAAAAGCGGGATGCCGCCGGGTTTGACCTCGGCGCTGGCCAGATCGAAAAAGGCCGCGCCGCGAAGGTTGAGTTCCACGCCGTTTTCCCGGGCCCTGACTTCCACCGCGCCGGCCGTGACGTCGAGCTTGCCGGAGAGTTCCTTGCGGATGTCGTCGAGGCTTTTGCGGGTCGGTCCGGTGCGTTCCTCGCCGGGTTTGGGGGCTTTTTCGGCCGTGGCATCTGTCTTGGCCGGTTCGGTCCCCTTGGGCTGGTCGCCGGGTTTGGCCGCCTCGGGCGTCTTGGCCTGCTCTCCGGGCTTGGCCGGTTGGGCCGCCTTGGCTGGCTCCTGGGGCTGCCCGTCGTGGGGTTCGCCGAGTTTCGAGGCGTCGGCCGTCTGGGGCCCCTGGGCCGGCTGCTCGTAGAGCGGCGCGGGTTCCCGGGACAGGGTCGTGTGGCTGACCTTGGAGCGCACTTGGGGTTTTTCAAAGGGCAGGGGCGGCGGAGCGGTTTTGTCCGTCACCGGCGGCGTGTCGTCTTTTTTCTTCTTGGGCGCGGGCTTTTCCTGGACCATGGCCTGCTGCATGGAGTCGGCCACGCGCTCGTAGCGGTTGAGGTCCACGTGGGACACGGCCACGATGAGCAGGAAAAAGCACAACAGCAGCGTCATCATGTCGGCCAGGGAAATAGGCCAGAGATCTTCTTCTTCCTGGCGGCGTTTGCGCAGATCGGATAGCTGGAACATGGCGGCCTAGGCGTCCTGGCCGAAGCCTTCGCCGGCTTCGGCGCGGTCGATGGAGGCCCAGCGGCGCGGCGGCAGATAGGCCTTGAGCTTGTCCAGCACGATGGCGGCCGGGGTCTTGTCCTTGATAAACAGTGTGCCGTCGCGGATGACGCACATGAGGATGACGCGCTCCTCGATGCGCTTTTCCACCTTGATGGCGATGGGCAGGAAAATGAGATTGGACAGCAGGATGCCGTACAGGGTGGTGGTCAGGGCCACGGCCATGTGGGCGCCGAGGTTGCCCAGGCCCACGCTCATGGACTGCATCATGCCGATAAGGCCAATAAGCGTGCCGATGATGCCGTAGGCCGGGGAAAGCTTGGCCATGGTGCGGTAGATGCCGGCCGAGGACAGCTCCTGCTGGTAGGTCTGCTCGATGCGGGTGTCGAGGATTTCCTTGATCTCTTCGCGGGAATAGCCGTCCACGAGCATTTGCACGGCGTTTTGCAGGAATTCGTTTTCGATGCCGGGCAGGGCTTGCTCCAGATGGATCTTGCCCCGGCTGGAGGCTTCCCGGGCGATGGAGACGATGGCCTCGATGTAGTGGTCGGTGGGCAGTTCCTCGCGCTTAAGCGCCGTGAGAAACGTGTTGGACACCCGCATCACTTCCTTGAGCGGAAAGCAGATGAAAGTGGAAGCCAGCGTGCCGCCAAGGACGATGGCCAGGCCTGGAAAATTGACGAACACTCCGGCGCTGTCCGTGGAGAAATAGGTGGCCAGGCCCAAAATGAGGATGCCGAAGACGATGCCGATGACGGTGGCGATGTTCACGAGGCGAGTCCCTTGGCGGCCTTGATGCGGTCGAGCAGTTCCTGTTCCACGGCGGCGGCCTCGTCGTCGTCAAGGGCGGCCATGGCCGAGGCTTCGTCGCGCACGATGCCGGCGATTTTTTTGGAGAGCGTCTTGTAGATCTTGTCCCGGGCGGCTTCCCCGGCCATGGCCGCCAGCACCGCCACCTTGTGAAAGCCCATGGTCGAGAGAATTTCTTCCAGGGTCGCGCCGTCCACGGACACGATGTCGTCCACGTTTTCGAGATCGGCGGCGGTCAGGCGCGGCCGGCGGGCCTGCTTGAAATACTCCTGGCCCATGGCTTCGATGAATTCCCGGGCGGCGGATTTGTGGAAGAAGAAGAGTTTTTCGGGAATCTCGCCGTAGCCGATCTTTTTGAGGATCACCTCGGGGGCGCCGCCGGCTTCCCGGGAAAAATCGGCCAGATCGCAAAATTCCAGATCCACGCCCACGGCCTGGGCGTTGGCGGCGTCGCGGGAGAGGTTTTTGGCCACGGCCAGAAACTTCTCGGGATCGGGCAGGCGCAGGCGGCGGTTCTTGACGAAGCTCGGCCCGGGCTTGGTCTTGCCCAGGAGATTCGTGCGCGGGAAATGCCCCTTGACCTCGGTGACGGACACGAGGTGCAGTTTTTTGAGCCGCTCGAAAATGGCGTCGATCTCGATCTGGCTGAGAAGGATGATGTCCTTGATGGTCCGGGACACCTCGGCGTAGTCGAGTTCGGCCTTGTCCCCGCGTCCGGCCGCCTGCCAGGCCAGGTGGACGATGCGGCACACGGCCAGAAACGGGTCGCCCGACGGCCGGTCCGTGACCTGGGCGGCCAGGGCCTGGACGCGCTCGGCCAGATAGCCGGTCAGCAGTTGCACCGGGCGGGGGCTTTTGAGCAGCATGGTCTGGATGAGGCGTTTGTCGCAGGCTAACGCCTCGACGTATTCCAGGGCCTCGGCCGTGCTGGCCCGAGGTTCGGCCGTGACCACGCCCATCTCGCCGAACATCTCGCCGGGACCGCGTTCGCCCAGGCGCACGCGCTTGTTGCCGACCACGCGGTAGATGGAGACGCGGCCTTTTTTGACGACATAGGCCACGTCGCTGGCCTGGCCTTCCCGGAAGATGACGGTTCCTTTGGGGAAGGTGCGGACGGCCGAGTCGGCCTCGTCCTCGAAGCGGTCGATATCCTGGGGCATACGTCCTCGCGTTGGCGGCCTTGGGCCGGTTGCGGACACACTACGGCCAAGGCCGGCCGAGTTCAAGGACGGCGGCCCGGGCGCAGCCAAGTTTGCCCGCCGAGGGCCGTTTTACATCAAACGGCAAAGGCGGTATAGGACCGCCACATTGTTCACGCGAGGTGCTGTGTGGCTCTTTCCGGCGCATGCCGCGACCTGACCATCCTGTCCGTCACCGAAGCCGGACCGGAAGGCGGGGCGCATGGCTGTTATTACATCGAACTGGCCAATCCCGGGCTTGGCAGCGCCGTGGCCGGCCAGTTCGTCATGGTCCGGCCGGCCTGTTTCGGCCAGGACCCGGTCTGGCCCCGTCCGTTTTCCATCTGCCGGCTGACCCCGGAGGCGCTCACGCTTTTCGTCCAGGCCTGCGGCCGTGGCACGGACGCGCTGTGTCGGCTGAGGCCCGGCGACACGGCCACGGTCTGGGGGCCGCTGGGCCAGGGATTCAGCCTGGAACCGGACACGCCGACCTTGATGCTGGCCGGCGGCGTGGGCCTGGCCCCCTTTGTGGAATACGCCGCCACCCACCCGGTCCCGGCCAATCTGGCCCTGGTTTTTGGCCATCGCCAGCCCTTGTCCTGTTATCCTTTCGCCGAGATGGCCGCTGTCGTCGGCCGGGCCGAGGCGTTTCAGGAAAATACTCCCGAGGACCTGCCCCGATTCATTGCGCTGCTCGAAACGAAAGTGGCCGAGTACGCCGGCGGACTCATTCTCGCCTGCGGGCCGCGACCGTTTCTCATGACCGTGGCCCGGCTGGCCCGGCGCTTCGGGGCCAGGGCCCAAGTGTCGCTGGAAAACCGCATGGCCTGCGGCGTGGGCGGCTGCCTGGGCTGCGTGGAGAAAAACGCCCTGGGCCAGTACGTGCAGACCTGCACCCAGGGCCCGGTCTTTTGGGTTGAGGAACTGCAGCTCTCGGAGGAGGCATGAGCGTGGACACCAGCGTCCGCCTGCCGGGAATGCCCGTCAAAAACCCGGTCATGACCGCCTCGGGCACCTTTGGCTACGGGTTGGAATTTTCGCCCTACGGCGATCTGCGCGCCCTTGGCGGCATCGTGGTCAAGGGCTTGTCCCTGGCCCCGCGCCAGGGCAATCCCATGCCGCGCATCGCCGAGACGCCGTGCGGCATGTTAAACGCCATCGGGCTGCAAAACTGCGGCGTGGAAAAATTTCTGCGCGACAAGCTGCCGCGCCTGCCCTGGCGCGACACGCCGATTATCGCCAACCTCTACGCCTGCGACGCCGACGAATTCGCCGAGCTGGCCGGGGTGTTGTCGGCCGAGGAGGGCGTGGCCGCCCTGGAGGTCAACATCTCCTGCCCCAACGTCAAGGCCGGCGGCATCGCCTTTGGCCAGGACCCGTGCATGGCCGGCAAACTCGCCGAAGCCGTGAAGAAAAGAGCCGGCGACAAGCCGGTGTGGGTGAAGCTGTCGCCCAACGTCACGGACATCGTGTCCATCGCCCGGGCGGCGGTGCTGGGCGGCGCGGACGCCCTGACCTGCATCAATACGCTCACGGGCATGAGCGTGGACATCCGCTCGCGCAAGCCCCGGCTGGCCAACGTCATCGGCGGCCTGTCCGGGCCGGCGATAAAGCCCGTGGCGCTGCGGGCCGTGTGGCAGGTCTGCCAGGCGGTGTCGGCCCCGGTCATTGGCGTGGGCGGCATATCAAGCGCCGAGGACGTGCTGGAGTTCATCCTGGTCGGCGCGCACGCGGTGCAGATCGGCACGGCCAACTTCATGCGGCCGGACATGGCGTTTCGCATTGCGCAGCGTCTGCCGGAGCTTATGGCGGAGCTGGGGATAGAAGACCTGGCTTCATACCGAGGGAGTTTGCGCGTGGGGTGAGTGCGGCGCGCGAGAAGGATTTTGCAGTGGCGGGGCGGAGACGTCCCGCCGTTTTTTTCACCCTTCCCGCAGGGCCTCGACAATCCCCAGGCGCGAGGCCCGCAGGGCCGGCAAGAACCCGCCCACAACGCCCATGAACAGCGAAAAGGCCAATGACAGCACCACGATCCACGGGGCCAGGGTGAAGCGGAAGGCCAGCTCGGAGAAGGTCTGGAAATTGGTGGTGGAGAAGGTGAGAAAGGACAGTCCGGCGGCCAACCCCACGCCGGCCAGACCGCCGATGAGGCCAAGGAGGGTGGATTCGGCCAAAAAGGCGGCCAGGACCGCCCCGCGCGTGAAGCCGATGGCCCGCAGCGTGCCGATCTCGGCCACCCGGCCGGCCACCGAGGCATACATGGTGATCATGGCCCCGATCATGGCCCCCAGCGAGAAAATGAGCGTGAGCGACACGCCAAGGACCGTCAAAAACTTGCGCATCATGTCCGACTGCTTCTCGTAGTAGCGCGTCTCGCGCCAGACCTCGGCCTGCAGCCTGGGGTCGGCTTCCACCGCTTCCTTGAACGACTCGAAAAGCCCGGGTTCGCGCAGGCCGGCCACCACGATGGAATAGGCGTTGCGGCCAAAAGCCGGCATGAGCTGGTCGGCGTCCCCCCAGATCTCCGAGGAAAAGCCGGTGGAGCCGGCGTCGAACACGCCGACGATGGGCCAGTCCCGCTTGCCGAAGCGCAGGCTCTGGCCGATTTCCGCGCCAGTAAATCCCTTGGCCACGGCCTTGCCCACCATGATTTCCGGCGTGCCCGGCTGGGGCGCGCGCCCGGAAATCAGGCGCACCTGGCCGCGAAGGGCCAGCGAAGCCGGCTCGATGCCCCGGATGACCACGTTGGAGGTCTTGCCCGTGGATTTCTTGGTCAGTCCGATGAGCACCACCATCTCCCGGGCGGCCAGGGGCCGGCCGTCGCTGCCAGGAGCGATCTCGGCCCGGGCGGTCATGGCCGAGGCCTGGACACGCTCCAGCCCGCTTTGCACCTCGGTCTCGGAACCCTTGCGCAGCACGATGACGTTGCCGGGCGAACCGGTGGACACGAGCGTCTGGCGCAGCCCCTCGGCCAGCATGAGCGTGGCCGTGAAGACGAAGACCACCAGCGCCATGCCGCCGGCCGTGAGCGTGGTGGTCAGCCGGCGGGTGACGAGGTTTCGCCAGGAATAGGACAAGGGCACGGCCATCAGCCGATCCTCCGAAAGGCGTCGGCGATGCGCACGGCGGCCACCCGCCAGGCCGGCACGGCCGCGGCCAGCACGCCCACGGCCAGCCCGAAGGCGGCCTGGAGCATGATGGTTGTGGGCGAGACGAAAAAGATGGGGAAATACTGGGCCAGGCCCACGGCAAAGCCCTTGGCCAGGGGCGGCAGCACGGCCATGGCCAGGGCCGTGCCGGCCAGGGCCAGAAGCAGCGACTCGGCCAGGAGCATCCCGGCCAGTGCCGGCGCGCCAAAACCCAGGGTTTTGAGGACCGCGAATTCGCCCAGGCGTTCCCGGGCCGACATGGCCATGGTGTTGGCGGCAACAGCCAGGATGATGGCGATGACCACGTAGGACACGGCGGTGATGGCCAGCAAAATGGCCTCGCTCATGGCCACGAACCCGAGCTGGAAGGCGCGCTCGGTTTCGGTCAGGGTCTCGGCCTGGGAGTTGTGGAACAGCGCGTCGATGTCCTTGGATATTTCCGCCGCCCGGGTGGCGTCGCGGATGCCGATCATGAAAAAGCCGACCTGGCCGGCCCGGGTCGGGGCGCGCTTTTTCATGGTCTCGTCGAGATAGCCGTAGTGGAAATAGAGGACCGTCTCGTCGGTGTCCGGGCGCGCGCCTTTGTAGATGGCGCGGATGGTCATGGGCCATTGGCCCGGATAGATGGTGCCGCGAAGGGTGACGGTGTCGCCGATGCGCCAGTGGAAACGCTCAGCCAGCTTGCGACCGATGATGGCCGCCTTGCGGTCGGAAAGAAAAGCCTTTTGTTCCTCGGGGCTGACGATGAGTTCCGGGTAGAGCTTGAAAAAATCGTCGGCCTCGACCGCGAAGTTGGGGAAGAAGTTTTTCTCGTCCAGATACACCCCGCCGAACCAGCCGCCGGCGGCCACGATGTCCACGCCCGTCACCTGGCGGATGCGGCCCTTGTAGGCAAAGGGCAGGGGCTGGGTCAGCGACACGGCGTTGCGGGTGACCAACCGATTGGCCGAGGAGGCTTCCACCCCGGCGTGCCAGGCGTCCAGCACCGTGCGCAAAAGCCCGAACGCGGTCAGGGCCACGGCCACGCCGACGATGGTCAGCACGGCGCGCAGGCGGTGGCGGAAGGCGTTTAAAAGAATGAGCCTAAGGAGCAACACGCAGTTCGCCCTTGTCGAGCTCGCGCACGAGGTGGGCGGCCTCGGCGGCCTTGTGGTCGTGGGTGACCATGACGATGGTTTTGCCCAGGTCGGCGTTGAGGCGTTTTAAAAGCGCCATGACGTCGGCGGCCGAAACCCGGTCCAGGTCGCCGGTAGGTTCGTCGGCCACGATGATGTCCGGGTCGGTGACGATGGCCCGGGCGATGGCCACGCGCTGCTGCTGGCCGCCGGAAAGCTGGTTGGGCTTGTGGTCGGTGCGGTCGGACAAGCCCACGGCGGCCAGGGCTGCCAGGGCATGGTCGCGCCGGGCGGCGGCGGACAGGCTTGTCAGCAAAAGCGGCAGCTCGACGTTTTCCAGGGCGGTCAAGACCGGAATGAGGTTGTAGAACTGGAAGATAAAGCCCACGTGGCGGCTGCGCCACACGGCCAGCTCGCTTTCCGACAAGGTGGCGATGTCCGTACCGGCCACGGTGATGCTGCCGGCGTCCAGGGAATCGATGCCGGCGATGCAATTAAGGAGCGTCGATTTCCCGGACCCTGACGGGCCGATCAGCGCCAGGAACTCCCCGGCGGCGATGTCGAAGGTGATGTCGGAGAGCACCGGGATCACCTGATCGCCGCGGCGGTAGGACTTCGACAGATGCGATATTTCGATAAGCGGGCGGTCCATGACGGATTGTCCTGTGCCTGGGAGACGGGCTGGCGTCGCGTCCCTTAAAAAATACGACAGTATTTTTTAAGAAAACAATGGTTTTCGTCTGTTGCCTGTGAAACGCCAGAGGCGTCTCTCGCGAACACGGCCTAGCCTTCGGCCAGGGCCACGGCGTCGCCGTCGCGCAGTTCGGCCGGGGGCGAGAGGATCACTTTTTCGCCGGCGGTCAGGCCCTTGGTTACGGCCCGCATGTCGCCCAGGACCTCGCCCAGGGTCACGGGCGTGAGCACGGCCTTGCCGCCGCGCATGACAAAGACGGCGTCGGTCTCGCCCCGGCGGATGACGGCCCCGGCCGGCACGGCCAGACGCGGCTGGGTCTCGTCCGGGGTGAGCGGCCGGGAGAGAAAGGCCGTCTTGGCGCTCATTTCGGGCAACACCCGGGGATCGAGGGTGGTGAAGCGCACCTTGACCAGCACGGTAGCCTTGGTGCGGTCGGCCGTGGGCACGATCATGTGGACCACGCCGGGGAACCGTTCGCCCGGGATGGCGTCCAGGATGATCTCGCAGGGGCCGCCGACCTTCACCTTCTCGATGCTCGATTCGCTGACGTCGACTTCGGCGGCAAGCGAACTCATGTCGGCGATGGTGACCACGGCGGCTTTGGAGGTGGACGACGCGCCAAGGGGCGAGATGATGTCGCCGAGGTCGGCGTTCTTGGTGAGCACCACCGCGTCGAAAGGCGCTTCGAGTTCGGTGTAGCCGCGTTCGGCCTCGGCTTTTTTGAGCGCCTGTTCCCGGGCCGCCAGGCTGGCCTTGGCCTGGGACAGGGCGGCTTCGGCCTTGTCCAGCCGGGCCTTGGCCGCGTCGTGCTCCGAGCGAGCCACATAGTCGCCGGCCGAGAGCTTTTTCATGCGGTTGTACTGCAGCGTGGCGTCGGCCAGCTCGGCTTCGGCCGAGGCAATCTGGAACCGGGCGGCGGAAAGCTCGTGGACGGCGAGCTTTTTGGCCGCTTCCACGTCGGCGCTTTCCAGCCGGGCCAGGATGTCGCCCTTTTTGACGCGGCTGCCTTCCTCCACCCCGAGCCAGACGAGCTGGGCCGTGGCCTTGGTGGCCAGGGCGGCCTTGCGCTGGGCCACGATGTAGCCGCTGGCGGTCAGCTCCGTGACCGTGCGCGAGGGATAGGCCAGGCCCACCGTGGCCGCCTCGACCACGAAGGTGCGCGGGGTCATGAACCAGCCGGCCAGGGCCAGGACCACCAGGGCGGCGACGATCCAGGGCCATTTCTTGCGGCGTCGGCGCGCGCCGGCCATTTTGTCGTCGCCGGCAATGCGGAGATTTTGCAGCGTGTCGCTCATGGGATTTCCTGTATCTATAATGATGACGCGTCAATACCGCGTTGTCCCGAAGAGTCAAGACGAAATAATTGCCTGGAAGTTTCGTCGGGAATGCCGAGCCGTCAGCGCAACGGTAGTTCCCGTCAAGGGCCGGCGACGACCTCTGAGACTTCCCGGCCAACAGAAAGACGCCTCGCCGTACCCCCTTTAACCCTTTCTTTGGGTGGGGGGTCTGGGGGCCTCAGGCCCCCAGCCGCCGGAGGCTCTCCCAAAATTGCTCAATAAGTTTGCGGTGGCCGGCTGGAAAGGCGTAGCGCGACAGTTCGTCGGGCGCGGCCCACAGACTTTCCTGGGCGGCGGTCAGGGTCGGCTCGGGGGGCGGCGAAGCCTCGGGGGCGTCGGTGAGGCGCAGCAGGCAGCAGTGCAGCGTCACTCTATACGTGGTGTAGCCGTGGCGGATGACGGCCAGCTTGGTTTCGACCTGGGTCGAAAAGCCTGTCTCCTCGGCGAATTCGCGCACCACGGCCTGCTCCGGGGTCTCGCCGGCCTCGATGCGGCCGCCTGGAAACTCCCACAGATTGGCCCAGGCCCCCTTGGGCAGGCGCTTTTGAATAAATACCCGCCCGTCGTGGATTAGCACGCCGGTGGCGACGTTGAGCGGCGTGATGTCCTTGGATTTGCTGAGGACCGGCCGGTCGGCCACGATGCCCAGGCGCCTGGCCGCGCACAGCGTGGCGAGAGGGCAGGCCGGACAGTCCGGGTTGCGGGGGCGGCAGACCAGCGCCCCGAATTCCATGAGCGCCTCGCCATAGTCTCTGGCCCGGCCGGGGGGGAGCAGTTCCCGGGCCAGGGTGGTGGCCTGGGCCTTGCCGGCCGGTTCTTTGATAGGCGCGTCGATGTCGCACACCCGGGCCAGCACCCGCAGGACGTTGGCGTCCACGGCCACTTCATCCTGGCCAAAGGCGATGGCGGCCACGGCCCCGGCCGTGTAGTCGCCCACGCCCGGCAGGGCGCGCAGGGCGGCGAAATCAGCCGGCAGCCGGCCGCCGTGCTCGGCCATGACCCGCCGGGCGGCGGCCAGCAGATTCCTGGCCCGGCTGTAATAGCCCAGGCCTTCCCAGGCCTTGAGCACCTCGGTTTCGTCGGCTGCGGCCAGGGCGGCCACGGTGGGGAAGCGGGCCGTGAAGCGCTCGAAATAGACGGCCACGCGGTCCATCTGGGTCTGCTGGGCCATGATCTCCGACACCCAGACGCCGTAAGGATCGTAGGTGCGCCGCCAGGGCAGGTCGCGGCGGTTTTGGGCAAACCAGTCGAGCAGGAGCGGCACGAAATCGGAACGCTCGGACATGAAAACCTCGTGTGCCGGGCTTTGACCCCGGCCGAAACTTGCGCTCTAGCCCATAATGCCGATTGGGCCGGCTGGGAAGGGCGGGCGGGCCGGCAAAGCAGGAAGGCCAGGGAAGCCGCAGATGGCTGAAAACCAAGCCGCTCAAGGGGGCCGGCAATCCTCGGACGTTAGCCGGCGCGTTGCCTTTGCCGCCTTTTTGGCCCATAGCAGGATGACTGGCGGTCCGGCCGCCGGGGAGGAAAGCCATGTCCAAGTCCCTGTCGCGCCTTGTCGTCGTCCTTGCCCTGGTCCTGGTTCCGTGCCTGTCCCCGGCCGCCGGGCCGGACATTCCCCCGGCCCTGGCTCCGTGGGTGGGCTTTGCCCTGCACGAGGCCGGGCAACGCCTGTGCCCGCCGGTGGGCAATCGCCCGGAGGCGCGGATCTGCCGGTTTCCCACGAGCCTTACCCTGGACGTCTGGCCCACCGGCGCGGACATGACCTACACGGTGCGGCTTTTTGACGATGGCCCGGTTCCTTTGCCCCATGCCGCCGGGGCCTGGATCGAGGGCGTGCGTGAGGGGGGGGCCGCCGTGCCCGTGCTTGGCGCGCCGGACGCGCCCTTTGTGCGGCTTGCGGCCGGGGAACATGTCCTGACCGGCCGCCTGGGTTGGGCGGCAACACCCCAGGGGCTGGCCCTGCCGCCGGATGTCGGGTTGGTGCGGCTGTCCCGCCAGGGCGCGGCCTCGCCGGTGGCCGTTTCGCCGGCCGGCGAATTGCGCCTGAGCCCGCCCGAAGCGGCCAAGGCCGCGCCCAATCGTGAGACGGTGCGCGTGTTTCGGCTCATTGCCGACGGCGTGCCCGTCACCGTCACCACGCTGTATCGTCTGGAAGTGTCCGGTCTGGCCCGGGCCGTGACCCTGGCCGGGGCCGTGCCCGCCGGAGCCTTGCCCCTGGCCGTGCGCGCCCCGGTCCCGGCGACCCTTGGCCCGGACGGCGGGCTTGTCCTCGACGCCGGCCCTGGGCGCTACGAAGTCGAGGTCGTGGCCCGCTATCCGGCCAAGGTGGACCGCATCGGGCCGGCCGCCTGCCCCTATGGCCGGGAGATCTGGAGCTTCCAATCCGGCGAGGTCCGGGAGGTCCGGCCCGAGGGCCTGGCCGGCATCGATCCCAAGACCGCCGACGTGCCCGGTCCCTGGCAGGCCTATCCGGCCTTTGCCGCCGAGGCTGACGGCGTGCTCACCCTGGCCGAGCTTGGGCGCGGCGCGCCCACCGGCCGCGACGCGTTGACGCTGTCCCGCGAGATGTGGCTCGATTTTTCCGGGCAGGGCCTGTCCGTGCGCGACACCGTGGCCGGCGAAAACCGGCGGGGCTGGACGCTGTCCCTGCTGCCGCCCGGGGAACTTGGGCGGGTGACGATTTCCGGCCAGGACCAGCCTGTGGTGCGCCTGGGCCAGGACGGCCGGCCCGGGGTGGAGCTGCGCCAGTCGCATCTCAATCTGACGGCCCGCTCGCGCTATCCCTCTGTGGACGCGTTCCTGCCGGCCGGGGGCTTTGACCGGGAGTTCGAGCGCGTTTCGGCCACGCTGAACCTCCCGCCGGGCTGGGCCCTGGCCTATGCCACGGGGCCGGACACGGTGACGGGCGGGTTGCTGTCGGGCTGGACGCTGCTCGATCTGTTCCTGGTCTTCGTGCTGGCCGTGGCCGCCTTTACCCTGCGCGGCCGGCTCGCCGGCGCGGCCCTGGGGCTTTTTCTGCTGTTGTCCTGGCATGAACCCCACGCCCCGACCACGGTCTGGATGTTCGTGTTGGCCGGCCTGGGGCTTTTGCGTGCGGCCGGCGACGTGGGCCGGCTGGCCGGCTATCCGGCCTTTCGCCGCCTGTCCGTCACGCTTTTTGTCCTGTCCATGGTTTCCCTGGTGGTCCTGGCCGTGCCCTTTGTCGCCCGGGAATTGCGTCTGGCCGTGGCTCCCCAGATAGGCGGGGGGAGCGGCGGCGGGGGGGGCGGCGGCGCGCCCATGCCCGTGGCGGCCAAGCGCCAGGCCGCCAACGAGGCGGCCACGGCAGAACCCATGGTCGCCCCGGCTCCGGCCATGCCGGCCGCTCCGGCCCGGGGCAAGAGCGACAGCGGATATTCGCGGACCATGGCCCTTTACGGCGGGTATGAGGCGGACAAGACCCCGGAACGCCTGGAATTTGATCCCAACGCCCTGATGCAGACCGGGCCGGCCATGCCGTCCTGGCATTTCACCTCGGTGGGCCTGTCCTGGCGCGGGCCGGTGGCCCCGGGCGAAACCCTGCGCCTGACGCTGCTGCCGCCCCTGGCCACGGCCGGCCTGGGCTTGGCCCGGGTGATTCTCCTTGGGCTGGCCTTGGCCTTGCTGTTCGACCGCCAGCGGGTGCGCCGCCTGACCCGGCCGGCGGTCGTGGCCGGGGCGGCGGCCGTCCTTGCCGCCGTGTTGTCCCTTGGCCTGCCTGGGCGGGCCGCGGCCGCGGATTTTCCGCCCCGTGACCTCCTCGACAGCCTGCGCGAGCGCCTGACCCAGCCGCCGCGCTGCCTGCCGGACTGTCTGGGCGCGCCCGGGCTTGAGGTGCGCCTGGAGGCCGGGACGCTGACCATCGTGGCCGCCATCGACGCCGCCGCCCGGGTGGCCGCGCCGTTGCCGGCCGTGTCCGAGGGCTGGCGGCCGACGCTTCTTACCGTGGACGGCAAGCCGGCCGGGGGGCTGGCGCGCCTGGACGGCCAACCGGCCGTGCTGCTGGAACCCGGCGTCCATACCGTGGCCATGGCCGGCCCGGCCCCCGAGGCCGTGTCCTTTACCGTGTCCGCGCCCCTTGTTCCCGGCCGCGTCCAGGCGTCGGCTCCGGGCTACCGGGTGCGTGGGCTGGACGAGCGGGGTGGGCTGGCTGGTCCCCTGGAATTCGTGCGGGCCGAGACCGGCGGCAAGGCCCAGGCAGCCAAGCCCGGGGCCACGGGCATCGACGTGCCGGCCTTTTTCGAGGTCCGTCGGGCCGTGGATTTCGGCTTGACCTTCGAGGTCGCGACCGAAGTCGTGCGCCGCTCGCCCACGACCGGCCCGGCCGTGGCCGTTGTGCCGCTTCTGGCCGGGGAGCTGCCCGACGTGGCCGGGGTCAGCGTGGAGGGCGGCAAGGCCACGGTGCGCTTCGCCCCGGGGCAGGACCGCGTGTCCTGGCGCTCGCGGTTGCCGGCCGCGCCGTCGCTGACCTTGGCCGCGCCGGCCGACGCTTCCCTGGTCGAGACCTGGACCGTCACCGCCGCCGCCCTCTACGACCTGTCCTACGCCGGGCCGCCGCCGGTGGCCTGGCTGACCCCCGAGGGCCGGCTGGCCCCGCGCTTTGCGCCCTGGCCCGGCGAGACGCTCACCGTGTCGGTGGCCCGCCCCGAGACCGCGCCCGGGGAATTCCTGACCCTGGAGCGGGGCAATCTGTCCGTGCGCCAGGGCGGGCAGTACCGCGAGGCGACGCTGGTTCTGGTCTTCCGGGCGGCCAAGGGCGCGCGCCAGGCCGTGAAGCTGCCGCCTGGGGCCGAGGTCACGCGCTTGGCCGTGGCCGGGCGCGAGGTGTTGCCCACCGGCGGCCCGGACGAGGTCGGCTTTGCCCTGCCGCCGGGCGTCACCGAAGTGACCGTCAACTTCCGGGAAAAGCAGGGGATGGCAACTTTCACCCGCACCCCGGCGGTTGACCTGGGCCTGCCCGGGGCCAATCTGGCCGTCAGCCTGGAGCTGCCGGCCGACCGCTGGCTGCTGGCCGTTGCCGGCGACACGCCCCTGGCCCCGGCCGTGCTCTACTGGGGATGGCTGGCGGCCGTGGCCGCTCTGGGTCTGGGTTTGTCGTTTTTGCCGGACACGCCGCTGTCCCGCCTGTCCTGGCTGCTCTACGCCCTGGGCCTCAGCCAAGCCACGCCCGGCAACGCGCTGTTGGCCGTGGCCTGGATCGCCGCCCTGGCCTGGCGGCGGCGGCATCCCATCGCCCAGGGCGCGGTGGCCTTCAACAGCGTCCAGGTGTTGCTGGTCCTTTTGACCCTGGCCGGGCTGGAGGCCCTCTACGACACCCTGGGCACGGGCCTTCTCGGCCTGCCGCGCATGCAGGTGGCGGGCAACGGCTCCACGGCCACGGCCCTGCGCTGGACCTTCGACCGGCTGGCCGGCGCGCTGCCGTCCTGCACGGCCGTAAGCCTGCCCTTGATGGTCTTTCGGGCCGTGATGCTGGCCTGGGCGGTCTGGCTGGCCTGGGCGCTGGTCAAGTGGCTGCGCTGGGGATTTGACAGCCTGACGACCGGCGGCGGCTGGCGCAAACCCGAACTGAAGCTGCGCCTGCCGGGCCTGGGGCGCGGCGGCCCGGGAACATCGGATGGGCAAAAAACGACGGGGGAAAAATCGTCGTAGGGAAATGCCTCCGGCGGCCGGGGGGATGATCCCCCCGGACCCCCTCGACGGGAAAAGGGATGAAGGGTGGTTTGTCTTTGAGGCCGGCAACTGTTGCCGCGGCCTCCGAAGGGCTGCATCCTGAGGAAGCTGCGGATAGCCAAATGAGGTCGGTTGTGCGGCGGCGGACCGAACCACGCATTGCTGCCGGGCCGAGGCCCGGCAGCGTAGACATTTCTTGTGTTCTGCCAGGGGGTGGGACCGGTTCCCCGGTTTGGGGCACGGGCGCGGGCTACTTGACCAGCCCGACGCTGTAGAGGGACACGGAGGCCGTGTCGCAGGCCCCGGCCGTGCGCTTTGCCTCGACGGCCATGCCGCGCATGAAACGACCGACCACTTCGCCCTTGGCGTTGGTGTTTTCGATGAAAACCGCCCCCAGCTGATAGACGTAAATGGAGTTGCGGCCGGAATTTTGCGGACGGGATGGGTCGTAAAACGGAATGAGCGCCACCCGGGGACTCTTCATGGGATCGGTGTAGGCGCTGCCGGTGACGGAATTGGTGGCGCTGTCCCAGGACGCGCCCGGATCCGTGGCAATCAGATCGGCCAGCCCTTGGTTGGTGGGGCCGACCATGTTGCCGGGTTCGATGACCAGTTCGTCGCCCTCCCGGACCACGGTGTTGTTGGAGGCGGTGCAGCCGGCGATGTTGAGGCGGTAGACGGCGGCGCCGGATTCGGGGTCGCCGGTGTTGGCCGGAGGATAGTCCACAGCCTGGAAGTGTCCAGGCACTACAGTGTCGTGGCTGTCGCTGAGCTTGAGCACTATGGGTGTGCCAAGGTCGCCGGCATCGTAGCCAAGGACGTTGACCGAGGACAGCTCGCAACTGCTGCCGGGGTCGAATGCGCCGTTGTTCTTGAACTTCTTGTCCGTGTCGCAGGTGTCGTCCCAGGTGAACTTGGCTGGCGGCGAGAAGGGTTTGAGGCACTTGGTCTGGTCCGAGCAAAAAAGCGAGGCGCTGGCCGTGGCGGTCAGATCCTGGGTGTTCCAGCCAAGCACGGGGCCAAGGAACATGTCCACGGGGTTGCCGCGCTGGGCGGTGCGCCCGGCGGTCACCCGGACGGTGTCCGGGGTGGCTCCGGCCGCCGGGGCATCGCCCTTGAGCAGTTCCACGTCGCTGGCGGTCACGGCGCTGGCAACCGTGTCCTGTTCGCCCAGGTTGCGCTGGCCGAAATCCACGGCCGTGGCCCGGACCGCGTCGAAATCGTCGCCGTTGCGCAACAGATCGGCCGCGCCGGCCAGGGCGGCGGCGTCGGCCGCCGTCTGCAGCTGGCTGCGCTTGTATTGCAAAAAGCCGTAGTCCACGGCCAGGGTGGCCAGTCCGGCCAGGATGATCATGACCAGGGCGGAGAAAACCACGACAGAACCGTTTTCGGCCTGGCGCGCGGCGGGAACATGATGGACGGGCATGACGCCCCCCTTAGAATTGTTGGGCCGTGGCCGTGGCCGCGACCTGGGTCATGTTGGGGCTGATGCCCTGCCAGGGGATGATGACCATGGCCGAGGTGTCGTAGCGCACCGTGACCATGACCGGTTCGCCGGCGACCCGGGAACCGGCCGTGGCGATATGGGCCAGGCCGGTGTCGTAGCCGGCGTTTTGGATGTAGGCGTCCACGGCTGTGGGAATGTCCTGATTTCTGGCCGCCGCCATCACGCCTTCCCTGGCCGCCCTGGCGACCACGCTCTGGGCGTGCAGGATTTGGCCGAAATCAATGATGCCGATAAGCATCGGCATGAAGAAAAAGACGAGCATCAAGGCGAATTCCACGCTGATCGAACCGTTTTGCCGGTCTAGCCGGGCATGGGCCTGGGGAGTGTTCATGGTTCCACCACCATTGTCGCGGCAGCGTTGATGTTTTGGGGAAACAGCGTCTTTCCCAGGAATTGAGGCAAAATGAGCGGGCTGAAGGGGAGGCTGGCCGTCACGGTCACCGGCTGGCCGGCGGTGCGCTGGGACGGGGTAACGCTAATGTTGGGGTGTTGCCCGGTGGCCTGATTGAGGGGATCCAGCAGCGCCTGAGTGACGGCGGCTGCGATCATGGCGTCGGTCGTGCCTGGCAGGACGGCCAGACGCGTGGCGTCGGCCACAGCGGCCGTGACCGTGGAGCGGAGGAAGAAAAACCGGCTGTAATCAATGATGGCGAAAACCACGGTCAGCAGCAGGGGCAGGACGAGCGCCATTTCCACGGCGCTGGCTCCGCGCTGATTGAGGGATGAGGAGGGCGTGGGCATGGGCGTTCCTGGTGTTTGGACGGCAGGCAGGGGCCGGCCTTCTGTCCAATTCCCAGATAACGCCAAGCCGGGAGAGGGTCGATGGGATTGATTCCGCGGTGCATGGGGGAAAACCCCTAGGAAAACACCTTTTCAGGGGGCCGGGGCTGCCATGGATGACGGCGCGCCCGCGTCGTCGCATGGCTCGCGGTGGATTAGTCGATCAGCCCCAGCTTGGTGGCGTAGCGGACCAATTCCACGGAATTTTGCATGCCAAGCTTGCGCATGAGGCTGCCCCGGTGATGCTCGGCGGTCTTGACGCTGATCTCCAGGGCTCCGGCCACTTCCTTGTTGGAAAGGCCTTCCACCACCAGCCGCATGACTTCGCGCTCGCGGGGGGTCAGGGAGTCGTAGGCCGAATGGGACGCTTCGTCGGCCCGGGGAGTCCGGGCCAACAGCGAGCGGGAGATTTCCACGGACAAGGTCGGATCAAGCCAGGGCTGGCCGGCGGCCACGGCGCGCAGGCCCGAGAGCAGATTGTCGGTGGCGGCGTCCTTGGTCAAATAGCCCAGCGCCCCGACTTTCAGGGCCTCGGCCACGTAGTCCACCTTGGCGTGCATGCTCACCATGAGGATGCCAAGGCCCGGCAACATCTGGCGAAGCTCCCGGGCCAACTGGATGCCGGAACGATCGGGCAGGGAGATGTCCAGCAGGGCCACGTCGGGGCGGCAGGCCTTGGCCGTGCGCAGGGCCTCGGCGTAGCTGCCGGCTTCGCCGGCCACGGCAAAGGACGGGTCCCGGCGCAGGATGGCCTTGAGGCCTTCGCGAAACAGGGGATGGTCGTCAACGATGAGCAGGCGTTTGCTGGGCATGGCTCCGTTCTCCGGCGTAAGGAATTTCCGCCACCACGGTCGTGCCGTGTCCCGGGGACGAAATGACGCGCAGGCTGCCGCCGAAAAGTCCGGCCCGTTCCCGCATGTTGACCAGCCCCATGCAGGGCTGTTTCGCGTCGCCCGGGCAGTCGCGAGGGTTCGGGCCGACGTCGAAGCCGCGCCCGTCGTCGCGAATCCGCAAGATGAGTTTGGGATAGGACTCGATCAGGCGCAGGTCGACGCTTGCGGCTCCGGCGTGCTTGCGGACGTTGGCCAAGGCTTCCTGAGCGATGCGGTAGAGGTTTATGGCCACCTCGGGATCAATGTCCAGTCCCTCCAGCCCGACCCCCGCATAGGAGACTTCCAGTCCCGAGGTCTGGCCCATTTCCTGGCACAGCCGGCGCAGGGCCAGATCAAGGCCCAGGTGCTCCAGATTGGGCGGGCGCAGGCCGTAGGCCAGTTCCCGCACCGAGGCGATGGTGCGGGCCAAAAGCCCCGAGGCGGCTTCCAGGCGTTGGCGCAAGGCTGCGTCGACGTCGGGCAGGCCGTCCAGCAGGGTTTCGTAGGCGATTTTGAGCGAGGACAGATCCTGGGCCACGTTGTCGTGGAGATCCCGGGCAATGTTTGCCCGTTCCGATTCCTGGGCCCGCATGAGCCGGCCCGAAAGGGCCCGGATGCTTTCGGCGGCCTGCTTGAGTTCGGTGATGTCCACCGCCGTCGCCGTCAGTTGGCGCGGTGAACCGTCCGCTCCGGGCATGAGCTGGCCACGGCACAAAAAGCACAGGATGCCGCCGTGGGCCGTCACCACACGCAGTTCGCGCTCCAGGGACGGCCTGTCCAGCAGCGCCGGCCCCTGGCGCAGCAGACTGTCGCGGTCTTCGACGAAAAGCCTGTCCAGCCACAAGTCCAGCGGTTCCGGCCGCCCTGGGCTGTCGTAGCCCAGCAGATCGGCAAGAACCGGATCGACCACGACCAGCCTTTGATCGGGCAGCAGCTCCCACACCCCGACCTTGGCCGCCCGTGTCGCCATCACATAATGGGCCCGGGCGGCGTCAAGTTCGTCCAACATGACGTTGACGGCCCGGGAGAGGGCCGAGACTTCGTCGTTGCCGGCAAAGGCCGTGACCCGTTTGCGGCTGCCCTGGCCCAATTGGACGATTTCCTGGCCAAGGCCCGTCACCCGCGACAGAATGAAGCGCTCCACGAAATAGAGCATGGCCAGGCCGAAGATGATGCCGATGGTCGTGAGACTGCCGACCATGGTCTGTTCGAGCAGGCGTCCCTGCTGGTGGATGCTGCGCGGCATGTCCACGGCCAGGATCAGGGCAGGCTCTCCTGCGATGTCGCGCAACAGGGCGTAGCCGCTCACTGTGGCGTTGTCGGGGATTCGAATGGCGTAGCCGCCGTCCGCGCCGGAGGCGAGGGTATCGGCCAGTCCGGGAGGCAGCTCCGGGCTGGCGGGGGCAAGCAGCTGCACGTCCAGGAGCGTGAGCTCCGCGATGGCGGCGACCTTGGCGGCGTCGAGCATCTGGGCCATGATCAGGGTTCCGGCCGGCGGCCCCTTCCTGGCGCTGGTCAGCACGGTCTGGGCCACGATCAGACAGGCTTGCCCTTCGAAAAAGGCGATTCCGGATTTGCGTCCCTCGAAGGCGTCGAGGCGCAGAAGGCCGGGCGTGGCTTGCGCCATGTCGGCCACCGGCTCCGCGGCGTCAAACAAGACGCCTTCGGCGGCGTCGTAGCGTCTGGCCGCCACCAGCCGTCCGGCGGCGTCATAGAGGGCCAGAACGTCGAGATGCAATTCGCCAAAGCTCTGGGCCGTGAGGTTGGCCTCCACATAGCCCTGGTCCCCGGTCTGGAGGTAGTGGTACGTATCGTCCCACAGTCCCCAATCCGCCGCCATGCCCTCCAGGTTTTTGAGGTCGCGGCCCAGGGCGTTTTGCACGCGGTGGAGGTTTTCCGTTACGGCCTGACGTTCCAGGCCGTCGAAGCCGCTTTGGATATTGCCCCGGAACATGGCGTAGAGCAGGAGCAGCAAGCCGAAAAAGACGGCGCAGACGATGACGGCGGCGGTTTTGCGAAGGCTCATGACGACAAAACAGGCAAGGGCGGTTTGACCTGACTGTGTCAGGCGTACTGGAAACAGCCTGTTCTCCCCAGTCTGCTGGTAGCCCGAGAGGGGTGAAAACGCAAGGATGGGCTGGCAGAGAGCGCTTCAGGGATGCCCTCTGGCGGTGGTGTCGGCGGTGTATTGCCTGCCCCTGCTCCCTCGCTCGGCACGAAACTTGATTCTACCCTCCCGCCCGGCACGTTTGGCCGGGCGGGAGGTTCTCATGGATGCCGGACACTGCGCGGTTTGCGGCAACCCCATCGAATACATGGACGTCTACATCCTGCGCGCCCAAGGCAAGATCTGCAGCCGTTGCGTGCTGTCCCGGGGCATTCCGGTCTCGGGCCGGGTGTCGCGCCAGGCTCTTTGGCGCGGCGAGTGGGCGGGAAAGGACTGCCGGCCGCCACTGGTTTTTGCCCAAGGGTGATTTCACCCCCCGACCAGACCGGTTTTGCCATTTGTTTTCGAATTTGCTAGGGTCCCACTTGTTCAGTTTTGCACATACTTCGGCACAAGGGGTACCCGGCTCATGCAACTCACCACGCGAAGCCGCTATGGCTTGCGCATGCTCCTCGACATCGCCCTGCACGGCGACGAGGGGCCGGTCCGCATCCAGGACATCGCCAAGCGGCGCGGCATTTCGGTCAAGTACCTGGAACAGCTGATCCGGGCGCTCAAGAAAGCGGGATTCATCAACAGCAAGCGCGGTCCCAAGGGCGGCCACGTGCTGGCCACGCCGGCCGAGGCCATCCGCGTCGGCGACGTGGTGCGGGCCCTGGAAAGCCGGCCCGAGCTCACCGAGTGCGTGGGCAATCCCGAGGTCTGCATGATCTCCACGGATTGCGTCACCCGCCAGATCTGGGCCCGGGCCACGGAGAGCATCTTCCGCGAGCTCGACGCCATCCACCTCTCCGATCTGCTCGTCCAGGCCCGCCGCTCCGAGATTCTCGGCCTGCCCTGCTGCTGAGGCGGGCGCTGCCCGCTCAGTCTCGCCGCTGCTCGGCCGCGTTGCATGTTCGGCCACGCCGCCGCCTTCCTTTGAAGGCGGCGGCGTTTGCGCGTGTGGGGGGCGGGTTGCCGAAAGGGCCGAGGATTACAGGGCGTAGCGCAGGGCCGGCACGGCGGGAATGAGGCCAAGCTCCCGGCAGTGGTGGGCGAAAAGCACCAGGCTCGCCGCCGCGGCCACGTCGAAGTCGTAGTTGACCACCCGGAAGTAGTCGAGCAGCGCAGCCGGGCTGATCCAGTCGGGCAGGCCCGGGGCGGTGACAAGTTCGGGCAGGCGCTCGGGCAGCGCCTTGTTTGTTTCGCACAGGAATCGCCGCACCGCGTCAAGGGTGGTCAGGGGGCGGCCGGCAAGGCCTTCCCGCACGATCCACAGGGCAAAAACGAAGGGTGTGCCGGCGAAATCAAGCCAGGCCTGGCCCAGGTCCGTGACGTGCCAGCCCGAGGGCGGGGACACGTACTTGGACAGGGCCAGATCGCCGATCTCCACGAACGGCATGGGCCGGTCGATGCCCGTGCCCGGGGCGGCCACGGCGAAACGCGGTTCGGGGAAACGCCAGGCGAAGCGCCACAGGACGCGCAAAAGCGCATTGGAGCTGGCCGAGGCCCCGGAGAGCTGCACCTCGCCGCCGGTGCGGGCCAGATAGTCGGGCAGCTCGGCCAGGGGCACAGGGGAGAACAGGAGCACGCTCTGGATGGGGCCGGTGGCCGCCCGGATGCACAGATCCGGCAGCAGCGTGAAAGCCTCAGGCCGGGCCAGATAGGCGAAGGCCGAGGCCGGGGCGGCGTCGATGGTCCCGGCGGCCAGGGCGGCGTTGAGCTCGGAGGGATGGCCGGACACGTAGGCAATGTCGCCGCCCTCGGGAAAGGCCGGCATGAGGGCCTGGTACAGCGGCCAGACATTGAGGTAGGCGATGCGGCCAAGTCGCAAGGGATCGTCTGCCATGGGCACTCCTTTTGCGCGCCAAAAAAACGCGGCCCCGAGGGTATTCCCCCCGGGGCCGTCATGCAAGGCGAATTCCGGTGAACTAGTCGAGCTGGGACAGCAGCGTTTCCTTGATGGAATCGATGGAGCCGGCGCCTTCGAGTTCGATGTACTTGGTCTTCCCTTCGCCGGCCAGCTTCTTGTAGAAGTAGGCGGCGGCCAGGGTGCCGGTGTTGGTGTCGTAGTAGATGTCATGGCGCTTGTTGATGGCGTCCTCGTCCTGGTCGTCGGAACGGGTCTTGAGGTCGCCGCCGCACACCCGGCACTTGTCGCCGTTGGGCTTGATGGCGTCGATGAAGATGTTGTTGGGATGGTTGGGATCATTGACGCACAGGCGACGGCCCATGATGCGATCCTTGGCGATCTGGCGGTCAAGCAGGATCTCGATGACGTAATCGAGCTTCATGCCTTCCTTCTGCAGGGCTTCCCACAGCTTCTCGGCCTGGACCATGTTGCGGGGGAAGCCGTCGAGCAGCCAGCCATTGCCGCCCTTGGCCTTGAGGGTCTCCAGGATCATGGGGATGGTGATCTCGTCGGGGACCAGCTCGCCCTTGTCGATGTAGCCCTTGGCTTTCATGCCGAGTTCGGTGCCGCCGCCGATGTGCTCGCGGAAGATAGCCCCGGACTCGATGTGGGCCAGGTTGTACTTCTTTTTCACCAGGGAACCCTGGGTGCCCTTGCCGCTGCCGTTGGGACCAAAAGTGAGAATATTCACCGGGACTGCCT
Source organism: Solidesulfovibrio carbinolicus (assembly GCF_004135975.1). Lineage (NCBI taxonomy): Bacteria > Pseudomonadati > Thermodesulfobacteriota > Desulfovibrionia > Desulfovibrionales > Desulfovibrionaceae > Solidesulfovibrio > Solidesulfovibrio carbinolicus. The sequence continues at coordinate 3,048,480 of NZ_CP026538.1, read as the reverse complement.
CCATGTTTGATTTTTCACAATCGGCCTCATTACCCCCGCCGCCAAGCCCTGTCAATGCCGTTTCCGGTTTTGGCGGGGCGGACCGGACAGCGCGTCCCGGCCAAAGACCAGCCCCTCCCGGCCCACCCGGACCGTTTTGCCGCCTGGAAACTGGAACACGCGGCCGGTGTCGCGCCGCGCGTAAGCTGCTTCCAGGGCGGCCAGACCCTCGGCCAGGGCTTGGCCCGGCCCCAGGGCGTCCAGGGCGCGGGCGTACAGACGTGCCCGCAGGGCCGGATGCAGGCCTGAAAGGAGCGTGCGGGGCAGCCGGACCGCGCCGCCCTCGTCCGAGACGGGCACGGGCAGGATTTCGTCGAAATAGGCGGCGTCCAGGCGGGCTTGCCGCCACAGCCGGGCGGCCGCGTCCAGGGCACGAGGATTTTCCGCCAGCACCAGGGGCAGCAGGCCATGGCGTACCCGGTTGCGAAGGTAGGCCGGATCGGCGTTGGACGGGTCGTCCATGGTCGGCAGACCCAGGGCGGCCGTGAATGCCGTGAGCGCGCTTCGGGGGGTGAGCAGCAGCGGCCGCAGCAGCCGGCGGGCCGGGTCCAGGGCCGCCATGCCGCCTAGGGCCGGCCAGCCCGCGCCGCGCGCCAGGCGCATGAGCTGGTCCTCGGCCAGGTCGTTGAGCTGATGGCCGGTGAGCACCCAGGCGTTGTCCCGGCCGGCCAGACAGTCGGCGAAAAAGGTTTGCCGGGCCTGTCGGCCGGCATCCTCGATGCCGGTGCGGCGCTCCCGGGCCAGCTCGGCCACATCGGCCCGGGCCGTCAGGCAGGGCAGGCCGATTGTGCGGCAAAGCGCCCCCACGGCCTCGGCCTCGGCCCCGGATTCGGGCCGCAGCCCATGGTCGAGGTGGGCGGCCATAAGTCCGGCCAGACCCAGGCGTTCCCGCAAGATGGCGGCCATGGCCAGCAGGGCCACGGAATCCGGGCCGCCGGAGCAGGCCACGATCCAGGTCGCCCCGGCCGGCTCGTGGCCGCACGGGCCGGTGACGAAGGACGCCATGCCCAGGCACAGCCGGGCCAGACGGTAGGGCAGGGCGCTTAAGCCCGGCAGTTCGTGGCTGGGCTGGAGGATATTGTCCCAAGGGGGCGTCGGCATGGGGGCCTTGCCGCTGCGGCGGCGTCGGTTCCGGTCCGGCGGCCGGGCCGGACATGGGGCATCCCGGGCGCGGCCGGGACGCCCAGAATGCGAAAGGGGACGACGTGGCGTTGGGCTAGATCGGAATGTCGAGTTCCCGAATGAAGTTGTCCAGGAAGTCGATCATTTGCTGCCGTTGTTCCGGGGTACAGTAGCTGATGCAGGAACAGCGCAGCTTCCCACGTCCGCGCACGAGGAGTTCGAGCTTGAGCCAGTTGCGTCCGGTTTCCAGCACGAGCATGTACGGGCCGCACTCGCCGTAGTGCTGCTGCTGCTCGTCGTTGAGCATCTCCTGGGGAAAGGGGATGTAGTAGATGTGGTCCAGGGGGCCCTTGAAGCCTTTTTCCGTCAGGTGCTGCTCGATCCGCTCCATGTTCTCGGCGGACACTTCGTCGATCAGATAGGATCGCATGGGTTACTCGCTTGCATCGGTCACGTCGAAATCGTCGGACGTCTCCGCGAAATTCGGCGGTTTGCGGTCCGCGTGCGCGTCCGTTGGGACTTTCTCGCGGTCCAGATTGTACATGCGCCGGGTGAGGTCCACGAACCGCTCGCCGTGCTCCTCCTTGGCCCGCCGCTTGAGAAAGGCGATGGGTTCGTGGAGCATTTTGCGGCTGATGGACAGGGCCATGGTTTCCAGGGCCGCCCGGGTTTCCTCGGGAACCTCCGGCCCCAGTCGCCGCAAGGTCTTTTGCAGCTCCTGGCGGGCCAGGGAGGCGCCGACGTCCAGCAGGTCCACGATGGTGGGTTTCACGTCCAGCGACTTCACCCATTCGCCGAAACGCTCCACCTGAAGGCCGATGATGTCCCTCGCCCGGGCGGCCTCCTCCCGGCGCTGGGCCAGGTTTTCCTCCACCACTTCCTGCAGGTCGTCGATGTCGTACAGATAGACGTTGTCCAGGCTGTTGATGTCCGGATCGATGTCGCGAGGCACCGCGATATCGATAAAAAACATCGGTTTGTGGCGTCTGGCCTTGAGCACGGCCCGCACGTCCTTGGCCCTTATGACCACATGGGGCGCGCCTGTCGAGCTGATGACGATGTCCACTTCGTGCAGGCGCGAAACGAACTCCTCAAAGGCCACGGCCCGGCCCTTGAAGCGTCCGGCCAGTTCCTCGGCCCGGGCATAGGTGCGGTTGGCCACCAAAATCTCCGACACCCCGGAGGTGAGCAGATGCATGGCGGCCAGCTCCGCCATTTCGCCGGCCCCGACCAGCATGGCCTTCTTGCCGGCCATCTCGCCGAAGATGCGCTTGGCCAGTTCCACGGCCGCGTAGCTGATGGACACGGCGCTGGCCCCGATGCCGGTGGCCGTGCGCACCTTTTTGGCCACGGAAAAAGCCTTGTGGCACAGCCGGTTGATGATGACGCCAGCGGTGCGGCCGGCCACGGCGTGGCGGTAGGCGGCCTTGAGCTGCCCGAGTATTTGCGGTTCGCCAAGCACCAGGGAGTCAAGCCCCGAGGCCACGCAAAACAGGTGGTCCACGGCGGCCATGCCCTGGTGGGCATACAGATGCGGGGCCAAAAGGGCCGGGTCCTGGCCGCACTGGCCGGCCCAGGCCGCCAACACCGCCGCCTTGGGATCGCGCCCCACGGGGTCGACCACCAGCACTTCCACCCGGTTGCAGGTGGAAAGCACCAATGCCTCGCGCACGCGGGCCTCGCCTCCAACCAAAAGCTCGCCGAGTTTCGGCCGCTCGCCCAAGGCGAACGCTTCCCGAACCTCCACTCCGGCGGTCTTATGGTTGAGGCCAAACAGGTAAATCTGCTGCTCCATCGATATATCGCGCAAAGCTGTGGTGAGTGGGCATGAAGAAATTGATGACCAGCATGGACACAAGGGTAAGACCGAACAGCCAGATGGCCATACGGGCGGGCTTGCGCCCCTGCCAGCCCAGCACCAGACGCTGGTGGAACAGGAAGGCGAAGAGCAGCCAGATGCAGATAGCTGTCACTTCTTTGGGATCATAGGAGAAAATGCGGTTCCAGGTGAGCTTGGCCCACACGAAGCCGGACAGCAGTCCCAGGGTGTAGAGGGGAAAACCGGCGGCCACCGCCCACCGATTGACCGTATCGCAGGTGGAAAGAGCCGGCAGGGCCTTGGCGAACCCGCCGAGCCTCTCCTTGGTCTTGATCTTGCGTTCCAGGTACAGGTAGGCCGCTCCGGCCCCGCAGGCCATGGCCAGCAGGCTGATGGCCAGGAAAAGCGAACCGATGTGCAGCCCGAAAAAGAGCCCGCCCAAAGCCTTGGGCAGGGGCACCCGGGCCGCCGTGACCGCCTGGGAGGACAGAAAGAGGAACAGGGCCAGGGGCGAGGCCAAAAGCCCCAGCATCCCCAGGCGCAGCCGCCACCAGAGAAAGAGGCAGATGGCTAGCGCGCTCCAGGCCAGCAGATTGAAATAGAATTCCCCGGACAAAAAGGCCATGCCGCCCTCGATGCCCAGGAGCATGACGAGATCCAGGGTGTGGCAGGCAAAGCCGATAAGGGTCAGCCAGCGTCCGGCTCGCCGCAGCGGCTGCCTGGCCGTGACCACGCCCAGGAGATAGGCCGCCGCGCCCAGCAGGTAGCCGGCCACGACCAGCAGAAAAACGATGTTAAGCGCCGGCATGGGCAAGGGCTCCCGCAACAAGTCCGGCCGCCTCGCCGTGAAGCGTGGCGGGCAAGATGTCCCGGAGGATGGTTTCGGCCCGGGCGGCGTCGGCCTGTTCCAGGGCTTCGAGCAGGGGGGAGTTGACCAGCTCCCGGAAAAGCTTGGAATTGGCCGGCGATCCCAGGCCCAGCCCCAGCACCATGGGCCGCAGCCGGCTCATGAGGATAAGCAGCGCCCCGTATTCCGAGCCGAGAAATTCGCCCAGGCCTTGGCGGATCTTGCGGGCCAGGGCCGGTGAGGAGCCGCCCGTGGAGATGGCCACGGTCAGGTCGCCCTGGGTAAACAGCGCCGGCACGATGAAGCTGCATTTTTCCGGCTGATCGACGATGTTGCAGGGAATGCCGCGCTCGGCGCACTCCCGGCTGATGCGCCAGTTAAGCGCCTCGTCGTCGGTGGAGGCGATGACCAGAAACCGGCCGTCGAGGTCGGCCGTCTCATAGGGCCGGCAGGCGAAGACCACTGCCGGATGCGACAACAGCTCGGCGCAGGCCTCGGCCGCAGCCAAGTCGATGACGAGGATTTCCTCGGCCCCGCATTCGGCCAGGGTGGCGATCTTGCGCCGTCCGACCTGGCCCGCGCCCACCACCAGGCAGCGCTTGCCGTGCAGATTGACGTAAATAGGATAATACCGCATGGAAGGCTCCTATAGCAGAAGAACACTTGGACCGAAAAGGGCTTTTTTTCACATGAATCCTTCGGATTCGTGACCACCCGGCGGAATGTCCATGGCACGATTTCTCGTCTTGCAACTGGCCCGTCTGGGCGACCTGCTCCAGACCCGGCGGCTTCTGGCCGGCCTTTTCGCCCAGATCGGGGCGGACGGCTCGGGCGGCGAGGTCCATCTGGCCGTGGACGCTTCCCTGGCCGCCCTGGCCGGCCGGCTCTATCCCCATGCCCGGGTCCACGCCCTGCCGGCCCATGCCGGTCCCGGGCGCGCTCCGGCCGCCGTAGCCCTGGCCGTGCGCCGGGCCTGCGGCGAGCTTGCGGCCATCCCCTTTGACCAGGTCTTTTGCCTCAATTTCTCGCCCCTGGGCATGGCGATCTCGGCGCTTTTCCCGCCCGAGGTCCAGCGCGGCTACCGCCAGTTCTCCGGCCAGCCCGACAAGGACCGGCTCCTGCGGCTGGTCTTTCGCCTGACCCGGGAGCGCCGGGCGGCCGGGCTCAATCTGGCCGACATCTGGGCCCATCTTGATGACGCTCCCCTGCCTGCCGCCCTGGTCAATCCGCCGGCCGCGCCGCGCGGCGGCGGGCTTGGCGTGGCCCTGGCCGGCCGCATGGCCCGACGTTCCCTGCCGCCGGAAATCCTGGCCCCCATCGTGCGCACGGCGTTTCGGGCCAGCGGGGCACAGCGGCTGACGCTGCTCGGCACCGCCGCCCAGGCCTCCGAGGCCCGGGCGCTTGTCAAACAGCTCGACCCGGCAACGGCTTCGGCCTGCCAGGACCTGACCGGCCGAACAGGACTTGGCGAACTCAGCGAGGTGGTCGCAGGCCTGGACCGGCTGCTCACGCCCGACACCGGGGCCATGCACCTGGCCGCCTTTCACGGCGTGCCGGTGACCGCCTTTTTCCTGTCCTCGGCCTGGTGCCACGAGACCGGCCCTTACGGCGTGGGGCACGAGGTCTGGCAGTCGGTGGTTGCCTGCGCGCCCTGCCTGGAGTCGGTCCCCTGCGACAAGGGCCATGTCTGCCGGCTGCCTTTTGCCGATCCCGCCTTGTTGCGGCTGCTCGGCGGTTCGGCCAAGGCCGGGGCCCCGGCCGGGCTGGCGCTTTTCCGCACCGACTGCGACGGCCTGGGGGCGGTGTGCCGCCTGGAGCGCGGCCAGGATACGTCCGAGGCTGGCCGCCGGGCGTTTCGGGCCTTTGCCGCCCGCCATCTGGCCGGGGAGGACGCGGCCCTGGCCCAGGGGACGCCCGAGGCGGGCCTGGCCGAACGCTTTTTTCTGGAAACGGACTGGATGCTGCCGCCGCCCGGGCGGGACGCGGTCGGAGAGGAGTAGGGCCTATGGCTGGTCACGGCGTACTGCGGGTTCTGGTCGTGCTGCCTATGTACGGCGGCTCGCTGCCGGTGGGGCGATTTTGCCTGTCGGCCCTGCGGGAGCTTGGCCATGTGGCCGAGGCCTTCGAGGCCCCGGACTTTTACGGCGCGTTTTCGGCTCTGAAAGACTTGCGGGTCACGGCCGACCGCCTGGAATACCTGGAAAACAGCTTCCTCCAGGTGGTCTCCCAGGCCATCTGCGCCAAGGTCGAGACCTTCGAGCCCGATCTGGTCCTGGCCCTGGCCCAGGCGCCGTTGTCGCGCCAGGCCTTAAAGCGCCTGCGCCGCGACGGCGTGAAAACGGCCATGTGGTTCGTGGAGGACTTCCGCCTCTTCACCTATTGGGAAGCCTTTGCCCCGTACTACGACGCCTTCGCGGTCATTCAGAAGGAGCCTTTCCCCGAACGCCTGGCCGCCGTGGGCCAAGAGAACGTCCTCTACCTGCCCATGGCCGCCGATCCGGCCGTGCACCGCCCCTTGGACCTTTCGCCGGTGGAGCGGCGCACGTTCGGCGCGGGCGTGTCGTTCATGGGCGCGGGTTATCCCAACCGCCGGCTGGCCTTTGCCCAGCTGCTCGATTTCGATCTCGGCATCTTCGGCAGCGACTGGGACGGCGACCCGGCCCTGTCGGACAGGATTCGCCTGGGCGGGCGTCGCGTCACCACCGAGGAATCGGTCAAGATCTTCAACGCCGCCGTGGTCAACCTCAACCTCCACTCCAGCATCAACCCGCGCGAGCTGGTGCCGACCGGGGATTTCGTCAATCCGCGCACCTTCGAGCTGGCCCTATGCGGGGCTTTTCAACTCGTCAGCGACCGGGCGCTGTTGCCCGAGCTTTTTACCGAGAACGAACTGGCCCGGTTTGCCACCATGGGAGAGCTTCGGGAAAAGCTGGCTTATTACCTTAATAGGCACGAAGAGCGCGCCGCCTTGGCCGAACGGGCCAGGACCCGGGCTCTGGCCGAGCACACCTATGTCATGCGCATGGAACATCTGCTGGGATTCGTGGCCGAACGCTTTCCCGGCTGGCCGGTCGAGCGGGCGGGGGCCGAGGCGGCCCTGGCCGTGCTTCCCGAACCGCTTCGCGGCGAGACGGCGGCGCTGCTTGGCGAACTGTCGCTGCCGGCCGACGTGGGCTTTGCCGATCTTATCGCCGCCGTGCGCCTGCGCCAGGGGCGACTGACGCCGCTGGAGACGTCGCTGCTGTTTCTGGACGAGTGGAAACGCCAGTACGGCGGCTAGGGGCGTGCGGTCACGCTTCGTCGCCGGGAAAGGCGAGGCGGGCGGCTTGTCGGCCGCGCCGCTGTCGTGCCCGGGGGGTGTGCGCCTGACGTTCCGACCAAGCCTCACCGTCCCGCCGGTCGCGATCCCCTTGCCGCCCGGCGCGGGGCCGGCCCGATCCCGAACCTACTTCTTGATCTGCAAGGCCGTCTCCATGAGGGACTCGGCCGTGGTCACCACCTTGGAATTGGCTTGGAAGGCCCGCTGGTTGACGATGAGGTTGACCATCTCCGAAGCCATGTCCACGTTGGACGACTCCAGGGTATTGCCGGCAATGCTGTCAAAAACACCGGAATTGGCCCGGCCGACGGAGGCCTTGCCGGATTCGGTCGTGGGCGTGAGCAGGTTGTTGCCGTTGCGGTAGAGGTCGGTGGGGTTGGTGAAGTCGGCCAGGGCCAGAACGTAGAGGGCCTTGGTCTGGCCGTTGGTGAAGCTCCCCCACAAAACGCCGTTTTCATCCACGTTGGTGGCGGTCATCTCGCCCTTGGCGTAGCCATCCTGCTGGGATGTCTGAGTATAAGACGAGGTGGCGTAGTTCGTGGTGCAGTAGACCGCGTTTAGGGTGGCGGAGGGGTTGTAGCCGAGGTTGAGGGAGGCTTGCGTGCCGATGGCCCCGGCATTGGCGGCGCTGCCCGAATTCCAGCTGCCGTCGGTGGACGACAGCCCTGTCTTGAAAGCGATGGTCTGGGAGGGCAGGGCCGAGCCGTTGGAGGCGGACTTGAACGTGGCCGAAAACTCCGGCACGCCCGAGGACGTCAGGCTGGCCTGGGTCCAGTTGGACAGGCTCGTGGGGTCGCTGCCGTTTGGGGTGAACGCCGTTTGGTTTTCCAGCACGCCCTGGGCGGAGAAGGTCAGAGTGCCGACCATGAGCACGCCGGCCTTGGTCGTGCCAGAGGTCGTGGCGCTGCCGTCCTCTTCGGGAGGCACAGTCACCATGTATTCCCAGTATTCCTTGCCGGAATTGTCGCTGGTCTTGGAGTAGTAGACCGTGGCCGTGTGGGCCACGCCATCGGAATCGTAAATCTTGATGGTCGCCTGATAGTCGGAGTCGGCCACGGGCGTGTCGTTGGTGGCGTCATAGTTCTTGAACATGGTGAAATACGGGTCGGTGGCGTCGAGTTCCCCAACGCTGCTTTGGCTGTCGAGGTTGGTGACGACCTCCATGGTTCCCGTGGCTTGCGGATCTATAGTAAAATCTTTGATAGTAATGTCGGTAACAGTACCCGTTGTTGGCACTTCAGATAAAATAACATTGTTGCGCTTGGCCTTGAGAATGGCGTCCTGGTCCACGGCCCAGCCTTGGACATTGCAGCCTGTAGCGGACATGAGGCTGCCGTTTTTGTCGAAATTGAAGTCGCCGGCCCGGGTATAATACGTCTTGTCGTTGGCGGCGTCCTTGACGATGAAATAACCACGCTCGCCGGTAATGGCGAGGTCGGTGGAATTGCTGGCGTCCTGAAGGCTGCCCACGGAGGTCTGCAAGGCGATGGAGCCGACCTGGACGCCGGTGCCGATCTGGCTGCCGTCGGAAGTGCCGCCGGCCATGGTGCTGATCATGTCGGCAAAAAGCATCCGCGAGGACTTGTAGCCCACGGTATTGACGTTAGCCAGGTTGTTGCCGGTGGTGGCGATGCCCTGGCTGTATGTGAGCAGTCCGCTCACGCCTGTCCAGATCGAGCTCATAGTCGTCCTTCCTTGCTGCCGTGGCGGCAGGAATTGCCGGTCGGGGCCGGGGCGCATGTCGAGGGTTGCCCTCTCGGGGTTTCCAAGAAGGCCGGCCAAAGCCGTTTGGTCCCTCGTCTCAAGCGCGGCAAGGGGCAAACCTTGCCGCTTGCCGGCGGAAGTTGCACATGCCGGGCCAACTGGCGATGAGCCATTTGCGGCAAATGGATGAAAGGCAGTTGACAATCAGGCGGCAGGGCGAGTAATCCTGAAAGTCCGCGCTGCGGGAAACCGCGCCGGGCCCGACCGGGGGTCGCAAGAAACCTGGGCGGGATTGAAAAAAAGCGTTGACGGGCCGGGCGGGCGAGCGTAGACACGCTCCTCCGCGCCGACGGAAACCGGCGACGCGGACCGAAGGACAACGGTGCTTCGGGTTGAGTGAAAAAAAGTGTTGACGGGCCGCGCGGGGATGCGTAGAAGCTCCCTCCGCGCTGCGAAAAACGGCAACGCGGCCGGGTCGCCAAACGGGCGAAACGGTGATTGAAAAAAAAGTGCTTGACGGTCCGGACGGGGACGCGTAGATACGCCCTCCGCTTCGGGAAACCGGAGAGCGGCCGCCGACAAACGAGTCGGCGGGTTTTGAAAAAAAGTGCTTGACGCGGGATAGAGGGCAGCGTAGGTTGCCGCTTCCTGCTGACCGCCGGCAACGGCGGGCGAAGCAACGCGGTCTTTGACAATTAAATAGCGAGTTGGGTGATTTCTGTAAGCCATGCTTAAGATGCGGCAACGCATACTTAGGTTTCAGCTCATAAGGATTTAAACTGGAGAGTTTGATCCTGGCTCAGATTGAACGCTGGCGGCGTGCTTAACACATGCAAGTCGTGCGAGAAAGGGGACTTCGGTCCCTGAGTAGAGCGGCGCACGGGTGAGTAACGCGTGGATTATCTACCCAGATATTCGGGATAACGGCGGGAAACTGCCGCTAATACCGGATACGCTCCAATTTCGGTTGGGGGAAAGGCGGCCTCTGCTTGCAAGCTGTCGTATCTGGATGAGTCCGCGTCCCATTAGCTTGTTGGCGGGGTAATGGCCCACCAAGGCTACGATGGGTAGCTGGTCTGAGAGGATGATCAGCCACACTGGAACTGAAACACGGTCCAGACTCCTACGGGAGGCAGCAGTGGGGAATATTGCGCAATGGGGGAAACCCTGACGCAGCGACGCCGTGTGAGGGAAGAAGGCTTTCGGGTCGTAAACCTCTGTCGGGAGGGAAGAACCTTCCAGGTCTGAATAAGCCCTGGAACTGACGGTACCTCCAAAGGAAGCACCGGCTAACTCCGTGCCAGCAGCCGCGGTAATACGGAGGGTGCAAGCGTTAATCGGAATCACTGGGCGTAAAGCGCGCGTAGGCCGCCTTTTAAGTCGGACGTGAAAGCCCTCGGCTCAACCGAGGAACTGCGTTCGAAACTGGGAGGCTTGAGTCCTGGAGAGGGTGGCGGAATTCCGGGTGTAGGAGTGAAATCCGTAGATATCCGGAGGAACACCGGTGGCGAAGGCGGCCACCTGGACAGGTACTGACGCTGAGGCGCGAAAGCGTGGGGAGCAAACAGGATTAGATACCCTGGTAGTCCACGCTGTAAACGATGGATGCTAGGTGTCGGGGAGCGATCTTCGGTGCCGCAGTTAACGCATTAAGCATCCCGCCTGGGGAGTACGGTCGCAAGGCTGAAACTCAAAGGAATTGACGGGGGCCCGCACAAGCGGTGGAGTATGTGGTTTAATTCGATGCAACGCGAAGAACCTTACCTGGGTTTGACATCCCGCGAATCCTCCCGAAAAGGAGGAGTGCCCTTCGGGGAGCGCGGTGACAGGTGCTGCATGGCTGTCGTCAGCTCGTGCCGTGAGGTGTTGGGTTAAGTCCCGCAACGAGCGCAACCCTTGTCTTTAGTTGCCAGCGAGTAATGTCGGGCACTCTAGAGAGACCGCCTCGGTCAACGGGGAGGAAGGTGGGGACGACGTCAAGTCATCATGGCCCTTACGCCCAGGGCTACACACGTACTACAATGGTGGGTACAATGGGCTGCGAGACCGCAAGGTGGAGCCAATCCCAAAAAACCCATCCCAGTCCGGATCGGGGTCTGCAACTCGACCCCGTGAAGTCGGAATCGCTAGTAATCGGAGATCAGCATGCTCCGGTGAATACGTTCCCGGGCCTTGTACACACCGCCCGTCACACCACGAAAGTTGGTTCTACCCGAAAGCTCCGGGCTAACCGCAAGGAGGCAGGAGTCTACGGTAGGGCCGATGATTGGGGTGAAGTCGTAACAAGGTAGCCGTAGGGGAACCTGCGGCTGGATCACCTCCTTTTATGGATACGAAAACCCAACTCGCTATTTAATTGCAAGGACCACGCGTCTTTGCAAGTTGCGCACACGATGGGCCTGTAGCTCAGGTGGCTAGAGCGCACGCCTGATAAGCGTGAGGTCGAAGGTTCAAGTCCTTCCAGGCCCACCATGCTTACCGGGGGTGTAGCTCAGCTGGGAGAGCGCCTGCCTTGCACGCAGGAGGCCATCGGTTCGATCCCGTTCACCTCCACCAATGGAGAAACGGGTGCGCGACACTGATCTTTGACAGTTAAATAAGGGATGGGATTTAGGCAAAAGCCAAGTAATTAAGGGCAATCGGTGGATGCCTTGGCGCTGAGAGGCGATGAAGGACGCGGTAGGCGGCGATACGCACCGGGGAGCAGCCAAACGTGCTTTGATCCGGTGATTTCCGAATGGGGAAACCCAGCAGGAGTCATGTCCTGTTATCCCTTGACCGAATACATAGGTCTTGGGAGGCGAACGCGGGGAAGTGAAACATCTCAGTACCCGCAGGAGAAGAAATCAAAAGAGATTCCCGTAGTAGCGGCGAGCGAACCGGGAAGAGCCCAAACCAGGCGTCTCCGGACGTCTGGGGTTGTAGGGCCTCCATCAAGCGATGCATCATTAGGCAGGGGAAGCGTCTGGGAAGGCGCGCCATAGAGGGTGAAAGCCCCGTACCTGAAACCGAACGTGCCGCTGGAGGTACCTGAGTACCACGAGACACGCGAAATCTCGTGGGAATCCGGGAGGACCATCTTCCAAGGCTAAATACTCCTCAGCGACCGATAGTGTACCAGTACCGTGAGGGAAAGGTGAAAAGAACCCCTGTGAGGGGAGTGAAACGAGAACCTGAAACCGATTGCCTACAAGCGGTTCGAGCCGGACTTGTCCGGTGAGAGCGTGCCTTTTGCATAATGAGCCAGCGAGTTATCCTGTCGTGCGAGGTTAAGGCTAAAATGCCGGAGCCGTAGCGAAAGCGAGTCTGAATAGGGCGAACAGTACGGCGGGATAGACCCGAAACCGGGTGATCTATCCATGAGCAGGTTGAAGCTCGGGTAAAACCGAGTGGAGGACCGAACCCATATGGGCTGAAAACCATTGGGATGACTTGTGGATAGGGGTGAAAGGCCAATCAAACTCGGTGATAGCTGGTTCTCCCCGAAATATATTGAGGTATAGCCTCAGGCAGGAAGGACGGAGGTAGAGCACTGAAAGGGCTAGGGGTCTCACCAGATTACCAAACCCTATCAAACTCCGAATGCCGTTCTTTTATTGTCTGGGAGTCAGACTCTGGGTGCGAAGGTCCAGGGTCGAGAGGGTAAGAGCCCAGATCGACGGCTAAGGTTCCCAAATCCATGCTCAGTGGGAAAGGAAGTGGGACCGCTCTGACAGCCAGGAGGTTGGCTTAGAAGCAGCCATCCTTTAAAGAAAGCGTAATAGCTCACTGGTCTAGTGGTCCTGCGCCGAAAATGTAACGGAGCTAAGCATGGTACCGAAGCCTCGGGCCTATCTTAACGATAGGCGGTAGGGGAGCGTTCCCGGACGGGATGAAGGCAGATTGTAAAGTCTGCTGGACTAACGGGAAGTGATAATGCTGGCATAAGTAACGATAAAACGGGTGTGAAACCCGTTCGCCGTAAGCCCAAGGTTTCCTGGGTAAAGTTAATCTTCCCAGGGTGAGTCGGTCCCTAAGGCGAGGCCGAAAGGCGTAGCTGATGGAAAACAGGTTAATATTCCTGTACCTGTTTGTGTGTGCGACGGAGGGACGCAGGAGGGTAGGTCAGCCGGCTGTTGGAAGTGCCGGTGCAAGCGTGTAGGCTTGGAGAACAGGCAAATCCGTTCTCCTTCAAGGCCGAGACGTGATGCCGTGTCTTACGACTGAAGTGACTAATCCCAGGCTGCCGAGAAAAGCTTCTAAGTTTAGCACAAGCAGACCGTACCGCAAACCAACTCAGGTGGGCGGGGAGAGTATCCCAAGGCGCTTGAGAGAACTCTGGTTAAGGAACTCGGCAAAATGACCCCGTAACTTCGGGATAAGGGGTGCCCCCTATGGTGAAGCATTTACTGCATAAGCCGCGGGGGGTCGCAGTGAAACGGTGGTGGCGACTGTTTACTAAAAACACAGGTCTGTGCGAAGTCGTAAGACGACGTATACGGACTGACGCCTGCCCGGTGCCGGAAGGTTAAGGGGTGGAGTCAGCGCAAGCGAAGCTCTAAACCGAAGCCCCGGTAAACGGCGGCCGTAACTATAACGGTCCTAAGGTAGCGAAATTCCTTGTCGGGTAAGTTCCGACCTGCACGAATGGCGTAACGATCTCCACGCTGTCTCGACCAGAGACTCAGTGAAATTGATGTGGCGGTGAAAATGCCGTCTACCCGCGGAAAGACGGAAAGACCCTGTGCACCTTTACTATAGCTTGACATTGGAGCTTGGGCAACCGTGTGTAGGATAGGTGGGAGGCTGTGAAACCGGCGCGCCAGCGTCGGCGGAGCCATCCTTGAAATACCACCCTCGGTTGTTTAAGCTTCTAACTCGGACCGTTAGCCGGTTCGAGGACATTGTCTGGCGGGTAGTTTGACTGGGGCGGTCGCCTCCCAAAGAGTAACGGAGGCATGCAAAGGTTCCCTCAGGCTGATTGGAAACCAGCCGTCGAGTGCAAAGGCATAAGGGAGCTTGACTGCGAGAGAGACATCTCGACCAGGCACGAAAGTGGGCCTTAGTGATCCGGTGGTCCCGAATGGAAGGGCCATCGCTCAATGGATAAAAGGTACGCCGGGGATAACAGGCTGATCGCATCCAAGAGTTCATATCGACGATGCGGTTTGGCACCTCGATGTCGGCTCATCACATCCTGGGGCTGGAGCAGGTCCCAAGGGTTCGGCTGTTCGCCGATTAAAGTGGTACGCGAGCTGGGTTTAAAACGTCGTGAGACAGTTTGGTCCCTATCTTCCGTGGGCGTTGGAGAATTGAGAGGGGTTGTCCCTAGTACGAGAGGACCGGGATGAACGAACCTCTGGTGCACCTGTTGTCGTGCCAACGGCATCGCAGGGTAGCTATGTTCGGAAAGGATAACCGCTGAAAGCATCTAAGCGGGAAGCCTGCCTCAAGACGAGTTCTCCCTGAAGGACCCATGTAGACTACATGGTTGATAGGCCGGATGTGCAAAAGCAGCAATGTTTGAGCAGACCGGTACTAATAGTCCGTTCGACTTGATTTTTGCCAACTCGAATCCCATCCCTTATTTTAACTTATATATTTGTCCTGGTGGTCATAGAGGAGGGGGTACACCCGACCCCATTCCGAACTCGGAAGTTAAGCCCTCCTTCGCCGATGATACTGCATATTCTTGTGTGGGAAAGTAGGTCGCCGCCAGGGCTACTTTTCAAAAGCCCCTGATCAGAAATGATCGGGGGCTTTTTTTATGCCTTTAGGCATCCAGTCAGTATCCAGACAAAACGACATGGACTGGAGCTTCTTGACGACTCCGTGGTTGCCCGTCATTACAGAAGAAATTCCTGCGATACGGAGGTTTCATGGAACGCACCACGAACATGTTGGACGCTGTCCCCGACCTACGCCAGGAAGAAGCCGTGGCCGCCTGGGCGGAGCCGGAATCACGCCGTATCGCGTCACTTAACTTCGATGACGCTCAGGTGGATAATGTCGCTTCGATCTCCCCCGCGGACGCGGCCCATGCCTCCTTGGGCCTGGACCCGGTATCCCTCAACCGCTTCGTCCTGTGCCTGCTGGCGGCGGACTGGGCCTGCTACCCCGATCCGGCCAACCGCGAAGCTTACCCGCATCTCCAACACGCGGTCACGGTCTTTCCCAAAGGCTTTCGCCTTTGGACGGCCGGCGCAGGCTGTCGCATCCTTCCTATTGGCTACTCGGCCTTTCATCCCATTTCACCGGGCACCTTCGCTGTCCTGCGAGACGGGCCGCAAACCATCACCAATCGTCGCCAGATCACGCCCCAGCCCCAGACCGCGTCCGGTGAGCAGTACCTCTATATCTATAACATCGGCATCCTGCCCCGGTTCCACCGCACCGAGGCAAGCCGGGCGCTCATGCGGGCGTTTCGCGAAGACCTGGCCGCCGTGCCCCATCGCGGACTGACCGCCATCATCGTCTCGCCCGACGGCAAGCGTGTCATCGAAAGGTTCGGGCTGCGCCAATCAGGCGTCATCACCCATGACGGCCACGAAGAACTGGCGTACGTGAGCGACGAGTAACAGCTGATCCTGTACAGTGTCCTAGCCACCCCGCATTGACAGCCGTCGCTGCCGGGTATAGCCGGCTTTCAACGCCTTTCCCCGGCGACGTACGGAGTTCCCATGCTTGGCATTCACGATCTGTGGCTGTTTATCGTCTCGGGCATCCTGTTCAACATGGCTCCCGGCCCGGACGTCATTTATGTCGTCAGCCGCAGCGCCGGACAGGGGGCCAAGGCCGGCATGACGGCTGCTTTGGGCATTGGGGCCGGCTGCTGCGTGCATATCCTGGCCGCTGCCGTGGGACTCTCAGCCGTGCTGGCCGCCTCGGCCACGGCCTTTTCCGTGATCAAGCTGGTGGGCGCGGCCTATCTCGTGTATGCTGGTGTGCGCATGATCCTTGGCGCGCGAAAAAAGACAGCGCCCGAGGAAACCCCTCAGGCGCCTGAAATCCGGCATCGCGGCATTTTCGTCCAAGGCTTTCTCACCAACGCGCTGAACCCCAAGGTGGCGCTTTTTTTCCTGGCCTTTTTGCCCCAGTTCATTGATCCGGCCGCGCCGCGCAAGGCCCTGGCCTTTGCCGTCCTGGGCGGCATCCTCAACTGCACCGGCACGACCTGGAATCTGCTCCTGGCCTGGTCCTCGGCCCGCGTCGCCGGCGGCCTTGGCCGCGCCCGGCGGCTTGGCCCCTATCTCACCCAGGGGGCCGGAGCCTTGTTCGTGGCCTTTGGCGTCAAGCTGGCCCTGTCCGAGCAATCCTGACGTCCGCTTCCCTTTCTCGCCGTATCGGGCTTCCTGTCCGATGCATCTGATCCCGTACCGCTTAACCCCATTTACAGCTTGGCGGCCGGACCTGCCTGCGCGCCCGACGCCGGACCGACCTTGAGTCGGCGTCCCGTGGCCCGCCGGTAACCCCACTCCAGACCGAAAGAAACCGGGAAAAGCCCGAGCATGGTCCAGAACGCCGGCCGGGAGTGGGCGTACATGTTGGAGCCCAGCACGCCCAGCAGCGACAGACACAAGGCGATGGACAGCCAGATGAGCGCCGGCCGGCCGCCGGTGGCGGCGCGTAGGCGCAGGTGGGAATAGGCCACGGCGGCGTAGATAAACAAAAACGCGCCGCTGCCCATCATGGCCACGCTGGAAAGATCGAAAAACAGCACGAAAACCAGCACCAGCCCGGCGGTCAGGAGCAGTCCCTCCGGGGCGCGCTTCCAAAGCAGGCGGTCGAAGGCCGTTGGCAGTTCGCCGTCCTTGGCGATCATCCAGCAGACATTGGCCGCGCCGTAGAGGGTGGCGTTTAATGCCGCCGCCGTGGCGAAAAGCGCGCCCACGGCGATGACGGTGAAACCGGCCTTGCCCATGAACGTGCCGGCCGCCTCGGACAGGGCATAGTCGCTGGCCGCGTCGATGCGGGCCAGGGGCAGATGGCCGAGCACGGCAAAAGCGACGCCGAGATAGACCACGATGACCGAACACACCGATAGATACAGCGCCTTAGGCAGGGTGCGCGGCGGATCGGCCATGTCTCCGGCGGCGTTGGCCACCAGTCCAAAGCCTTCGTAGGCGATAAAAAGCATCCCGCCGCCAAAGGCGATGCCCGAGGGCGCGGCCCAGCCGGCGCTGGAAAGTCCCTGCCAGTCGGCCGTGGCGCAGCCCCAGACCGCGAACACCGACAGCACGGCTAGGTTGACGGCCACGGTCACCAGTTCCGAGCGCCCGACCCAGGCCGCGCCGAAGACATTGACCAGGGTAAAAAGGAGCACCGCGCCGGCGGCGGCGGCCTTGGACAGCCAGGGAAGGCCGGTGTGGGGGAAAAAGGTCATGAGGTAGCCGGCGAAACCGGCGGCGTACATGGCCAGGGCGATGACGTAGCCGATCCACATGTAGATGTTGAGTCCGCCGCTGACGATGCCGTCGCCAAGGCCGCGCACCAGAAATTCCACCGCGCCGCCCTTGGTGGGGTAGCGCGCGCCGAGTTTGGCGTAGTTGTAGGAGGTGGCCAGGGCGACCAGCCCGCCGGCCAGGAAGGAGAGCCACAGGGCCGAGCCGGCCACATGGGCGGCCGAGCCGAAGATGGCGTAGACGCCGCCGCCGACCATGCCGCCGATGCCGATGGCGATGGCCGAGGCCAGGCCCATTTGTTTGGAAGGTGCAGGGGCGGCCTTGGCGGCGGGAGAGGGCGAACTCGACATGGGAGGCTCCGGGGGGAAGTGGGAAGGCTTCAGCCGTCTTGCGTTGTGGTTTTCGTGGCCTGTGTCCGCAACGATTGGGTGGCGCTCTTTCCCATGCGCATCGCAACTATGCGGGACAGCCGGAGATGGTGCGCCGTATTGGGACAGAAAAGTGTGGCGTTCTGCAAGCGGCCCAATCTATGCCGCTAAAAGCAGGTGGACCGTCGGTAGGACGGTCCACCTGTAGACGGCTATCGTCATAATGCAGTCACCGCTGGCCGCGGCGTGCTAGACGTCCATGATCTCCAGATAGACCAGCGTTTGATTGAGGAGCTGGTAAGCTATTTCACCAAACGTGACTGGCCCGGTGAAGGGGTCGGTTTTTTTGCCTTCGAGTTCTGAATACAGGTAGTTGAGAATGCAATTGCAAGAAAAAACAACTCGCGCGGATTCAATGGAGCATTCTTTGCTGAGCCGTTCGTTGAACTCCTTGACGTAGTCAACCACGGGCTTGGCGTGTTTGTAGCGAATGCCTGAAAAAACAGGAGCGTAAAATTTTACCAAACCTTCCACTTCGTCAACATCCTGGAAACTGATGTTGACAAGGGCACCGTAGTAGTCTGCAACAAGGGGGAGTTTGGTGTCAAGTTTGTGCTTGATGATGTAGGCGGCAAAGTTGCGCTTTTCGCCATTGACCATGACGTCAGTGGCGGAAAAATCGTCGGTGGTGAAGGTCAGCACGTCGCCTTCGCCCTGTTCAAAGAGGTTCACGATGCCGATCTCGGCAACCTTGCCCTCGGGCAATTGGGCTTGCAGTACCAAGGCGCCTTCCTCCAGGACCTCGCCCGTGATGCCGTTTATCACCTTGGGTGTTTTTTTGCCTAAGTCGGAGAGATGCACCCCGGCTATCCAGCCGATTAATGGGCGTATGCCAAAATCCTTGTAGTTGGGGGCATTGAGAGCGAAGGATAAGTGGGTTTTGCTCATTGCCGGGATGACAATGAAACTAAACCCATGCTTTGGTCCCTCGGTGTACACTCGGGCGAGGCTGTTTTGGTCGTAGGCAACGATTTCGATGGAAGTTACCGAATCGGTGATGTCCGTGGCGCTTAGTAATTCACGGCTTACCATTCCGCCATGGTCTGCTGATATGAAATAAGGGATCGTTCCTGCGATCCAATCGCCTTGGGGAAGTTGACGCAAGGCTTCCTCTTCGCCTGCAAGGAGAAGTTTTCGTCCGGATTCAATCATTTTTTTGACATCTGATACGCTGGAGATAGTCTGCCGCATGTCACCCTCCTAGCCAAAAATAGTTTTAAGATCTTCCTGAACACTTGGCATATTCAGGTTGCTGGAGAAAAGAGTGTAAATCTGGTCCACGCTATTGTTGATTGTATTTGGCGAAGGATCTTCCTTGACCGTTCGCGTAAGGCGGCCAAGCAGAATCTTGGCTGCAAGAAATTTCAACTGGAACGTCTTTTTCCCAGTTACAATGTCTTGCCATGTCTTGTTGCTCTTGCTGGGTACGTCCATGCTTGCCTCCTTCGTCGTTTGGAATGCTATTGTTGTATAAATACTTGATTTTAATAGTTTATATGAAAGCAAAAAGTTCGGTGTCGACGGGAACATAGGTCCGCCTCGGCGGAGACTATGGAGCATTTCCATCCTATGCGAAACGATTCAATAGTCAAGGCAGGGTGACGTCGATTGCAAACCATCGCGAAGATTTGTTCGCCTGCCTTCAGGCAAAACATGTCCGGCGTTCAGGCTTGCCGTGTCGGCGTGGGGCGCTTTCTCCGGACCGGCCAGAGCCTGCTCCGAACACCTTTTCTGAGGCGGATAGGGCGGCAACGAAGTAAACATGGGCTTTACTGCTCGCTGTCAGGCGGGAAAAACAAAAAGCCGCCCATTTCTGGACGGCTTTTGAAAAATCTGGCGGAGAGGGAGGGATTTGAACCCTCGAACAGGGTTTAAGCCCCGTTACCCGCTTAGCAGGCGAGCGCCTTCGGCCAACTCGGCCACCTCTCCGCAAAAAGGTGAGGTAAACGTTTGCCCGGCCGCGGTCAAGAAAAAAAACTGCTTTTCCCCAAGCCTTTGACCTCATACGCTCTTTACAGGGGGCCGGGCAGACGCATATGCTCCCATTTCGCATTAACGAGCCCCCTCAAAAGGAGTCCAGGGCATGAAAAAGTTCGCGCGTATGGAGCGCCTCCCCCCATACGTCTTCGCCACCGTCAACGAGCTCAAAATGCAGATGCGGCGGCGAAACGAGGACGTCATCGACCTGGGCATGGGCAACCCCGACCTGCCCACGCCCCCCCATATCGTCGAAAAACTCGTCGAGGCCGCCCAGAAGGCCGCCAACCACCGCTACTCGGCATCGCGCGGCATCAAGGGCCTGCGAAACGCCGTCTCGGCCTGGTACAAGCGCCGCTTCGACGTCGACATCGACCCCGAAACCGAAGCAGTGGTCACCATGGGGGCCAAGGAAGGCCTAGCCCACCTGGCGCTCGTCATGCTCTCGCCCGGCGACGTGGTCTTCGCCACCGATCCGGCCTATCCGATTCATCCCTATTCCTGCATCATCGCCGGGGCCGACGTGCGCCGCATCCCCATCAGCAGCGACCGGGACTTTTTCGAGGACCTGCTCGCCGCCACGCGCCAGACCTGGCCCCAGCCCAAGCTGCTCATCATCTCCTATCCGCACAACCCGACCACGGTCACGGCCGATGTGCCGTTTTTCGAGCGCATCGTCGAATTCTGCAAAGAACACGACATGATGGTCATCCACGACTTCGCCTACGCCGACTTCGGCTTCGACGGCTACCAGCCGCCGAGCTTTTTGCAGGCCAAGGGCGCGAAAGACGTGGGCGTGGAGTTTTTCTCCCTCACCAAGAGCTATTCCATGGCCGGCTGGCGCGTCGGGTTTTGCTGCGGCAACCCCGAGATGGTCCATGCGCTCACCCGCATCAAGAGCTATCTCGATTACGGCATCTTCCAGCCCATCCAGATTGCCGCCACCGTGGCTTTAAACGGCCCCCAGGAGTGTGTGCGCGAAATCATGGACGTCCACCAGGAGCGCCGCGACGCGCTCATTGACGGTCTGGCCCGGGCCGGCTGGGAAGTGCCCGCGCCGAGGTCCACCATGTTCGTGTGGGCCAAGATCCCCGAGCCCTTTCAGCATCTCAAGTCCGTGGAATTCTCCAAGCTGCTGCTGCGCGAAGGCGGCGTGGCCGTTTCGCCGGGCCTGGGATTTGGGCATTTCGGCGACAACTACGTGCGGTTTGCCCTGGTCGAAAACCGCCACCGCATCAACCAGGCCGTTCGCGGCATAAAAAAGGCGCTTTCCGGATGAACAACGCTGCCGTAGCCCCTGTTCGCATCGGATTGGCCGGACTCGGCACTGTCGGGTCCGGCTTGGTGGCCGTGCTGGAGAAGAATGCCGACTGGATCGAGGCGCGCCTGGGGCGCTCGGTCGCCGTCAAGACCGTGCTCGTGCGCGATCTGGCCAAGCCCCGGGCCGTGACGCTGGGGCCTGCGGTCGCGATTACCACCGACGCCGACGCCCTGGTCGCCGACCCGGACATCGACATCGTGGTGGAGCTCATGGGCGGCATCGACGCCGCCTTCGGACTCATCGCCAAGGCGCTTAACGCCGGCAAGCACGTGGTCACGGCCAACAAGGCACTGCTGGCCAAGCGCGGGCCGGAGCTTTTCGCCCTGGCCGCCGAAAAGGGGCTTGGCCTCTACTACGAGGCCAGCTGCGCCGGGGCCGTGCCCATCGTCGAGACGCTGCGGTCGTCGCTGGCCGGCAACCGCATCCAGAGCATCATCGGCATCTTAAACGGCACGGCCAACTACATTCTCTCCAGCATGAGCGAAAAGGGCCTGCCCTTTGCCGACGCTTTGGCCAAGGCCCAGGATCTCGGCTACGCCGAGGCCGATCCGACCCTGGACATCCAGGGCTTCGACGCCGCCCACAAGCTTATCGTGCTCATCCGGCTGGCCTACGGGCGCAATCTGCCCCTGGAGAAGCTGCCGGTCGAGGGCATCACCGTGGTCACCCCCGAGGACATTCGGTTTGCCCGGGAGTTCGGCTATGCCATAAAGCTCATCGGCCAGGTGCGCGACTGCG